>DASZQN010000094.1:0-7256 GCA_035549635.1 Opitutaceae bacterium
CAGTCACCCGCGGCGAGTCGTCGGCAGGCCGAGTTGACCGTCTTAGACTACATCGAAACCTTCTACAACCCGACGAGGCGCCACAGCTCGCTGGGTTACCTCTCCCCTGTGGCGTTTGAAACCATCAAAAACTAAACCAAATTATAATCGCTCGACCGACTCCACTTTATCGAGGCAAGCCCAGTTTCGGACTCCTCGTTGAACGTTGGATGTTGAGCGTTGAACGTTGAAGGAGACGCACGCGCCGGCCGGAGCGTGAGTCCTCCGATCTTGCCTAGTAGGTGGAGGCAGGGGAGAACCAGCGCATGACGCTCTCCCCCCTGGGCGACAACGCGGTGGTCCTGGAGCTGGGCCAGGAACCGACCGAGGCCGTCTTCGCCCAGGTGCAGGCCCTCGCCGCGGCGCTGGCACATCACCCGCCGCCGGGGGTGATCGATGTCGTTCCCGCGTTTGTCTCCGTCACGGTGTTCTACGATCTCGCGCATATCGGCAGCTACGAGCAGCTGTGCGCGGAACTGCGCACGCGGGCGGGCCGGGCGGCGAGCCGGCCGCCGTTCGAGCTGGGGCGGCTGGTGGAGATCCCGGTCTGCTACGCGGGGAAATTCGCGCCGGATCTGGCGGAGGTCGCGACGCACGCGGGGATCGCGGCGGCCGAGGTCGTGGCATTGCATGCGGGCGCGGAATATCGCGTTCAGGCGATCGGTTTTGTCCCGGGCTTTCCCTATCTCCACGGCCTCGCGCCGCGCCTGCACACGCCGCGGCGGCCGAGCCCGCGCACGCAGGTGCCGGCGGGCGCGGTGGGCATCGGCGGCGCGCAGACGGGCGTCTATCCCTTCGCGACGCCGGGCGGCTGGAACCTGATCGGCCGCACGCCGCTCGCGCTGTTCCGCCCGGAGGAGGAACCCGCGGCGCTGCTGCGCATGGGCGATCGCGTGAAGTTCCGCGCGATCTCGCCGGAGGATTTTGCCGCATGGAAATGACCGTCATCCGCGCTGGCGCGCTGACCACCGTGCAGGATGCCGGCCGTCCAGGACAGCGGGCGGCCGGCGTTCCGTCGGGCGGCGCGGCCGACCAGCTCGCCCTGCGGGTGGCGAACCTGCTGGTGGGAAATTCGGAGGACGCCGCGGCGCTGGAATGCACGCTCACGGGCCCGGAGCTGGTATTCTCGACGGACACGCTGATCGCGATCGGGGGCGCAGCCTTCGTCGGGCTGCCCGTCTGGCAGACCGTGCGCGTGCGCGCCGGCGAACGCTTCGCCCTCGGGGCGTGTCGCGGCGGGTGCCGGAGCTACGTGGCGGTGGCCGGCGGCATCGACGTCGCGCCGGTGCTCGGCGGCCGGGGAACTTATCCGCCGGCGAAACTGGGCGGCCTCGCCGGACGGGCTCTGCGCGACGGAGATATTCTTCCGCTGGTGCGGGTGACGCGATCCGGCTCGCTCGAGCACTGGCACATCGATCCGCGCCTCCTGCCGGCCTACACGGCCTCGCCGGTCCTGCGCGTGGTGCGCGGGGCGCACGCGGCGGAATTCGGAACGGGCTGGCTCGAGGCGGAATTCAGTGTCACGTCCCGCTTCGACCGGATGGGGGTACGGCTGGCTGGGCCGCCCCAGCGGCGCAACGCGACGCGCGAACTCCTCTCGTCGGCCGTGGGACCGGGGACGGTGCAGGTGCCGCCCGACGGCCAGCCGATCATCCTGCTGGCCGACGCACAGACGATCGGCGGCTATCCCCGGCTGGCGCACGTGATCGGAGTCGACCAGCCGCTGGCGGCGCAGCTGCAGACCGGCGGGACGGTGCGGTTCCGCGAAGTGACCCTGGCCGAGGCCCACCGCCTGTGGCTGGCGCGCGAGCGCGACATCGGCATCCTGCGGGAGGGCCTGGCGCAGAAATTCCGATGAAAGAAAATCCGGATTTCGCACAGAGACACGGAGGCGCAGAGCAATCCGCGATGACGTTTGGCCGAAGTCATCCAGGATTGGGACTCGGTGACTCTGCGTCTCTGCGCGAGACGGATCGAAAGCGTCCGTGAAATCCATCGATCTCAACTGCGACCTGGGCGAGGGCGCCGGACGCGACGCGGAGCTGATGCCGTTCATCACCTCGGCGAACATCGCCTGCGGCGGGCACGCCGGGGACGAGGCGACGATGCGCGCGACGATCGCCCTCGCGCGGAGGCACGGCGTCGCGATCGGGGCGCATCCGGGATTCGCGGATCGCGCGAATTTCGGCCGACGGGAGCTGGCGCTGCCGCCCGGGGAAATCCGGGCGCTGGTGACGGCGCAGGTGATGGCGCTGCGGGCCCTCGCTCCGGTACGCCACGTGAAACCGCACGGCGCCCTCTACAACCTGGCGGCGCGCGACGCGGCCGTGGCCCGGGCGATCGTCGATGCGGTGAGCGCGATCGATCCGACGCTCATCGTCTTTGGCCTGGCCGGCGGCGAGCTGTGCCGCGAGGCCCGCGCCCGCGGACTGAGGGTGGCGGGTGAAGTGTTCGCGGATCGCACCTACCAGCGCGATGGCTCGCTGACACCGCGGTCGCGGCCGGACGCGCTGATCGACGATGCAGACCAGGCGGTGGCGCAGGTTCTGCGACTGGTGGGCGAAGGCGTCGTTCGGACGACGGACGGCACGGATGTCCCGCTCGTTGCCGACACCGTTTGCGTGCATGGCGACGGGCCACACGCCGTCGCCTTTGCCCGCCGTTTGAAAACGGAGCTCGTGCAGGCGGGGGTGAGTGTTCGAGCGTTGTAGGCCACCTCGGTGAGGCGGCCGCCAGGTCATCGACCTGGCCTGCAACCCAGGCATGGCCTAGGGCCGGCGCGCGAGCGCGGGATTCAGCCGCACGGCTTCGGTGTAATGTTCCTGCGCCTCGGCCTGCTGCCCGGCCTGCTGCAATGCGAGGGCGAGGGCGAGCTGGGCGTCGGCATAGCCGGGATTCAGTTCCACCGCTTTCCGATAGGCGGCGAGGGCGTCGCCGCTGCGGCCGGCGAAGGCGAGGGCGCGGCCGAGCTTGAAATGGGCGTCGGAATTTCCGGGATCGACCCGTATCGCCTCCTGGAAATGCCCCAGCGCCTCGGGCAGGCGGCCGGAGACGACGAGGGCGCCGCCCCAGTTGATGTGGGCGTCGGCGTAGTCCGGCTTGAGCTGGAGCGCCCGCTGGAAATGCGGGATGCCCTCCGCGACCCGGTTGCTCGAGCACAACGCGAGGCCGAGGTTCATCTCGGCCTGGGCGTAATCCGGACGGTAGCGCAGGGCTTCCTGGAATTGAGCGACCGCCTCCGGGGCGCGGTTCGCGGCAAGCAGGGCCAGCCCCAGGTTGTTGTGCGCCTCGGGGTACGCCGGCGCCAGCTGGATTGCGCGCTGCAGGTGCGGGATCGCCTCGTTGGCGCGCCCGAGGCGCGTGAGCTGGTCGCCGAGGTTGCTCTCGCTCGGGGCGTGGTCCGGACGGAGGCGGAGCGCGGTCTCGAAGTGGGCGATCGCCTCGTCGGCGCGGCCGGACTCGACGAGGAGATTGCCGAGGTTGTTGTGGGCGATCCAGGAGTCGGGATTGCGCGCGAGCGTGGACTCGTAGAGCGAGAAACCGTCGTGGTAGATCCGGCTCTGCCGCGAGGTGAGGCACCCGAGCGTGACGAGCAGACCGGCGATCGCGACGCAGCCGATCCCGCGGGGGAGGAGCGCGGACAGCGCCATCAATCCCGCGGCGGCGGCGGCGAACACTCCCATGCAGGCGAGGTATTGGAAATGATCCGCGACGAAGGAGAAGAGGAACGGAAAGACATTGATGAACCCGAGCGCCGGAAAGAGCGAACCCGTGAAGAACAAGGCCGCCGCCAGCGGCCCGCGCGCCCGCCGCGCCCGCCAGGCGAGTCCTGCGAGCGCGGCGGCGAGCCCGAGCGGAAACAGGTATTGCCAGGGCTCGGAGGCATCGACGTCCCAGCGCGGATAGAAGAAGACGAGGTCGGAGGGCCAGAGCAGCTTGCCGAGATAGAACCAGACCACGCGGCCGGCCAGCAGACACCGCTGCACCGCCCCGAGCGCGAAGTCCGCGCCCTCCGCGCCGATGAGCGTGCGCTCGACCCGCGCGGTGACGAACCCGGCGACCGCGCCCAGCGCGAACCACGGCAGCAGCGGCGCGACATCGCGCCAGGCGAGACATCCGCGCCGCCACCAGAAGACGACGAGGAGCGCCGCCGGCAGCGTGGCGGTCACGGTCTTGGTGCCCAGCGCCGCGACGAACAGGACCGTCGCGAGGAGGTACGCGCCGGGCCGGCGGCTTTCGTCGAAGCGGAGGTACGCCAGCGCCGCGCAGAGATAGATGACGGTGGAGAGCGTGTTCTTCTGCTCGGAAATCCAGGCGACGGATTCGACGCACACCGGATGCAGCGCGAACAGCAGCCCGGCGAGCCACGCGCCCGGCAGCGCGAGCCGCCGCAGGGTCACGGCCAGCAGGCAGGCGGCGCTGACGTGCAGCAGGATGTTGAGCAGGTGATAGCCGACCGGAGCGTCGCCCCAGAGCAGGTGTTCCAGCCAGAAGGCCGAGTGCAGGAGCGGATAATACTGCTGCGTGGCGCCCGGCTCGGCCCAGATGCGCCACAGCCCGCCGAGCGAGCGCAGCCCGGCCTTGGTGACGTGCCCGTCGTCGTCCCAGAGAAATCCGCCCGCGAGCGCCGGCCAGTACGCGATGAACGCGACGAAAAAGATCAGGGCGCAGCTCCAGCCCGCGGGCCAGTCCAGCAGGTCGCGCGGCGGGCTCGCAGCCGGCGGCGAGGGACGGGGGCGCTGGGGCATGCGGGAGGTTCTAAGTATTTCCGGCGAGGCGCGACCATCCTTTTCGTTGAAGAGGGTTTCACGCGGAGGACGCAGAGCACGCGAAGATCGGATCTCCGATCCTGACTATCTCTGCGCTCTCCGCGTTCCCTGCGTGAACCTTTTCCGATGAAGAACGGTTATTTCCGCTCCCGCACCGACTGTTGTTGCGCGAGGGCCAGGTTGCGGCGGGCGTCGGCGTAGTCGGGCTGGAGGCGGAGCGCCTGCTGGTAGTGCGCGATGGCCTCGTCGAGCCGCCCGGCGGTGGCGAGGACGATGCCGAGATTGTTGTGCGCCTCGGCGAAATCCGGCCGCAGCCGGATCGCCTGCTCGAACTGCGCGGTCGCCTCGGGCAGCCGGCCGGCGCCGGCGAGCGCAATGCCGAGGTTGTTGCGCGCGGCGGCGAGATCCGGCTGCAGCTGCAGGGCGCGCTCGTAGCAGGCGATCGCCTGGTCGTTCCGCCCGAGGACGTGCAGGGTGTTGCCGAGATTGTTGAGCGCATCGGGATAATTCGGGCGGGCGCGCAGCGCCTCCTCATAGCGGCCGACCGCCTCGGACAGCCGGCCCGTCGCCGCCAGGCTGTTGCCGAGGCTGTTCAACGCCTCGGGGAATCCGGGCTGCAGGCGGACGGCGGCCTCGAGCCGGGGTGCGGCCTCCGGGGCCCTCCGCGCGGCGAGCAGGGTGAGTCCGAGATTGTAGTCCGCCTCGGCGTAGTCCGGCCGCAGATGCAGCGCCTCCTCGTAATGAAGGATGGCGTCGGCGGTCCGACCCTCAGCCCGCAGCGCGTTACCGAGATTGCTGTGCGCGGCGGCGTAGCGCGGACGGAGCTGGATGGCCCGTTCGTAATGCGTGATCGCCTCGCGCGTGCGGTTGCCGGCGGCGAGGGCGAGCCCGAGGTTGTTTTCGGCCTCGGGATAACCGCCGGGCCTGGTATCCGCGGCGGCGGTGTACTCGGCGATCGCGTCGTCGGTGCGGCCGGATTCCCGGAGCAGGTTGCCGAGATTGTAGTGCGCGAGCCAGGAGCCCGGATTGCGGGCCAGGATCGTGCGATAGAACGTGTCGAGATCGCGATAGCCAGCGCATTGCCGCCAGGTCAGGACACCGAGCAGCCCGGCGAGCGCGGCGACGCCGACGATGCCAGCGGTCCGCGGTCCCCGCGCGAGCAGCGGACCGAGAAGCGCGGCGGCGCCTGCGAAGACCGCGAGGCCGGCCAGGTACTGGAGATGGTCGGCGACGAACGAGAAGAGGAAGGCGTAGACGTTGAAGAACCCGAGCACCGGAAACAGCGTGCCGGCAAACAGCAGTGCGACCGCGAGCGGGCCTCGCGTCTGGCGGCGCCGGGACCACGACCAGAGCGCCAGCAACGCGGCTAGAGCGGCGATCGGGAAGACGTGCTGCGCGAGGACAGCCGGATCGACCTTCCAGCGCGGGTAGATGAACACGAGCGGATGCGGCCAGAGCAGCTTGCCGAGATAGAACCATGGAATGCGCCCGGCCAGCAGCCAGCGCTGGCCCGGGGTGAGGGCAAATTCCGCGCCTTCGGCCCCGATCAGCGAGCGCTCGACCCAGGCGGTGAACAGGCCCGTGGCGGCGCCGATGACGAACGCCGGAAGCAGCGGCCGCACGTCGCGCGACCACGACAGCCGGCCGCGGCGCCACCAAAGCACGACCAGCGCTGCCGCCGGCAGCGAGGCCGTGACCGATTTGCTCAGCACCGCCAGCAGGAAAAAGGCGCCCGCGACGACGTAGGCGCGCCGACTCCGCTCCTCGTCGAAGCGCAGATAGGCGAGGGCGGCCGCGAGGTAGAAGACGGTGGAAAGCGTGTTCTTCTGCTCGGAGATCCACGCAACGGATTCGACGCCGACCGGATGCAGTGCGAAGAGCAGGGCGGCCAGCCCGCCGATAATCGGCGACGCCCGGTTCCGGTCGCGAAACAGTCGTTGCACGACGAGTCCGAACAGGCAGGCCGCAGTCGCGTGCAGCAGCACATTGAGCAGATGGTAGCCGGGGGCTGCGTCGCCCCAGAGCCGGTGCTCGATCCAGAAGGCGGTGTGCAGGACCGGATAGTACTGCTCGGTGGCGCCGGGCTCGAACCAGATGCGCGCCAGTCCCGCGCGCGATTGCAGCTCCAATCGCGTGACGTAGTCTGTGTCGTTCCAGACGAAGCCGCTTCGCAGGGCCGGTAGGTAGGCCGTGATCGTGACGGCGAAGATCAGCGCGCAGGCCAGTGCGTTTCGCCAGCGAAGTTCCGGGCCGGGAGCGGACGGGGCAGAGGCATCGGACACCGAGGGGTGCGGAGGGACCGACATCGTCCCGTCTCTTGACGCCTTCCGAGGCCCTTTGACGAGATAATTCCCGGCGGCGGAATTCGCTTTGGTCGGCTGTGGGAGAGGTGTGTTTTCCCACTCAATCCCCAGCCGACACACCCCGCCCGTTGGGCACCCCTCTCCA
>DASZQN010000095.1:0-64693 GCA_035549635.1 Opitutaceae bacterium
CCCGTAATCCGTGACACCCAGCCCGGGCCACAGCGGGCCACAAAGGGCCGCTTCACGTGAGAAGCCGGCCTTCCTCGCAGGCGCCGAGCCAGACGAGGAGCAGCAGCGTGCGTTCGGCGTCGGGCAGGTGGCGGCGGCTCATCAGCAACTCGTGAACCCGTTGCCGCGGCAGTCCGAGCAGGCGGCCCAGCCGCGCCTTTTCGCCGTGTCGCCGCAGGCGCGTGCGCACGGCCCGGCAAAGTTCGTTCCAAAGCGGCGTGCCGAGACCGGGCTTGAGCGTCTGGCCGCGGCGTCCGCGGCGACGTCCCGCCGTGAGGCGCAGGGTGGCTTTGGTCGTTTGGATGGATGCAGTCATGAGGGCCACGGACAGGGCGGCCGGCAGTCGAAGCTGGGGCGGTAGTTTGGGTGTCATTTGGAAAAGGCGCGGCCGCCGGATCTGGTGTCACGTAATACGTGACACCATCCGACGGGCAGCCGCGCAGGAGAAGGAACGGGGAAAAACGGGGCTGACTTGCAACGGCCGGGCGGCCCGGCAGGGTCGGCGGGGATGAAAACGCGCATTTTTGGGCACACCGGCCGGGCGGTCGGGGAAGTGGGACTCGGCACCTGGCAGCTGGGCGCCGGGTGGGGCGACGTGAGCGACGAGACGGCGCTGGCCACGCTGCGCGCGGCGCTGGAGACCGGGACGACCTTCCTCGACACGGCGGACGTCTACGGGATGGGCCGCAGCGAGCGCCTGATCGGCCGGCTGCTGAAGGAGACCAAGGCCCCGCTCTACATCGCCACGAAGCTCGGCCGCTTCAGCCCGCCGGGCTGGCCGGAAAATTTCACCCGCCAGGCGGTCCGCCAGCACACCGAGGCTTCCCTGCAGCGCCTCGGCCTCGACGCGGTGGACCTCACGCAGCTGCACTGCCTGCCGATGGAGGTCATGCGCCGCGGCGAGATCTTCGAATGGCTGCGCGAGCTGAAGCGGGACGGGAAGATCCGGGATTTCGGCGCGAGCGTGGAGTCGATGGACGAGGCGCTCGTCTGCCTGCAGCAGGAGGGGCTTTGCTCGCTCCAGATCATCTTCAATATTTTCCGGCAGAAGCCGATCTCCACCCTGTTCGCCGAGGCGAGGAAGCGGAAGGTCGCCCTGATCGTGCGCCTGCCGCTGGCGAGCGGCCTGCTGGGTGGGAAGATGACGAAGGGGATGTCCTTTCCCGAGAACGACCACCGCAACTTCAACCGGGACGGCCAGCGCTTCAACGTGGGCGAGACCTTCGCGGGCCTGCCGTTTGCGAAGGGCGTGGAACTGGCCGACGCGCTCAAACCGTGGGTGCCGCCGGGCGAGACGATGGCGGCGATGGCGCTGCGGTGGTGCCTCGATTTCGACGCGGTGAGTGTGATCATCCCGGGTGCAAAGAACCCGGAGCAGGCCCGTGCCAACGCGCGGGCGTCGGACCTCGCGCCGCTGGGACGCGAGCGCCACGCGCAACTGGCCGATTTCTACACCCGGGAAGTGGCCGCGCACATCCGCGGAGCGTATTGATTGCGGATTGCGGGTTGCGGAGTGCGGATTGACTGAGGCGGAGGAAGGGCTTCTCCGCTTGGCGTAACGCCCAACGTTCAATCCCGAAATGGGCTGGTGCGCACTTCCGGCGCCGGGTGGCCGGCGGCCGCCTTCCGGCTCAGGCCGGCAGGGGGCGGTCCTTGGTCTCGGGGGCGAACCAGATCACGACCATGCCGAGCAGGTAGATCAGGCTGATGACCGTGCCGGCGCGGGCGTAGCTGCCGTCGAACTGCTTCATCAGGGCGCCCATCTGCAGGGCGCCGAAGGCGGCGATCACGCGGCCGGCGTTGTAGGCCAGACCCTGGCCGGTGGCGCGCATCCGGGTGGGAAAAAGCTCCGGCAGGTAAAGAGGGGTCCAGCCGTAGAACGCGGCCGTCAGGGCGCCGACGACGAAGACCATCGCGAGGAAGGGCGTCCCGTAGCTGGAAATGCCGCGGAAAAGGACAAGGCAGCTGACCAGCGAGCCGAGGCACATGACGAAATAGGCGGGGCGGCGGCCCATCCGCGCGCCGAGCCAGGCGCCGAGCAGGCAGCCGACGACCGAGCCGAAGGCCGACAGCGCCTGCGCGTAGGCCTTGGCGCGCGGCATCGTCCCGCCGGTGAGCTGGTCCGCCCAGGCGGGCAGCCACTGCACGGTGCCCCACGTCACGAGCAGCGCGATGCCGCAGAAGAGCGTGGCCAGCAGGGTGGTCCGGCGGAGCGCGGGCGAGAAGATCTCGCCGAGCGGCTGCGCGGGCGCCGCCCGGGCGGCGTGCTGCCAGCGCTCCGATTCCGGGACGAAGAGCCGGAGGAAGAACGTGAAGAGCGCGGGTCCCGCGCCGATGAGCGCGACCCAGCGCCAGGAGGTCTGCGTGACCGAGAACGACATGCCGATGAGCGCGATGAGGAGGAAGCCGGCGTTGCAGGACGCCCCGATCACGCCCGCGAGCATCGGCCGGTGGCGCTCGGGCCAGATCTCCATCACCAGCGCCACGCCGAGCGACCACTCGCCGCCCATGCCGAGCGCGGCGAGGAAGCGGGTGATGGCGATATGCCAGGGCACCTGCGCGAAATAGGTGAGCGCGGTGAACAGCGAATAGCAGAGGATGCTGAGCGTCATCGCCCGCACGCGCCCGAGCCGGTCGCCGAGCCAGCCGAAGACGATGCCGCCGGTCGCGGCGCCGAAGAGGAAGGCGGCGTTGATGATGCCCATCCAATGGCCGATGAACACGTCGATCGGCGCGGCGTCGGCCGGGTGCATCTGCATCAGCGCCGGGCGCGCGATGAGGGGAAAGACGCCCATTTCCAGGCCGTCGAACATCCAACCCATGAACGCGGCGAGGAGCACGGCGCCGAGACGGAAGTTGGTGGTGGACGCGGCCGGGGCGGACGAAGAGGGGGTCATGGGGCGCTGTGACCAAGCCAGAAGGCGCGGACCCGCGCAAGGCCGGAGGCAGGCCGGCGGATTGATCGTTCTGAAGTCATCGTTCTCGTTCTCTTACTCGTTCCTCGTTCTCGATCGCTTCCTGGGGAAGAACGAGAATGAGAACGAGGAACGAGAACGATGATCGCCCGCCGGGCGAACGCGGAAGCAGGCGCGGAGCGGAGTCCGCGCCCTATCGGGGCGGTTGTGCGGGCGCGGTGGTGAGCAGCTTGCTGGCGGTCTCGAGGAGCTGCTCGACCTTGAACGGTTTCAGGAGGAAGGCGTTGGCGAAGGCGCGGGAGCGGCTCGGCGAATCGCGGCCGGAGTCCATGCCGCTGATCGCGAGGATCTTCACGTCGGGATTGATGCGGCGGACGACATTCGCGACGGCCGCGCCGTCGAGGTACGGCATGTTGACGTCGGTGATCACCAGCTGGATCTCGCTGCTGCGCGGCGCGAACATCGCGACGGCCTCGGTGCCATCGCCCGCGACGAGGACCCGGTAACCGTGCCGCGCGAGGATCGCGGCGGTGATGTCGCGGACATTGGGCTCGTCGTCGACGATGAGGATGAGTTCGCCGTTGCCGCGGGAGGCGAACGGATGCGCCGACGAGGGTCCCTCGGCGGAGCCCTCGGTGGCGGGCAGGTAGACGCGGAACGTCGTGCCGCGGCCGGCCTCGGTCTTGAGCGTGATGAAGCCGTTGTGGCTTTCGACGATGCCGCGGACCGTGGAGAGGCCGAGTCCCGTGCCCTTGCCGGCCTCCTTCGTGGTGAAGAACGGCTCCCAGATGTGGGCCAGCACCGACGGGGGGATGCCGGAGCCGGTGTCCTCGACCTGCAGCACGAGCCAGGCGCCCGGCCGGGCGCCCTCGATCGCGAGCGCGGCGAGTTCGTCGAGGACGCAGTTCTCCGCCTTGAGCCGGAGGCTGCCGCCCTGCGGCATCGCGTCGCGGGCATTCACGCAGAGATTGAGGAGGATCTGGTGGATGTGGGTGGGATTGGCACGGATCGTCCAGAGATCGGGCGTCAGCTGCTCCTCGAAACGGATGGTCTTCGGGAAGGTCTCGCGGATGACGCTGCTGAGATCGCGGAGAATGTGCTTCACCTGGACCACCTGCGCCACGCCGCTGACGCCATGGGCGAAGCCGAGGATCTGGCGGACGAGACCGGCGCCGCGCTCGGCGCTCTTCTCGAGGGCGGTGAGCATCTTGATGTCGCCGGGATCGGAGACGTGGTCGCGCAGGATCGGCGCACCCATGAGGATGGGGGCGAGGACGTTGTTGAGATCGTGGGCGATGCCGGCGGCGAGCATGCCGATGCTCTCCATGCGCTGGGCGCGCAGGAACTGCTCCTCGAGCTGCTTCTTCGCGGTGACGTCCGTGCAGATGCTGAGATGGGACGTCGGCTGGCCGGCGGCGTCGCGGATCACGGTGACCCGGTTGTCCACGATGAGCGGCTGGCCGAGCTTGTTGTTGAGGCGCAGCTCGGACCGGCCGTCGTCCTCGGCGGCCGTCGTCGTGGCGTCGTCGCCGACGGTGGGCCCGAAAAGTTCGCTGCGCCCGCGGCCCACGGCCTCGGCGGCGGTCCAGCCGAAGACCCGCTCGGCCCCTTGGTTCCAGAACGTGATCTTGCCCGCGAGGTCGGTCACGATGATGGCGTCCCGCGCCTTGTTGAGGAAATTGGCCTGCTCGCGGATCAGGCGTTCCGCCTCCTTGGCCGCGGTGATGTCACGCATGACCGTCGAAAGATATTCCACGCTCCCGTCCGGCGCCTTGTGGGCAATGATGACCTGGGAGACGGGGATCCGCCGTCCGTCCCGGCCGAGCAGCAGGTTTTCCCCGGACCAGGTGCCCTCGCGCACGGCGGTGGCGATGTGCTGGTCGACGAGCTGGGGCAGGACCTCCGGCGGATGGAAATCGCGGATGGAAAGGGTGCCGGGATCCCGCGTGGGCGAGAGTCCGACCATCCGCAGGCCGGCATGATTGACGTAGAACACCCGGCCGTTGAGTCCGGCGAGGCCGACGAAGTCCGGCGTGTTCTCGAGGATGGCGACGAAGCGCCGCTGGGCCTCCTCGGCGTCCTGCCGCTTCCGCTGCTCGTCGTTCTCCCGCAGCGCGCGCTGGATGGCCGTGACGAGGCGCTTCATCCGGTCCTTCAGCACATAGTCGTGCGCCCCGGCGCGGACGGCCTCGATCGCCCGGTCCTCGCCGATCGTGCCGGAGAGGAAGATGAACGGGATCCTCGGCGCGTGCTCGAGCGTGAGCTGCAGCGCCTCCAGGCCGGTGAAGCCGCCGAGGTTGAAGTCGGAGAGGATGACCTCGTAGCCCGGTTGATTCAGTTCGCGGACGAAATCGGGACAATTGGCCACCACGTTGATCTCGCAGCCAGGCCACTCGTCGACGAGCAGCTCGCGCACGAGCGCGGCGTCCTCGCGATTGTCTTCGAGGTGGAGAATCTTCATGGGCGGGTGGCGGACGGATCGACGGGTGGAGCGGGCGGGCCTCAGGGCTGGGCGATCTTTTCCGGCGGCGGCTCGTTGAGCAGGGCCCAGAAGAAGCCCAGCTTGCCGACGGCGGTGATGAACTCCTCGAAGTCGACGGGCTTCACGACATAGGCGTTCACGCCCAGCTTGTAGGTCTGCATGAGGTCGGACTCCTCGCGCGACGACGTGAGCACGACCACCGGGATGGAGTGCAGCTCGGGATCGGCGCGGATCTGGCGGAGCACCTCCCGGCCGTCGACCTTCGGCATCTTGAGGTCGAGCATGATGACGGCGGGCTGCGGTCCGGTGCGGCCGGCATGGATGCCGCGGCGGAAGAGGTAGTCGAGCGCCTGCTCGCCATCGCTGGCGGTGGCGATGTCATTGATGAGCCGGGCTTCCTTGAGCGCGGTCATGATGAGCTCGACGTCGTTGGGATTGTCCTCGGCGAGGAGGATGGGGCGCAGGGATGAGGCCATGTGATTTCTCGGGTGTTTCAGGTGGGAGAGGAGGCGCCGTTGGCGGCGGTGGCGCCGGGGCCGTTGACGCGGGCCTTGGCGGGGAGGGAGAAGTAGAACGCCGCGCCTTCGCCCACGCGGCCCTCGGCCCAGGTGCGGCCGCCGTGGCGGGAGACGATCCGGTGGACGTTGGCGAGGCCGATGCCCGTGCCTTCGAACTCGTTGTTGCCGTGGAGCCGCTGGAAGACGCCGAACAGCTTGGCGACGTACTGCATGTCGAAGCCCACGCCGTTGTCGCGCACGAAGAACACCATTTCGCCGTCCGCGCTGTCCGGCGCGGTGCCGATCGTGACCTTCGGATGGGGGTTTTTGCCGGAGTACTTCACCGCGTTGTCGATGAGGTTGAACCAGACCTGGCGCAGCATGGCCGGATCGCCGCGCACCCGCGGCAGCGGGGCGATAGACCACTCCGGCGGCTGGGGGAGCCGTTCAAAACGGCCGTCGCGGATCACATTGGCCACGAGCCCGTCGTGATCGACCTCGATGGTGTTCAGCTCGGAGCGGCTGATGCGTGAGAACGCGAGGAGGTCGTCGATCAGCCGGCCCATCTGGCGGGCGGCGCCGGAGATGGTGTTGAGGTAGCGCTGGCCCTTCTCGTCGAGCTTGTCCGCGGCATGCTTCTGCAGGAGCCCGGTGAAGCCGTCGACGTGGCGCAGCGGCGCGCGCAGGTCGTGCGAGACCGAGTAGGAGAAAGCCTCGAGCTCGCGGTTCGCGATCTGCAGCTGCTGGTTGGCGGCCTGCACCTGCTGCGAGCTGTGGAAGATCTCCGCCTCCATCTGCTGCAGGCGCGCCTGCATGTCCCCGGAGCCGCCGCCGCCCTTTTTCTGGCGGACGAAATCGGTCACGTCCTCGACGCGGTGGATGATGTACTTCAGCTCGCATTTCGCGCTGAGCACGGGCGAGTTGACCGGGCTCCAGTAGCGCTCCTCGAAGACGCCGTCCGGGCGCCGCACGTCGTATTTCTGGATGGCCATCGTGTCGGCGACCGAAGTCTGTCTCACGCGATCGAGGGAGGCGCGGAGGTTGGACGTGCCGGTGGCGCCGGCCTCCTCCGGATTGTCGGGGAAAACCTCGAAGAGGTCGCGCCCCACGATGGCCTCGCGGTGGGTCATGGTCGCCTTGAGGTAGGCGTCGCTGGCGGACACGATCTGGTAGTCCGGCGTGAGCACGACGTACAGGCCCGGCAGCGACTCGAAGAGGCTGTTGATCTCGGCCCGGCTGCGCTCGAGATCGAGGTTGGCGGCTTCCAGCTGCCGGGTGCGGTCGATCACGCGCTGCTCGAGCTCGCGGTTGAGCTGCGTGATCTGGTCGAGCATCAGGTTGAAGGCATCGGTGAGACGGCCCAGCTCGTCATTTCCGCCCTTGGGAGCGCGGACCGAGTAGTCCCGGCGCTCGGAAATGGCCGTGGCGGTCTCGGCCAGCGCAAGGATCGGCCCGGAGATCTGCCGCTGCAGGGCCCGGGAGAGAAGGTAGGCGATCAGCAGGATGACCGCCATGATGCCCAGCGCGAGACGCACCGAGCCCCAAATCCATTCCTGCATCACCGTGCCCGTGTCGAATTTCAGATACAGCCAGCCGAGCTGGTGGTCCTTTTGCATGACCGGCTGGAAGCCGGAGAGGTACGAATCGGCGAAGCGGTAGCCGTTGGCGCCGGGGCTGGCCGGGAAGGCGCCGGCGGGCAGGGCGGCCGGATAATGGGCGAAGAGCTGTCCGTCGCGGTCGTAAAGCGCCCCCGCCACGACATGCTGTTCCGCCTTCAGCGCCGACAGGATATCGGTGGCGTCGTCGCTGTTGTCGAAGGCCAGGGCCGCGGTGGAGTTGGAGCCGAGGATCTCGCCCAGGGTCGAGAGCTGGCGGCTGGTCGCCTCCCGGAAGGTGAAGAACTCATAGGTGAAGAACGCCCCCCGCATCAGCAGCATCACCACCACGCTGGTCAGCAGGATGATCAGCATCAGCTTGCGGCGGATGGGGACGTTGCGGAGCATGGTTCAGTCCTTTCCGGGCGCGACGATCTCCGCCGGACGCAGCAGCTTCGAGCTGATCGTGAGGTTCGCCGCCTTGGCGGCCTCGAGGTTGATCCGGAAGCGGACCTTGTTGTTGTCGATGACGAAGCGGATCATGCCGCCGTGCTGGGCGAAGCCCTCCGCGTCGCCGACGGTCAGGATGTTCCGGCCCCGCAGGTTTGCGAAGATCTGGTCGAGCCGGCCCGTCTCGGAGCGGCTGATGAAGAGCACGTGGCAGGTCTTGATGTCCTCCACCCGGCGAAAACGCTCGATGACGATCGGCCGGGCGTTCGCGGTCTCGCCGCGGACGGTCTCGTCCAGATAGTTCCGGAAAGGGTCGTCGCCGAGCACGCCGATCACGAGCGGGGTGTTCGGCTCGGCGAAGGCCGCGGGCGGCCAGTCGACGAACTGGGCGAAGTTGAACAGGAACACCGCCTTGACCTGGTATTCCCGCGCCGCCGCCAGCTCGACCGAGGCGGCCGGCGCGCGCAGGGACAGCAGCGCGAGCAGCGCGAGCGCCCCGATGAACGCGCGACGGCGGCCGGATCGACCGGGGAGGCCTTCCGATGGGATCAGAAATGCCATGTGACCTTTCCGTAGACGCTGCGCTGGATCTCCACCCGCGTCGCGCCCGGATAGCCGTATTCCGGATGCTGGGGATCCGTGAGATTCTGCCCGACGACCGACAGCTCGATCGCGGTGGTGGGATGCCAGCCGAGACGGACATCGAGTCCGAAGTAACTCGGGACGGTGCCGACGGTCGGACCGTTGTTGTTGTGCAGGGTATCGACCCAGCGCAGCGCGGTGTCGAACTCCACGCGGTGCGGAAGGTCGACCGAGGAGCGCACCGAGAACTGCTGCTGCGGGTCCGAGGTCTCGTTGTGGGCATTGCTGAAATCCACGGTGCCTGGCTTGGCCCGCAGGTACTCCTTGAGCAGGTCGTAGCCCGCGTGCAGCCGCCAGCCCGCGAAGGGCTGATAGTTGGCGCTCAGCTCGAGCCCGTAGGTTTCCCCCTCGAGGTTGTTGTGAAACACGACCGGGAAGCCGAACGGCGCGGAGGGAGTGCTGCTCCGCACGTGGTCGTAGTCGTTGAAGAAAACGGAGGCCGAGGTCGTGACCTTCGTGCTGAGCTGGGCGCGATAGCCGAGCTCGTAGGCGACCACCGACTCGGACTCGAAATTGGAGCCGCCGCTCAGGATGCTGCTTGGCAGCGGCGCCGGGAGCCCGGTGGGCTCGATCAGGTCGTGGTCGATGCGTGAGGGCGTCCGGACGGCGCGCGAGATCGCGGCCCAGGCCATCTGCCGTTCGCTGAAATTCCACTGCAGCCGGATGCTCGGCTCGACTTCGAGGCCGGTGTAGTCGTTGTGCTCGAGCTTGGTGCCGATGGTCAGGGTCAGGTCCTTCTGCAGCGCGATCTCGTCCTGCGCGAACGTACTGAAGAGATTCTGGTCGAGGTTCGGAGGCAGGAAGCCGACGGTCGGGGCGTTCCGGACGCGGTCGCGCGTGAAGCGATAGCCGAGCCCCCAGATCACCTCGTGGTGAGGGGCCAGGCGGAAGCGATGCTGGAAATCCAGGTCGTAGGTGTCGAGGTTGTCGGCCAGAACCCCGGTGGCCGCAAAGCCATTGGTCGGCTTGGGGATGGCGATGTGCGTCCGGTCGTAATAGAGCTGGAGGCTCAGGTCGGATTCCTCCGAGAACGTGTGGGCCCAGCGGCCGAGGACGTTCGCTCCGCTGCTGCGCGAATTGCCCACGGTGCCTCCGTCCTCGTCCTCGCTGTAGTAATCGCCCTGCAGGGTCAGCGCGTTCCCGGCCGAGGCGTTCGAGTCGATCCGGAAGCCGGCCCGCCCCATCCTCGATCCGTCCGGCGCGTCCGTCCCGTTGGGGAACGCCGCGCCGTCCCGGTCCGTGTATTTCCCATAGACGCGGAAGCTCACGTCCGGCGCGAGCATGCCGCCGTAACGGCCCGCGACAAAATCCTTGAACTCGGTGCCACCGCCCGCCTCGAGGTAGGTTCCCTGCGTGTTCTTCGAGTTCTTGCTCGTGATGTTGATCACGCCGTTGACCGCGTTGGATCCCCACAGCGTGCTGCCGGGGCCGCTGACGACTTCGATCCGGTCGATGTCCTCCAGCAGGTAGTCCTGCACATCCCAGAACACGCCGGAATAAAGGGGCGTGTAGACGGTGCGCCCGTCGATCAGGACCAGCAGCTTGTTGGCGAGGTCGGTGTTGAACCCGCGGGCGGTGATGCCCCAGTCGTGCGGATTCTTCTGCGCGACCTCGAGGTTGTCCGCGAGGCGCAGCGCTTCCGGCAGGCTCGTCGCGCCGGAGCGGCGGATGTCGTCGTTCGTGATGACGTCGATGGCCGACGCGGCATCGAGCAGCTTCTCCGGATGCCGCGAGACCGAGGTGACTTCCAGGTCCATCAGTTCCTCCACGCTCAGTTTCTTCAACGTGGCCAGCGACGCCGGGCCCGCCGCCTCGTCGGCGTCGACGCGGCTGATCAGCGCCAGGCACCCCAGCACGGCAAACACCGCGAGGGTGCGGACGGCCTGCGCCGCTCCGCGGCGGAAGATCCGCAGGGGGATGCTGCCCATGGTCCATGGGGTGTATACAGTAGCCGCTGCAGATACGGATTTTTCGGGATCGAGGTGCATACGAGTTCGTTTCTGAACCGACTTCCGGCGGGATAACGAGAAGCGCTTGCCATCGGACGGCACAGGGCCGGCCTATGCTCTAATACCATCTGAGTTAAGCGGTAACGCCACTGCAAAAATGTTGTAAAAGGAGGGGAAAAGACCTCAGGGGTTATTACCCCAAGCCGTCTGAGGGAGGCGCTTCATGCCGGTTTTTTACCATCACCTGGACCGCAATCGCGGGGCGTGCGAAAAAATCGGCGGGAGTTGTCTCTGCGGAAATTCTGCTGTGCCGTGACGGAGCCCATGAAACTCGACTTCTCGGAAATGCCGGTGCGCGAAATCTACAGCTGGATGATCAGCACGATCCTGCCGCGGCCGATCGCCTGGGTGTCGACCATCTCGGCCGACGGGCGGACGAATCTCGCGCCGTTTTCGTTTTTCCAGGGCATCACGGCGAATCCGCCCACGCTGATGTTCGTGCCAGTCAATACGCGCGAGGGGGCGAAGAAGGACACCCTGCGCAACATCGAGGCGGTGCCCGAGTTCGTGGTGAACCTCGTGTCCTATGCGCTCGCCGGGAAAATGAACGCGACGGCGGCGCTGCTGCCCTACGGCGAGAGCGAGTTCGAGGCCTTTGGCATCGAGCCGGCCGCGTCCGAACGCGTGCGCCCGCCGCGGGTCGCGGCGGCGCCCGTCAGCTTCGAGTGCACCGTGCACTCGATCGTGCGGCTCGGGGAGGGACCGCTGGCGGCCAACGTCGTCTTCGGGCGGATCCAGATCGCGCATGTGAGCGACCACGTGCTCGGGCCGGACGGCAGGCCGGATCCCGCGCTGCTGGACCTGGTCGGCCGCCTGGGCGGCGAGGGCTACGCCCGCACGACGGAGCGCTTTTCCCTGAAGCGGCCCGATCGCTGAACGCGCTTTTCTTTTGCCCCCGGCAGGGCAAGCTGCGCGCCCATGGCGCATGCCGCCGACGCCCCTTCGCTCACCTTGTCCGATTTCCGGCCGGAAACGCTGCGGGGCGCCGCGGGCTTTGTTCGCGTCGGCCAGACGCAGGGCGGGCAATGGTGGTTCCTCGACGCGCGCAACCGCCCGTTCTTCAGCTGCGGGGTGAATTCCGTGAACCGTGCGGGGAGGGGCGGGGGGCGCTCCGCCCGGCCGGGGCCCTACGCCGCCGCCGTGGATGAACTTCACGGGCGCGAGGATCCGCAGAAGTTCGCCGCCGCCGCACTGCGGCGCCTGCGCGCCTGGCATTGCAACACCCTGGGCGCCTGGACCACGACGGAGTTTTTCGACCGCGGGATGTTCTACACCGAGATCCTCGAGTTCCGGAAAATCGCGCCGGAGACGACGATCAAGCTGGGCGGAGCCGGCGTGCCCGACGTCTTCGACCCCAAGTGGGCCGAGGCCTGCGACCAGTGGGCGGGGGCGATCTGTCTGCCGCGCCGCGAAAGCCGCGACCTCATCGGTTATTTCACGGACCACGAGCTGGGCTGGGCGCAGCCCGGCGCGGAGCCGAAGCCGGCCCGCGGCCCCGCCCGGCCCGGCCGCCCCTCGCTCCTCCAGATCTGCCTCAGCCTCGAACCGGGTTTTCCCGCCTACCATGCGGCGTGGGAGTTCACGCTGGCGGCGCACGGGGGCAGCCTCGAATCGCTTGCGCGGGACTGGGAGGTCGACCTGCCCAACAAGGAGGCGCTGCGGCAGCTCACGAAGGGCGACACGCCGCTGGCGACCGCCGGCTACCGCCGCGACCACGAACGGTTCACGCGGGAATTCGCGCGCCGGTATTTTTCCGTCTGCTCCGCCGCGATCCGGAAATACGACGCCAATCACCTGGTCCTCGGCTGTCGTTTCGGCGGGCCGCCGGCGCCGGCGGTGCTCGCCGAGTGCGTGCATCCGCAGGTGGACGTGCTGTCCGTGAATGAAAGCCGCGATCTCCTGCCCGCGCGGCTGGACCGATGGGTCGCCGGCCGCTCGATGCCGCTCCTCGTCAGCGAATTTTCCTGGACCGGCGAGGCCTTCACCCGGCGCCCTCCCGCCGCCGAAGGACATGCCCTGACGAGCGTGGAGCGGATGCTCGCCCGCGGCCGGGCCTCCATCGAGAGCGCCGCGGCGCATCCGGCGGTGGTCGGGTACGCCTGGACCCAATGGGCGGACCATCCGGATGACCGTCCGCCCTTTGGGGGAGGGCTCGTGCACATTGACGACGGGGAAGCCCGCGAACACACTGAATTGCTGTCCGACCTCAACCTCCGCGCCGCCGGCCTCCGCCGCGCGGCGCTGCCCACCGTCTACACTGCATGAAAACGTTCCTCCGCTTCGTCCTGCCCCTGGCTGCGCTCCTGCTGACAGCCGGCTGCGGCCACCTCGATCTCCAGTCGGAGGGAGATCCCGACCGGGTGCTCACCGGGACCGTGAATTTCCACGCCTCCGAGCCCCTCCCGCCCGACGCGGTCGTGACGGTGCGGCTGGTCGACCCGACCGGCAGCGCGGGCCTGCCCCTGGTCCTGGGCGAGCAGACCATCGAGCATCCGGGCAGCCCGCCGATTCCCTTCCGCATCGAATACCGGGCGGACGACGACCGCCTCCGCCGCGGGCTGAGCCTCGAGGCGCGCGTCTCCATCGGCGGAAAGCTGCGATTCTACAACGTCAATGGCTACGGCGTGACGCTGGCGAAGGCGGGCGATCCGCATGAGATCTGGGTCAATCCGTCGGGCAAGGAATAGGTCCGGGCCGCGCCCGTTCGTCCGGTCTTCCCCATGTCGACCCCCTCGCTCGCCGAGTTTTTGAAGAGCCGCGTCCGCACTGTCCGGGACTGGCCCAAACCCGGCGTCAATTTTCGCGACGTCACGACGCTGTTCCAGGATCCGGAGGCGTTCCGGCGGATGATCGAGGCCTTCGCCGTCGAATGCGCCCGCGAGCGGATCGACCTGGTCGCGGCGGTCGACGCCCGCGGCTTCATCATCGGTGGCGCGCTCGCGTACCAGCTGCACAAGCCCTTCGTCCTCGTGCGGAAGAAGGGCAAGCTCCCCCACCGGACCATCTCCGAGGACTACGCGCTCGAGTACGGCAAGGCGACCGTCGAGATCCACGTCGACGCGTGCAAGCCCGGCGACCGCGTGCTGATCGTGGACGACCTGATCGCGACCGGCGGCACGCTGCTGGCCGCGGCGAGCCTGTTCCGGGCGCTGCGGGGCGATGTGGTCGGCGTGGCCGCGGTCATCGACCTGCCGGAGCTGGGCGGCTCGGCGAAGCTGCGCGCGGCAGGGCTGCAGGTGCACGCCCTCTGCGAATTCAGCGAGACGGAGTGAGCGGCGGCCTGTTGCCCGCAGGCAGACTGGTTGCAGGCCGCCTCGTTGAGGTGGCCAGCCAGGTCACGACCTGGCCTGCAACTTAACCGAGAACGACCAGGCCCGCGCAAACTGCGGACTGGCTTCCGCCCGCGGATTTCTGCCATTTCTCTGGCATGAGTCTCACGATCTGGTGCAACGGCAAGTTTGGGGACGAGGCCACGCGGCTGCTCACGGAAGGGACGCGGGCCCACCGCCTCCAGTTCACGGCGCAGACCTCCGCCAGCGTGCTCGATGCGGGCCGCTCGGACCCCGCGATGCGCGAGGCGGACATCGCCTTCGGCCAGCCGCACGCCGGCGACTGCCTCGACAACCCCCGGCTGCGCTGGGTCGAGGTCACGACCGCCGGCTACACCCGCTATGACACGCCGGAATTCCGGGAGAACTTCCGGGCGCGCGGCGCGATCTTCACCAACGTCTCCGAGGTCTTCGCCGAGCCGTGCGCGCAGCACGTGCTGGGCATGATGCTCGCGCTCGGCCGCCAGCTGCTGCCGTCGTATCGCGCGCAGGTCACGGACCACGCCTGGCATTTCCTCGAGCACCGCCGCGAATCCCGCCTGCTCACCGGCCAGACCGTGCTCCTGCTCGGATTCGGCGCGATCGGGCGCCGCCTGGCCGAGCTGCTCGCGCCGTTCCGCATGAAGGTCTACGCCGTGCGCCGGCAGACGCGCAGCGAGCCGGGCGTGCACGTGGTGGCGGAGGAGGATCTCACGCGCGTGCTCCCGCAGGCGGATCACGTCGTGAACATCCTCTCCGAGAACGACTCGACCCGCAATTACGTCAATGCGCGCCGCCTCGGCTGGTTCAAGCCCGGCGCCCGGTTCTACAACGTCGGCCGCGGCGCGACCGTCGACCACCGCGCGCTGCTGGAGGCGCTGCAGTCCGGCCGGCTCGGCGCGGCCTATCTCGACGTCTTCGAGCCCGAGCCGCTGGCGCCGGCGGATCCGCTCTGGACCGCGCCCAACTGCTACATCACGCCGCACACGGCCGGCGGCCGCCACGACCAGAACGAGGCGATCGTCCGCCATTTCCTCCGCAACCTCGAGGCCTTCGAACGGGGCGGCCCGATGACCGACCGCATCATCTGAAAAAATTTGTCTTCGCCGGGAATAGCCGGCCGGCTCGCGGCTCCCAATCCTACAGCCCTGAGCGACCGGCACCCTGCCAGCACGCGGCTTCAACCAAAAACATCCAGAGAGACAGCACATGAACAAATCCACCCGCCTCCTCATCACGGCCGCCGCCATGGCCGGCCTTTATTCCGGCGCCCTCGCCGTCAAGACCTACGCCGCCGACAACGCCGGCATGCCCGCCACCAAGGACGGCGCGAAGGAAGACCCGCGCGCCAAGCACGACTGCAAGGGCAAGAACGCCTGCAAAGGCTTCGGCGGCTGCAAGACGAGCGACATGGGCTGCAAGGGCAAGAACAGCTGCGCCGGCAAGGGCGGCTGCGCCACGGTCGAGAAGAAGGCCGACGACAAGAAGGGCTGAGGACCTTTTCCGCACGCGGCCGGCGTTGACCGCCGGCCGCGTTTTTTTTGACTGCCCGGAGGCTCCCGCCGCCATGCCCGCCAACCGTTTCAACGGCCACACCGATTACGGGATCGGCATCGGCCTGCGCGTCCCGCACTACGCGCACATCCTGGAAAAAAAACCGGTCGTCGACTGGTTCGAGATCATCTCGGAGAACTTCATGGTCGACGGCGGCCGCCCGCTCGAGGTGCTCGACCAGATCCTCGAGCAGTACCGTGTCGTGCAGCACGGCGTCTCGATGTATTTCGGCTCGGCCGACAAGCCCGACCGCACCCATCTTAAGAAGCTGAAGGCGCTCGTCCGCCGCACGAAGACGCCGTGGGTCTCGGACCATCTCTGCTGGGGCAGCGTCGACGGCACCTACACGCACGATCTGCTCCCAATGCCGTACACTTTTGCCGCGGCGAAACGCACGGCGGAGAAGATCCGCCAGGTGCGCGACTTCCTCGAGGTGCCCGTCTGCGTCGAGAACGTCAGCAGCTACGCGGAATTCCACGTCTCCGAGATGACCGAGTGGGAATTCCTCGGCGAGGTGGTGGAGCGCGCCGACTGCGGAATTCTCCTCGATGTGAACAACATCTACGTGTCGTCGCGCAACCACGGCTTCGATCCCTACGATTACCTCGCGGGCGTGCCGCCGGAGCGCGTGGGCCAGATCCACGTCGCGGGACACACCAAGTTCGAGAAGTACATCCTCGACACCCACGACCACCCGGTGCTCGACCCGGTCTGGAAGCTCTACGCGCACGCGACGCGGCTCTGCGGCGTCACCGCCACGCTGCTCGAGTGGGACGACCGCATCCCGTCCTTCGACGAGGTGCACGACGAGGCGCTGAAGGCGAACCGCTTCATCGCCGGTGCGCGCGCCGCGAAAAAATCCGCGCGGGCCCGACGGTCCGCGCCGGCGGCGGGGTAGCACCATGCCGCGGCGCGCGCCCCAGCTTCCCGAGGGATTGAAGCCGCCGCCGCGGCGCGCCCCCGTCCGGCTGCGTTCGACGGACGACCTGCGCGCACTGCAGCGTTTCATGGCGCACGCGCTCGTCCGGCCGTTGACGCCGGCCGACCGGCTCCAGCGTCGCTGGATCGACGGCCGGCCCATGGCGGAAGTCGCGGGCGAATTCATCAAGCCCGGCCGCCAGCTCTCGTCGTTCGAGCGGCTGGAGCTCTACAACCGGATGTACTGGTTCCGCGTCATCGACTGCGTCTACGACGACAATCCCGGCCTGCGCGCGCTCCTCGGCGAGCGGCGCTTCTCCCGGCTTGTCCGTGCTTACCTCGCGCGCCATCCCTCGCGCTCGTTCACGCTGCGCAATCTCTGCGCCCGCCTCGCGCGCTTCATCCGCGAGGAGCCGCACTGGACGGCCCCGCACACCGCGCCGGCCTGGGCGCTGGCGCGTTTTGAATGGGCACGGACGGTGGCCTTCGACGGCGAATCGCGCCCGGTGCCCGCGGCGGCCGAGCTCGCCAGGACACCGCCCGGCCGCCTGCGCCTCGGACTGCAGCCCTATCTTTCGCTGCTCGCGCTCGACTATCCCGTCGACGACTACGTGATCGCGGTGAAGGAGCGCGACGCGCTGCGCGGCGAGGCCAGCAATGCGGTGGACCACGGCCCGCGGCGCGCGGCGGCGAAAAAAATCCCGCGCCTGCGCCGCGGCCGCATCCACGTCGCCGTGCACCGCCATCGCAACCGGCTTTACTACAAGCGGCTCGAGCCAGCCGCCTTCCGCCTGCTGACCGCGCTCGGCGCCGGCCAGCCGGTCGCCCGCGCCGTCGCCGCGGCCGGGCGCGGCGTGACATCGGAACAGGTGCAGGAGTGGTTCGGCACATGGATGGGGCTGGGCTGGTTCTGGCGGCGAGGCGCCTGACGGCGGAACGTCCAACGTTCAACTTTCAACGTTCAACATCCAACTCAGATAGCGGAGCTCTCAAATCGAGGCGGCAACGTTGGACTTTGATTGTTGGACCTTGGACCTTGGACCTTGGACGTTCGTCCCCGCATAGGGGAAATCACGATTCCCGGAAATAAATCTCTGGCCCGTGCCTCCAACGGTCATGAGCGTTTCCTCCGTCTTCAACTCACTCGATCGTGGACTGGCCGTCGTCGCCAGCTGGCTGCAGCCCCTGGTCCTTCTCGTGATCCGCCTCTACTGGGGCTGGGAATTCTTCATCACCGGCAAGGGCCATCTGATGAATCTCGACAAGACCACCGACTTCTTCACGGACCTCCATATCCCGCTGCCGAAGCTGAACGCGATCCTCGCCGGCTCGACGGAGTGCGCGGGCGGGGCGCTGCTGCTGCTCGGGCTCGGGACCCGTTTCATCACGGTGCCGCTGGCCTTCACCATGGTCATCGCCTACGTCACCGCGGACAACGAGGCGCTGCACGCGATCTTCAGCGACCCCGACAAGTTCACGGGCGCGACGCCGTTCCTGTTCCTCTACGCGTCGGTGCTGGTGTTCGCCTTCGGCCCGGGCCGGCTCTCGCTGGATGCGCTGATTTTCCCGAAGAAAGCCGCTCCGTGACCCTGACGTCCGCCGGGCCTCGGCGACCGCCGGCTCAGGCCTTCACGACCTTCGTGTCCGCGATGAGATCGTGCAGGCAGCGCCGGTCGGCGCGGAACATCATCACGTAGTCCACGCACAGCAGCAGCAGGCCGAGAAACCCGATGCCGTAGGGCAGGAAGAGCGGGGCGATCGGCAGGAGAAAGCGCAGCAAGGCGGCGTGGACGAAGTCCGCCGGTTCGCCCGAGACGCGCACGACGCGGATCCGGGTCACGAGCATGCCGAGATTCTGGCCGCGGACCGCCAGCAGGCAGACCTGCACGGCGATCGCGGCGAACAGTCCCAGCTCCATCACGCGCAGCGGACCGGCAGCCAGGGAGGGATCCAATTGCTCGGGACTGTGGACTCCCTGGGCCACGACCTTCATGCTCAGCGCCGTGCCGCCGGGCAGGAGGCAGCAGGCATAAAGGAAGGCGTTGAGCAGGGCCGCGCCCGTGCGGGCGCCCTGGCTGGCGAGGCTGGTGTTTCCGACGGAGCCGCTGCCGACGAGCGGAGGCGGAGCCCCGGCCCCGAACTCGGGGAAGTCGCCGATCCGGCGCCAGGCCTCCTCGCCCTCCTTTTTCGCCCGGGTCTCGAGGCTGGCCCGGCCGGCGGCGAGCCACTGCTGGATCTGTTCCGCGGTGACCGGCCCGTACTCCTTCCCGTCGCCCCCAATGATCGTGAACATGCCCGACGGAATCAGCGGCGGTCCGGAGCGTCAACGACGGAGGGCGGGGTTTCGCGCCGAGACGCGGAGACGCAGAGACCTGGGGAAAAAACAGGGTAGAGACCTTTCGGTCACCATCGATCCGTTCGGGGATCGCATCCCCTTCCTTGCGCCGTTCTCCGCGCCTCCGCGTCTCGGTGCGAAACTTCCGGAGAGCCGCCCGCCGGGCAGAAGACTTGCGGCGCAGGGTGCAATGGGCTTTTGTCTCCCTCCCGGCCGTGGCCGCGCGCATGACGATGTTTTCCCGATTCCACCAGCGCCTGTCGGCGGACGAACGCCGGCTGTTCAAGTGGCAGCTGGCCGCGGTCTTCGTCGTCGTCACCCTGCTCAACCTCGGCTTCTACTGGCAGCGCGCGCTGCGGGAGGCGGCGATCCGGCACAACCTGCAGAGCGTGGTCCAGGGCTGGGACGGTCTCGCCTGGTATGTCTGGATGCTGGCGGCGCCCGCCACGCTCCTGCTCATCCGCTGGTATCCCTTCGTGCGCGAGCGTCCGGTCCGCAGCCTCGGGCGGCTGGTGCTGGGCAGCGCGGTGATCTACTTCGTGGTGACGAACACCCGCTATCTCCTCCGGATGCTGCCCAACATCTGGCTGCCGGACGAGCTCGACCGGCCCGTGAGCTGGGCGATCTACCTGCAGACGCAGATCGACCGCCTGCCGCTGGATTTCCTCACCTACGGCGGGCTGTTCGCCGCCTCCTTCGCGATCGACTACTACTCCAAGTACCGGCAGCGCGCCGAGGAGATCCTGCGCCTGCAGCTGGAGGCGGTGCGGCTGCAGTCGGAGCTGGCGAAATTCCAGCTGAACGCGCTGCGCGGGCAACTGCATCCGCACTTCCTGTTCAATTCCTTCAACGCGATCTCCGCCCTGGTGCGCCAGCAGCGGAACGAGCTCGCGGTGGAGATGATCGCGCAGCTCGGCGAGCTGCTGCGCTTCGCGATGGAAAAGATCGAGCTGCAGGAGCTGCCCTTCGAGCAGGAGCTCGATTTCGTGCGCTGCTACCTGAACATCGAGCGGGTCCGCTTCGGCGAGAAACTCGACGTCACGATCCAGGTCGAGCCGGACGCCCTCGGCGCCATGGTGCCGAACCTGCTGCTCCAGCCGCTGGTGGAGAACGCGATCAAGCACGGCATCTCCAAGCGCCTCACGCCCGGCTGCGTCCGCATCGTCGCGGCCCGTCGCGCCGGCCGCCTGCTGCTCGAGGTCAGCGACGACGGCCCCGGCGTGGCGCCGGCCCCCGCGGGCCAGGCGCCGGCGGGCATCGGGCTGCGCAACACCCGCGGGCGCCTCACCCACCTTTACGGCGGCGACTACCGCTTCGAGATCGCACCCCGCCCCGAGGGCGGCACCTCCGTGCGCCTCGACCTTCCCTGGCGCGAGGCCCACGCGCGCATGCCGGGGGCCGCGCCGGTTCCCGCATGAGCCCGCTGCGCGTCCTCATCGTCGACGACGAGCCGCTCGCCCGCGACAATCTCGCGGTCCTCCTGCGGGCCGACCCGGAGGTCGAGCTCGCCGGCACCTGCGCGGACGGCCAGGCGGCCCTGGCGGAAATCCGGGCGCGCCGCCCGGACCTGGTTTTCCTCGACGTGCAGATGCCGCGGCTCGGCGGGCTCGAGGTGTTCGCACAGCTGGCGCCGGCGGAGCGGCCGGCGGTCGTGTTCGTCACCGCCTACGACCAGTACGCGGTCCAGGCCTTCGAGATGTGCGCGGTCGATTACCTGCTGAAACCCTTCCGCGACGCGCGCTTCAGGGCGGCCCTGGACCGAGCGAAGCAGGAGGTCCGGCGGGCAAGCTGGGAGGAGATGCAGCGCCGCGCGAAGGCGCTGCTCGACCATCTGCGGCACCTGGAGGGAGCGGCCTCGGCTCCCCCGCCCGAGGCGCCGGGAACCGCGGCGGGCGCCACGCGGCTGGTCTTTCGCGTGGGACGCGAGCACGTCTTCATCGAAGCCGCCGACATCGCCTGGATCGAGGCGCAGGGCGATTTCATCAAGCTGCGCGCCGCCGGCCAGACCCATTTGATCCGCGAGTCGCTGCAGGGCGTCGAGAAACGCCTCGATCCCGCCCGCTTTGTGCGCATCCACCGGTCTTTCATCGTCAACACCGGCTGCGTCCGGAAGATCACGCCCGCGCTCTACGGCGATTACGACGTCCTCACGACCGACGGCACGAAGATCCGGCTGAGCCGGACTTTCCGCGACAAGCTGAAGGTCCTCCTGTCGGCGCAGCAGGGCTAGGATTTTTTGGCCACAAAAAGGCACAAAAATCAGGCGCTCCGTTTGGGGTCACCCGTGCGCCCATAGGCGCAATGGAGACCCAGCCGCAGCCCCGGTTCCTTCGAGCCTTTTCGTGGCCAAAAATCTGGCGGCCTTGGGGATCGGCTTCAGGGAGCTTGTCGCTATCCGAGCCACCACATCGCCGAGGCCAAGCAGGTCTGCAGCACGGGCCAGAGGTGCTCGACGCGGGAGTCGAACTGGTAGCCGAAGGTGGCGATGTCCTCCGCGTAGTAGTCCGCCACCAGGTCGCGCGCCGCATCGTCGTAGTACCACGAATAGTGCCAGTGCAGCCGCCGGTTGCGGTGCGGCAGCCGCAGCGGCGGGAGCCGCAGCGCCTGGCGGGCGCGATCGTAGTCCTCCTGCAGGTGCTCGAGGCGGAGAACGCGGTCGACGGCGATGCGGCCGTTCACCCGGATCCAGTCCACCTGCGGGCTCCAGCGGTGGAGCCCGTCGCTGACCTCGCCGCCCCAGGTCTCCGGCGCGTAGCGGTGCGGGTCCGCCAATGCCTGCTCGAGCCAGGTCCGAAAATTGCGGCGCCGGCCGCTTTCCTCGAAGAGAAACAGCTTCGAGGACCGCGGCCGGCTTTTCTTCCGCTGGTAGTTGTAGTCCGAAAAGATCCGGTCCCAGGGATTCCGCACGATGGCGAACTTGGCGTAGGCGGCGAAGGTCTCGGCCGGGATTTCCGCGGCGTAGCGGCGCAGATCCTTGTGGTTCTCCCAGCTGACGCCGAAGGCGCGGTTCACGCTGTTGCCGGCGGTCTTGGGAATATGGACGAAAATGCAGCGATGCTGGTGGTTGATCATCGGCGGAGCTGGAGGAAGGTGGACGGGTCGGGAAGCCGTCCGACCACCCCTGAGACTTCCACCGCCGTCTCCCTGTTGCCGCAGTCCGCAGGCCGCCCCGAGCGTCCCATGGCCCCCCGCGAGCGCCTCGTCGCAGGCGCTGGTCGGTCAGACCACCGTAGCGGCCGACGTAAGGAGCCCGAGGGCATGCGAGCCCGCTCCAGCCTCCTTGCGTCGACTGCTACGTTCCGCGATGATCTGCCTCACACCTCACGCCCCAAGCTTCACGCCTCCGCGCCACCGGCGCGCAGCGAAATTCGCCGCTGTTCCGGCTCGGGATGCTGCCGGTAGAAGAGCGCCGTGTGCCCGACGGCACCCACGCACACGCACCGGCCCTCGTCCGCGATCTGCGCGCACAATCCGGCGCGCTCCTCGCGCTTTCCGCCCAGGAAGCGCAGTTTCACCAGCTCATGCGCGCGCAGCAGCTTCTGCAGCTCGGCGAAAAAGGCCGGCGTCAGCCCGCCCTTGCCCACCTTCAGCGCGGGCTCGAGCTGCTGGCCAACGCCGCGGAGGAGCGATTTCTGGGCACCGGTGAGAGGGAATTCGTACATGGGCGTGAGTGCACGGGAGGCTCGGACAAAGCCGCCGCCGGGCCAAGGCCCGATTGTGACCCGCCGCGTCCACCCGGCTGAACCTTGGGTGGAGTGTCACGTATTACGTGACACTCCAAGCGCGTGGAGTCCCTGTGCGCCTCTTACTCTTCCTTCCTGCGCTTTCTCGTTCGCTCCCCTTTCGCCGCGAAGGGGAGAAAGAGGAAGGGAAAGAAGAAGGAGCACGCGGTGGAGACGGCCGGAGCTTCAGCCGGGGGAAGCGCCCGGATCCGCGATGCGGGCGAGGGCGTCCAGCGGCAGCTCGCGCCACTGGCCGGCGGGAAGGTCCCCGAGATCGAGCGAACCGAAACGCGCGCGGTGCAGGGCGACGACGGTGCGCGCGAGTCCGGGGCCGGCCGCGGCGAACATGCGGCGGACCTGATGGTACTTGCCCTCGCCCAAGGTCAGTTCCGCCTCGCGCGGCGCGAGGATCCTCAGTTCCGCCGGCGCGCAGGGCTTGTCCTCGTCGTCGAGCTGCAGGGTTCCCGCGGCGAACAGCGGCACCAGCTCCGGCGGGAGATCGCCATCGAGGGTGGCGCGGTAGACCTTGGGCACCTTGTGCCTTGGCGAGGTCAGGCGGTGGACCCATTCGCTCTGGTCCGTGAGGAGCAGCAGGCCGCTGGTCTCCTTGTCGAGCCGGCCGATGCTGGTCACTGACGGATTGCGACGGCGCCAGCGCGGCGGAAGCAGGTCGTAGATGGACGGACCTTCGCGGCTGTCGTGCGAGCAGACGATCCCGACCGGCTTGTGCAGCATCAGCAGGAGTCCCTCCGGGTGGTCGAGCGGCTCGCCCTCGACGCGCACCTCTTCGATCCGGACTTTCTCCCCGACGTCATCGGCCGGCCGGCCGCGCACGGTGACACGGCCCTCCGCCACCCACGCGCGCGCCTCCCGGCGCGAGCAGTAGCCGAGGCTGGCGAGAAGCTGGTCGATCCGGGGCATCGGGAAAAACGCAGGGAAGAGCAAAAGCCCGCGAGCCGACAGCGTTTTCTTTTGTGTCCTTTGGCGGCTTTTCGTGGCCAAGTTCCTCCCGATGCTGCGCTGGACGCTTCTCCTCTTCGCCCTGATGTTGCTGCTGCTGTCGGCCCTCAACCTGGTGAGGTCGCCCGACTGGTCGGACTGGCGGCTCGGCATCGTGGCCGCCGAATTCGGTCACTGGCTCGCCGTGCTGTCGATGGTGCCTGTCGCGTTCGCGGTGTTCCGCCTTTCGGGCGGATGGCGGGCAGCGCTGCTGGTGCCGTCACTCCTGGCGGCTGCGGCCTTCCTGCGGCCGGCCGTCGGAGCCTGGCGGATCGGACGACACTTGCCCGCCGGGATGGACTCGGCCTTCGGCGCCGATCCGGCTGCCGGGCCCGCCTTCCTCTGGCGACGCCTGGTCGCCGGCGCGTCGATCCCTTCCGGGGCGATGCGCACCGAAGTCTTCGCCCGGCCGGACGGCCAGGAGCTGAAGCTCGATTTTTATCCGGCCGCCGCGGGTCCGCGCCCGCCGGCCTGCGTGCTCGTGATCCACGGCGGAGGCTGGGACAGCGGCAGCCGGGCGGAACTGCCCGCGCTCGATCGCCGGCTGGCGGCCCGCGGGTACGCGGTGGCGGCGATCGACTACCGGCTGGTGCCCCGCTGGCGGTGGCCGGCGCCCGAGGAGGATGCCATGGCGGCACTGGGCTGGCTCAAGGCGAACGCCGCGCGCCTGGGGATCGATCCCACGCGCTTCGTCATCCTTGGCCGCTCGGCGGGAGGGCAGATCGCGGAGGTGCTGGCCTACCGCGCGCATGATCCAGCCATCCGCGGGCTGATCTCGTTCTACGGACCCTCCGACATGGTCTTCGCCTACGAGCACGCGCGCGAGGACGACATCCTGAAATCGCCCGCGCTGATGCGGGCCTACCTCGGCGGTCCCCTCGATCGCGAGCGGGCGCGCTACGAGGATGCGTCGGCGCTGCGCCTGGTCGGGCCGGGTTCGCCGCCCACGCTGCAGCTGCACGGCGAACTGGACGCGCTCGTCTGGCACCGGCACAGCGAACGCCTCGACGCGGCGCTGCAGGCGGCCGGCGTGCGGCATTATTTTCTGTCGCTGCCCTGGGCGACGCACGCCTTCGACTTCAACCTGGACAGCCCGGACGGGCAGCTGGCGGCCTATGCGGTGGAGCGGTTCGTCGACGCGGTGACGAAGTGAAATGAAACTGCGTGGGGGCGTCCCTTGCGGACGTCCTTTCGCCGTGGTCGCAAACGGGCGTCCGCAAGGGACGCCCCTACATCAGGTCCTTTTGACGATCCGCTGGCGGACGACGCGCGCGGCCTCCAGCGCGAGGAGCGGACCGAAGAGCCAGACCACCTGGATCGGGAACACCTTCTGCGCGTAGATCTGGTGGTAGGCGGCGAGCGCCGCGGCGAGGTAGACGAAGCGGTGCAGGTTTTTCCAGCGCCGGCCGCCGAGCCAGCGGACGGCGGCGTGCAGGCTGGTGACAGCGAGCACCAGGAGGATGGAGAACGCGAGCAGCCCGGAGATGAGAAAGGGCTTGGTGACGTCGCTCGCCAGCACGTGGAAGCCGCCCTCGTAGAGCAGGTGCGTCGCGAAATGCAGGGCGGCGTAGACAAAGGCGCTCACGCCGACCAGCCGCCGATGGCGGTTGAGGGCGAGGGCGATGCCCCACTTGGGAAAGAGCACGCGCAGCGGCGTGAAGGCCAGCACGACGACGAGCAGCACGCAGGCCATGAAACCCAGGTGATGCAGCACATACTTGAGCGGGTCCGCGAGGACGCTCGGGTCCTGCCGCAGCAGCGGCCAGGCCGGCCAGAGGCCGGGGAGGACGATCGCCGCCGTGACGAGGGCCTTGGAACGGAGAAGCTTTTCGAGGAACGCCAAGGTCGCGGCGGGATCGGGAGACGGCGCGGCCGGGCCGCTCAGTAGTTCCGCTCGAGGTTCAGCCCCTGGTAGAGCGACGCCACCTGCTTCTCGTAGCCGTTGAACATGAGCGTCGGCTGCCGCCCGCCGAGCAGGCCGGCGCCGATGATGCGCTCGCTCGCCTGCGACCAGCGCGGATGGTCCACATTCGGGTTCACGTTGGCGTAGAAGCCGTATTCCTGCGGCGCCATGATGTTCCAGGTGTTGCGCGGCACGCTTTTGGTGAACTCGATCCGGACGATCGACTTGATGCCCTTGAAACCGTACTTCCACGGCGTGACCAGCCGCAGCGGCGCGCCGTTCTGGTTCGGAATGGGCCGGCCGTAGATGCCGGTGGCGATGAACGCCAATTCGTTCATCGCCTCGTCGAGCCGGAGCCCCTCGACATAGGGATAATCGAGATTGGCGTCGCGCTGGCCGGGGGCGCTCTTCGGGTCGAGGAACGAGGTGAATTTCAGGTATTTCGCATCCGGCTTGGGATCGGCGAGCGCCACCAGCTTCGCGAGCGGAAAGCCGTCCCACGGCACGACCATCGACCACGCTTCGACGCAGCGATGGCGGTAGACCCGGCCCTCGATCCCGCCGACCTTGCCGACGAGATCGTTGACGTCGTATTTCCCCGGCTGGTTCACGAGGCCGGCGATCTCGACGGTCCAGGGGTCGGTTTTCCAGCCGCGATTGGCATTGGGCTTCGGGTCGGACTTATCGAGGCCGAACTCGTAGAAATTGTTGTAGCCCGTGATGTACTCGTAGGGCGTGATCTTGAGGCCGGCGGCCGGGTAGGCCGGGTTCGGCTTCGAGGGAAAGCCCGCGGTGGCGGCCAGCAGCGATCGCGGCAGAAGGGCGGCGCCCGCCAGCCCGATCCCGACGGTCTTCAGGAAGTCGCGGCGGTTCCGCAGGCGGTAGATCTGTTCGGGGGTGACGGCGGATTCCGGGAGTTCCCAGTCCTTCTTGCTGCGAATGAGCATGGCGTGTGGTCTCCTGTTCGATTGGTCCGGTGCCGGGCGGCTTGGTTCACGATAGGCTAAAAATAGGAGCCTCCACGGCGAGTTTTATTCCAGGCCGCCTCCCGGATGGTTCACCAGCTTCCCCGGAGGCCGCCGAGCGCGAGGCGCGGCGTGCCGGTGTTGACGGTGCCGTCCGCGCTGCGGCCGGTTTCGATCCGGGCGTTGCCGACGTTTTCCACGCTGAGGAAGAGGTCCACGTGCTTCGAGAGCGGCCGGCTGAGCGCGATGTCCCCGACCACGGTCTCGCCGAGGACGAGCGTGTTCTCGTTGTCCTCGAACTGGCGTCCAATCCACCGCAGGCGGGGCGTGACGGTGATGTCGCCCGGCGCCCGCCAGATGGCGCCGAAGGCCGCGCTGTTGCGCGCGACCTGCGGCAGGCGCCGCCCCACGAGCGCGGGCGAAACGTCGGCGCGGAGGACCGTGGCGTCGTCATACAGCCAGTCGGCGGTCAGGCTCAGCTGTTCGCCGGCCTTCCATTTCGCCGACAGGTCCAGGCCGCGGACGCGCGTGCGGTCGAGGTTCAGCCGCTGCTGTCCCAGGCCGCCGGCCGCGAGGGTGCCGAAGATCGGGAAGGTGCCGGGACCGCGCGCGATCGTGACGTTCGCCACCTCGTTGTGCAGGTCGTTCCAGAATCCCGTCCCGCCGAGGGTGACGGGCCCGCGCGACCAGTCCACGCCGAGCTCGCCGCTGGTCACGTGCTCGGTGCGGAGGTTGGGATTGGTCTCGACCACCGTCGTTCCCTGGCGGAAGGGACGGTAGAGCTCGTTGAGCGTCGGCACCCGGAACGCGTGCTGCCCGGCGAGACGGACGCGCCACGCGGATGCCGGCTGCCAGACGAGCCCGACGCTGGGACTGAACTCGTGGCCATCGCGGTCGGAGTAATGGTCGTCACGCGAGACCGCACCGGTGGCGACGTCGCTTTCGCGGCGGTGGCCGTCGCCTTCCTTCCAGTCGTCCACCCGCGCGCCGACGGTGAGGCGCAGATCCGGCCGCAGCGGCTGTTCGCGCAGGGCGAAAATGCCGCCGAACGCCTGGTCGCCGCCGGCGATGCGGAGCTTGGTGAAGGCCCCGCTCACGAAGGTGAAATTCTCCCGCGTCTCGCCGCGCACATAGCGCACGTCGGCTCCGACGCTGGTGCGGCTGCCGTCCGCGCCGGTCCACACCCCCGTCCAGGCGGCGCCGTCCGCGGTGGCGGGCACGGCGAACTGGTTGCTCGCCGGGGTTTCCGCGGTGCGGGTCGCATTGACCGAGCTGAACGTGCTGGCGTACGAGCCGTCCTGGCGGTACGCGGTCGCGTTCCAGGCGAAGGCCGGCCCGGCCTGGCCGGCGAGGGCGAACGAGAAAAGGTTCTGGCGCGTGCCGTTCCGCTGGTAGGGCGTGCCATTGTCGCGGAATTCCTGGAAGGTGCGCGCGCTCAGCGTCGCCTCGAGGTTCGCACCGATCGGCTGGCGCCAGCGGCCGGCCAGCCAGCGGTGGCGGCTCCAGGCGGCGACGTCGATCGGGCCGCGCCGCTCGGGGGCCACGAGCGAAAATCCACTGGTGGCGAAATCGTCGCCGAGGAGCTGGAAAGAGCCGTTGCCGACGGGACGCGTCACCTCGAACTCCGCGCTGCGGGTCGAGAAGTCGCCGAAAGTCCCGGCCGTGCGCGTCCGTTCGCCGGTCACGGGGTCGGTCAGCAGCTGCACGACGCCGCCCAGCGACGCGTTGCCCCAGGCGGTCGCGCCGCCGCCCGGCACGAGCTCGGCGCGGTCCAGCGATTCGCGCGGCAGCATCGCCCACGTCACCCAGCCGCCGAACGGATCGTTCAGCGGCACGCCGTCGAGCAGCACGAGCGAACGGCTGGCGCCGCTCGGTCCGAGGCCCCGGAGCGAGACGCCCTGCGCCGTCGGATTGGCCGTCAGGCTGTCGCTGCGCCGGAAAAGATTGAAGCCCGGGACCGACCGCAGCGCGTCGTCGACCGTGACGGTCGGCGCGGACCGCAGCACGTCGCCGCCGAGGCTGCGGAGGGAAAACGCCACCTGCTCAGGCGGCTGGGGCGTCCGCTCCGCTGTGACCACCTCGGGCGCAAGCACGACCGTCTGGGCGTGGAGGAGATTTCCGGCGAGGAGCGCGGCCAGGATCAAGCTCGTGCGGCAGGCCATGGCGGGCAGGGATTTGCGGGCGCGGCGGACGCGGGAGGGAAGGGCGGACATGGGGCGGGGAGAGTGAGGTTTGCTGGCGAGACGAAAATGGGAGCCTTTGGGGACGGGATAAGTTCCCGCGGGGCGAGCGAGGGCGATTTAGCTCGGCAAGACGGCGGGCATTTGGAATGGGTGTCACTTCGCGCACAACCCAACCATCCATGGCAATCTGGGAATACAAGGTCATCACCAGCGGCAAGGGCGGCTTCGCCTCGCCCGCGCTGCTCGAAAAATTTCTCAACGATCTCGGCAAGGAAGAGTGGGACATCCTGCACTTCCAAACCCAGCCCGACAACCCGCTTGCGTTCACCGGCATCGCCCGGCGGACGACCCAGCGGGACTGGACGCTCGAGGACGCCGCCGCCGCGGCCGCGCGGACCGAGGCGGATAAGCTCCGGGCGGAGTTCGAGGCGAAGTTCAAGGGCGTGGGCGCGAACGCGCCGGCGGCCGCCGGCGGGGACGACGACAAGCCGGTGACCATCGCCGGTGAAAAGGCGGCGTCCGACGACGGTTTCCGCCGGGTCCGCAACACCGACCAGGATCTCGATCCGGATGCGCCGGACGAGGAGCCGAAGGACGAGTGGGACATGCTCACCTCGGAGGACGAGCTGCCGACCTTTTTCGACGCGATCCGCCCGCACATGCGCCGCAACCAGCGCGGCCCGGGCATGTCGGTCGGCGTCGATCACCTCGCGAAGAAGTGGGATCTTTCCGAGCCGGACATCAAGGCGGCGCTCGTCGAGTGCGGCTTCGCCCTGCCCGAGGATGAGGACACCTCGCCGGCCTACATCGAGTATGAGGGCGACCTCTACTGGCTGAATCTCAACCGCCGCGGCGAACTCTGGCTCAACACGAAGGAGAAACCGCGCCCGATGTTCCGGACCGTGCAGGGGCAGCGCGTCGCGCCGGAGACCGCCGAGGCGGCGGCACCGGAGACCGGGGACAGGGGACAGGAGGCAGGGGACCGCAAGCCGAAGGAGCATCGCTCCGACCATCCCGCAATCCGCCATCCGCAACCCGCAATCGAAGCCGGGCCGCTTCCGCAGGGCGCGGCGTTGCTGGAAAAGATCCGGCCGCTGATGCGCCGCAACCGGCGCGGGCCGGGCGGATCGGGCAGCACCAGTTTCCTCTCCCGCGCCCTGAAGTGCAGCGAGGCCGACCTGATGGCGGGCTTCGCCGCCCTCGGGCTCAACCTCGCGCCGGCCGGCGAAAAGCCGGTGGAGGTCGAGATCGGCGGCGAAACCTGGTGGCTCAACCAGGACCAGCGCGGGGGAGTCTGGATCAACGGACAGGAAAAGAAGGCCGAGGCCGGCGGCTCCGCCGACTCCGCGTCCCATTCGGATTCCACTGCGGGTGCGCCTGCGGCGGAAACACCGGCCGCCGCCAAGCCGGCGGTGTCGGACCCGGGCAGCATTTTTGCGGCCGTGCGGCTGCTGTTGAAAGAGACGAAGACCGGGGCCGTCGCCGGCAAGGTCGACCGCGTCGCGGAGGAACTCGGCCGGACGCCCGAGGAGTTCACCGCGACGCTCGTGGCGGCCGGGCTGGTGGTGCCGGAGAAGGCGAAGGAGAAGCCCGTCTTCGTCGAGCACGCCGGGGAAATCTTCTGGTTCAATCGCAACGCCAAGGACGAGATCTGGCTCAATGCGAAGGCCTCGAAGTTCGCCGACGGCGAGAAGAAGCCCGCGCGCCGCGGCCGCCAGGCGAGGAAGCCGGCGGACACACCGGACGAGGGCAAATAAGGCTGGGTGGCTGTTGTAGGCCAGGTCGTTGACCTGGCTGGCCACCTCACCGAGGTGGCCTACACCTAGCCTACAGCCCGGCCTGTCGCCGGATTTCGCGCGCGAGCTCCCGGGCCTCGGCCTGGCGCTGCTGGCTGGCGGCGTCGCTGCCGGACGGAAAGGATTCCAGAATTCCGCCGAGTTTTTCCGCGAGCGTTCTCAGCTCGGCGGTGCGCGCCGCCACCCGGGCCTCGAGGGAACGGTTGAGGTGCGCGAGTTCGCGGGCGAGTTGCGCGCCCCGTCGTTCCGCATCGGTGCGGCGGAGGAGATTGCTGAGGGAGAAGGCCACCTCGGGAAGGTAGTTGTCCTTCACCAGGATGAAATCGGAGGCGCCGAGCTTGAACGCCGCGATCGCGGTCTCGCCGTCGTTGTGCGTGGAGATCATCAGGGCGGGTGTGTCCGCGGCGCGGGACCGGAGTTCGCGCAGGACGTCGAGGGCGATCCGCCCGTCGGGATTGGGGCCGATGATGACGGCGTCGAAGGGTTTTTCCTCCAGGAGCAGCCGTTCGAACTGCGAGGCGGATGGGGCCGCCGTGACCTCCAGGTGGGAGGCGTTCGCCTTGAGAAAGGCGAGCAGGGCCTCCCGCAGCCGCGCGGAGTCCTCGAAAAACAGCACGCGATAAGGTTCGGTGCGCGCGGGCGGCGGCGCGGCCGACGGGCCGGCCTGCTCGCGATGGCGGCTGTGCACGCGCCGGACGATTTCCGGGAGCTGCAGGAACTGTCCGGTGGTCTTGTCGATGCAGTCGACCGCACCGGCGCGCAGCGCGCGGACGGCGAGTTCGGTCTGGCCCTGTCCGCTCACCATGATCACCGGGGTGAGGTCGCCGCGGCCGGCAAGCTGACCGAGGATCTTCAGGCCGTCGATGTCCGGCAGGTTGAGATCGAGCACGAGGACATCCCAGCCGCCCTGCTGCATGCGCTCGAGGCAGGCGCGCCCGGTTTCCACCACCTCCAGCGCGCACTCCGGCGCGAAACGGTTGAGGTAGCTGCGCATCACGCCCGCGACCTGCGGCTCATCCTCGGCGTAAAGGACCTTGATCATGGGGAAGGCCTGGGGTGGGGGCGACGGCGGCGAAACGATTCCTGCGCGGGACGCCGAAAGGGTGGCCGGGAGCGATCCCCTTGTCGACTCGGAGTTTTCACGCGGAGCTTGCCGAAAAAACCTTCCTTGTTCCCTTTCATTTTTGAAAGGATTCCGGGGCAACAGCTGAGGAAACTTTCGCACAGCGACCGCGTCTAACCGAACATGTCCCACTCCCTCTTTTCCCTTCGTTCGACATCTTCGTTGAACCTCGCGGGCGTCGGCCTGGCCCTCGCCCTCGCTCTCCCCGTTTCCGGCCGGGCCCAGGCTCCGGCGGTTTCGGATGCGCCCACGGTCGCCCCCGCTCCGCTCATCGACAAGCCGCTGCAGCCCGCGGTGGCGCAGGAGGTCCCGGAGGAGCAGCCATCGCCGCAGCACGTCTGGGTGCCCGGACACTGGCGCTGGCAGGAGGGCGCCTACGTTTGGGTCTCCGCGCACTGGGAGCTCCCGCCCGTTCCGAATGCCGTCTGGGAGCAGCCGCGCTGGGAGGCGAAGGGCAACGGTTATGTCCTCATCGAGGGTTACTGGCAGGAAGCGAACGCTCCGGCCTCCGCCGCGGCCCCGGCGCCGCAGCAGGAAGTCGCTGTGGTCAGCGTTCCGCCGCCTCCGCCGCAGCGCGAGGTGATCCTCGAGCGGCCTTCGGCCAGTGCCGTCTGGATCGGCGGCTACTGGGGCTGGCGCGGCGGCCGCCACATCTGGATCGGGGGACACTGGGAGCAGCCGCCGCGCGAGCGCGCGGTCTGGGTCGCGCCCCGCTGGGAGCAGCGCGGCAACGGCTATGTTTTTGTCGAGGGTTTCTGGCGTGACGTCGGCGTCTCCGTGACGGTCGGCGCCCCGCCGCCGGTCGTTGCGCGCCCGGGGCCGCCGCCGGTGGTGGTGCTCCATGATGCGCCGCCGCCGCCGCGGCGCGAGGTCATGCTCCCGCGTCCGTCGCCCCGCCACGTCTGGATCGAGGGTTACTGGGCCCTGCAGGGCGGTCATCAGGTCTGGATCGCCGGCCACTGGGACCTGCCGCCGCGCGGCCGCACGGTGTGGGTCGCTCCGCACTGGGACCATCGCCGGGAGGGCTACGTGTTCGTCGAGGGCTACTGGCGCTGACGGCGTCCCACGGGGATTCGAACCCCTTTATTAGTAGACGCGCCGGCTATTGCCGGCGCGTTTTTTATTGGATCTTCCCGAGCTGGTTTCGCGCAGAGACGCGGAGGGCGCGGAGATGCGCGGGATTCACGAGTTCCCGGGTTTCCCCGGCGGCCTCTGCGCGAACCCTCAATTCCCTTGCCGGGCGGAAGGCCGGGGATTTTCTTGGGCCCGTCCCCTTCAACGGTGCGTCTGTACCCCCGGCGCCCGGTTTGCTTCCAACTCAGGTTACCCATGTCCACGACAACGTCTGCCTCGGCCACGCGTTCGCCGGCCAAATTGATTTTCTTTGTGCTGTTCCTGGCCGCGACCGCGTTTGTCACGTTCATGAAGAATCGCGACGCGTTCGTGAGCGGCTCGCCGCTGGCGCTGCACTATGCACCCGCCAAGTGGTTCCTGGCAGTGCACGCGGTTTTCGGAGCGCTGGCGCTGATTCTGGGCGTGTTCCAATTCTCGAATCGGCTGCGCGCGCGCTACCTCGCCCAGCACCGCTTTCTCGGCTATGTGTATGTCCTGGGCGTGCTGGTCGCCGCGCCGCTGGCGGTCCCGGTGGTGATGAAGATCGGCACCCCGTCGCTCATTGCGGCGACGATCATGCAGTCCTTCGGCTGGCTGCTGACGACCCTGATCGGCCTCTACTGCATCAAGCAGGGAAACGTTCAGCAGCATCGGCGCTGGATGATCCGGAGTTATCCCTTCGCCATGGTGTTTACCGTGACCCGGCTGATCATCCCGCTCCCGCCCGTGATGGCGTCGGGTGTGACGGGGATCGAAATTGTGGTGTGGAGCGCGGTGGCCTTGGCCGCGTTCCTGCCGACGGTCTTCCTGGATTGGCGCCTGATCTCGCCGAAGCGAAAAGCCATCTAGGCGGCTCGAGGAGCCGGCGCCCTGGCCGCCTTGCGGGTTCGGTTGGCGGTAATTTTGGCGCGGGGATCGCGTGGCACGGTGGTGGTGCTGATGGCGCTTACGCTCGTCGGAGCCGGCCACCTGGCGAAGGGAAGCCGGGTCTCGCTCGGACTCGCGTGCCTCCTCGTCGGCCTCGGTTTTTCTTCCTGGCTCTTCGAGGATTGCGGGATGCGGCGCTGAACGCGATCGGGCCGGCAGCATCCGAAGGTGCCGCGTTCATCTCCAAGTCGAGGAGTTGCCGCGGCGCATGCGCTCGCGGCGAAGGCTGGCGCGACAACCCAAAGATGAGGGATACACCTTGGGATTTTAGCTCGTAGAAAACGGAATCCGCGCTTCAATTCTTCTGCCGGCTACCCCCCTGCCTCCGATGTCTGATGCCTGAGAAGGTCTAGGACGTCCTGCCCCCGCCACGCCACGAGTGAAAATACCGTGATGTAATCAAGCCCCCGGAGTTACCCCATGAACATGAACCGACGTCATTTCATCCTCAAGTCGCTCACTGCCACGCTCGCGCTTCCCGCTTTGCCTTCGCTGCTGGCGAGCGCCGCGGAGGGCAATCCCGGGCTCCAGCTGGCGACCAAGGGCGCGGGTGTCGGCGCGCGGCGGTTCGTCGCCATCGGAAATCTGCTGGGGTACCAGGTGAAGCGCCTCTTTCCCGCCACGACCGGCGCCGCTTACGAGCAGACGACACTGCTCAAGCCGCTGGCGGATTGCCGCAAGCTCATGACGGTTTATCGCGGGCTCGATCACGGACTCAAGGGCGGCCACTTCGCGGTGCATTCCTTTCTCTCCGGTGTGCTCAATTCGGAGGCGCAGGGCCGGCCCGGCGGGAATGTCACGATCGATCAGTTCATGGCCGACGAAATCGGCCACCAGACGCGTTTCCCCTCGCTGACGGTCGGCTCGGAGAGCGGCATTCACGGCGGGTGCCAGATCGCCTGGACGAAAGCCAGCGTGCGCGTGCCCCCCATCTCGGGCCCGGCCGAATTGTTTGACCGGCTCTTTGTCAGCGATTCTCCGGAGCGCCTTGCGCACCGCAACGAGGAGAACCGCCTGGAGGCTTCCATCCTCGACAGCGGGCTGGCGGAGGCGAACCAGCTCTCCCGTCAGGTCAACCGCGAGGACAAGGACAAGCTGGACGAATTCTTCACCTCGATCCGCGACGTCGAGAAGCGTCTCGAGCTCCGCAAGCGCTGGGCGAGCCTGCCCAAGCCGCCGGCGCCCTTCGAGCGGCCGGTCAACAAAAACCGGGTCGAGGACATGCCGATGCTCTATGAGCTGATGGCCCTGGCGCTGCAGACCGATTCGACGCGCATTGCCACGCTGGAAATCGGCGGCGATTTCCTCCCGCAGAACCTGGGCATCGACAAGTCCTACCACAGCATGTCGCACCACGGGAACGACGAGGCGACGATCCAGAACCTCATCGTGCTCGAGCTTTACCAGATCGAGCAGTTCGGAAAATTCGTCACCCGCCTGTCCAAGATCAACGATGGCGACCGGACCCTGCTCGACTCGACTTCGGTGCTCTTCGGCAGCGGCATCGGCGACGCCAACACGCACCGGAACAACGATCTTCCGATCCTGCTGGCCGGCGGCGGCTATCGCCACGGCGAATTCAAGCAGCTCCCGGCCACCGGTCCGAACAAGGTGCCGCTGTGCAATCTCTACGTCGACATCGCCCAGCGCATGGGTGTCGAGACCGAGTCGTTCGGCAACAGCACCGGCCGCTTCGGGCTCGTGTGAGGGCGAGAGACTGAGGTTAAGTGCAAGGACGCGAAGGATGCCAAGGCTCGCAAAGGTTGGGGCAACCGGTTTCGCCCTCGGGCTCGTGCTCAGTGCTGCTCCCGCCCGGGCGGCGGAGCTGCCGGGGCAGAAGCTGTTTTCGGAGTTTGCGGACAAGTATTGCCTGAGCTGTCACGACGCCGAGACCCGGAAGGGCGATCGCGAATTCGAGAGTTTCAAGCTGCCGCTGGGCACGGCGGCGGAGCTGATCACGGCCAAGGATATCGTCGATGAGCTCACGCTGCGGGAAATGCCGCCCAAAAAGGCGGCGGACCAGCCGACCGACGACGAGCGGCTCGCCGTCATCCGGGCGCTGCGGGAGGGCATCCAGGCCGCGCGCGGGAAGATCGAGAGCACCACCGCGCACACGGTGATGCGCCGGCTTTCGAATCGCGAGTACGAGGCCACGATTGCGGCGCTCTTCGGCCGGCGGGTGGACACGCTCGGCCTCACGGCGGATTTTCCCAAGGAGAAGGCGAGCGAGCACATCGACACCATCGGGAAGTCGCTCATCACCTCCGGCTTCCTGCTGGACCAGTATTTCCAGTCCGCCAACCGGCTCATCGAGATGCGCCTGGGCAAGCCGCAGGTGGCTCCGAAGTCCTGGGACTTCAAAGGCCACTTCGTCCAATACGAGGAGCTGACCGGCCCGCACAAGGAGGCCTTCAACTTTCGGTATCTCTGCGTCTACGAACAGCCGAACAGCGATACGCGCCAGGGCGCCTACGGGCACATCGAGGACTTCCTCCAGGGCGTGCCGGTCTCCGGGCTGTATGACATCCAGGTCGAGGCGCAGGCCATGCACCGCAACACGCACTACGATCCCGCGTACTTCGGCATCGATTTCTCCGAGCCGTTTATCCTCGGGGTCGTGCCCGGCGATGCGACCAAGAACCATATCCACTATCCCCAGGCGATCGAGCCGCTCCTCGGGCAGGCGACGCTGCCGGACGACAAGCCGGGCTGGGTGAAATTCCGCGTGTGGCTCGAGGCGGGGCAGACGCCGCGGTTCATTTTCCCCAATGGGCCTTACGAGTCGCGGGCGGCCGTCCTCCAGGTCAACAAGCGCTACGTGGATGAATTTCCGGCGAAGTTCGCCAAGGCGGGCGTGGTCCGCACCTATCTGATCGGGGAGAACGGAGACCTCCCGCACATCCGCATCAGCGAGATCAAGATCGACGGCCCGCTCGCCGAACCGGGCGGAAGCGCGGAAGAAATCGCGGTCTTCGGGGCAGAGGGATTTCAGGCGGAGCATGCGCTGGATCAGCTCTATGCCTTTGGCGCCCGCGCGTATCGTCGGCCGCTGACGCCGGTCGACCAGGCCGGCATTCGCAAGCTCTACAACCAGCGGATCGCCGAGCAGGCCACGCCGCGCCAGGCGGCCCTCGACACGCTGAAGATGATGCTCTGCTCGCCGTCGTTCCTTTATTTCAGCGAAGTGACGGCGGGAAAAGAGACCAGGCTCGGCTCCTACGATCTCGCCTCGCGCCTTTCCTATGCGCTGTGGGGCGGTCCGCCGGACCAGCAGCTGCTGGACGCCGCGGCGGCCGGAAAGCTGACCGATCCCGAGGAAATCAGGAAGCAGGCCCGGCGACTCCTGGCGGACGACCACGTCGCGGGCTTCGCGAGCGCGTTCCTCGACAGCTGGCTGAACCTGCGGGATATCGGCACCCAGCCGCCGCCGCGGGAAACCATGCGGGTATATTACGCGGAGAACCTGCCTGACGCGATGAAGACGGAAGTGCGGCTCTTCTTTCGCGACCTGCTGGCGAGAAATGGATCGGTGCAGGAGTTCCTCGACTCCGACTACACCTTTGCGGACAAGCGGCTGGCCAAGCTCTACAATCTGCCCGAGCAAAAAACCCTCCGCATCGCCGACGGTTTTCAGCGTGTCAGCCTGTCGGGTAATCCGCACCGCGGCGGTCTGCTCGGCATGGGTGCCGTGCTCACGGTCAGCGCGAACGGCGTGGAGACGTCGCCCGTGACGCGCGGCGTCTGGGTCTCGGAGAACATTCTCGGCATCGAGCCGCCGCCGCCGCCGGATGTGGTGCCGGCCATCGAGGCGGACGTCAGGGGGGTCACGACCATTCGCGAGCGGCTCGCGAAACACCGGGCCGACAAAACCTGTGCCGAATGCCATGCGAAGATCGATCCGCTCGGCTTCGCGCTCGAAACCTTCGACCCCATCGGGCGCTGGCGCGACACGTACGCCAAGTTCGAGGATCCGACGACCCGGCCCACGGCGGATGACCCGCCGAAAAGCTCGACGCCCGCCCCGACCGTCGATCCCAGCGGAGAATTCAGCTCCGGGACGCACTACACCGACTTCCAGGATTTCAAACGCATCCTCGTCGCCGACCGGAAGGACGAGTTCACCCGCCATCTCATCCGGGAGTTCCTGAGCTACGCCTCGGGCCGCCACATGGAGGCCATCGATGAATTCGAGATCGAGGACATCTTCCAGGCCGTGAAGAAAGACGACTACGGCCTGCGCACCCTCGTGGTGGAGTCCCTCGCCAGCAGTATCTTCCGGTCACGGTAGAACGGCCTGTTGCAGGCCAGGTCGGTGACCTGGCAGGCCGCCCGGCGAGCTGGCCTGCAACAGACATTGCCTCGGTCCAGCGGCTGTCGGTAGTTTCTCGCGTTACCCCACGTCAGTTTGGTTACCCCTCCCCATGAACGTCCTCCGCTGTTTCCTCGTCCTTGCCGCCTTTGCTCTCATGAACGCCCGCGCCCAAACCGCCGCTTCCTCTTCGCCGGCCAAGCTCGGCTCGATGGTCTATGACTGGGACAAGTTCACGGTGAAGCCCACGGCCAACGGCGCCCGGCGCGACGTGGTCGAGCTGCCGACGCCGACACTGGAGAAATTCGAGAGCCACATCACCACGCTGAACTCCGGCGCATTCTCCCATCCGCCGCACCACCATCCGCAGGAGGAGTTCATCATCCTCAAGGAGGGAACCATCGAGGTGAACATCAACGGCAAGCTGCAGCGCGCGGGCGCCGGCTCGATGTTCTTCTTCGCATCGAACGACACGCACAACATGCAGAATGTCGGCGACAAGCCCGCCACCTACCTGGTCTTCAACCTGACGACCGCCGCGACGAAGTCCGCGCCGCCGCAGGGTGCCGCGGCGGCCGCGCTGCCGGGCAAGCTGGCGTCCAGCGTGTTCGACTGGGAAAAATTCACGGTCACGCCGACGAAGACCGGTGCCCGGCGCGAGATCGTGAATTCGCCGACGATCACCTGCACGAGCTTCGAGGGCCACATCACGACGCTCAATCCCGGCGAATCCCCGCACCCCGCCCACCATCATCCCGACGAGGAACTCGTCGTGGTGAAGGAGGGCCTGATGGAGGCCACGATCAACGGTGTCTCCCGGCGCGGCGGTCCGGGCTCGATCTTTTTCTATGCGTCGAACGACGAGCACGGGATGAAGAACGTCGGGACCACGTCCGCGACCTACTACGTCTTCCGCATCATCACCGAGGGCACGCCGAAGGCGCCCTGAACCGCGGCGGTTCGATTTTGGATTTTGGATTGCGGATTTTGGATTGGGAAAGGCCGGCGGCGTTCGGCTCCCCTTTCGGAGCCCTTCGATCGGCTCCTTCCGACCCAATCCAAAATCCGCAATCCAAAACCCAAAATTCAAGATTGGGGATTTCACCGTAGCCGAAAGGCCGGTCGTCAGGGAACGCTTCGGCGGAGTCCGCGTCTATGCGCGCCATGAAGACAAAACATGTTGCTCTGTTGCGCTGCGTAGGAAATGCGCTGGGAGTGGGAGGATTCGGCCTCGCCTTGGCTTTGGCCGCCGGCTGCCGGAACGACCAGCCGCCCGCCGCCGCTGTGGCCGCGCCGGCCCCCGCGCCGGTGGCCGCTGACCCGGCGCCCGCGCCGTCATCGGTCGTCGTGGTGCAGGAGCCGCCGCCCCCGCCGCGGCAGGAAGTCATCGTCGAGCGCGAGCGTCCCTCGCCGAATCACGTCTGGGTGGCCGGCTACTGGGGCATGCGCAACGGCCACCGCGAATGGATCGCCGGCCGCTGGGAAATGCCGCCCCGCGCGCATGCGACCTGGGTGGCGCCGCGCTGGGAACACCGCGGCAACGGCTACGTTTTCATCGAGGGCTCCTGGCGCTGAGCCAGCGGAGTCCGTCGCCCTGCCGGGTCGATTGATGTTTTCCCGGTGATGTCACGTAATACGTGACACCATCGGGAATCGTCAGCGCGGAATTTCCGGCCGCCAGCCCGGCATTACCACGCGTAGGCCACGGGCGCCTCCCCGGGCCCGGGGAAAATCTCGTCGAGCTTTTTCAGCGCGTCGCCGGACAGCTTGATCTCGAGCGCCCGCAGGGCGCCGGTCAGCTGCTCCAGCGTGCGCGGGCCGATGATGGGCGCAGTGACCGCGGGATTGGCCAGCAGCCAGGCGAGCGCGACGTCAGCCGGCTTCTCGCCGAGCGTCCCGCAGAATTTTTCGTAGGCCTCGAGCTGGGGACGGCGCTGCGCGATTTTCGCCGCGGTTTCCGCGCTCGCCCGCCGGCCGGCCGCCGCTTTCGCGAGCGCCCCGCCCAGCAGTCCGCCGCCGAGCGGGCTCCAGGGGATCACGCCCACGCCGAAGTGCCGGCAGGCGGGGAGCACCTCGAGCTCGACCGTGCGGTTGGCGAGATTGTAGACGCTCTGCTCGCTGACGAGCGCGGGCCGGTGGGACTGGCTGGCCGTGAGGCAGGCGGTGGCGACATCCCAGCCGGCGAAATTGCTGGAGCCGACGTAGTGGATCTTGCCCTGCTGCCGCAGCCGGTCCATCGCCCCGAGCCACTCGTCCACCGGGCATCCGCGGTCGACGTGATGCATCTGGTAAACGTCGATGCGGTCGGTCTGCAGCCGGCGCAGGCTCTCGTCGCAGCTCAGGACGATCTTCCGCGCCGAGAGGCCCCGCTCGAGGTTCGGATCGGGCCGGCCGTCGACCATCTGCCCATAGACCTTCGTGGCGAGCACGACGTAATCGCGCCGTCCGCCGCCCCGCGCGAGCCAGCGGCCGATGATGGACTCGGTCAGTCCCAGCGAGACGCTGCGGCCGTAGGTGTTGGAGGTGTCGAAGAAATTCAGCCCGAGTTCCATCGCGCGGTCCATGATGACGAACGCGTCGGCCTCCGGGGTCTGCGGGCCGAAGTTCATGGTGCCGAGACAGAGGCGGGAAACGCGCACGCCGGCGCGGCCGAGGGAAGTGTAATGCATGAGGGAAGAGCAGAAGATAGGGGGCGGGAGTAATGTGGAAATCAGGAAATCAGGGAATCGATCCCGCGGGAGGCCCACGGAAGACACCGACCGCCCAGAATCGGAGGGCACGTTCAAATCCTGCAGCTTTCCGTGTAATCCGTGTGTCCCGTGGGCAAGCCGTCAGGTTTTTTCGCGAAACGAATGGTCAACCGACAACGTCATGCCCATCGTTCCCCGCCATGCTTGCCGTTGCCGACCTGCAGAAATCGTTCGTCTCGCCCGAGGGCGGCCGGACGGAGATCGTGCGGGTCCCGTCCTTCGCGCTCGCGGCCGGCGCGCAGCTGGCGCTGCGGGGGGAGAGCGGCTCGGGCAAGACGACGTTCCTGCACCTCATCGCGGGGATCCTCGCGGCCGACGCCGGCCGGGTGGAGGTCGACGGGGTCGAGATGACCGCGTTGAGCGAACCGCGCCGCGACCGGCTGCGGGCGCAGAAGCTCGGCTACATTTTCCAGACCTTCAACCTCCTCCAGGGCTACACCGTGCTCGAGAACGTGGTGCTGGGGATGTCGTTCGGCGTGGGCGCCGATCGTGCGCGCGCGGGAGAGTTGCTTGTGCGGGTCGGGCTGGGGCACCGGCTGGACCACTTTCCCCACCAGCTGTCCACCGGCCAGCAGCAGCGGGTGGCCGTCGCGCGCGCGCTGGCCAACCGCCCGAAGCTCGTGCTCGCGGACGAGCCGACGGGCAACCTCGATCGCCGTCACGCCCGCGAGGCGCTCGCGCTGATCCGCGAGGTCTGCCGCGAGAACTCCGCCGCGCTGCTGCTGGTCAGCCACGACGAGGCGACGCTCGCCGACTTTGAAGGCGTGAGGGATTTCAGTGAAATAAATCGGGTCGGTCCCGCTGGCGCGTTGCCTCCAAGGGCCAAGTAACAAGTGCCAAGTTCCAAGAAGGCAGAGCCGAGTGCCAACATGCGATGACAAGCAGCTTCCAATAAACGCGCCGGAGCTCCGACCCTTGTTACTTGGTACCTGACTCTTGAAACTTTCCTCCCCCGTGACTCTTCCCCTCCTCATCTATCGCTCCTTGAGGCAGCATGCGCTCTCCACCGTGATCACGGCCGGCAGCATCGCGCTGGCGAGCGGGCTGCTGCTCTGCGTGTGGGCGGTGAAGACGCAGTCGCAGACGGCGTTCACGCGCACGACGACGGGTTTCGACGCCGTGCTGGGGGCGCGGGGCTCGAAGCTGCAGCTGGTGCTGAACGCGATTTTCCATCTCGAGGCGTCGCCGGGCAACCTGGCCTACGCGGACTACGAGATGATCAAGCGGCACCCCGCGGTGAAGACCGCCATCCCGATCGCGGTGGGCGACAACCTGCGCGGCTACCGGCTCGTGGGAACGCTGCCCGAGCTGTTCGAGAACGTGGAGTACGCGCCGGGCCGGAAATACGCGGTCGTCCCGGGCGGTCGCATCTTCGCGCCGGACGCGAAGGAGGCGGTCGCGGGCAGCTTCGCCGCGCGGCAGCTCGGCCTCAAGGTGGGCGACACCTTTCACCCCTTCCATGGCCTGGTCTTCAACGAGCAGGACCAGCATGCGGACACCTATACCGTGACGGGCATCCTCGAGCCGACCAACACGCCGGTCGACCGCGTGGTGTGGATCCCGCTGCACGGCCTGCAGACGATGGCGGGCCACGATCCGCGGGCGGCGACCGACGTGAGCGCGGTGCTGCTGCAGCTGCGCGCCCCGACCGCGGGCTTCATGCTGGACACGATGTACAACAAGCAGGGCAACCGCCTCACCTTCGCCTATCCGGTCGGCGCGATCATCGCGGAGCTCTTCCAGAAGATCTCGTGGTTCGACCGGGTGCTCGCGCTCGTCGCCTATCTCGTGGCCCTCGTCGCGGCGGGCTCGGTGCTGGCGAGCATCTACAATTCGATGAGCGCGCGGCGCCGCGATCTCGCCATCCTGCGCGCGCTCGGCGCCCGCCGGCGCACGATCTTCGGCGCGGTGGTCGCGGAGGCCGGGTGCATCGGCGCGCTCGGGGCGCTCGCGGGCTTCGCCGTCTATTTCGCGCTGTTCACCGGGGTGGCCGCCATCATCCGCCGCGAGACCGGCGTGGTGCTCGAGGTCTTTACCCCCGACCGGATCCTGTGGATCTGCCCGCTGGCCATGATCTTGCTCTGTGCGCTCGGCGGCATGGTCCCGGCCCTCAAGGCCTATCGCACCCCGGTGGCGGAAACCCTCGCGCCGACCTCCTGATCGACGGGAACCTTTTGACGTCCGGACCGTCATGCCTACAATCCTCCCCCGATGAACCTGCGCCCGATTCCCGCCGCCGTTGCCCTGCTGGCCACCCTTTCCTTTGGGCGGGCGGCGGACACGCCCGCGGGGACCGCCGTCCCGGCGGCGACTCCGCCTGCGCCGGTGCAGGCGGTGATGAAGGAGATCACGAAGGCCCCGCCCGAGATGGTGAACGGCTACCTCAAGCTCGGTTTCGACCGGCTCGCGGGCTATACGTTCGTGACGCCGCCCTTCGATCCCGCGGCCGCCTCGGAGCCGGGCTTCAAGCCGGCGACCGGCGAGGAGCAGATCCCCGCCGAGGTGAAGAGCTGGAACGGCCGCAAGATCATGGTCACCGGCTTCATGATGCCGGTGAAGATGGAAAAGGGCCTCGTCACCGAATTTCTCCTGCTCAAGGACCCGATGATGTGCTGCTACGGCACCGTTCCGAACATGAACGAATGGATCGTGGTCAAGATGAAGCAGGGGGTGCTGCCGCTCATGGACCTGCCCATCGCCTTCTACGGCGAGCTGAAGATCGGCGCGATCGTGGAGAACGGCTACCTCGCCGGCATCTACACGCTCGAGGGCGACAAGATGGGCGAGGTCCAGCAGTAGGCCGGCCGCCGGCGGCTCCGCGCCTCAGCGCGAAATGTCTTTTTGCGTCAGCGGCTTGTAGCCGTGGTTGCCCAGCGCCTGCGCGGCGACATCGGAGTCTTCCACGTTGATCACGAGGGCGTACTTGCCCTCCGGCCGCTTGATGAAGCTGTAAACGTAATGGATGTTGATCTCGGCCTCGAACAGCGCGGCGAGGACCCCCTTGAGGTCGGACTCGTCGGAGATCTCGATCGCGAGCACATCGCACTCCGTGTAGGGAAAATCGTTGTTCACCATCAGCTCGCGGGCCTTGTCCGGGTCGTCGACGATCAGGCGCAGGATGGCGCTGTCCGTCGTGTCGAGCACCGTGATCGCGATCACGTGCACATTGTTGCCCTGCAGCAGCGCGATGAGGTCGTAGAGCCGGCCCACGCGGTTCTCCGCGAACACGGAAAACTGCTTCACCGGATCGCGGGCGATCGACGTGCTGCTCGGCGCGGCCATGCAGGGCGCAGTCTGCGCGGCGGGGGCGGCGGGTCAACGGTCGTGTCCTGATTTCTTGTTCCACCGTGATCGCTCTCGTTCTCCTGCCGTTCCCCGTCCTCGGCTATTTCCGGAGGGAGGATGAGAACCAGGAACGAGAACGATTTGCCCGGCCAACTAGCGCGTTGAGCTTCGCGGGCGGCCCGCCCACGGTGGATGCGTGTCCACCGGCCCGGCCAGCCCCCACGCCGAAACCCAGCGCCGCGCGCAGGCGAGCGCGCGGCTCGTGCTGCGCGGCATCGCGCTCAACGCGGTGCTGGCGGCGGTGAAGTTCGCCGGCGGGATTTTCGGCCACACCTACGCGCTCACCGCCGACGGGGCCGAGTCCACCCTCGACATCCTGTCGTCGCTGCTGGTCTGGGCCGGGTTCCGCGTGGCCGCGCGTCCGCCCGACGCGGACCATCCGTACGGCCACGGCAAGGCGGAGCCGCTGGCGGGGCTCGGAGTGGCCCTGTTCGTCTTCGCCATGGCGGGGTGGGTGGGGCTGCACGCGGTGCACGAGATCCTCACGCCCCATCAGGGGCCGCACTGGTGGACGCTGCCGCTGCTGGCGGGCGTGGTCGGCGTGAAGATGTGGTTCTCGCGCCGCATCGGCGCGGCCGGCGCGCAGGCGGGCAGCACGGCGCTGGACATCGAGGCGCAGCACCATCGCTCCGACGCGGTGACGTCCGGCGCCGCGTTCATCGGGATCTCGATCGCGGTCATCGGCGGCCGGGGCTTCGAGACCGCGGACGACTGGGCGGCGCTCTTCGCCTGCGTGGTCATCGCCTTCAATGGCGTCGGCATGGCCGGCAAGGCGCTGGGCGACGTGATGGACACGGCGGTGCCCGTGCGCTTCGAGAACGAGGTGCGGGCGCTCGCCCTGGGGGTGCCCGGCGTGCGGGCGCTCGACAAGGTGCGTGTCCGCAAGAGCGGACTCAGCCACCTCGTGGACATCCAGGTGCGGGTCGACGGCGATCTCACCGTGCGCGAGGGCCACGACATCGCGCACGCGGTGAAGGACGCGCTGCTCGCCTCGGTGCCCCATACGATCACGGACGTGTCGGTGCACGTCGAACCGATGAAGTGAGCGCGCAGGGGGCGCCCAGCCCGTGGGAGACGAGGTGACGAGGCCGGGATCGAACGGCCCCCGGCCCCGCGCGAACCTTTTCGCACCCAAAGGAAATGGTCCGTTGCGGGGGAGTGTCACGTAATACGTGACACTCCAAACGCGGGGGAATGACAAAGGGAGAGGAAATCTCCGATGGCCGGCCTTTTCAAACCAGCCTCGTCACCTCGTCTGCGACGCGGGGCAGCGGCTAACGTTCGATCCGCTGCGCCAGTTTCCAGCCGAAATACACGCCGGCCACGCTCCCGGCGCCGCTCAGCAGGAAGGAGCCGAAGAAACCGAAACCGAGGACGTCGCCGAGCGCCCAGCCCGCGTAGCTGGCGGTGGTCGTCCCGACAAAAATGCAGAGCTTCGTCACGCCGCGGAGTGAAGCGCCTGCATCGGCCCAAGGCGAGCCCGCTCGGCGATCCTCGTTGCCGCAAGGTGGAGCGCGTCGACCGCAACGCGTTGGAACCTCCCGCCGCGATCGAACGCAGACGGAGCCAAACAACGCGTTGGGGTCAACGCGTTCCACCGCGGGCGAGATCCAGGGCTGGCCGCTCGGCAATTTCTACCGCCAATTAGCCCGCGGATTGCAGCCGCCAGGCGCGTTTTAGCGGTGGCGGCCGAAAACGGCCTCGTCCTTACTGGACCCATGAAAGCGAAGCGCCGCGATCCGTCGAAGCCGCTGAGCCGGAACACGCACCTGCGGAAGTGGGTGGAGAAGATGGCGGCGCTCTGCGAGCCCGCGCGGATCCACTGGGTGGACGGCTCGGCGGAGGAGAACGAGGCGCTCTGCCGCCAGCTGGTGGCCGCGGGCACGTTCATCAAGCTGAACGAGAAGCTCTGGCCGGGCTGCTACTACGCGCGGAGCGATCCCGGCGACGTCGCGCGGGTCGAGGACCGCACCTACATCTGCGCCCTGTCGCAGGAGGCCGCGGGCCCGACCAACCGCTGGGTCAATCCGTACGAGATGCGCCGCAAGCTCCGCGGGCTGTTCGCCGGCTGCATGCGCGGGCGCACGATGTACGTGCTGCCCTATTGCATGGGGCCGGTCGGCTCCCCGATGGCGCAGATCGGCGTGCAGCTGACGGATTCCGCCTACGCGGTCGTCAGCATGCGGATCATGGCCCGCACGGGCCCGGCGGTTTACGCGCAGATCGACGCCGGCGAGAAGCGCGTCGTCCCGGGGCTGCATTCCGTGGGCGCGCCGCTGCGGCCGGGGCAGAAGGACGTGCCCTGGCCGTGCAACCCCGACAAATATATCGTCCATTTCCCCGAGACGCGGGAGATCTGGAGCTATGGCTCCGGCTACGGCGGCAACGCCCTGCTCGGCAAGAAATGCTTCGCGCTGCGCATCGCCTCGAACCTCGCCCGCGACGAGGGCTGGATGGCGGAGCACATGCTCATCCTCGGCGTGGAGAGTCCCGAGGGCGAGAAGACCTACGTGGCGGCGGCGTTCCCGAGCGCGTGCGGCAAGACCAACTTTGCGATGCTCGTGCCGCCGGCGCCCTTCCGGGAGAAGGGCTGGAAGATCTCCACCGTCGGCGACGACATCGCCTGGCTGAAGCCCGACGCGCGGGGCCGCCTGCACGCGATCAATCCCGAGGCCGGCTTCTTCGGCGTGGCGCCGGGCACGTCGCTGAAGACCAATCCCAACGCGATGGCCGCGCTCGCCAAAAACACCATCTTCACCAACGTGGCCCTGACCCCCGAGGGCGGCGTCTGGTGGGAGGGCATGACCGAGCAGCCCCCGGCCGTCTGCCTCGACTGGCAGGGCCGCCGGTGGACGCCCGCGATCGCGAAGAAGACCGGGGCGAAGGCCGCGCATCCCAACTCGCGCTTCACCGCGCCCGCCGCGCAGTGCCCGACGATCGATCCGGACTGGGAGAAGCCGGAGGGCGTGCCGATCAGCGCGATCATCTTCGGCGGCCGGCGCGCGACGACGATGCCGCTCGTCTACCAGGCGTTCAACTGGAGCGCGGGCGTGTACCTTGGCGCGACGATGGGCTCGGAAACGACCGCCGCGGCCGCCGGCACGCCGGGCCTGGTGCGGCGCGACCCGATGGCGATGCTGCCGTTCTGCGGCTACCACATGGGCGACTATTTCCACCACTGGATCCTGATGCAGAAGAAGCTCTCGGAGACCCCGCGCATCTTCCAGGTGAACTGGTTTCGCAAGGATGCCGACGGCAACTTCATCTGGCCCGGCTTCGGCGAGAACATGCGCGTGCTCCGCTGGATCGTGGACCGCGCCCGCGGCCGGGGGCGCGGGCGCGAGACGCCGATCGGCTGGGTGCCGCGGCATGAGGACATCGACTGGAGCGGCCTGGATTTTCCGCGGGAGGCCTTCGACCGGCTGCAGGCCTTCGACCGCGCGGCCTGGCGGGCCGAGATCATCGGGCAGGAGGAGCTCTTCTTCGACCTGCACGACCGCCTGCCGAAGGAGCTGCTGTACGAGCGCGAGCTGCTGATCTGTCGAATGTAGCCGGCGCGCCCGGCGCGTTGCGCCGGGAAGGTCCAAGGTCCAAATCTCAAGTTCCAAGGTTTGGTCACCGACGGATCTGGAATTGGAGGTTGCTGATATTTTTTGGCGTTTGAATGTTGAGCATTGGGATTTCGGGCACGCCCGCGCCCGCGGTTTATCTTGCGCCATCCGCCGCAAGGATTTCGCTAGCTTCAACATGGCCACTCCGCTTGTCGGCATCATCATGGGCAGCACTTCCGACTGGGAGACGATGCGGCACGCGGCGGAGACGCTCGGTTCGCTCGGGGTTCCGTTCGAGAAGCGCGTGGTCTCGGCGCACCGCACGCCGCGGCTGATGGTCGCGTACGCGGAATCGGCGGAGCGCCGCGGGCTGAAGGTCATCATCGCCGGCGCGGGCGGCGCCGCGCACCTGCCGGGCATGACGGCCTCGCTCACCACGCTGCCGGTCCTCGGCGTGCCGGTGGAGTCGAAGGCGCTCAAGGGCCTGGATTCGCTCCTTTCCATCGTGCAGATGCCCGGCGGCGTGCCGGTCGCGACGTTCGCCGTCGGCAAGGCGGGGGCGATCAACGCCGGGCTCTTCGCCGCCTCGCTGCTCGCCCAGGGCGACGTCCGCACCCGCCGGGTCTGGCGCGGCTTCCGCGCCGCGCAGACGGCGAAGGTGCTGAAGGCGAAGCTGCCGTGATTCCGCCGGGAAAAACCATCGGCGTGCTCGGCGGCGGCCAGCTCGGGCGCATGTTCGCCCAGGCGGCGCACACGCTCGGGTATCGCGTCCACGTGTTCGAGCCGCAGGCGGGCGGCCCGGCCGCGGCGGCGGCTGATTTCGAGACGAGTGCGCCTTACGAGGATACCGGGGCGCTGGAAAAATTCGCGGGCGGCTGCGACGTCGTCACCTACGAGTTCGAAAACATTCCCTCCGAGCCGCTCGCGGCCATCGCGCGCCGGGCGCCGCTGCACCCGGAGGCGGAGGTCCTGCACATCTGCCAGAACCGGCAGCGTGAGAAGGCGTGGCTCAAGGCCAGCGGATTTCCCCACGTCGCCTACGCCGAGGCGCTGGACGGCGACATCGCGCCCGCGGTCGCGGCCGTCGGACTGCCCTGCGTCGTGAAGACCGCGGACTTCGGTTACGACGGCAAGGGCCAGATGAAGCTGGAGAACGAGGCCGATCTGGCCCGGGCGTCAGCGATCTTCCGCGGCCGCCGCTGCGTCATCGAGCGCTGGTGCCCGTTTTCCTGCGAGGTGTCGGCGATCGTGGCGCGCAGCGCCGCGGGCGAGGCGCGGGCGTTTCCCATCGCCGAGAACATCCACACGCACCACATCCTCGATTTCTCCCTCGTGCCGGCGCGGATCCCCGGGCCGGTGGCCGCCGCCGCCCAGCGCCTGGCGGAGGACATCGCGGCCCGCCTCGGTGTCATCGGGCTGCTCGCGGTGGAATTTTTCGTCACGGCCGACGGCGGGATCCTCGTGAACGAGCTCGCGCCGCGGCCGCACAACTCGGGTCACTGGTCGATCGACGGCGGCGAGACCAGCCAGTTCGAGCAGCACGTGCGCGCGGTCTGCGGCCTGCCGCTCGGCGGCGTCGCGGTCCGCGAGCCCACCGTGATGGTGAACATCCTCGGCGACGCGTGGCGGTGGCGCGAGGGCCGGGTCGTCGGGGCCCCGCCCTGGGAGGTCATTCTCGCCGAGCCGCGCGCCAAGCTGCATCTCTACGGCAAGGCCGAGCCGCGGCCGGGCCGCAAGATGGGCCATTTCACGGTGCGCGACGCTTCCGTCGACGCCGCCTTCGAGCGGGCGAAGGCGCTGCAGGCGCGCCTGCAAGGTGGAACGCGTTGACCCCAACGCGGTGTTCGCGCGGTCAGCGATTCAGCCTGAACAAGCCGTCTCGCGCAGAGTCGCGGAGGAGCAGAGGTCGGAGGAAATCCTTCATTCTTCTCGGGCGATGGCGGTTTTCCTGGATAATTTTGGACGGAGTCGAACAACGCGTTGAGGTCAACGCGTTCCACCTCGCCAGCGCTCGTAGTCTTCCGGCGTGTCGAGGTCGAAGGCGAGTTCCGGAAGGTCGACGGTGGCCACCTGTCCGGCCGGGCCGTTCAGGAGGATGCGCGCGCCTTCGTCGCCGGTGAGCGCCGCGAGCGCGGCGAAATGCTCGCGCAGGAAGAGCGCCGGCGCGCCGTTTTTCCCCGCGTAGCGCGCCGCGATGATGCTGCGTCCGCTGGCGCGCTGGGCGGCCGTCAGCTGCGCGATGGTCTGCGGGGAGAACGCCGCCTGGTCGCAAAGGGCGATCACGGCGCCGTCGAGCGCGCGCGAGAATTGCCGGAGCATGGCGATGCCGGCGCGGATCGAGGAGGCCATGCCCTCGGCCCAGGTCGGATTGTCCGCGATCAGGACCGGCAGGCGCGTCAGCCGCGGACGGATCTGCGCCGCATTCGCCCCGAGCACGACCACCACCGGCCAGGCGGCCGATCCCAGCGCCGCCTCCACGGCCCGCACGACGAGCGGCCGGCCCTCGATCTCGAGCAGCTGCTTCGGCGCGCCCATGCGCGTCGAGGCGCCGGCGGCCAGGATGATCGCGCCGAAGCGGAATCCTGTCGGCTTCCGTCGGTCGTCCGTTCTCTGTCCTCCGTCCTCTGTCCTCTGGTCACCCATGGATCGGCCGGGTCCGTTCCCGCAGCGGACGGCCGTCGCGGCGGGCGAGCGCGGCCTGCATTTCGGCGAGGATGGCGAGCGCCACTTCGCCGGAAGTCTCCGCGCCGAGGTCGAGGCCGACCGGCGCATGCAGCCGGCGGCGCATTTCCGGGGTCACGGTGAAATCCGCGGCGGCGAGATCGGCGGCGATCTTGTCCGCGCGCTTCCGGGGGCCAAGGAGGCCGAGGTAGGCGAGGGGAAGCGGCAGCAGGCCGCGCAGGAGCGGCACGTCATGGAGGTAGTGGTGCGTCATCACCACCGCGAGCGAGCCGGGCTCCGGCGCGATCCGCGCCACCAGCGTGTCGGCCGGACCGACCACGATGGCGTCGGCCTCCGGGAAGCGTTCCTTCGTCGCGAAGGCGCCCCGCGGATCGGCGACCGTCACCTGCCAGCCGAGCTGCTTGGCGAACTGCACGAGGGGGCGGGCGTCGTCGCCGGCGCCGAAAACGGCCAGCGCCGGTGCGGGTTCGACGGTCTGCCGGAAGACATCCCGGTCCGGGGAGGCCGATGGCAGCGCGTCCGCGAGATGCGTGCCGAGAAGGTCCGGCTCCCGCGAGCGCCAGACGACCGCGAGCTCCGTCGGGCGGCGCGCCGCGAGATTCTCCGCGAGCGGCGCGAGCCAGGCGGGACGCGGCGGGAGTTTTTCCAAGAGCACCTGCACGATGCCGTGGCAGCCGAGACCGACACCCCAGAGCAGGTCGTTTTCCGTTGAGGTGTCGTAAACCACGACCTCCGTCCGACCGCTGGCTGCGACGGCCCGGGCGCGGGCGAGGACGTCCTCCTCCAGGCAGCCGCCGCTGATCGAACCGAGCCGGGCGTCGTCCGCAGTCAGCAGCAGGCGCGCGCCGGGGCGTCGGTAGGACGAGCCCTCGACGGTCACGAGCGTCGCGAGCACGCCACCCCGGCCGGAATCCAGCAGGTGACGGACGATGGCTTGCAGCTCCTTCATGGCGGTGGAGGGAGATCAGGATGCGGAGGCGCGGGGGAACGCAAGCGGCAGCGCCGCGTTGTTCCGCGCCAGGTCGAGGGCGGGCAGTCCGCGGCGGGGTGCCGGCTTCCCGAGTTTTTTTTCGCCGGTTCCGGTCCAGCCGCGCGGACTCAGCCGCGTGACGCCGTCGGTCAGCTCGATCCGCCCGATGCGGACTTCCCCGACGCCGCGCACGGCGATGCGCAACTTCACCATGGAGGACGACACCGGGACGACGAACTCCCGCCGGATCCGGGCCCGCGGCCGGGCTGCGGCGGCGCGGAATTCGATCGTGAACCGCCGGCGCAGCGTGCGCCAGGAACCGTCGGGTTGCCGCTGCTCGACCACGACCTGCTGCAGGGCCGGCGCGAAGTTGTGCACGACGAACCGGAGCTGCCAGGCCCCGCAGACCGGCGTGGCGCCGCGCACGAGGGCGGGCCGGGCGGCGGCCCGCGCCAGCCACCGCCGCCAGTCCCGCAGGCGCGCCGTGTCGGCCGCGACCAGGAGTTCGTTGGGCCCGTGTTCGCGGCGATCGCGGGTGCTCCGCCACATGGCCCGGGCGGCGGCCCGACCCTCGCGGAGCGCCGTCGAGAATTCGGACGACTGCCGCTGCAGGAGCGCGAGCGAGCGGAGGATTTCCTCGCGGTCGCCGGCCGCCGCTGCGAGCTGGCGCCGCAGCTGGAACACCGCGCGCACGTTCCGGCGCACGAAGACATCGCGGAGCGCGAGGTAGTGCCGGAAGCGCAGGCTGGCGGCGAGCGGGGCCGGCAGGGAATCTTCCCGCCCCAGCAGGCGCGCGATCGTGGCCAGCTCCCTTTCGCAAGGTCCCGGGTCGTCCGGGCAGATATCCCAGCGATCGTTGATTTCCCAGCGGGCGTAACCGCTGAAGGCCACGGCATCGGCGGCGAGCGCGCTGCGGGCCGCGGGCGCGCCCGGCTCGCCGGTACGGGCGAAGCCACGGGCCAGCCGGTCCGCCCGGCTGCGCACACCGGGCTCGAGCCACAGGCCGGCGGCGGCGGCGTCGACGGCGGTCGTGAGCTCGACGGCGAGGCGGCTGGCCTCCCATGAGGTCACCAGCATTCCCTCCGCGCGCACGCGCCGGCAGCGGTCCCACCAGGATTCGATGTTGGCGAGACGCTCGCCGAAGACCGGCAGCGGCTCGTGGCGGAAGGCCCCGTTCATCGGGCACCCCCAGTAGTCGATCCCCTGGGCGCGCAGCGCCGGCGCCAGGTCGCGCTCCGCGAAGTTGAACAGCTCGACCCGCGGCCGCCGGCCGAAGGGATAGTAGTACCAGTCGTACGCGATCGCGCCGCGCGGCAGCAGCGGGATGGCCTCGGGCAGGTGGTAAAGCATGTCGGCCCAGAGCCCCATCCGCAGCCCGAGGCGTGCGGCGAGCGCGTGGAGCCGGCCGGCGTAGGCGGCGAAATGGCCCGCGAGCCCGCGGGCGGCGATGTCGGCGCGGCTGAGCGGGTGCTGGCCGAGATGAAACGACTCGTCGAGGCCGACATGCACCTTCCCGGCGGTGCAGAACGGAGCGAGATCGCGCAGCAGCTTCTCCGCGACTTCCGACGTCCGCGGGTGGACCGGGCAGATCTGACCGTGCGGGAGCGGCGAGCCGTCGGCCGCGCGGCGCTCGTTCAGGTCGCGCAGCGCCGGCACCTTCACCAGGTACTGGGTGTGGCCGAGCAGGTTGGCGATCGGCACGACCCGGAGGCCGGCGCGGTCGGCCGCCGCCACCAGCGTCTCGAATTCCCGATACGTATAGGCGTCCCGCCGCGCCACGCCGGGGAGGCTAGGGTAGTCGACCGCGTCCTCGAGGTGCAGGTAAAGCTCCTGGTAACCCCAGTCCGCATAGCGCGGCAGCTGCGCCCGCAGCCAGCCGAGCCGCTCCGTCTGGCGGGCGAGGTCCCATTGAAACGCGCGAATCATGCGAGCTGGGTCTATGCGCGGCACGGGCCGGGCGTCGAGCCCGGCGTCAGGGCGGGTGGCTTCTGCTTTTGCGGCTGACGCTGGAATAATCGTTCTCGTTCTGGTTTTGTACTCGTTCCTCGTTCTCGGGCATTTCGGAGAGAGAACGAGAACGAGAAGGAGGAACGAGAATGATTGCTCCCGATCTCCCGGGCGAAGGCCGATTTGTGGCGATCGGGTCACGGTTGGATGACCGGAAGGTAATAATTCGCCGTGTCCCGGAAGCCCGCCTTGACGGCGATTTGCCTCCGGCGCCACGGTCGGATTCGATGAACACCACTGGCCGCTTCTCCCTCTTCCTCGCGCTGCTCGCCCTCTTCGGCGGCGCCTTGCCGCTCCTTGCGCAGACCGATGCCGTCGGCAATCTCGCCGGCCGCGTGACCGATTCCACCACCAGGCTCGCGCTCAGCGGCGCGCGCGTGTCGGTCGACGGCACCTCGCTGGCCACCTACACCGACCAGGGCGGCGCCTTCGTGCTGACCAACGTCCCCGCCGGCCCGCACACCGTCGCCGTCAGCTACGTCGGCTACCAGGACTTCCAGCGCACCACGATCGTGACCGCGGGGCAGACGGCCAATCTCGAGGTCGCGGTCGGCGGCGACGTGGTGACGATGGAGAAGTTCGTGATCGAGGGCAGCGTCGTGGGCACGGCCCGCGCGATCAACCAGCAGCGCTCGGCCGAGACGCTGACCAACGTCGTCGCCTCGGACGCGATCGGCCAGTTTCCCGACCAGAATGCGGCCGAGTCGCTCCAGCGCGTCCCGGGCCTCGCCCTCTACCGCGACCAGGGCGAAGGGCGGTTCGTCATCATCCGCGGGATCAACTCCCAGTACAACGCGGTCTCGATCAATGGATTTCGCGCCTCCACCTCGGAGAAGGGCACCCGCAGCGTTCCGCTCGACACGATCGGCTCCGACTCCATCGCCTCGCTGGAGGTGAGCAAGGTCGTGACGCCGGACAAGGACGCCGACGGCCTCGGCGGCAGCGTCGACATCCGCACGCGCACCGCCTTCGATCTCGCCGGCCCGCAGGCGGCGTTCAACGCGGGCACCCTCTACAGCAGCCAGGAGGGCCGCCAAGGCTACCGGGCCGGCGGCCTCTACGGACAGACCTTCCTCGACGGACGTCTCGGCGTCCTCGTCTCGGGCTCCGCGCAGCGGCGGCCCTTCAGCTCGTTCGAGTTCGAGGAGGCGGGCGGCTGGAGCCAGCTGACGTCGCCGAGCGACGGCCAGCAGCACTGGCTCTTCAACTCGGTCGACATGCGCCACTACGAACCGACCCGCACGCGGAACAGCACGACGGCGTCGATCGACTTCAAACCCGAGCCGGGCACGCTCATCTATCTCCGCGGCGTGTTCTCCGATTTCGACGACCGGGAGCACCGCTGGGCGACGACGGTGCCGTTCTCGGCCGGCACGCTGACCGCGCTGACCGACACGACCGCGAGCGTCACCGGCGTGAAGGGCGTGCAGAAGCGCGACCGCGAGCGCGACGAGGACCGTCACCTCGGCTCCGGCGTGCTCGGCTTCGAGAAGACGGTCGACGCCTGGCGCTTCGATGGCGGCCTGGTCCACTCCGCCGGCAGCGAGACCCGCGACGCCGCCGAGCTGCGCTACGACACGACGACCAACGCCAACTTCAGCTACGCCTTTCCCGATCCCTACCACATCGTCATCACGCAGACGGGCGGCGCGGACATCAACGATCCGGCCAACTACAAGTACAGCACCAAGAGCAACTGGGCGCACCAGATCGGCAGCGAGAGCGAGAACGGCGTGCGCGCCAACGCCCGCTATGACTTCAAGTCCGGCGACATGGACGCGTACATCAAGTTCGGCGGCCAGTACCGGGCGAAGCAGAAGGACCAGAATGCCGACAAATACGTCATCACGAGCGTGCCCTTCGCCCTCTCGAGCGCGATTTTGAACGACACCGTCTATCCCTTCCTGCCGGGCATGCGCCTGCTGTCCGGCCCGGTCGATTCCTTCTTCGGCGGCACGCCCGGTTATCCGACGACCCTCGCGCCTTCCGACAAGTATCTTTCGGACTTCACCGCGAAGGAGGACATCGCCGCCGGTTACGCGATGGGCAGCGTCACAGTCGACAAGCTGAACGTCATCGCGGGCCTGCGGGTCGAGGACACGGATTTCAAGACGAACGGCTTCCAGGTTGCCAATGCCACGGCGGTCGCGCCGGTGTCGGCCGCGAAGCACTACACGGACTGGCTGCCGGGCGTTTATCTCCGCCAGGATGTCGGCAAGCACCTGACGCTGCGCGCCTCGTGGTCCAACACGATTTCCCGCGCTCCGTACGAGGACACCGTGATCAGCCGCACGGTCGACGACACCAAGCTGCAGGTCACCCAGGGCAATCCGAAGCTCAACCCTCTCACGTCGACGAATTGGGACGCGTCGGCCGAATACTACCTGCCGTCGCTCGGGCTGGTGTCCGCCGGCGTCTTCTACAAGCAGGTGAAGAATTTCGCCTACCAGACCGTCGCGGGCACCGACGCCACCACCGGCTATCCGCTGACCACCTTCGTGAACGGACCGAACGGGCACATCTCGGGCGTCGAGCTCACCTGGCAGCAGCAGCTGCGCTTCCTGCCGGCGCCCTTCGACGGCTTCGGGCTGCTCGCCAACGCGACCTTCACGGACAGCGAGGCGGAGTACGGCAGCCGGCCGGGAGAGAAACTGCCGTTCATCGGCCAGTCGAAGACGATCGGAAATTTCGGCCTCACCTACGAGAAGCACGGTTTCTTCGCCCGCATCGCGGCGAACTACCGCACCCCGCGCCTGCGCGAGGACGTGGCGCTCGGGACGGACCCGACGACCGACCGCTACGTCGACCGCTTCCTCGAGTGGGATCTCACGGCGAGCTACCGCTTCTATCGGGGCTGGGAGATTTACGGCGAGGTGGTCGACATGAACAACGAGCCGTTCCGCGTCTACTTCGGCGGCGGCGGACCCAGGCGCGTCGTCCAGCGCGAGGAATACGGCTGGAGCGGCAACTTCGGCCTCCGCTGGCATCTGTGAGCCGCCGGCATTTTCCCGCGATCATGCGCATCGAACGAATTCTCCTCCCGGCGGCGCTCCTGTGGTTTGCGACCTTGCCCGCAGGCCGGGCGGCGCTCGTCCAGAAGGCGCCGCCGATTCCGTCCGCCGACGAGCCGCTGCTCGTGGCGGATGTCGCTCCGGAATTCCGCGACACCCTGCCGCGCAATTTCCGCACGACCGACACGCCGCTGCCGGCCGGGACCAGCCCGATGCCGAGCACGGCCGGCCTGGCGGACCTGCACATGTCCGGCAGCGCGGCCTTCACGGCGCCGAGCCTGACGCTGCTGCTGGCGCGGCTGCACGGGCCGGTCACCGTGTTCGACCTGCGGCAGGAAAGCCACCTGCTCCTCGACGGCCTGCCGGTCAGCTGGTACGCGACCAACAACTGGGCCAACGCCGGCCGCAGCCACGAGATGGTCGAGGAGAACGAGACCGAACGCCTGCGCGCCCTCGTTCCGGGAACGAAGCTTTCCCTCGGCGACGAAAAGACCAAGAAGGACGGCACGCCCGCCGGGCCGCCCGAGGTCTGCACGGTGACCCATGCGACTTCCGAGCGCACGCTGGTCGAGGCGGCGGGCGCCCGCTACGTGCGGCTCACCGTGAGCGACCACGCCCGTCCGCTCGACGTCGAGGTCGACCGGTTCATCCTCGCGGTGCGCGCGCTCCCGGCCGACGCCTGGGTGCACTTCCACTGCCGCGCCGGCCGCGGCCGCACGACGACCTTCATGGCGCTCTACGACATGCTGCGCAACGCGGGGCGGGTCTCGCTCGCGGACATCGCCCGCCGCCAGGAAGTCCTCGCGACCGACTACGACGTGCTCCAGCCCGCCGAAGCCGGCACCTGGAAGGCGCCGTACACGGACGATCGCATCGCCTTCGTCCGCGCCTTCTACGACTACGCCCGGGCCAACCCGGGCGGCCGGCCACAGCTCTGGAGCGAGTGGCTGAGCCGCCGGCCGTAAACGGCGGCGGGAACGTCCAACGTTCAACATCCAACATTCAACGCCGAAGCAGGGCGGACGGTGTACCCGTTGTCGGCCACCCCCGAGGTGGCTGGCCAGGTCAGCGACCTGGCCTACAGCAGCGAACCTTGACCCTTGCGGTGTTCGCCAGAACACCGTTGCGCCGGACCGGGGGAGGACCCAAGGCTCGCGACCGTCCTCCTCTCTCCCGCTTCCATGAGCATCCAAGCCGTCTTCAAGGCCGTTTTCCTACTCCTGATCTTTTTTGTCATGCTCTACGTGGGCATGAACAACACCCACCAGATCGACTTCTACTTTCCCGTCGCCTCGAAGGAGAAGATCCGCGCGGCCGCCGCGTTGATCTTCTTTGGCGTCTTCGCCGCGGGCGTCCTCGCGGGAACCTTCCTGCACGGCAGCGGCGGGGGCAGGGGCGGGAAGAAGAGCGGCGGGAAGAAAGACTAACCGCCGCCAGGAGGCGGCGGAAGGTCCAAGGTCCAAATCTCCGTTTTCAAAAAAAGCGGAGCAGAGACTACAGCTGCGGTCGCCCCGGTCTTGGGATGAAATTTGAGCGTCTGGGATCTGGCGTTTCGCCGCGGCGTCAGCCGCGGCGCAGGTTGTCGCAGATGATCCCCGCGGCGACGGCGGCGTTGAGGGATTCGGCATGGCCGGGGCGCGGGATGGTGACGAGGCGGGTCACGCGGGCGCGGACGGCGGGCGACAGGCCGCGGCCCTCGCTCCCGATCACGATGACGGCGTCGCGCAGCGGCTTCAGCAGGTGCACGCTGTCGCCCGTCAGGTCGCAGCCGAGCACGGGGGCCTTGGCGCCGGCCAGGGCGGCGGCGAGGTCCGCGGTGTGCATGCGCACCCGGGCGAACGAGCCCATGCTCGCGTTGATCACCTTCTGGTTGAAAAGATCGGCGCAATCGGGCGAGCAGAGCACCCGGTCGAGCCCGAACCAGTCGGCGATCCGCAGCAGCGTGCCGACGTTGCCGGCGTCCTGCACGCCGTCGAGCGCGAGCGTCAGGCCGCGGTCGAGCGCACCGGCCGGCAGCGGCACGCGCTCGAGCCGGCCGACCGCGAGGACGCCGGAGGGAGTGGGGAAGTGGCTCACCTTCTCCATGTCCTCGGCCGTGATCTCGTGAAACACCGGCTTGGCGCCGGCCCCGCCCGCGGCGCGGAGGACCGCGGCCTCGCGCGCCCACTTCGGGGTGACATAGACCTCCTCGAACGGCAGCTTGGCCCCCAGGAGCTCGGCCACCACCTTCTCCCCCTCGACGACGAAGAGGCCGAGGGCCTCGCGGTGCTTCTTCTCGCGCAGGGAACGCAGGCGCTGGATTTCCTCCTTGGTCAGCATGGGTCGAGCTTCGGCGCTGGCGCGGAACGTTCAACCTTCAACGTTCGACCTTCGGGCCGGTAGGGCGCGGGTTCCGTCCGCGCCGCGCCCAAGGACGTTCCCGGCGGCGAGCGGAGTGGCGGCCCTACCGGTTCAAGACCTTCGGCCTGGTCCGCACGTTGGATGTTGATCGTTGCCCGTCGAACGCCGAACGTTCCGCCCTTATCCCATGAGCACTACCCTGAACTGGGGAATTATCGGCGCCGGCCGCATCGCCGGCATTTTTGCACGCGCGCTGCAGCGGTCGAAGACCGGCCGGCTCGCCGCCGTCGGCAGCCGCAACGCGGCGAAGGCCGCGGCCTTCGCCAAGGAGTTTCCGGACGCCAGGGCGCACGGCGGCTACGAGGCGCTGATCGCCGACCCCGCGGTGCAGGCGGTGTACATCGCCACGCCGCACCCCGACCACGCCGCCTGGGTGATCCGCGCGGCGGAGGCGGGCAAGCACGTGCTCTGCGAGAAACCGCTCGCGCTGAACCATCCCGAGGCGATGGTGGCGGCCGAGGCCTGCCGCGCGAAGGGCGTGCTGCTCATGGAAGGCTTCATGTACCGGTTCCACCCGCAGACCCGGAAGATCGTGGAGGTGGTGCGCAGCGGCGAGCTGGGCACGATCGGGCTGGTGCAGGCGAGCTTCGGTTTCGCCGCCGCCTACGCGCCGGGCCATCGCAAGTGGGCGGATCATTTCGGCGGAGGCTCCATCCTGGACGTCGGCTGCTATCCCGTGTCGTTCGCGCGGCTCATCGCGGGACTCGCCGAGGCGGCGAGCCTGCCGCAGACCTCCCGCCCGGCCGCCGGGGCGGACCACGCCTGGCCCTTCGCGAACCCGGTCGAGGTGAGCGGGGCGGCCCAGCTTCATCCGGCCGAGGGGACGGACACGTTCGCCGCGGCCACCCTCAAGTTCGCGGGCGGCCTGGTGGCGCAGGTGGCCTGCGGCATCGGCCTGCAGCAGGACAACTCCGCGCGGATCTACGGCACGGCCGGCTGGCTGCACGTGCCGGCGCCGTGGATCCTCCATCGCGAGGGCGGGCCCTCGAAGCTCTACCTGCACAAGGCCGGCGCGGCCGAGCCGGAGGAGATCGCGATCGAGAACGAGGCCGATGTCTACGCGCTCGAGGCCGACGCCTTCGCGGCCGCGGTCGACCGCGGGGCGCGCGAGGTGCCGGAGCAGCCGGTGGCCGACTCGCTCGGCAACATGGCGGCGCTGGACGCCTGGCGCGCGGCGATCGGGCTGGTTTACGAGAGCGAGAAGCCGGCGAAGAACGTCCAGCCGGTGGCGCGCCGGCCGCTCGCGCGCCGGCCCGATGCACCGATGAAATACGCGCCGGTCGCGGGCATCGACCTGCCGGTGTCGCGGCTGATCCTCGGCGCGGACCACCAGCGCACGATGCCGCAGGCCTCGGCGCAGTTCGACGACTACTTCGAGCGGGGCGGCAACACGATCGACACCGCCCACATCTACGGGAATGGCCTGGTGGAGAATTTCCTCGGCCACTGGTTCCGGCACCGCGGGGTGCGCTCCCAGACCGTGCTGATCGGCAAGGGCGGGCACACGCCTTGGAACACGCCGGAGTACGTCACGCAGCAGCTCGAGGAGTCGCTCGGCCGCATGCAGACCGACTACGTCGACATCTATTTCCTTCACCGGGACAACCCGGCGGTGCCGGTCGGCGAGTTCATCGATGTGCTCAACGGCCACATGCAGGCCGGCCGGATGAAGATCTTCGGGGCCTCCAACTGGACCATCGGGCGCGTCGCCGCCGCCAACCGTTATGCGAAGCGGAAGGGCCTGCAGGGCTTCACGGCGCTGAGCAACCAGCTCAGCCTCGCCCGCATGGTCGAGGCGCAGTGGCCGGGCTGCCTGACCGCGGGCGACCCGATCTCCCGCAAGTGGCTGAAAAAGACCCAGACGCCGCTCATCGCCTGGTCGAGCCAGGCGCGCGGATATTTCTCCGACCGCCCGGGACGCTCGGCCGACCCCGAGCTCATCCGCTGCTGGGGCGCGGAGGACAACACCCGGCGCCGGGAGCGCGCCGCGACCCTGGCGGCGAAGAAGGGCGTGTCCACGAGCACCCTCGCGCTGGCCTATGTGCTGCACCAGGCCTTTCCGACCTTTGCGGTCATCGGTCCGCGCACGATCGCGCAGCTGATGGACTCCCTCGCGGCGCTGCCGGTCGAGCTCACGCCGCACGAGGTGGCGTGGCTCAATCTCGAGCGGGCGCGGGCGACGTGAGGGGTTCGGGCAACTGAACCACAACCGACACACCCCGGCGCACGGCGCCACCCCTCTTTTTAGAGGGGAGCTCGATCCGATCAGGTTCCCCTCTAGAAAGAGGGGTGCCCAAAGGGCGGGGTGTGTTGGCTGCGGCTCAGCGCTTGGTCGCAGGCGCCGCCGTGGCCGGCGGATTCTCGCAGGACTGCCAGGCGAGAAAATGCCAGGCGCCGTTCTCCTGGCGCCAGACCGCGAGGAAATTAAGGTCGTGCTCCGTCTTGTGGTCGGAGTTGTGGGTGGCGATGCGCGCCCGGCCATACATGAGCGCGACGCCGGGGCCGGCGGGGACGAAGGTGCGCTCGAGGTACTGGTAGCTGTCGTACACCGAGGTGTGTCCGACGAGCATCTCGATGTAGCTGGCCTTGGTGTCCGTCCGGCCGCTGGAGTGGACGTAATGCAGGTCGGCCGACAGCGCGGCCTCGAGCCCGGCCTTGTCCGCTGCCAGCGTGGCGGCGATGCGCGCGTCGTCGGCGCGCTTGAGGGCGTCCGTGAGGGAATCGGCCGCGAACGCGGGGGCGAGGAGGAGACAGGAAAGCAGGAGCAGGCGGGGTAGGGTTTTCATGGGAGGAGAAAAGCAAAGGAAGAAGGAGGAAGGAAGAATTAAGAGACAAGGCTCCGGCTGGGCCCGGGAGCGCCGACCCTTGGATTCACACCGAGGCACAGAGAAAATCAAAGACGGATCGATTGCTCTGCGTCCCCTGTGCCTCGGTGTGAAACCGATTTGGATTTTCTGATGTCCTGTTCTTCCTTCCTGCTGCTCCCTGGAACCGAGCTCTTGTCTTTCGCGTTGTTTTCTCCGCCCTCCGGAGCCATGGTGTGCGACCTCATGAAAGCCGGGCCGTCAGTCTCCCTTCGGAAGCTGTTCGACGAGATCGGACCCGTCGACTCCGTCGGGATCGAGGAGCGCGTGGCAAAGTACACGACGCGCAGCATCAAGAAGGCGGCGAAAGTCTGGGGGCTGAAAACCGCCGTCTCGATGGTCGACCTGACGACCCTCGAGGGCAAGGACACCCCCGGCAAGGTGGAGTCGCTCTGCCGCAAGGCGCTCCGCCCGCATGACGACGCCTCCATCCCCGCGGTGGCCGCCGTCTGCGTCTATCCCTCGATGGTGCGCCACGCCCGCAGGCATGTGGCCGGCACCGGGGTGAAGGTCGCTTCGGTGGCGACGGCGTTTCCCTCGGGGCAGGCCCCGCTGCCGACCCGCCTGGCCGAGGTGCGCGCCGCGGTGGCCGACGGCGCCGACGAGATCGACATGGTCATCAACCGCGGCGCCTTCCTCGAGGGCGAGTTCGCGGAAGTGCAGGACGAGATTGCGGCGGTGGTCGAGGCCTGCGGCGCGGCCGCGCTCAAGGTCATCCTCGAGGTCAGCGAGCTCGAGACCTACGACAACATCCGGGCCGCCTCCTTCCTCGCGATGGAGGTCATCCGGCCCGGCGATTTCATCAAGACGAGCACCGGCAAGACCTCGCTCAACGCGACCCTCGGCAACAACCAGGTGATGATCGAGGCGATCCGGGATTTCTACCTCGAGACCGGCACGGCGATCGGCATGAAGCCGGCGGGCGGCATCCGCACCGCGAAGCAGGCGCTGCAGTTCCTCATCGCGGTGAAGGAGACGCTCGGCGACGCCTGGCTGACGAACCGGCGCTACCGCTTCGGCGCGAGCTCGCTCCTCAACGACCTGCTGCGCCAGCTCGAGAAGGAAAAGACCGGCGCGTACCAGGCTCCCTATTATTTCAGCGAGGCGGCCGAGAGCTACTGATGAAATATTTTAACACAGAGAACACGGAGAACGCGGAGAGTGTCGGGCGCCCAAGAAAGCCACTGGCTGAGCTCTGAGTCCTCTGCGTTCTCTGCGTTAAAAAGGAAAACCTCATGCCGACTTTAGTCTCCGCGAAAAGGAAGTTTGCCCCCGGCCGCAATGGCCACGGCCGCGGCCGGCCCGAGCTGATCTTCGGCGACCTCTGGCCGTACGATCCGGCGCCGGAGACGGCCGACCCGAAGCTCAAGCCGCGCTACGAGCTTTTCATCAACGGCCGCTTTGTCGCGCCGAAGGGCGGGAAGTATTTCAGCTCCATCAACCCGGCGAACGAGCAGAAGCTGGCGGACATCGCGCTGGCGGGCGCGGGCGACGTCGATGCCGCCTATCGCTCGGCCCGGCGCGCCTACGACACCGTCTGGGGCCGGATGCCGGGGCGGGAGCGGGCCAAGTATCTCTTCCGCATCGCGCGGCTGCTGCAGGATCGCGCCCGGGAATTCGCCGTCGCGGAGACGATGGACGGTGGCAAGCCGATCAAGGAGTCGCGCGACTTCGACGTGCCGATGGCCGCGGCGCATTTCTTCTACCACGCCGGCTGGGCGGACAAGCTCGAGTACGTTGCCCCGGGCCGCACGGTGGCGCCGCTCGGCGTGGTCGGGCAGGTGATTCCCTGGAATTTCCCGCTGCTGATGCTCGCGTGGAAACTCGCGCCCGCGCTGGCGATGGGCAACTGCGTCGTGCTCAAGCCGGCCGAGACCACCTCGATCACGGCGCTCAAGTTCGCCGAGGTGCTGCAGGACGCGGAGCTGCCGCCGGGCGTCGTCAACTTCGTCACCGGCGCCGGCGCCACGGGCGCCGCGGTGATGGGCCATCCGCTGGCCGCGAAGGTCGCCTTCACCGGCTCCACGGAGGTCGGCAAGATCATCATGCGCTCGCTCGCGGGCACGGGAAAGAAGATGACGATGGAGCTCGGCGGGAAGGCGGCCAACATCGTCTTCGACGACGCGCCGATCGACCAGGCGGTGGAGGGCATCGTCAACGGCATCTTCTTCAACCAGGGCCACGTCTGCTGCGCGGGCTCCCGCCTGCTCGTCCACGAGCCGGTGGCGGAGTCCGTGATCGCCAAGCTCCGGAACCGGATCCGCGTGCTGCGCGTGGGCGACCCGCTGGACAAGAACACGGACATCGGCGCGATCAACTCGCGCGAGCAGCTGAAGAAGATCCGTGAGCTGGTGGCCAGCGGAGTGAAGGAGGGCGCGGAACTTTATCAGCCGCCGTGCCGCCTGCCGGCGAAGGGTTTCTATTTTCCGCCGACGCTGTTCTCGGGCGTGACGATGAGCCATCGCATCGCGCACGAGGAGATCTTCGGTCCGGTGCTCAGCATCCTCACCTTCCGCACGGTCGAGGAGGCGGTCGAGAAGGCCAACAACACGGCCTACGGCCTGAGCGCGGGCGTCTGGACCGACAAGGGCTCGCGGATCCTGAAGATGTCGACCGAGCTGAAGGCGGGCGTCGTCTGGGCCAACACCTACAACAAGTTCGACCCGACCTCGCCCTTCGGCGGCTACAAGGAAAGCGGTTTCGGCCGCGAGGGCGGCCGGCAGGGCCTGCTCGATTACGGCAAACTCGTCTGAGAACGGATCAATGTGGAAATCAGGAAATCAGGTTCATGAAGTCCAATGCCTTGTCCCTGATTTCCTGATTTCCACATAAAAAACCTTCCTCCTTTCATGTCCCGACTTCCCATCACCAAGACCCCGAAGGTTTATGTCGGCGGCGCGTTCATCCGCTCCGAGAGCTCCCGGGTGTTTCCGTTGAAGGACCGCGCCGGCCGCCTGCTCGGCAACATCCCGCAGTGCACGCGCAAGGACCTGCGCAACGCCGTCGAAGCCGCCGCCAAGGCGGGTCCGGGCTGGGCGAAGCGCACCGCCTACAACCGCGGCCAGATTCTTTACCGGCTTGGCGAAATGCTCGAGGCGCGGCGGCAGGAAATGATCGACATCCACGTCCAGCTTGGCGGACCGAAAGCGCTCGTCGCGAAAGCCGTCGATGCGTCGGTCGACCGGTTGATTTACTACGCCGGCTGGGCCGACAAATACGAACAGGTGCTGGGCAACGTGAACCCCGTCGCCTCGCCGCATTTTAATTTCACCGTCACCGAGCCGATGGGGATCGTCGGCGTGATCGCGCCGGATCTGCCGCCGCTGCTG
>DASZQN010000096.1:0-37938 GCA_035549635.1 Opitutaceae bacterium
GACTTCCCGTTCGCGAGCTTCGCGCCTTCGCGTGACACCAAATGGATCGGGCCCTCAGATCCGCACGATGACCTCGTGGGCATTGAACCGGACTTTCTTCGTGGCCGCGTATTTGTCGTCCGCCGCACGATAGCCCGCGGCGCAGGCGACGACCGTCGTGTAGCCGGTGCCCGTGAGGCCGAGGATCTCGTCGAACTTGTCGGGCTCGATCCCCTCCATCGGGCAGGTGTCGACGCCGAGCATCGCGGCGGCGGTGATGAAGCTGCCGAGCGCGATGTAGACCTGGTGCTGCTGCCAGGTGTCGAGCGTCCCCTCGCCCCGGGCCTTGTCGAGGTTGCTGGTGATCATCTGGCGGTAACGCGCCAGCGAGGCGACCTCGACCTCGCGCACCTCGGCCGTGCGGGCGACGTGGCGGTCGACGTGGGCGTGATCGATTCCCCGACGCACGGTGAAGACCACGAAATGCGAGCAGTCCGCGGGCTGCGCCTGGCGGTGGGACGCCGGCACCAGCCGGGCCTTCACCGCGGCATCCGTGACCACGACGAACTTCCACGGCTGCAGGCCCGCCGATGACGGCGTGAGCACCAGCGCGTGTTCCAGCGCGGCCCAGGTCTCCGGCGGGATCGTCTTCGTCGGATCGAACTTCTTCGTCGCATAGCGCCAGTTGAGCGCCTCGAGCAGGCCGGACGGAGAAGCGGAAGCCATGACCGAATCCATGCACAAGAAACCGGCCCGCGCAATAATCGCCTCCTTTGAATGATCCCGCGGATGACCGAGTCCGATTTCGATCCGTCTCGCACAGAGGCACGGAGCTCACGGAGGTCGGTCAGACTGATTTTCTCCGTGTACTCCGTGCCTCTGTGCGAAACTGGATCGATCTAAAACGCCCGTTCGTACTGCACCGGCGGCTTCACCCCAGCCTTTTCGCCCAGGACTTTCGCCGCATGCAGCGGCCAGTTCGGGTCGCGGAGAAACTCCCTCGCGAGCAGGACGAGATCCGCCTGGCCGGAGCGCACGATCCCATCCGCCTGGTGCGCGTCCGTGATCAGGCCCACGGCCGCCGTGGCGATCCCCGCTTCACGGCGAATGCGCTCGGCGAAGGGCACCTGGTAGCCTGGAGTGTTCGGAATTTTCGCGGACGGCACGCCGCCGCCGGAACTGCAGTCGATCAGGTCGACGCCGAGTCCCTTCAGCCGGCGGGAAAGCTCGACCGACTGGTCGAGGTCCCAGCCGCCCTCCATCCAATCGGTGCAGGAAAGGCGCACCGTGAGCGGCAGGTGATCCGGCCAGACGGCGCGGACCGCCCGGGTCGTCTCGAGGGCGAAGCGGATCCGGTTGTCGAAGCTGCCGCCGTAAGCGTCCGTGCGCTGGTTGGAAAGCGGCGAGAGAAACTCGTGCCCGAGATAACCGTGGGCCGAGTGCAGTTCCAGCCACTCGCAGCCGGCGGCGAGCGCCCGCTTCGCCGCGGCCACGAACTCCGACGGCACCCGCGCGATGTCCGCCGCCGACATGGCCCGGGGCACCTTGCCGAGCGGACCGCCGAACGGCAGCGCGCTCGGCGCCAGCGTGGGCCAGCCGCCGGCGTCATCCGCGAGGTGCGCCCCGCCCTCCCACGGCCGCGCGGCGCTCGCCTTCCGGCCGGCGTGCGCGAGCTGGATGCCCGGCACCGCCCCGCGGGCCTTCACGTAGCGGTTGATGCGGGCAATCGGCTCGATGTGCTTGTCCGCCCAGATGCCGGCGTCGCCGGGTGTGATGCGCCCCTCGGCGGAGACCGCGGTGGCCTCGGCGATGACCAGGCCCGCGCCGCCGGCGGCGCGGGCGCCCAGGTGCACGAGGTGCCAGTCGGTCGCGGCACCGTCCTCCGACGAATACTGGCACATCGGCGAAACGCCGATGCGGTTACGCAGTGTGACGGACTTGATCGTCAGCGGCTCGAAGAGATGCGGCATCGAAGACGGGCGCTTTCTTTATGTGGAAGTCAGGAACGGATCCCAAACCGGTTTCGCGCAGAGACGCGGAGACGCAGAGAGGACACCAAACCGATCGATCTCTACGCCTCCGTGCCTCTGCGCGAAACGGCCTGCGGTTGGGCTGCTCAGGCGAGCTTGGCGTCGAGAGTGATCTCGGCGGCCTTGAGCAGGCGGGAGATCGGACAGCCGGCCTTCGCGCCGGCCGCGATCTCGGCAAACTTGTCCGGCTTGATGCCCGGCACCTTCGCCACGGTCTCGAGCTGGATCTTGGTGACGGTCCAGCTCGTCTGCGGATGATTCTCCAGGTTCACGGTCGCGGTCGTCGCGATCGACTCCGCGGTGAATCCCGCCTTCTGCAGCTCGGCGGAAAGCGCCATGCTGAAGCAGCCCGCGTGGGCCGCGCCGATGAGCTCCTCGGGATTGGTGCCCGGGCCATTTTCGAAGCGGGTGCCGAACGAGTATTTGGCGTCCTTGAGGACGGTGCTTTCGGTGGAAATCTGGCCGCGGCCGGATTTGAGGTCGCCGTACCAGACGGCGGAGGCTTTGCGTTTCATGGGGATGAGATGTTGAGGGTTGGGATGCGATGAGAACGTGAACCGATCGGGAATTAGATGCAGTCCGGTCCGCAAAGCCAGCCGTGAGCGAATTTGTTTCGCCGGCGATTCTGCGGCGGAGTTGGCCACAAAAAGGAGCGCAGAGCGCAAAACCGATCCGTGATCCCACCTGTTTTTGCGTATTCTGCGCCTTTTCGCGGCTCACCCTGCCGGAACCAATCCGACCTCAGTGACGGTGGCTGTCCTCCGCACTGTCCCAGGCGGTGAACGCCACCAGCGCGATCAGCAGTAAAACGAGCGCGATCATGATAAGTTGAAGCGTTTGTCGCTTTTTTCGTCCGAAACATTCCGCAGTCCGCAATCCGGGGATCCGCAATTTACCAGACGCCGCCCAGTGATTTGATCAGGGCGACGCTCGTGACGTAGCGCTGGCCGCCGAGCAGGGCGACCGCCCGCTCGGAAGCGAGTGCCGTGCGCTGCGCGTCGATGACCTCGAGATAGGAAACGTAGCCGGCATCGTAGCGCACCTGGGCCAGCCGGGCCGCGCGCTGCGCCGCGGCGAGCGCCCGATCCTGGGCGGCGGACTGATCGGCCAGCAGGCGCGTGGCGGTCAGGGCGTCCTGAACCTCACGGAAGGCCACAAGCACCCGCTGGCGATAAATCGCGACCGCCTCGTCATAGGCCGCGCGGCTGCGCTCCAGGTTCGCGTGATTGCGCCCGCCCTGGAAAAGGGGGAGGTAAAGTCCCGGTCCGATCGACCAGATGCGCGAGTCCGCCTCGAACAGGCGGTCGAGATCGCCGCTGGCGTAGCCGGCGCTGCCGGTCAGCGAAATCGCCGGGAAAAACGCGGCCTTGGCCACCCCGATGCGCGCATTGGCGGCGACGAGCGAGCGCTCGGCCGCGGCGACGTCGGGACGACGCTCCAGCAGGTCCGCCGGCAAGCCCGCCGGCACCGCGGGCGGCAGCGGATTGAGCGCAGGCGCCTCGGGCAGACTGAAGTTCGCGGCGGACTCGCCGACCAGCACGGCGAGCGCGTTCTGCAGCGCGGCGCGCCGGACGCCCAGGGCGGAGGATTCCGCCTCGGCGTCAGCCAGCTCGGTCTCCGCCCGGGCCACGTCGAACTCGGCGGCCGCCCCGGCCTTCAGGCGGGCGGAAACCAGGTCCAGCTCCCGCTGTCGCAGCGCCGCGCTCCCCTGCACCGCCGCCAGTTCCCGATCCAGCGCGTGCAGCGAGAAGTAGTTCTCCGCCACGTCCGCGGTCAGGGCGAGGCGGAGGGATTCGAACGTGGCGGCACTGGCGGCGGCATCCGCCCGGGCGCTCTCATTCTGCCGGCGAATCCGGCCGAACAGATCGAGCTCCCAGGAGGCGACGAGCGGAACGTTGTATGAGGTGGTGAGATCCTGCGGAAAGACGATGTCGTTCGTCGCCGAGGTGCGGGCGCGCGAGGCCGAGGGCTCCAGGACCAGCTGCGGCCGGCCGGCACCGCGCACCAGCCCGGCGGCGGCGCGAGCCTCCTCCACCCGCGCCGCGGCGGCCTGGAGGTCCTGGTTGGCCGCCAGGGCGCGCGTCTCGAGGGCGTCGAGCGCCGGATCGGCAAACAACTTCCACCACTCGCCGCGGGCGGCGGTGTCGGCGGGCGCGACCGATTTCCAGGCATTCGGATCGGTGGCATCGCGATAGGCGGCGGAGGCCGCGGTGGTCGGACGCGCATAGTCCGGTCCGACGCTCCGGAGCGCGGCGAAGGCGGCCGCGAAAGGAAGGGAGAGAAAAGGGAGGAGGGAAATTTTCATGACGAGGAAATGACGGTGGAGGGAGCGGGCAGCACGGCCGGGATCTTCGCGGCGACGGCGGCCGTGCCGCGGACGCGAAGCGTGAAGAGGAGCAGAGACAGCGCGGCGATTTCGCACCCCGCGCCGGCCCAGCCCAGTCCGGCGACCGCGTGATGGGCGACGATCGCCGAGCCAAAGAGTGCGCCGAGGGAGACACCGAGATAGCCAGCCGAGGCGTTGAGCGAGAGCGTGATCGGGGCGAGGCGCGGCTCCATCGCCACCAGGCGCATCTGCTGCACCGAGGGAAACGCGAAACCGACCAGACCCCACAGCCCGATCACGGGCACGATGATCCAGCGCGCGACGTCGGGTGCGAACAGGAGCGCCGCCAGGGACAGCCCTGAGAACAAGACGGCGAGCCCCGACAGCACCGTGACCAGCACGCGCCGGGCGCCGATGCGATCGGCAATGCCCCCGGCGGCGAGATTCCCCACCGTGGCGCCCGTGCCGAAGACGAACAGCACCACCGCCACCGCCGAACCCGCCAGCCCGGTGGTGAGCGCCAGGAACGGCGCGATGTAGGTGTAGATGGTGAAGGCGCCCGTCATGAAGATGACGGTCACCGTCAGCGCCCCGAGCACGTCGGGCCGGCGCGCCACGGCGATCCGCTGCGCGAGCGTCGCGGAGCCGGTGCTCGGCGACGGCGCGAGGAAGGCCGCCAGGCCGGCGAAGGTCGCGAGCGACAATCCGCCCGCGAGCAGGAAGATGCTCCGCCAGCCGAAGCGCTCGCCGACCAGCACGCCGAGCGGCACGCCGACGAGCGTGGCGACCGTCAGGCCCGCGTAGATGATCGAAAGCGCGCGGCCGCGCCGCTCGACGGGCGAAACCGCGACGGCATAGGCGCTCGCCGCCGGCATGAAGACGGCGGCGGACAGCGCGAGACCGACCCGGGCCACGAAGAGCACCGCGTAGGTATGGGACAGGGCGGCGACGACATTGAACAGCGCGAACACCAGCATCGAGGCCATCAGGAGTCGCTTGCGTTCGAGCGCGCCGGTGACCACCGCCAGCAGCGGGGAGCCGAGCGCGAACGCGAGCGAGAACGCGGTGATCAGCTGGCCGGCGACCGGCACGGTCACCTGGAGATCGGCCGCCACCTTCGGCAGCAGGCCCGCGAGCGCATAGCCCTCGGTGCCGATGGCGAACGCACCCAGCGCGAGGAGAAGAAGTTTTTTCATGGCGGTGAACCTCAGGCGTGCTCGGGCGCGGCGGCCGGGAGGATGGCCGCGGGCTTCCGGAGACCGATCTTTTCCAGGACGACGTAGAAGACGGGCGTGAGGAAGAGCCCGAAGAGCGTGACGCCGATCATGCCCGCGAACACGGCGACCCCCATCGCCCGGCGCATCTCGGAACCGGCGCCGGTGCTCACCACCAACGGGAAGACGCCCGCGATGAACGCGATGCTGGTCATCAGGATCGGCCGCAGCCGCAGCCGCACCGCGATCAGGGCGGCGTCGGTGATGCTCTGCCCTTCCTCGCGGCGCTTGACCGCGAACTCGACGATCATGATCGCGTTCTTGGCCGCGAGGCCGATGAGCACGATCAGGCCGATCTGCGTGAAGATGTTGTTCTCCCCGCTCGTGAGCCAGAGGCCGAACAGAGCGGAGAAGAGCGCCATCGGCACGATCAGGATCACCGCGAACGGCAGGCGGAAGCTCTCGTACTGCGCCGCCAGGACGAGGAACACGAGGAGGATGCTCAACGGGAAGACGAGCACCCCGGTGTTGCCCGCGATGATCTTCTGGTAGGTGAGCTCCGTCCAATCGAGCACCATGCCCTTCGGCAGGTTCGCAGCGGCGACCTTTTCCATCAACGCCTCGGCCTGGCCCGAGCTGAAGCCGGCGGCGGGCGAGCCGTTGATCTCGGCGGCGGGATAGCCGTTGTAGCGCATGACGCGGTCCGGACCGTAGGTTTCGCGCACGTTGACGAGCGCGCCGAGCGGGACGAGTTCGCCGGCGCTGTTGCGGGTCTTCAACCGGAGGATGTCCTCGGGCTTGGAGCGGAACTGCGCGTCGGCCTGGGCCACGACCTGGTAGGTGCGGCCAAAGCGGTTGAAGTCGTTCACGTAGAGCGAACCGAGGTTGATCTGCATCGTCTCGAAGACGTTCTGCAGCGGCACGCCCTGCGCCTTGGCGCGCGCGTGGTCGATGTCGGCGTCGAGCTGCGGCGTGTTGACCGTGAAGCTCGTGAACAACCCGGCGAGGCCGGGCGTCTCGCTGGCCTTGCCGATCAGGCCCTGCGTCGCGCCGTAGAGCGCGTCGAGGCCGAGATCCGCGCGGTCCTCGACGTACAGCTTGAAGCCGCCGGTCGTGCCCAGGCCCATGACGGGCGGCGGCGGGAAGATCGCGATGTAGGCGTCCTGGATCGCGCCGAACTGCTGCTGGAGCGCGGCGGCGATGGCGGGGCCGGAAAGTTCCTTCGCCTTCCGCTCCTCGAACGGCTTGAGCGTGACGAAGACGATGCCGCTGTTGGAGGAGTTGGTGAAGCCGTTGATCGAGAGCCCGGGAAAAGCGACGGCGTTGGCGACGCCGGGGTACTTCAGCGCGATGTCGCTCATGCGGCGGATGACGGCATCCGTGCGGTCGAGCGACGCGGCGGCCGGGAGCTGCGCGAAGGCGATCAGGTACTGCTTGTCCTGCACCGGCACGAAGCCCATGGGGATGCGGTTGAACAGCCAGGCGGTGGAGCCGAGCAGGCCGGCATAGACGACCAGCGCGATGACCGCGAGGCGCAGCAGCCGGGCGACGCCGTTGGTGTACTTGCGCGAAGCCCATTCGAAGAACCGGTTGAACGGGCGGAAGAACCAGCCGAAGGCGCGGTCCATCAGCCGGGTGAGGCCGTCCTTCGGCGCATCGTGGCCCTTCAGCAGCAGCGCGCTCAGCGCGGGCGAAAGGGTGAGCGAATTGAAGGCGGAGATGATGGTCGAGATCGCGATGGTGATGGCGAACTGCTTGTAGAACTGGCCGGTGAGGCCGCTGATGAAGGCGGTCGGGATGAACACCGCCGACAGCACCAGCGCGGTGGCGACGATCGGCCCGGTGACCTCGCGCATGGCCTGCCTGGTCGCCTCGAACGGCGACTTGCCGAGGGCGATGTTGCGCTCGACGTTCTCGACCACGACGATCGCGTCGTCGACCACGATGCCGATGGCGAGCACGAGGCCGAAGAGCGAGAGGGCGTTGATGGAAAATCCCAGCCCGCTCATGATCGCGAAGGTGCCGATCAGCGAAACCGGCACCGCGGCGAGCGGGATGATCGAGGCGCGCCAGGTCTGGAGGAAGAGGATCACCACGAGCACGACGAGCACGATTGCCTCGAGCAGCGTGTGCACGACGGCCTCGATGGAACTGCGCACGAAGATGGTCGGATCGTAGACAATGTCGTAGGCGAGACCCTCCGGGAAATTCTTCTGCAGCTCCTTCATCGCCTTGCGCACCGCGTCGGACGTCGCGATGGCGTTGGAGCCCGGCAGCTGCGCGATCGGCAGGGCGACGGCGGCCTTGTTGTTGAGCAGCGAGCGCAGAGCGTAGTCGGACGCGCCGAGCTCGACCCGGGCGACATCGCGCAGCTGGACGCGTTCGCCGTGCGCGCCCGTCTTGACGACGATGGCGCCGAATTCCTCCTCGGTGGCGAGGCGGCCCTGGGTGTTGATCAGCAGCTCCGTATCGACCGGCCGGCCCGCGGGCTGCTGCCCGATCGCGCCGGCCGCGACCTGGACGTTCTGCTCGCGGATCGCGGCAACGACGTCGGAGGCGGTCAGGCCCTTCGCGGCGACCTTGTTGGGATCGAGCCAGACCCGCATCGCGTAGTCGCCCGACCCGAAGATCCGCACCTGGCCGACGCCGGGAAGACGTGCGAGCACGTCCTGCACCTGGAGCGTGGCGTAGTTGCGGACGTAGATGTCGTCATAGCGGTTGTCCGGCGAAAACAGGTGGACGACCATGAGGAGGTCCGGCGAGGCCTTGGTCGTGGTCACTCCGATGCGGCGGACTTCCTCGGGAAGCTTCGGCAGCGCCTGCGCCACGCGATTCTGCACCTGGACCTGGGCGTTATCGAGATTGGTGCCGAGCTTGAACGTGATCGTGAGCGTCATCACGCCGTCGCTCGTCGCCTGCGAGAACATGTAGAGCGACTGCTCGACGCCGTTGATCGCCTGCTCGAGCGGGGCCGCGACGGTCTCGGAGATCGTCTTCGGATTGGCACCAGGATAGCTGGCGTGCACCACGACGGTCGGCGGCACGACCTCGGGATACTCGCTCACCGGCAGCTGCCAGAGCGCAATGGCGCCGACGAGGAAGATGATCGTGGAAAGCACGCCGGCGAAGATCGGGCGCTTGATGAAGAAATCGGAGAAGTTCATAGCGGAAGCGGAGGAAACGGGCAAAGCAGTGGCTGGAGAGAGCGGCAAAACGCGCGGATTTACGGCGGAAACGTCAGCGGACGGCGGCGACGGCGGCGACGGCGGACGTGGCGCTGGGCGCAGGCGTGGTGGCGGCGACGGATTCGGGATCGACGACCATCCCGGGACGAACGCGCTGGAGTCCGTTGACGATGATCTGGTCGCCGGAGTGGACGCCGGAGCGGACGATGCGCTTGCCGTCGACCGTGCCGCCCAGTTTCACCGTGCGATAGACGGCGGTGTTGTCCTTCGCCAGCGCGAGGACGTACTTCTGGCTCTGGTCGGTGCCGATGGCGCGCTCGCTCACGAGCAGCGTCTCCTGCGGCGCGCCGACCGGCAGGCGCACGCGGGCAAAGAGGCCGGGCACGAGCGCCTGGTCGGGATTGGGAAACACCATCCGCAGCACGAGCGAGCCGGTGGCCGGATTGAGCCGGTTGTCGGCCGACTCGATGTAGCCCTGGCGCGGATAATCGTTTTCGTCCGCGAGCTGCATCGCCACCGGGATCCGGCCATGATCGGTGGGGAGGCGATTTTCGCGGATGAGACGGTTGAACTTCAACACGGTCGCCTCATCGAGGTCCGCATAGACGAACACGTCGCCGACCGAAACGATCGTGGTGAGCAGCGTCGCACCGTCGGGCGAGCCCGAGACGAGATTGCCCGGAGTGATCAGCGCGCGGCTGACACGACCGTCGATCGGCGCGCGAACGTCCGTGTGCTCGAGATCCAGCTGGGCGGTCGCCAGGGCGGCCCGCGCCTCGGACGCGCGGGCGCGGCGGGCCTCGGCCTCCTCGGAGGAGATCGCGGCGGCGGCGAGCAGCGTCTCGGCGCGCTTCGCCTCCCGCTCGGCCACCTCGGCCTGGGCGCGGGCGAGGTCGAACTGGGCCTGGTACCAGCGCGGATCGATGCGGAAAAGGACATCGCCCTTTTTCACGAGCTGGCCGGATTGAAATTTGACCTCGTCCAGATGACCCGAGACGCGGGCCCGCAATTCGACGGTCTCGGCCGCTTCCACGCGGCCCAGCAGCTCGTCGTATTCGGTGAGCAGCTTCTCCTCCACCGGAGCCACCGTGACCTTGGGCGCGGGCGGAGTCACTGCGGCCGCAGCGGTGGAATCGGCGGCGACGGCATGGGAGACCATGTACGTCGTGACGCCCGCCGCCAGCACGAGGCCGGCGAGGGCAAGCGGAACGCGACGCGAACGACGCGCGGCGGAGGATTGAGTCGAAGAGGAGGCGGGTGATGTCGTCATGGCAATGAAGCGGAAAAGGATCGTGTAGTTGACTGTTTACCTAGTGATTTGGCTCAAAAAAAGGCGCACGGGGAAAACGTGCGCGACAAGAGGTCGGCGAAAAAATGAGTCGGACGTGACGGTTAGCGAGTAAGAACGGGCTCGGGACTGACAGCAGCGGATTTCTTCACCCCCAACAGTCCGAACGCCATCGCGGGCAAATCGCGGATGATCTCCGGATCGTTCATGATGCGGGCCTGGGAAACGATGCCCTCGATAAGGCCGACCAGGGCGAGCGTCTTCTGCGCCGGATCGCACGACTCGATCACGCCCGCCGCGATGGCGTCGCGGATCGTGGACTCGTAGTAGCGGCGCTTGCGCGCGGTGATCTCGCGGACCTTGGCGCTGACATCGATCTCCTGCGTGCTGACCTCGGAACCCACCGTACAGACCGGGCAGCCCAGGACCTTGCCCGACTTGGCCTTCATGGCCGCCTGGCTCTCATAAATCCCGGTGAGATAGCCCGAAAACCGCGCCAGCGGATCGAGCGAGGACGAAAACAGGCGATCGAGCTTCGGCTGCCAGTCCCGCTCCCACATCTTCTCCAGCGCGGCCACGGCCAATTCGGCCTTTGAACTGAAGAAGTAATAGAAACTTCCCTTCTTCACTTCCGCCCGCTTGCAGATGTCGTCGATGGTGACCGCGCCGTAGCTCTCCTCCCACATGAGGTCGAGCGCGGCATCTTTCAGCCGCTCGCTGGCGTCGGAGGTTCTTCCCATGGGCCAAGAAATAGTTGACTAAACGTCTAGTGCAAGCGTTTTCTTCAAAAAAAATGCGGAGGGCGGAAGCCGGGATTTTTTAACCGCGGATCCTGTAGAGCCAGACTCCGGCCGAAGGATCGATGTCCTGATGCGCGTCTTCGGCGACCAGGAATTCCGAAACCCGCCCTACTCCACTCGTTTTCCCCACCGTCCGGCCAGCGATCCGCAGACGATCAGTTGGAGCGGATGGTAAATCATGATCGGCAGCAGGATCATTCCGAGGCTCGGCTGCCCTGCGAAGATCAATTTCGCCATCGGCACGCCGGAGGCCAGGGTTTTCTTCGAGCCGCAGAACATCGCGGCAATGCGATCCTCGCGGGAGAAGCCCAGGGCCTTCGCGGCGGTCGCCATCAGCGCCATCACCAGCGAGAAAAGCCCGACGGCGACGGCGAGGACGATGGCGAGCGTGCCGGCGCCGTGGCCGGTCCAGACGCCGGTCTTGAACGAATCGCAGAACGACGTGTACACGAGGATCAGGATCGTGCAGCGGTCCGCCAGGTTGATCAGCTTCTTGTTCCGGCCGGCCCACGCGCCGAGCACCGGCCGGCAGAGCTGCCCCACCACCAGCGGCAGCACGAGCCAGCGCACGAGGTCCCAGATCACCGGCCCCAGCGGCTGGGCCTGCCCGCTGGTCTTCAGTGCGTAGGCCATCCACAGCGGCGTGAGGAAGACGCCCAGCAGGCTCGACAGCGTGGCATTGAACACGGCGCCGGCGACGTTGCCGCGCGCCGCCGCCGTCATCGCGACGGACGAGGACACCGTCGAGGGCAGCGCGCACAGATAGAAGAGCCCGATCTTCAACTCCGGCGCGATCCGCTCGCCCAGCGCGGCGTTGAGCGCGAAGCCGAGGAGCGGAAACAGCAGGAAGGTGCTCGACTGCACCAGCAGGTGCAGGCGCCAGTTGAGCGCCCCGCCCTTCAGCGCGGCGAAGGACAGCGCCACGCCATGGAGAAAAAAGATCAGGGCGATGCCGGCCTTCGTCAGCAGTTCCGGATGCAGCCAGCCGCCCGCCGCCCCCGGGTTTGGGAACGCCCAGGCGAGACCGGTGGCCGCGACCATGCCGAGGAGAAACCAGTCGGGTTTGAATTTCATCGCCCCGCCTCCTCTTTCCGGCCGACGAGCCTTGTCCGCAGCCGCCGGGCCAGCGCCGCCAGGTCGTCCCGGCCTTCGATTTTCAGGAACCACAGCGTGACGCCGTAGACCAGGACGCCGAGCGGGATCAGGAGGAACACCGCATAAAGGTCAGCCACGTGCAGCTGCACACCGAGGAGGTGGATCACGGCGTCCTGCCCGCGCACGAACTGCCAGCAGGCCCAGACGAGCGCACCCATGGCGGTGGCGCCGGCCAGCACCTTGGCGAGGCTGGGCACGAGCGGCGCCAGCGTCATTTCCGGCAGCCGGCGGAGCAGCGCGCGCTGCAGCAGGATCATCTGGATGAGGATCGCCGTCGTGCTCGCCAGGACGAGCCCGGGGGCGCCGAGCCATTTCCGCAGGAGCAGGCTCAGCACGACGTTCGCGACAAAATCCACCGTCGCCACCCGCACCGGCGTCGCGGTGTCCTTCAGGGCGTAAAAGGCGCGCACCGTCAGGTTGACGACGGAGAAAAACGGCATGCCCACCGCGAAGAGCGTCAGCAGCAGCGACATGTCGTGCGCGGCCTCCGGCGTGAAGTTGCCGTGGCGGTAAAGCAGCCGCACGATCGGCTGGCTGAGGACCGCGAGGCCGACGGCGGCGGGAACGTTGATGACGAGGATGAGGCGCATCCCCTTGCGGTAGTCCGCCGCCATCTCCGCGAACTTGCGGCCGACGGCATGCTGCGCGATCAGCGGATAGACGACGGTCGAGACGGCGATCGCGAAGACCCCGATCGGCAGCTCCATCAGGCGGTTCGCGAGGAACAGCGTCGTCGCCGCGGAAACCGGGAGGGAAAACGCCAGCAGGCGCGAAACGACAATATTGACCTGGTAAATGCCGGTGCCGAAAAGCCCCGGCGCCATCAGCCTGAGGATCTCGCTGACCTGAGGCGAAGGCGCGAGATCGAGGCGCGGCCGCCAGCCCATCCGCACCAGCACCACCGCCGGGACGGCCATCTGGAAAAACCCGCCGAGCAGCACGCCCGCGCAGAGCCAGTGCAGCTGGCCGAGCGGCGTGGAGGCGAAGTGAAGCCCGGCGCCCGCCAGCGAGCCGATCATCACGAGATTGAGCCAGATCGGCGAAAGCGCCGGCTCGAGGAAATGCCCGAGCACGTTGAGCGTGGCATTGAAGGCGGCTGCGACGCAGACGAGGGCCAGGTAGGGAAAAAGGATCACCGTCAGGTCGGCCAGCAGGTCCCACTTGTCATGCGTCTCGAAAAAGAAGCGCAGGACCGGACCGGCGGCCTCGCCGTGCCCCGCCCAGCCCCGCAGCGGCCCGGCCCGGCTGAGGAGGAACATGGCGAGGGCGACGAGGCTGAACGTCACGACCGCGAGCCGGCTGACCACCTTGCTCAGCAGGGCGAAGGCACCCGCCGAGCCCTTCTCGTGCAGCTCCTGCTGCAGCAGCGGCACAAACGCGGCCGTCAGCGCCCCCTCGCCGAGCAGGCGGCGAAAAAGATTCGGCAGGCTGAAGGCCGTAAAGAACGCGTCATTCAGGCCGCCGGCGCCAAAGATCGCGGCCGTCAGCTGGTCCCGGATGAGCCCGGTGACGCGGGAGAACACCGTCAGCAGCGACACGACGCCGATGTTCTTCAGGTGCTTGGACACGCTCGCAGTTCACGGGACGCGCGCCGCGGTTAGCAAGTTCTTAACCAGCGGGGCGCCCGGGGGGCGCAAGGATCAGGTGCCAAGGGCCAAGTGCCAAATGGATGCGGACGGGAAGTCGGAAAATTTCGCGTAGATACGCGAAAATCAATGAATGGCCCGGGGCCGCCGCCCGTCTGTCCTCCGCCTTCTGTCCTCCGGCATCCGGCGTCCGGAAGATTGACCCTGCCGGGAACGTTTCGCACGCTCCGACCGCTCATGCCGATCGTCCCCAAGCTCATCGCGCGGCTCCAGCGCCATCCCAAGCGGATCGTCTTCCCGGAAGGCGCCGATCCCCGCATCCTGCAGGCCGCCCGCCAGTGGGTGACCCGCCGCATGGGCGCGCCCATCCTCCTCGGGAACCGCAAGGTGATCAAGGATGCCGCCGCGCGGCTGTCGCTGGACGTCACCGGCATGCGCATCATCGAGCCGGAGCGCAGCGAGGAATTCGACGCCTTCGCCGCCCAGCTCGAGCAGATCCGCAGCGCGAAGGTGCTGAAGCTCGCCGACACGCGCTCCGTGCTGCGCGACCCCAACTATTTCGCCACGATGATGCTCGCCGCCGGCCAGGCGGACGCGCTGGTCGGCGGCGCCACGGTCACCGCCTCCAGCGCGCTGCGCCCGCTGTTCCAGCTGATTCCCCGGCTGGAAAACGTGCAGAGCGCGTCCTCGCTCATGATCCTCGACTGGGACGAAAAGAAGGTCGGGAGCGACGGCTCGCTCTTCCTCGCGGACTGCGGCGTCATTCCCGAACCGACGGCGGAACAGCTTTGCGACATCGCGATCTCGACCGCGATGATCGCCCGGCACCTGACCGACGAGACCCCGCGGGTCGCGATGCTGAGCTACGCCTCGCGCAGCGACGCGCAGCACCCTTCCCTCGTGAAGGTGCGCACGGCAACCGAGCTGGCCCGCGCGAAGGCCCGCGCCGCCCAGCTGCCGATGGAGATCGAGGGCGAGATCCAGGTCGACGCCGCGCTCGATGCCGCCGTCGCGGCGATGAAGAAGGTCGAGGGCCCGGTCGCGGGCCGGGCCAACGTGCTGGTGTTCCCGGACCTGAACAGCGGCAACATCGGCTTCAAGCTCGTGCAGATCCTCGGCGGCTCGAATGCGTTCGGCCAGATCATCACCGGCCTGACGCGTCCCGCCGCGGAGATCAGCCGCGGCGCGAGCGCCCATGACGTTTTCGGCGCGGCCGCCATCGTCGGCTGCCAGGCGATCGACCGCCGCCTCCTCTACGGCACCCCCTGAGCTCCCGCCGCATGACGACGAATCCGTTCATCCAGCCGGCCCTGCCCCTGCTGCGCGCTCCGACCAACACCGCCACGAAGCGCCTGTTCGTCGCCGCGACGCGCATGAACGACGGCAAGACGACGACCTGCCTCGGCCTGTTCGCGGCGCTGCAGTCCTTCTATCCGCGCGTGGGCTTCATCAAGCCGATCGGCCAGCGCTTCGTCGAGGTCCACGGCCACCAGGTCGACGAGGACTCGGTCCTCCTCGACACGATCTACAACGTGCACGTGCCGATCGAGAGCATGAGCCCGGTCGCGGTGGACGGCACCTTCACCCGCCGCTTCCTGAAGAATCCCGGCCCGATGCTGGCGGAACTCGAGGACCGGATCTGCCGGGCGTTCGACCGGGTGTCGTGGGAAAAGGACTTCACCCTGATCGAGGGGACCGGGCACGCGGGGGTCGGCTCGATCTTCGAGCTGTCCAACGCGCGCGTCGCGAAGCTGCTGCGCGCCAAGGTCATTCTGGTCACGCCCGGCGGCATCGGACGGCCGATCGACGAGATCGCGCTCAACAAGGCGCTGTTCGACAAGGCCGGCGTCGAGGTCGCGGGAGCGATCCTGAACAAGGTCGACGCCTCCAAGATTCCGCTCATCACCGAATACGCCGGGCTCGGCCTCCAGCGCCTGGGCGTCCCGCTGCTCGGCGTGCTGCCCGTGCAGCAGATGCTCTCCGCCCCCAATCTGTCCCAGGTCGCCGAGGAGATCGGCGGCCGCTGGCTCAACGCCGCCGAGACCGGCCGCCAGGAACGCGTGCACCGCATCATCGTCGGCGCGATGACGGCCAAGGGCATCGTCGATTACCTGCAGCCCGGCGTGCTCATCATCACTCCCGGCGACCGCGACGACATCATCCTCGCCGCGATCTCGAGCGCCCGCCTCTCGGGCGGCAAGACCATCGCCGGGCTCATCCTGACCAACGACACGATCCCGTCGGACCAGCTGCTCGTGCTGCTCAGCCAGACCCGCATTCCGGTCATCGCTGCCAAGGAGGAGAGCTACACCATCACCTCCAAGATCCACGGCATGACCGTGAAGACGCAGCCGCAGGACGTGGACAAGATCCCCGTCATCAAGCGACTGATCACCGAGCACGTCGACCTGAAGAAGGTGCTGGCGAACTGCTAGGGCCGGCCCACGGGAAGGGAACGCCCAACGTTCAGGGTCGAGCACTTGGACGTTGTGAAGCCTAGAGCGTAAGCTTGAGCGTCTTGTCCTCGATCGTCGCGTCCGTGACCTTTTTCCAGGCGGTGGCGAGATCCTCGGGCACCGGCTTCGCGGAAAGGATCTTCCGCGTCACAAAGCCCTCGACCATCGGCAGCCGGTTGATCGCGAGCGAACCGAGATAGTAGCTCTCCGGGACGAAGACGACCCCGTCGCCGCCCTTGGCAAAACTGCCGGTGGCCATCACGACCACCGGGACCTTGAACCCGTAGAGGTTGAGCGTGCAGGGCACGCCGACCTGGAGCAGGTTGTCGTGGATGCGGAAATTCGGCTGGCCCGGGGCGATGAGGGCATCGCTCTTCGCATCGGTGGCGACATCGGCCTTGGCCGGTTCCGGGGCGGGCGGAGGCGTGGCGGGAGCCTTGCCCTTGGCGCCGGGCGCCGGCGCCGGCGCCGGCGGCTTCGGCGGGGCCGGCGGCGGGCTCACGTAGAACGCCGCGTTGAGCTCATCCTCCGTCAGCGCGACGGAAGTGCCCTGGTTCAGCAGCTCCTTCTTGCGCAGCCACTGCTTTCCCTTGGTCGAATCCTTGGAGCCCTCGATGTAGTAGACCGCGTCGCGCACCGGCTCCTTGGGCAGCTCCCGCACCGTCTGCACCGGACGGAGGACGAGCACGACGGCCGCCAGGACGGCGCCGAGCACGAAGCTCAGCGCGGCTCCGAGGATGACTTCGGCCCAGCTGGGGCCGTAGAGCGCACGATCGACTTTTTTTGAGGCCATGGGGAAAATCAGTTCGCCGCCGCGGAGGCGGGCTTCTTGTCCGCGCCGCCGGGGGGCTTTTCGCCGCCCTCCTTCTTCGGCGGGGAGCCGGACTTGTTCTTGTAGTCCGTGATGTAGAAGCCGGTGCCCTTGAAGATCAGCCCGGCGCCGGCGCCGACGAGGCGCTTGAGCGAGCTTTTGCCGCATTTCGGGCACTTCTTGAGCGGCGCATCCTTCATCGACTGCACCGTCTCGAACGTGTGGCCGCACTTGCTGCAGGCGTACTCGTAGGTTGGCATGGAAGACGGGCCGGTTATGGGAGTCCGCCCCCGGGTTTGCGAGTTTCTTCTGCCGGTGAAATGGCGTTTGCAAACTTGCGGCGGGCTGGGCATTGCGGCGGACGAAATTCCCGCGCCGCGCGGGGCCGCCATGGAGGACACAACCCAACTCTCCCGCTACGTCGCCCGTGTCGAAAGCGGCCTCGACCGGCTGCTGCCCGCCGCGGACACCCGCCCGGCGCGCCTCCACGCCGCCATGCGCTACAGCCTGCAGGCCGGCGGCAAGCGTCTGCGCCCGGTGCTCGTGCTGGCGGCGGCGGACCTCTTCTCCCGGGACGCGGATCGCGGGAAGGATCCCCTGCCCGCCGCCGTGGCGGTCGAGTGCGTGCACACCTACTCGCTCATCCACGACGACCTGCCGTGCATGGACAACGACGACCTGCGCCGTGGCCGCCCCACGGCCCACAAGGCCTTCGACGAGGCCACCGCGCTCCTCGCCGGCGACGCCCTGCTGACCCACGCGTTCGCCCTGCTCGCCGCGGGCTACGGCGGGCAGCCCGCGCTCGCCGCGGCGCTCGTGCAGGAACTCGCCGCCGCCGCCGGAAGCGAACACCTCATCGGCGGCCAGGTGGAGGACCTGCTGGCCGAGAAGAAACCCGACGCCACCGCGGCCGAACTCGAGTTCATCCACCTGAACAAGACCGCCGCGATGATCGAGGCTTCGCTCACGATGGGCGCGCGCATCGGCGGGGCGGATCACGCGCAGCAGCAGATCCTTCGCACCGGCGGCCGGCATCTCGGCCTGGCGTTCCAGATCATCGACGACGTGCTCGACGCCACGACCGACACCGCGACGCTGGGCAAGACCGCCGGCAAGGACGCCAAGGCGGGCAAGGCCACGTTCGTCCGGGTCCACGGTCTCGAGACTTCCCGCCGTCTGGCGGGCGAGCATACCCGAAAGGCGGTCGAGGCTTTCAAGCGCCTGCCCGGTGACACCGCGTTTGTCACCGGGCTCGCCGATGACCTCGGCCGCCGGATCCGCTAGTCCGGCCGCGCCGGACACTCCCTCGGATTTTTTTAGCCACGAAAAGGCACAAGAATCCCCGCCGGCGGCAGAAGTCTCCATGCGCCTATAGGCGCGCCGATGGTTCGATCCGAAGCGCTGGAATTTTCGCGCCTTTTTGTGGCTAAAAATCCCGAGCCGCCCGCGGCGTTCCTCCACCCCGTTTCCCGGCGTCTGCACGCCTTGGCCTTCGGCCGCTATTCACTTGCAAGGCCCCGCGGATTTTACTGAATGCACCGACGCGCGCCAGGAGCGCGCTCCACCTCATCGTCACCGCATGTCCACCGAGAAATCAGGCGAGCAGCACCCGATCCGCGCCATGCTCCTGGAGGGAAAGCACCCGTTTCCCAAGGACATCGAGGACATGCTGCGCCGGCTGCAGATGAAGCCCGGCGCGATCACCACCGAGATCGCGATGGACGCCTTCGACTGGGAGCGCGGCGAACGCCTCGACGTCGGCCGCAAGAAACTCCAGGCGCTCTGCAAGGCGCACGGAGTCTAAGTGCCACGCCTTGCCCTGCCCGGCCAGGCATCCGTTTCCGCAGGGTTGCACGCAGAGGACGCGGAGAACGCGGAGGGAAACCGGGATCAGGCGGATTGGCTCTGCGTTCCCTGCGTCCTCTGCGTGAAACCTTCCGGAGAGGCGTCGCTCACTTCGCCGCGATCGCGGCGTTGATCAGGTCGACGAAGCTCCGGGCTTCGAGGCTGGCGCCGCCGATGAGGCCGCCGTCGATGTCCTTCTGCGCGAGCAGGTCGGGCGCGTTGGCGGGCTTCATCGAGCCGCCGTAGAGGATGCGGACCTTCTGCGCCGCCGTCTCGCCGAACAGCTTCGTGAGCAATCCGCGGATGTAGGCGTGCACTTCCTGGGCCTGCTCGGTCGTGGCGACCTTGCCCGTGCCGATCGCCCACACCGGCTCGTAGGCAATCACGACGCTCGGCGCGAGCTCCTTGCTCACGCCCTCGAGGCAGCGCTCGGTCTGGGTCTGCACGACCTTGAGCGTCGAACCCGCCTCGCGCTCCGCGAGGGTCTCGCCGACGCACAGGATCGGCCGCAGCTGGTTGCGGAGCGCCGCCAGGACCTTCTTGTTGATGAACTCGTCGTTCTCGCCGAACAGGGTGCGGCGTTCGCTGTGACCGAGGATCACGTGGGTGGCGAAGAACGCGCGCAGCATCGGGGCCGAGATCTCGCCGGTGTAGGCGCCGCTGGCCTCGAAGTGCATGTTCTGCGCCCCGAGCTTCAGCGTCGTGCCGTCGAGGGCGCGCGCCACGCTCTCGAGCGAGGTGAAGGGCGGGCAGACCACGACATCGACGTCGGTCTGCTTGCCGGCGAGCCCGGCGATCTCCTGGACGAGCGCAGCGCCGTCGGCCGGCGTCTTGTTCATCTTCCAGTTACCGGCGATCAGTTTTTTGCGGAGGATCATGGGAGGATGGGAGGAAAAAGTAGCGGGTAGCGAGCAGTGGGTTGCGAGTAGAAAATGGCGGATGCTCGCTGCTCGCTACCCGCCACTGCCGATCAGGCCTCGAGAAACGCCACGCCCGGCAGGACCTTGCCCTCGAGGAACTCGAGGCTGGCGCCGCCGCCGGTGGAGCAATGGGTGACCTTGTTCGCGACCTTGAACTTCTTCGCCGCGGTCGCGGTGTCGCCGCCGCCGACGACCGTGGTCGCGCCCTTGGCCGTGGCCTCGGCGATCGCCTCGGCCATCGCCTTCGTGGCGCCGGCGAACTTGTCGAATTCGAACACGCCGGCCGGGCCGTTCCAGACGATGGTCTTCGAGGAAAGGATCGCCTTCCGGTAGAGCTCGACCGACTTCGGGCCGGCGTCCATGCCCTCCCAGCCGTCGGGAATGCCGCCTTCCAGCGTCGCGGGCTGCGTGTTGGCGTCCGGGCCGAACTTGTCCCCGCAGACGAAATCGACGGGGAAGATCAATTCCACGCCGCGCTGCTTCGCCTTGGCCTCGAGCTCGGCGACGATCCCCGCGCCGGTCTGGTCGAACAGGCTGGAGCCGATCTTCATCCCGCGGTTCACCTTGTGGAAGGTGTATGCCATGCCGCCGCCGATGATCAGCTTGTCGGCCTTGTCGAGGAGGTTGTTGATGAGCGGAATCTTGTCCGCGATCTTCGCGCCGCCGAGGATGGCGAGCAGCGGACGGTCGGGATTCTCGAGCACCTTGGAGAAGGCCTTCAGCTCGGCCTCCATCAGGAAACCCGCCGCCTTGGATTTCAGATCCACGCCGACCATGGACGAGTGCGCGCGGTGGGCGGTGCCGAAGGCGTCGTTCACGTAGACGTCGCCCAGCTTGCTGAGGCTGGCGCGGAACGCCGCCTCCTTCGCCGGATCGGCCTTCAGCTTGGTCTCGGTGCCGTCGGCCTGCTTGACCTTCACCTTGCCCTCTTCCTCGAGGTGGAAGCGGAGGTTCTCGAGCAGCACGACCTCCCCCGGCTTCAGCGCGGCGCAGGCCGCCTCGACCGCGGGCCCGACGCAGTCGCCGAGGAACTTCACGGGCCGGCCCAGCAGCTTCTCGAGCTCGGCGGCGACCGGCTGCAGGGAGAACTTCGCGATCTTCTGGCCGTCGGGCCGCCCGAGATGCGACATCAGCACGACCGAGGCGCCCTTTTCCAGGGCGTACTTGATCGTGGGCAGCGCGGCGGTGATGCGCTGCGTGTTGGTGATCGCGCCGGTGACCTTGTCCTGCGGCACGTTGAAATCGACGCGCATCAGCACGCGTTTGCCGGCAAGGTCGAGGTCGCGGATGGTTTTAAATTTGGACATGACGAAGTTGCAGAAATGAAGAGCCCACGGAACCCACGGAGGACACGGAAGAAAGTCTGCTTTCCGTGTGCTCCGTGGGTTCCGTGGGCAGCAGGTTTTAAGCCTTAAACGCCCGCGGCGACCTTCTTGGCGAGGTCGACGACGCGGTTGGAGTAGCCCCACTCGTTGTCGTACCAGCTCACGAGCTTGAAGAACTTCGGATTCAGCTGGATGCCGGAGCCGGCATCGAAGATCGAGGAGTTCTTGTCGTGGATGAAGTCCGTGGAGACCACTTCGTCGCCGGTGTAGGCGAGGATGCCCTTGAGGTACGTCTCGCTGGCGCGCTTCATCGCCTCGCAGATCGCCTGGTAGCTGGTCTCCTGCGTCGTGCGGACCGTCAGGTCGACCACGGAGACCGTGGGGGTCGGCACGCGGAACGACATGCCGGTGAGCTTGCCCTTCACCTCGGGGCACACGAGCGCGGTCGCCTTGGCGGCGCCGGTGGAGGCCGGGATGATGTTGATCGCGGCGGAACGGCCGCCCTTCCAGTCCTTCTTGGACGGACCGTCGACGGTCTTCTGCGTCGCGGTGTAGGAGTGGATGGTGGTCATGAGGCCCTCCTCGATGCCGAAGCCCTCCTTGAGGAGCACGTGCACGATGGGCGCGAGACAGTTCGTGGTGCAGGAGGCGTTGGAGATGATCGTGTGCTGCTTGAGGTCGAGCTTGTTGTCGTTCACGCCCATCACGACGGTGATGTCCTCACCCTTGGCCGGGGCGGAGATGATGACCTTCTTCGCGCCCGCGGTGATGTGGCCCTTCGCCTTCTCCGCCTCGGTGAAGAGGCCGGTGGACTCGATCACGATCTGCACGCCAAGCGCGCCCCAGGGCAGCTCCGCCGGGGTCTTGGCGCTCACCACCTTGATCTCCTTGCCGTTGACGACGAGGATGTCGTCCTCGGCCTTGTCCGGCGCCGATTTCTTCGAGCTGACCGACCCGTTGAACCGTCCCTGCGTGGAATCGTACTTCAGCAGGTAGGCGAGGTTGTCGGCGGGGACGATGTCTCCGACGGCCACGACGTCGAACGTCGTGCCGAGGAGGCCCTGCTCGACGAGGGCCCGGAAGACGAGGCGGCCGATGCGGCCGAAACCGTTGATAGCGACTTTGACTGCCATGGTGGATGCTTTCCCTTAGGTTCTATCGTTGATTGCTGATGGACGTTGAGCCGCGCGAACGCGGGAAGTTGAAAATGAACAGCGCGGCGACGGTGGATGCAAGGGTTTTGGCGCGACAGTCCCCTATCCTTCCGCCAGCCACAGTCCGCAGCCCAGCACCGGCACGAACAGGTCCGCGTCGACCGGCTGCGCCCCGCCCCGGCCCGCGCCGCCGTAGAAGCGCTCGCCGTCGGCCAGCTGCCGCCAGGCGCCCGCGACGGTCTCGTCGTCCAGGCGGATGACCGCATCCTGGAGGGTCGGGTTCACCGCGAACAGCAGGCGCGTGCCGCCCTGCGAGCGGTCGGCGTTGTAGACCACCGCGGCGGCGGTGGAGTCCGGCGCGAAGAAAAACCGGAAGAAACCCTCGCTCGCCCGCGCATAATGCCGGAGGAGGCGCCCGGTCGGGCCGAGGCGGAACTCGATCCAGTCCGCGAAATAGGCGTGCGTCCCCGGAAAACGGTAGAGCCGGCGGTAGTCGAGCGCGTTGAGGTCGCCCCGCTGGTAGGTGTTGTTGGCACCCTGCTTCGAACGCAGGAAATCCTGGCCCGCGGAGATCATCGGGATCCCGATCGAGGCGAACAGCACCGCGGCCATCAGGTGCGTGCGGCGGCGGTCGTTGGACGTCGGGGACTGGCCGTTGCCGTCGGCGTTCTCCGTGATGAGGTCGATCCAGGTCTTGTCGTCGTGCGACTCGACGTAGTTCACCGTCTGCGCCGGCCACTTGGCGTAGTACCAGGGCGAGCCCTTGAGATAGTATTCGAACTCCTCGCGCCGGCCGCCCCCGCGCACGAACTCCCGGAGGAAATTGCGGTAGCCGTCGTTCCACGAGGCGTAACCCGTGTCGCGGAGCTCGCCCGCGATGTGGCCGCGGAAGCTCCACGGCTCGGCGATGAGCACGACGTCCGGCTTCACCTGCTTCACCGCGTGCTCGATCTCGCGCAGCACCTCGAGGCCGATGAGGTCCGCGAGGTCGAGCCGGAAGCCGTCGACCCCGTACGCCTCGACCAGGTGGATCAGGCTGTCGATGATCAGCCGCCGCGCCATCGCCGAGCGGCAGCGGAGGTCGTTGCCGCAACCGCTCCAGTTCGCGAGCTTCCCGGCGCCGTCCATCTCGAAGTAGTAGAGCTTGTCGATGAACATCAGGTGCGCCGGCTCGCCGACGTGGTTGTAGACCACGTCCAGGATGACCGCGAGGCCGCGGCGGTGCAGCGCGCGCACCAGCTCCTGCAGCTCGCGCACGCCGGAGGCCTTCAGCGGCGCGAGGCTGTAGCTGCCCTCGGGCGCGAAGTAATTGTTCGTCATGTAGCCCCAGTGGTACTCCTCGCGCGTCCGGTTATCGAATTCCTGGACGGGCTGGAGCTCGATGGCGTTGACCCCGAGATGATGCAGGTAGAACTCCGGGCTCTCGACCCACTTGGTCAGCCCGGTGAAGCCGAGCCGCTCGTCCCCGCTCGCCCGCACCGGCGCGTGCGCCGCGAGGTCCCGCACATGCGCCTCCGCGATGACGAGGTCCTGCCACGCCGGCGTCTTGAAGTCGCGGTCGCCGCGCCCGATCCAGGTACGGTCGAGGACGATGCCTGGGCCGTCGCGGTCCACGGCCGCCAGCGCGTAGGGATCGAGCACCCGCTGGTCCGGCCGGAACAGGCCGAAGGCGTCGTCCGGTCCCTCGATCGAATACCAGTAGAACCAGCCGTGCAGGTTTTCCTCGAGCGTCAGCTCCCAGGTGCCGCGCCATGGCAGAGCCGCCCCGGCCGGCCCCGGCTCCGGCCGGTGCTGCAGCGCATAGCGGTGGGGCGAGTCCTGCTCCGACAGGTCCGCGCAGACCCGAAGCTCCACCCGCCGGGCGCGGGGCGCGAAAAGACGGAAGGTCGTCTCCTCGCCGTTGACGATCGCGCCGAGCGGCAGGTCGGTGCGCAGCTCATGGAAGAACGCTCCCGGCCGCAGCGGGACCCCCGCGTCCACCGCGTCGCCCCAGCCGAATTTCCACGCCTCCGCCAGGTCGAGCGGCGCCGCGAGCGCGAACGAATAAAGGTGCCGGCCGGTGCGGTCGGGATTGAATTCGTAGTTCACGTTGCCCGACTCGTCGCGCACCGCGTTCGGCGCGCCGGCAGGCACGGGCAGCCAGCGGTGGGCGCTGGTCACGAACTTGAAGCGATGCGCCGTCTTGAACCGGGACACCGGGGCCGACCACAGCAGCACCGGCGCGTCGGCGATCCGCCCCGGGACGAGGCACCATTCCTCGCGGCCGACCGCCTGCTCCCAGCCGTTGAAATCCCCCGCCACATAGAGCACGTCGTGCGCGGGATCGATGTCCGGATGCCGGTCGAGGCGGAGGAAGAAGAACAGCTCGTCCTGGTCGTTCACGAAGTAGCCGCTGTCGGCGCCGAACGCCTCGCCCGGCACCCGCGTGAGCGCCGCGAGGATCGTGCAGGCGGCGCCGTGGCAGAGCGCGAACGGCGGCGGGGTCCGCGCGCGCCAGTCGTGGGCCAGCTCGATCACCCCGGCCGCGGGAGTCTCGAGCCAGGCCTGGACGATCTTGGGAGAGCGGGAAGCCATCGGAGGAAGGCCAAGCATTTGCCGGGCCGGAGCCGCGACAAGACGGAAACGTTTTCGGGGACTCGGAATATTTCACGCGAAGCCGCGAAGGGCGCGAAGAAGCGGCGGACCGGACGACTTTCTTCGCGCCCTTCGCGGCTTCGCGTGAAACTCCCGAAAGATCGCCCGACTCCGGCGCATTTGCACCACGTTCGTTTGACAAAGGTCATTGCGCCCGCGTCGTAGAAGTCTCGTGCCTGCCCGCGAAAAGATCCTCGTCGCCCTCTCCGGCGGCGTCGACAGCTCGGTCGCCGCGCTTCTGCTCAAGCAGCAGGGGCACGACGTCGCCGCCGCGTACATGAAGAACTGGATCAACGAGGACAACATCATCGGCGACTGCCCCTGGCAGCAGGATATCGCGGATGCCCGGGCCGTGGCGGAGCGGATCGGCATCGATTTCCAGGTCGTCAACCTGATGCGCGACTACCGCGAGCGGGTCGTCTCCTATCTCCTCGACGGCTATGCGCGGGGACTGACGCCGAACCCCGACACCATGTGCAACCGCGAGATGAAGTTCGGGGTCTTCCGCGCGTGGGCGAAGGACCACGGCTTCACCGCCGTCGCGACGGGCCACTACGCCCGGCGGGCGGAGCCCAACGTAGGGGCGTCCCTTGCGGACGCCCGGGCGCCGTCAAGCGACGCCCCGACGCAACTCCTCGAGGGCGCCGACAAGAACAAGGACCAGTCCTATTTCCTCGCCCTGCTCGGCCAGGAACAGTTGCGCGACGCCCGTTTCCCCATCGGGCATCTCGCGAAGCCCGAGCTGCGCCGCCTCGCGCGCGAGGCCGGCCTGCCCACCGCCGACAAGAAGGACAGCCAGGGAATCTGCTTCATCGGTGAAGTGAAGATGCAGGACTTTCTCCGCACCTACGTCCCCGATGCGCCCGGGCCGATCGTGCGCGCCGGCGACGGCCGGGAGCTCGGGCGGCATCGCGGCCTGCATCTCTACACGCTGGGCCAGCGCCGCGGCATCGGCGTGCCGTCCAACACGGACAACGAAAACTATGTCGTCGTCGGCAAGCGCGCCTCAGATCGGGCGCTGCTCGTCGCGTTCGATCGTCCCGACGCACCCGGCTTGTTCCAGCGGGAAGTGCAGGTGCACGGCCTGAGCTGGATCGGCGCGCCGGTCACCGCTTCCCAGAAGCTCGAAGGGCGGGTGCGCTACCGCGATCCGCGGGTAAAGCTGCGATTCACGCCGGAGGGCACGGGCGCCGCATTCATCACCTTCGATCAGCCGCAACGCGCCTTGGCCAGCGGCCAGATTCTCGCATTCTACGAGGGCGAACGCCTGCTTGGCGGCGGAGTGTATATCTGACGCGCGTCTTCAGGCCCGATCGACACACCCCGCCCTTCGGGCACCCCTCTTTCTAGAGGGGAGCTTCTTCAGTATGGCTCCCCTCTAGAAAGAGGGGTGGCGCGAAGCGACGGGGTGTGTCGGTTCGCGACGGGGCGGACAGTGTCACGTATTACGTGACACTCCCGCCAGGACAGCCGCGCAAAAAGGCAAGGCGAAGGAACGGGCGTTGGATGCCGCCTTAAAAACGTGACGCCGCCCGAACCCGCCCTAGCTTCGGAGGCGCGATGTCGATTCCGCGGATCAGCAGCCGACTGAGCCAGTTCCTCCACCAGGAATCGCTGCAGCCGGACCTCGGTCGGGCGATCCGGGCCACCGTGGCGTTCATGGCGCCGCTGCTGCTGGCGGCGGCGGGCCGGCTGCCGCTGGAGGTCACTTTCGTGACGCTGACCGCGCAGAATATCGCGATGGTGGACGCGCGCGGCGCCTACACCTTCCGCTTCGGCCTGCTGCTGGCGATGAGCGTGATCCTCGCCGGCGCCGCCGGACTCGGGGCGCTGGTCGCGGGCAGCCTGCCGGCGTGCGTGCTCGCGATGGGCGTGATGGCGCTCGCGGGCGGCCTCTGGCGCCATCTCAGCACCGACTACGGCATCGCCCTCGCCATCTCGTCCATCCTGATCTTTCTCATCGCCACGACCGAGACCGCAGGCCTGGCAGCCGCGCAGCATCACGCCCTCGCGGCCCTCGGCGGCGGGCTCTGGGGGATCTCGCTGCAGGTGATGAACTGGCCCTTCCGGCCCCAGCATCCGCTGCGGCGCGCCGCCGCCGACAGCTGGCTCGCGGTGGCCGACCTGTTCGCCGCGATGACGCCCGACGAATCGGGCGACAACTCCGGTCGCGAGGGGAAGATCGCGGCGGCCGAGGCCGCGCTGCGCACGACGCTCGACAAGACCTACGCCACCCTCGCGGCCGCCGGCGCGGCGCGCCCGAGCGTGCTCGTCGCGCGCCTGGAGCGCCTGAACCTCGCCGCCGCCCGCCTCGCCACCCGCGTCGTCGCCTTCAGCACCGCCTTCGAGAGCCTGCTTGCCCGTCCGGACCTCGCGGCCCTGACGCCGGCGTTCCTCCCCGCCCTCACCTCCCTCACCAACACCTCGCGCACGGTCGCGCTCGCCGTGGTGTCGCGCCAGCCCGGCCACCTCGCCACCGCCGATGTCCGCCTTCGCCGCCTCGCCAACCTGCTGCAGGTGGTGCGCGCACGCGTCGCCGCCCAGGCGGGCGCCGGCGCACAGCTGCTCGAGATCCTGCGGCAGATCGAGCGCCACCTTCCCGAGGTCCGCGAGGCTCTGCGCGCCACGATCGACCGGGCGGACGAGCGCGCGGCGTTCTCGCTCGAGCTGTTCGACCTCGACACCTGGACGCTCCGCCCGCTCGCCTCGGCCCTGAACCTGCGCTGGTCGGTGGATCCCGCGCTCGTGCGCTACAGCCTCCGCCTCGCGGTGCTGACGATGGCGGGGGTCGTGGCGTTCAAGCTCCTCGGCCTGCCGCACGGCTACTGGCTGCCGTTCACGGTCGTGGTGGTCCTCCAGCCCGATTACGGTTCCACGCGCCAGCGCGCGGCCCAACGCGTGGTGGGGACCGTCACCGGCAGCCTCTGCGCGAGCCTGCTGCTCTGGCTGCACCTGCCCTTCGCCTGGCTCGCGCTCGCGACCGCGGCCACGATCTTCACCTTCGGTTTCCTCGTGAAACGGAACTACGGCGCGGCGGTGTTCTTCGTCACGCTGTTCATCGTGCTGCTCACCGAGGCGAACGGGCCGGTGACGATGGCATTCACCGCCGAGCGCACGCTGAGCACGCTCGCGGGCGGCGCCGTGGCCCTGCTGGCCGCGCTCTTCTTCTGGCCGGTGTGGGAGCGCGACCGGCTGCCGCCGGTCCTGGCGCGCGCGCTGCGCGCGAACCGCAGCTACCTGCGCCTTCTCCTGTCCCGGCTGCGCGAGGGCGGCGCGTATGACGACCCGGCCGTCGGCGCCAAGCGCCAGGCCGAGGCGGCGAACAGCGCCGTCTTTTCCTCCCTCCAGCGGATGATGGGTGATCCGAAGAACCGGCAGGAGGGCCTCGAGCAGGCTGCGGCCGTCGCGAACGGCAACCAGCGCCTCACCCGCGCGCTCACGGTCATCACCCTGCACCTCACGCCCGGCACGCCGTCGGCGGTCCCGGAGCTGGAGCGTTTCGAGCGGCTGGCGGCGGAGGCACTCGAGGCCCTGGCCGCCCGCGAGGAACCGGGCGCCTCAATGCCGCTCGAGACCTTCATCGCCGCACTGGAGAATTTCCGCTTTCCGGCGCCGTCCTCCGCCGGCCCTGGCGATCGCAGCGCGCAGCGCGATCACTGGGTGTTCGGCCAGCTCACGCGCGCCGCCACCGAACTGAGCGCGATGCTCCTGGCCGCCAACTCAGCCGAGTCCGAACCCGGCGATCGCAGTGAAAGCAGGGCCGCCTGACCCCGGAACCGCGGAGGCAGCCCGCACCTCCCAGGTGTGTCACGTATTACGTGACACCATCCGGGGAGATCGCGCGGCCGACCTCCCCAGGCAGCGGGATCAACTTGGGGGGACAACGTCCTGACGACTCACACCTAGAGCGCAATGTCCTTGAACGTCGGGCTGGCGTGCGCGTTCTGCAGCCATTTCGGATCGCGGACCTGGCGGAGGCCGGGGTCGCTGGGATAGTCCCCCTGGGTTTTTCGGATCAGGTCGATCGCCTCGTCGTCTCGGCCCAGCAGCGCCAGCAGCAGGATCCGGTGGAGCAGATCGTCGGGATTCTTTTTTCTGGCGTACCGGTCCTCATAGAGGGCCAGCGCCTCGCCATAGGCCTTGCGGGCGCCCTTGTAATCGCCCCGCCGCCGCTGCGCCATGCCCAGGTCCTCCCAATAGGCGGGCACGTCCGGGCACAGGTCCGTCGCCTTCCGGTAAAGGTCCTCGGCCCGCGGCAGATCCTTCGTTGTCGCGGCGAAATCCGCCTCGCTCACGAGACTCGCGGCCTGTTTGCGCTGCAGCGGCGTGATGTCCGCGGGCTTGGGCCGCGAACGGCAGCCGGCGGTCAGCAGCAGGACGAGGGCGAGCGGGAGCGCGGCCGACTTCATCCGCTCACATGTCCGGCGGCACCGTGGCGATCGCTTCCTCGAGGGTGGTCAGGCCGTCCTTCACCTTCACGAGGCTGTCCTGATGCAGGGTCTTCATGCCGCCGCGCATCGCGATCTTCTTCAGTTCCGTCGCCTCCAGCTCCTTGTTGATCCCCTCGATGAGCTCCTCGTTCGAGATCATCAGCTCGTGGATGCCGACGCGGCCCTTGTAGCCGCTGCCACCGCACTTCGGGCAGCCCTTGGGGTTCGCCTTGTAGATCTGGCCGCTCCAGCCGATGCCCTTCTCGAGGACCTCCTTCTCGCGGTCCTTCGCCTCGTAGACCACGCGGCAGGTCTTGCAGACGCGGCGCATCAGGCGCTGGGCGCAGACGCAGAGCAGCGAGGACGAGATCATGAACGGCTCGATGCCCATGTCGGACAGGCGCGCGATCGTGGAGGGCGCGTCGTTCGTGTGCAGCGTGCTGATGAGCAGGTGGCCGGTGAGCGCGGCCTCGACCGCGATCTGCGCCGTTTCCTTGTCGCGGATCTCGCCCACGAGAATGATGTCGGGATCCTGCCGGAGGAAGGCGCGCAGCGCGGCCGCGAACGTCAGGCCGATCTGCCGGTGCATCTGCATCTGGTTGATGCCGTTCAGCGTGTATTCGATCGGGTCCTCCGCCGTGCGGATGACGATGTCGGACGAGTTGATTTCGCCGAGGGCCGAGTAGAGCGTCATCGACTTGCCGGAGCCGGTGGGCCCGCAGTGCAGGATCATGCCGTAGGGCTGGCGGATGACGTCCCGGTAGCGGGTGAGATTCTCCTCGGTGAAGCCGAGCGCCGGCAGCGGCAGCGTGCTCTTCTGCTTGTCGAGGATACGCATGACCACGCCCTCGCCGTGGTTGAGCGGCGCGGTCGAGACGCGGAGGTCGATGTCGAGGGACTTCTTCGTGTACTGCTTGAAGACGATGCGACCGTCCTGCGGCAGGCGCCGCTCGGAGATGTCGAGGTTGCACATGATCTTCAGGCGTGCGACCAGGGCCGGGCCGACCTTGGCCGGCAGGCGGAGCTTCTCCTGGCAGACGCCGTCGATGCGGTAGCGGACGATGATCTCCTTTTCCTGCGGCTCGATGTGGATGTCGCTCGTGCCCGCGTAGTACGCGTCCTCGATGATGCGGTTGGAAAGCTGGATGATCGGCCCGGACTCCTCGTTGACGTCGTCGTCCTGCGAGATCTCGGTCTCGCCCTCGACGCCGAACTCGGCGCCGATCTGCAGCACGACGTCGTCGAAGCCCGCGGGCCGCTCGTTGCCCTTGCTGAACTTCTCCCGGATGTCCTTGTCCCGCCCGAGCAGGCGGATGACGCGCTTGCCGGTGATTTCCTGGATCTTGGCCGGGATGCTCAGCTCGAAGGGATTGGCAAAGGCGACAAGGAGGAAGTCGCCCACCTGCCCGACCGGCAGCACCAGATTTTCCTGGCAGAACTCCTGCGGGATGCGCTCGAAGGTGTCGTTGCCGACACGGTAGCGCGAGACGTTGAACGGCGCGAGGCCGAGCGCGCGGGCCTTCGCCACGAGGCACTGGAAGGCGGACACACCGTACTGCTCCTGCAGGAGCTTGTCGAGGGCGTCGCCACTGAGGTCCTCCGGCACGCTGCCGATCGCGAGCCGCTGCTCGGAGCTGAGGCGGCCCATCTCCTCGAGCTTGGTGACGATCTGCGTCTGGACTTTTCCGAGGGGCATGGCTCAGGCGGAACGGGCGGCGGGCGCGGGGGCGGCCGACGGCGCGGCGGGGGCCGGCGCCTTCGTGGCCGGGAACGGCGGCTTGCTGCCCGGGGCGGAAAACGGCGAGCGCGTGCCGCCGGCGGCGGCGGCCGGGTTGTTCGCCTGCTCGGCCTCCAGTTTCTCGAGGTAGTCGGCGATCACGTCGAGCGTCGTGCCGTACCAGACGATCTGCGCGCCGAACTGCTTTTCCCAGAATGTGCGCACCGCCGGGCTGAGGTAGTAGGCGGTGGCGACGAAATAAAAGTCCTCCTCGCGATCGAAGGGCACCGACCACGTCGCCCAGCAGGCCCCCGCGTCGAGGTTCTTCTTGATCTCGTCCGAGGTGTCGTAGTTCCGCAGGTCGACCAGGCCCGCGCCCTCGGACTCGACGATGTGCTGCAGGACGTCGTCCTCGCGGACGACCTTCATCTCGTAGGCGAGGATGCCGAGCAGCGTGCTCTGGCGCGGCTGGTTCAGCGCCATCACCTCCAGCAGGCGCTCGTTTGCCTTCTCCAGGTCCTCCATCTTCACCAGGTTGTGCTCCACCAGCGCCGCCCCGAGCAGGCGGTTGGTGCGCATCATCAATGACCGGTGTTCCGTGGACATGGGGCGAGGCCGCCAGAGTGGTTCAGGCGCCCGCGGCTGGCGACAACTTTTCGCGGCGGCGCAGCCCGGTGACGCGCTTGAGCAGCTCCTTCTTCAGCTTCTCGAGGCCGGTGCCGGCCAGGCAGGAAATCTCCACGATATCCACCCGGTGGCGGCGCCTGAACTTCGCCAGGTTCGCCTTCGCCGCGGGGAGATCCATCTTGTTCGCCACGACCAGGCGCGGCTTCTTCAACAGCGCGGGATCGTACAGCTCCAGCTCGCTGAGCAGCGTCGCGTAGTCCTCGCGGGGATCGCGGTGATCCACGCCGGCGAGGTCGACCATGAAGAGCAGCAGCGCACAGCGCTCGATGTGCCGCAGGAAGCGATGCCCGAGCCCGCGGTTCTCGCTCGCGCCCTCGATCAGCCCGGGCACGTCCGCGAGCAGCAGCCGGCGCGGCTTGGCCAGGTCGGCGTACTCGATCACCCCGATCTGTGGATGCAGGGTCGTGAAAGGATACGCGGCGGTCTTGGGCCGGGCCTTGGTCAGGACGTTGGTCAGCGACGATTTTCCCGCGTTGGGAAAGCCCACGAGGCCGATGTCCGCGATGCTTTTGAGGACGAGACGGTAACTGCCGTGCTCCCCGGGCTGGCCGGGATTGGCCCGGCGCGGCGCGCGGTTCGTCGACGTCTTGAAATGCGTGTTGCCCCAGCCGCCGTTGCCGCCCTTGCACAGCACGACGGGCTGGCCGTCCGTGACGATCTCTGCCACGGCCTTGCCCGTCTCCAGGTCGATCACCACGGTGCCGAGCGGCAGTTTCAACGTCACCGGCTTGCCGTCGCGGCCATGGCAGTCCGAGCCCTGCCCGTGTTCGCCGCGCTCGGCCTTCCAGTGCGGCTGGTACTGGTAGTCGACGAGGTTGTTCGTGTTGACGTCGCCCACGAGCACGACGTCGCCGCCGCGGCCGCCGTCGCCGCCGTTGGGACCGCCCCACGGCTCGTATTTTTCCCGGCGGAAGCCCACGCAGCCGCGCCCGCCGTCGCCGGCATAGGCCTTGATCACGCATTCATCGACAAACATGGCGCCAAGATGCAGATGCCGCCAACTTTGCCAAGGGGTGGATTACAGACCCCGCCAGCCAGGGCAGTAGACCATCGGATCGGATTTCACGCGGAGGACGCAGGGAACGCAGAGGCGATCCGACAACGGCTCCCTTGAATCGGGACACTCAGCCTCTCCGCGTTCTTCGCGTCCTCTGCGTGAAACCCGAAGGATCGAAAGGATCCTCCGAGCGCCCTCGCTCCTTCCCGCCTACAGCGCGACCTTGATGCCCTTGCGGAGGTAGGTCGGGACGTCGAGGTCCTGGCCCTCGAAAAGATTGCGGTCGGTCTTGTCGAAGTGACCGCGGCTCTCGATCTCACCAAAGCTGAATTCGTTCTGCTCGGCCTTCGCCGCGTGCACCGCGGCCGCGTGGGTGGTCGAGGGCGGGGCACCCGCGGCCTCATTGGCCGGGACGTGGGCGGGTGGCACCGGCGCCGCGGACTCCGCAAGACGCGGGAGCGGCGCGCGGGAGCGCACGGGAGGCGCCGGCCGACGGACGGCCCCGCGGCCGCCCATGTCGCTGGTGCCGAGGACGCAGACCTCCACGCGACCCGGCATCTGCTCGTCGATCACCGCGCCCATGATGATGTGGGACTCCTTGCCGAATTGCTCGGCGACGGCGGTCATCAGCTCGTTGACCTTCGGCAGCGTGAGGTCGGCGCCGCCGACGATGTTGACCAGCAGCCGGTCGGCCTTGCGCGAGAACTCCGGCGTGGCGAGAAGCGGGCAGAGCTTCAGGCTCTCGATCGCGTCGGCCACGGCATTGTCGCCGGCGCCGCTGCCGAGGCCGAACAGCGTCTTGCCCCCGCGCGTGGCGAAGGCCTGCCGCAGCGTGGAGAAGTCGAGATTGATCAGGCCGGTGCGGAACAGCATCGCCCAGATGGATTTCACCCCGCGGGCGATCCACTCGTCGGCGCGCGCGAACGAGTCGAGCACGGTTTCCTTGTCCGCCGCCTCCTGCAGCAGCATGTCGTTGGGCAGCGGGATGACGGCGTCGCACACGCGCCGGAGCGCCAGGAGGCTCTCCTCGGCCTGCTTGAGGCGCCGGCCGCCCTCGAAGCTGAAGGGCAGCGTGACGAACCCGATCACCAATGCGCCCTGCTCCGCAGCGATCTCCGCCACGACCGGCGATGCGCCGCTGCCGGTGCCGCCGCCCATGCCGGCGAGCAGGAACACCAGGTCGCAGTCCTTCACCACCGCGGCGATCTTCTCGCGGTCGGACTCCGCGGCCTCGCGGCCCAGCTCGGGATCGCCGCCCGCACCGAGGCCCCGCGTCACACCGGAGCCGATCAGGACCTTGTCCTGCACCGGGGACGACGACAATGCCTGGAGGTCGGTGTTGACGACCGCGAGCTGCAGCCGCTCGAGATTCTCCATCTTGAGGCGGTCGATGGCGTTCGAGCCCGCCCCGCCGACGCCGACCAGCTTGATGGCGATGTTGCGGTCGGTGAGGATCTGGTGCTCGAGCGGAAGTTCGGAGGGATTCATGAACGTCGCGTCTGTTTTCTAGAAATTTGGAACGTGAAACTTGGACCTTGGACCTTCCACGCGGCTAGGCGTTGGCAAAGAGCTTCCGCAGGAACCCGCCCTTGCGCCGCGCGGGCGCCGCGCGCTCGGCCTGCGAGGCGAGGCCGTAGTAGAGGAGGCCGAGGGTCGTGCTGCAGCCGGGGTCGCGCAGGTTCTCGTTCACCCACGAGGGCGCCTCGCCGAGGTGCGCCGGCACGCCGAAGACCTTGGCCGCGCATTCGGCGATCGCGGGCAGCTTGGCGCCGCCGCCGGTGAGGACGACGCCCGCCGAGCAGGTCTCGGGCGAAAAGGCCCCGCCCAGCTTCTTCTTCACGACCTCGAAGATCTCCCAGGTGCGGGCGGCGGTGATCTGCTCGATCGTCTGCTGCGGGAACTGGCGGTCGCCGATCGTGAAATTGCCGTCGAGCCAGACCTTGTCCGACTTGGTTCGCGCCTGCACGAGCGCGCGGCCGTGCCGCAGTTTCAGCTTCTCCGCCTGGCCCTCGGTGAGGCGCAGGCCGAGCGACAGGTCGTTCGTGAGGTGCGAACCGCCGACCGGCACGACTCCCGTGACGTAGGGCCCGCCGTCGCGGTAGAGCACGAAATCGGTCACACCCGCGCCGAGGTCGATCGCGAGCACGCCGTGCTGGCGCTCCTCCGCGGTCGTCACCATGTGGCCGGAGGCGAGGCCCGAAAGGATGAGCTCGCGCACCTCGAGGTTGAAGCCGCGGATCACGTGGATCGTGTCGGCGAGGCGGTTCTCCTGGCCGTGCACCGTCCAGTAGCCGACCTCGAGCCGCTGGCCGACCAGGTGCTCGGGGCTGCCCGGCACCAGGCGCCCGTCGACGCGGAAGGGCCGGCGGATGTTGTGCACGACCATGCGGCCGGCGGGCAGCTCCTTCGCCGTCGCCAGCCGGCAGACGGTGTCGGCGTCGAGCGCGCTGATCATGTTGTCCGCCGATTTCACGTTCACCGCCGCCTCGTTGTAGAAGCCCTCGAGGTGGCCGCCGGTCTGGGCGAGGTAGACCAAGTCGATCTGCTCGCCGGCGTTCTGCTCGGCCGACTCCATCGCGGCATGGGCGCACTCGCTGGCCGCCTTGTAGTCGACGACGACACCCTTGATCACCCCGCGCGACTGGCACTCGCCGTAACCGATGATGGCGAGCTCGCGCCCGGTGAACTCTCCGATGAGGACGGTGACTTTGGAGGTGCCGATCTCGACGGCGCCGATGAATTTGGTGCTAGAGGTCACGATTGGTCCGGTGCTGGCTGGGAAGGTTGGTGTCGGGCAAAACGAAGCGGTAGGCGGAGGCGGCGGCGGGCCGGTCCATGGGGCGCGCCGCGGCGGCGGCCCGCTTACCGAGCGCGGCGGCGGCATCGTAGTCGACGACCACCTGCGCCCCGAGTCCGAGGTTGACCGACTTCAGCGGCACCCGGCCGGAGTCCTGCACGTAGTCGAGGCGCGCGATCTGCGTGAGGAAATCCAGCGCCGTGCTGAACGTGATCTTCTCCACCTCGCTGGACCGCACCTCGATCTCGCCGTCGCTGCGCAGCCGCGCCACGTTCACCACCTGCCAGGTGCGATAGAGCGCGGGCGCCTCGTTGCAGGCGCGGGCCAGCAGGTCGGCCACCGTCGTCATGTCCTCGATCGGGGCGAAGCCGTCCCCCTGCCGGACGAGCCGCGCGCCGGCGAGCCAGGGCAGCGTCTCCATCTGGGCGGCGTCGTAGCCGATGCCGGCGAATACCGCGCCGTCGCGCGCCACCAGGAGATCGCGGGCGGCGTCGGTGCGCAGCCGGACGACGGGGAGGCGTTCGGTGAGCGTCACCGTCAGCGTGGAGGGAAAGGTCTTGCTCAGCACGACGCTGCGCACCTGAGCGTCCTGCAGGAGCCGCTGCTGCAGCCTGGGCAGGTCGAGCTCCATCAACGTGATGGCTTTCGGCAGCGCGAGCGTCCGCTCCACCCAGGCCTGGTCCACCCGGCCGTCGGTGTGCAGTTCGATCCGGCTGACGAAGGCCGTGCCCACGGCCCGCGCGATCCGCCGCGGTTCCGCCTGCCAGATGCCGGCGACCTCGATCACGCCCCACACCGCCGCGAGCGCGAGGCCGGCGATGCCCACGGTGCGAAGCCCGGCGCGCACGAAGCGGCGCCGGCCTTCGCGCGACATCGCGCGCGGCCGCAGCGGCTGGGGAATTTCCCGCCACGTGCGCGCGTTCGGAGTCTGGTCCTCGATGGGTCTCATGGGCGAAGCGAAGCCGCCTCCGGCTGAAAACGCTGCAGCGCAGGCCCGACCATTTCCCTGACCAATGCCGTGAAATCCAACCCCGCGCAGCGCGCACTCATCGGCAGCAAGCTGGTCTCCTTCATGCCGGGCAGCGGGTTTATTTCCAGAAAAAACGGCGTGTCATCCGCGCCGAGCATGAAGTCCACCCGGCCGTAGTCGCGGCCGCCGCAGGCGGCGAAAGCCGTCTCGGCCGCCTGCTGGACCGCGCGCGTGACGGCGGCGTCGAGCGGCGCGGGTGCAAAGTACTCGGTGAGGCCCTTGGTGTACTTGCTGGAGAAGTCGTACACGCCGGATTTCGGCCGGATCTCGACCACGCCCATCGCCCTGCCGTGCAGGATGCCGACGGACAGTTCGCGCCCCATCACCCGCTGCTCGACCAGCCAGTCGCCCGGAGCCAGATCGCGCAGCGCCGTCTCCAGCTCCGCGGTGTCCGCGATCAGATAGAGGCCGACGCTGCTGCCCTGGTCGTTGGGCTTGAGCACGAGCGGCCCCGGCAGCTGCGCCGCGATGGCGGCGGCGGACGGCTTGGCGTGCGCCGGGAAGGAAAGGCCGCGCGCCACCCGGACCCCGGCGGCGGCGACCGCGGCCTTCGTCCGGGTCTTGTCGATCGTGAGGGCGGAAGCCGCCACGCCGCAGCCCGCGTAGGAAATTCCCGCGCGCTCGAGGGCCTGCTGCATCCCGCCGTTCTCCCCGAAGCCGCCGTGCAGCGCCGAAAACACCACGTGGCGCGCCGGGTCGAGTGCGGCGGGCACGGCGTCGGCCGTCACGTCGATCTGGCACGTCGGAAACGAGCGGGACAGCGCCAGCGCGCAGGCGCGGCCGGAACCGAGGGAAACCTCGCGCTCCGACGAGGTGCCGCCGAGCAGGACGGCGACGACCGGCGGCTTCACAGCACGTCCCTCCATTCCTTCCCGTAAAGCAGCACCTCCGGCTCGAGGTCGACGCCCTTCGCCTGCCGCACCCGCGCGCGGACGCGCCGCACGAGCTCGAGGACGTCGGCGCCCGTGGCCTGGCCGCGGTTCACGATGAAGTTGGCGTGCACGGAGGAGACCTCCGCGTCCCCCACCCGCTCGCCCTTGAGGCCGCTCTCGTCGATCAGGCGGCCGGCGGAGGTGCCGGGCGGATTCTTGAAGATGCAGCCCGCGCTCGGCTCGCGCGGCTGCGACTCGTGGCGCTTGCGGCGGTAGACATCGATCTGCCGGCCGATCGACTCGGCGTCCGCGGGCGACGCCGGCCGGAGCAGCGCGCCGAGGGCGACGGCGTGATGCAGCTCCGCGCAGTGCCGGTACTCCACATGCATCTCGGACTTCTTCAGCATCTTCACCTCGCCGTCCGCGGTCATCACCTGGACCTCGTCGACCACGTCGAACATCCAGCCGCCCATGGCACCGGCGTTCATCCGCAGCGCGCCGCCGACCGAGCCGGGAATTCCCTCGAGAAACTCGAAGCCCTGGAGTCCCGCCTTGCCCGCGAGACCGCAGAGGTTCTTCAGCCGCAGGCCGGCGCCGACCCAGACCCGGCCGTCGGGCCTGGGCTCGAACTCCGCCCAGGCCGGATGCGTCAGCGCCACCACCAGGCCTTCGACCCCCTCGTCCGGCACGATGAGATTGG
>DASZQN010000097.1:0-37816 GCA_035549635.1 Opitutaceae bacterium
GGCGCGCCCCACGATGAGGTGGCCGATGCGCAACCGGCGGCTGCCTTTCACCACCTCGGCGCCTTCAGTCAGCGGCACGCTCAGAATATACTCTGGTTCCCACAGGGCGCCTTTGGCCCGAAGCGTCGCCTCGCCGACTTCGGTCATCTCCTTTCCACGTTCCCGATAAAAACCGTAGGTCATTGCCGGGCCCGGCCCTCCGGGCGACCGAGAGAAATATCCCGCCGCCTCGATCAGCGCGGTGATCTCGCTGCCGACGAAGACGCCGCCCCAAGGGGTCTTCCCCATGGCAATCGAGGCGTCTTTGAGGGTAATGAAGGCCTGCGATCCGTCCGATTTTTTCGCAATGGTCATATTCCCGGTGAGGGAATTGAGCGTGGCCGCCGCGGCGCTGAGCTCCGCTTTCACCCGGGGATCATAAGGCGCGACCGGAAAAATCCCGAAGAAGATCCCGGCCGTGATGAACAGCGCCACCAGCAGCGCCGTGCGCCGTCGGTTGGGGGCAAAAAACTGTCCGATCGCCGCCAGCGTCAGCGGCACCGCCGCCGCCGTGGCAAGGCTGCGCCACAACAGGGACCGATCCAGCAGGTCGCCGGTGGCGACGAACCTGCCGGTTTGGGTCAACAGCAGCGACAGGGCCGCCACCACCGCCACTCCCACGGCTCCCAAGGTCCAGCGGTAGAACTGCTCCGCAGTGCTGGTGACCGATGCCAGCGCCAAAGCCAGGGCGACCACCGCTGCCGAGGTTTGCGCCGTCTCGATCGCCGCAAGGCCCGTCTCCCGCGCATCGAATCCGTGACCCAGCCACCACGGCAGCCGCAGCAGGATCGGCAGCAGGCCGAAGAAGACAGCCAAACCAAGGATCTTCGCCGTGAATAGCTGCCACCGAGCAACTGGCAGCGTCCGCCAGAGCGCGTCGCCGCCGTCCACCGGGTCCTCGTGCAGCGGGATCGCGGCAAAAAAATAGGCGCTCAGCCAGCCGATCGTCACGAGCATCATGTGCGCTCCGCCCATCCAGGTCATCCATGCTGGTGACGCCTCCGCGCTGAAGGACCGCGCAATCGATCCCGCGGCCAGCAGGGTCAGCAGCTGCATGGCCGCCCAGGCCGCGAGCGGCACGCGCATCAGCCGCGCGTCCTTTTTGAAGATGTGCCAGACGAGGTGCATCAGTCGGCCTGGGTCCGTGCGGTTTTGCCCGAGCGCGCGATCGCCAGGTAGATGTCGCGCAGCGGCATCGTCTGAGCGGAAACGGTGGCGCCCGGAAAACAGGCGGCGCACAGGCGACCGCTTCCCTCCTCCGAAAAACGCGCGTCCACGAACCGCACCCGCTGGCCCGAGCGCTCGAGCTGCAGCCAGCCGTCGGCCGGCGCGGCCTCGGGGTGCATGTCGCCGCTTCCGAGGGTCACTTCCACGCGGCGGAAGCGCCCGAGCAGCGACTCCACGCTCTCCGCCAGCTGCAGCCGGCCCTGGTCGATGACGGCGATGTGGTCCGCGAGGCGCTCGACCTCCTCGATGTCGTGCGACGCCATCAGCACGCTCCACTCGCCCTGCCGCGCCGTCTCGAGCAGCCCTTGGGAAACCTCGTCGCGCACCACCGGGTCGAGTCCGCTGAAGGGCTCGTCGAGCACCAGCAGGCGCGGCCGGAACGACAGCACCGAGATCAGCATCGCCTTGACGCGCATGCCGCGCGAGAGGTGCTTGAGCTTCCGCTCCGGCGGCAGCTCGAAATCCGCCGTCAGCTTTTTCTCCAGCGCGGCGTCCCACGCCGGATAAAATCCCCGGCAGTAGTCGAGGAAGGCGCGGACGGTCATCCAGTCCGGCAGGCGCTGCCCCTCCGAAAGGTAGCCGATCTGCCGGCGCTCGGCCGGCGACAGCCGGCGCGAATCCACGCCCAGGACGTGCGCCGAGCCCGCCGTCGGCGCCAGGAGGTTGAGCAGCACCTTCAGCGTCGTGCTCTTGCCCGCGCCGTTGGGCCCGAGCAGGGCGAAGACGCCGCCCTCCGGCACGGACAGGGTGAGGTCGTGCACCGCATCGGTGCGCCCGTAGCGGCGTTTCAGGCCGGCGATTTCAATGACGTTCATGGGATAAATTCAGACTCTCCGGATTTTTAACGCAGAGGACGCAGAGAGCGCGGAGCGGTATCGGAACTCCCCAGCCCTCGGCGTTCTCCGTGTCCTCTGTGTTTAAATTCCGTTTTCATCATTTGCCTCCGAGTTTCTTCCAGTGCGTCGCCAAGCCCGCCTGCACCTCCTCGACGGTCAGCCCGAGCTTCTTCGCCTCGACGACGAGCCGCTCCAGGTCCGCGCCGAGCAGTTCCGCGCGCTCGCGGCGGCCGCCGGCCTCGCGCTCGGCCACGATGCTGCCCACGGCGGGGGTCGTCACGAGGACGCCCTCCGCGACGAGCGCCGCGATCACCTTGTGCGCCGTGTTGGGATTGACCCGCAGCTCCTGGCTGAGCACGCGCACCGACGGAAACTTGTCGCCCGGCCGCAGCTGCCCCGCCACCACCGCCTTCTTCACCGCGAACAGGATCTGCTCCGCCACCGGCAGGCCGGATTTCAGTTCGATCGAGAACGGGAGCATGACCGTACTATGTGAACTAGTACGGATAATACGGCAAGCCTATTTTTGATTTCAGATAAAACCCCGGAGTTTTTGGCCACGAAAAGGCACGAGATGACACGAAAAACGATCATTCGGATCGGATCAGGATCGGACAGTGGTCCGTCAGGATCGTTTTTCGTGTCATCTCGTGCCTTTTCGTGGCCAAAAGATTCCGAGACTCTCCGGCCAAAGGCCCTCAATTCAAAAAAGCCTTCCCATGGCCGCGCGCGGGCGTCACAAACGGGATTCGTGGCCAGACCCAAGACCATCGGCGCCGGGGAGATTCACGCTGCGATCGAGCGGCTGGCGGCGGCCATTTCCCGGCAGCATCCGGCCCCGGAAAAGCTCCTCCTCCTCGGCATCGCCAACGGCGGCGTCGAACTCGCCCGCCGTTTGGCCCTGAGCCTGTCGAAGGGCTCGCCCAAGTCCTCCAAGACCCGCACCTCACGCCTCAAGCCTCAGGCCTCAAGCCTCCAATACGCCGCAGGCGTATTGGACATTTCCTTCCACCGCGACGACATCGGCCGCCACCCCATTCCGAAGGAGTTCACCCCCGCGCACATTCCGGCCGACGTGCATGGCGCGACCGTCGTGCTGGTGGACGACGTCCTTTTCTCCGGCCGGACCGTGAAAGCCGCCCTCGACGAGCTGTTCGACCACGGCCGGCCGGCCAAGGTCGAGCTCGCCATCCTCGTCGACCGCGGCGGCCGCCGCCTCCCCTTCGCCGCCGACTACTGCGGGATGACCCTCGCCGCCGACGAGAATGAGAAAGTCGTCGTCCGCCTCGACCCCACCGATCCGAAAAAAGACACCGTCACAACCCGCGCTGCCTGATCGGGCAAAACTCCAAAATCCAAACTCCAAAACCTAAAATTTCACCGATGCCCTGGACCCGCCGCCATCTCCTGACCATCGAGGAACTCTCGCTCTCCGAGATCGAGCAGGTGCACGCCACCGCGGCCGCGTTCAAGCAGATCCTCGGCCGGAGCGTGAAGAAGGTGCCGGCGCTGCGGGGCAAGACAATCGTCAACCTCTTCCTCGAGCCGAGCACGCGCACGCGGATGGCGTTCGACATGGCGGCCAAGCGCCTCAGCGCCGACGTCATCGCCGTCGAGGGCTCGAGCTCGAGCACGACCAAGGGCGAGACGCTGCGCGATACCGCGGAAAACATCCAGGCCCTGCAGGCCGACATGATCATCATCCGCCACGCCGCCGCCGGCTCCCCGCTCTACCTTTCCCGGCTGCTCGACATCCCCGTGATCAACGCCGGCGACGGCGCGCACGAGCACCCGACGCAGGGCCTGCTCGACACGTTCACGATGAAGGAACACCTCGGCCGCCTGAAGGGCCGGAAGGTCGTCATCCTCGGCGACATCCTCTTCAGCCGCGTCGCCCGCTCCAACATCCATGCCCTGACCAAGATGGGCGCGGACGTCACGCTCGTCGGCCCCTCCACCCTCGTGCCGGAATGGTTCACCGCGCTCGGCGTGAAGGTCTCGCACGATCTGAAATCCGCGCTCGCCGACGCCGAGGTCGTCATGCTCCTGCGCATCCAGCACGAGCGGCAGTCGAGCAGCCATTTCCCCTCGCTCGGCGAATACACCAGCATGTTCGGCCTGAACAAGACCCGCGCCGGCTGGCTCAACCCCAAGGCGATCATCATGCACCCCGGCCCGATCAACCGCGGCGTCGAGATCGACAGCGAACTCGCCGACGGCGAGCGCAGCGTGATCCTCGAGCAGGTCACCAACGGCATCGCGGTGCGGATGGCGGTGTTGTATTTGTGCGCGGGAGGACAACCGGAGCTGGTCGAGAGAAAGTAACAAGGGCCAAGTAACAAGTAACAGGAATTCAGCCCTGATGAAAAGAATCAGGCCCGAGCGGCCGAAAGAAAAACCATACCCTTACCCGGAGCCCCCTGCCGCTCTCCACCTTGGCACTTGATACCTGCCACCTGATACTTCCCTCCCCCATGTCCTCCCTCTGGATCAAAAACGCCCGCGTGATCGACCCCGCCGCCAGGCGCGACAAGGTCGGCGACGTCTTCGTCGTTGACGGACGGATCGCCGGGTCGATGTCGGCCGCCGAGAAGAAGCGCGCGCGGCAGATCGACGCCCGCGGGCTGGTCGCCTGCCCGGGGCTGGTGGACATCCACGTCCATTTCCGCGAGCCGGGCCAGACCCACAAGGAGACGATCGCCACCGGCTCGCACTGCGCCGCGGCCGGCGGCTTCACCACGGTGGTGTGCATGCCGAACACCTCGCCCGTCGCCGACAACGCCGGCACCATCCAGTACATCAACGACGCCGTCCGCCGCGACGCCGTCGTGAAGGTCCATCCCACCGGCTGCATCACCGTCGGCATGAAGGGCCAGGCCCTCGCGCCGATCGGCTCGCTCAAGCGCGCGGGGGTCGTCGCGATCACCGACGACGGCGACTGCGTGCAGAGCAACGAGCTCATGCGCCGCGCGAGCGAGTACGCCAAGATGTTCAACCTGCCGATCATGGACCACTGCCAGGACGCGTCGATGACGCAGGGCGCCGTGATGAACGAGGGCGTTGTCTCCACCCGCCTCGGGCTGCGCGGCTGGCCCAACGCCGCCGAGGACCTGATCGTGGCGCGCAACGTCATCCTTTCGGAGTACACCGGCGCACACATCCACCTGCAGCACATCTCCTCGAAGTTCTCGATCGACGTCATCCGCCGCGGCAAGTCCCGCGGCGCGCGCATCACCGCGGAGGCCACGCCCCACCACATCGCGCTGACCGACGACGCGCTCTCGACCTACGACACCAACTTCAAGATGAACCCGCCGCTGCGCACGGAGCAGGACCGCCGCGCGATCATCGCGGGCCTGCGCGACGGCACGCTCGACTGCATCAGCACGGACCACGCGCCGCACACCGACTACGAGAAGGACAAGGAGTTCGACTACGCCCCGAACGGCATCATCGGCCTCGAGACCTCGCTCGCCGTGACCCTCGACGTGCTCGTCCGCCAGAACCGCTTCAAGCTCCCGTACGTGATCGACCTGATGACGCGCCGCCCCGCCGAGATCCTCGGGCTCAAGGCCGGCACGCTCACCCCGGGCGCGCCCGGCGACGTCTGCCTCTTCGATCCCGCGGAGCGCTGGCGCTATGACACGCGTTCCGGCTTCAGCAAGTCGAACAACTCGCCCTGGAACGGCCAGACGCTCACCGGCCGCGTGAAGACGACCATCGTGGACGGCCTCGTGGTGTTCGCAGACGGAAAGATCGCCGGCCGCTGAGGCGCCGGCCGCGCCTGCGATGTCCTCTGCCGTCCCGGTCGCCGCGACCGTCCTCGAAATCGGCCTCATCCTCGGCGGGCTGGCGGTGCTCTGGCGCTTTGCGCTCAGCCCGGCGGCCCGGGCCCGGCCGGCGGTGGTTCTGCTGTCCAAGTGGGAGATCGCGCCGCTCAACTTTCTTTTCTTTGTCTGGGGCATCTACGCCGGCGGGTTTCTCATCCAGTTCCTCTCGTTCCAGCTGCTGCAGTCCGTCGCCGGGCTCTCCACCGAGATGAAGCTGGTCCTCGCGAGCGCCGGCAACGACGCCGGGATGATCGTCGCGTGGCTGCTCGCAAAGCCGCGGCTCGATCCGCGGCCCGCCGACAGCCCGCCGGCGGTGCACGGGAAAATGCCGTGGGCCGCCGGCGTCCTGACGTTCCTCGCCGCCTGGCCGGTCGTCCTTCTCGTGATGTTGATCTGGCAGAACGGCCTCGAGGCCCTCGGGGCCCCGCTGGAAAAGCAGGACTCGGTCGATCTCTTCGCCAACGCCGAGGGCCCGCTGTGGGTGGGTTTCCTGCTGGTCTTCGCCGTCGTCCTCGCGCCCGTGACCGAGGAACTCGTCTACCGCGGCGCGATCTTCCGCTTTGTCCGGGGCCGCCTGCCGCGCTGGCTCGCCCTCGTCGGCCCGGCCGCGCTCTTCGCCGCGCTGCACCTCAACCTGGCGAGTTTTGCGCCGCTCCTGACGCTGGCGCTGATTTTCTCCCTCGTCTATGAGCGCACCGGCGACATCCGCGTGACGATGATCGCCCACGGCCTGTTCAACCTGAACACCGCGCTGCTGATCTTCGCCGGCATCGGCATGTGAACGGACCGGGCTCCAATCCGTTTCGCGCAGAGGCACGGAGCACACAGGGAAATCCGTCCGAAATCAGATTCTTTCGATTTCCGATCTCTGCGTGCTCTGCGCCTCTGCGCGAGTCCCATTCCGGAAAGCCGGAATTGTCTTCGTCCGCCTTTGCCGCGTAACTCGCCGGCTGCGTGAACCCGTTCACCCGCCATTTCCGCGAATCCGTCTCCGCCCTCGGCGAGGAGCGGCTCATCGCGCGGATCCGCGGCTGGCTCGGCACGGTCTCGCCGCGGACGCCCTTCGGGATCGGCGACGACTGCGCGGTGCTGCCGGCCGGACGCGGACGCCGGCTCATCACGGTCGATCCCGTCATCTACGGACGGCATTTCGACGCCTCCGTCCCGGCCCGCGCCGCCGGCGCCAAGCTGCTCAAGCGCAACCTCAGCGACCTCGCGGCCATGGGCGGACGCCCCACCGCCGCGGTGCTGTCGCTCATCCTCGACGCCCGCGTGAGCCAGCACTGGCTGGAGTCGTTCTACCGCGGCCTCGCGGCCTGCGCCCGGCGGCACGGCGTGGCGATCGTCGGCGGCGACATCGCGCAGGCCAACGGGCAGGTCGCCGCCAGCCTCACGCTGCTCGGACGGCCCGCCGGCGCGCGCATCGTCACCCGCACCGGGGCCCGCGTCGGCGACTGGATCTATGTCACCGGCGTCCTCGGCGGCAGCCGGCGCAGCGGTCACCATCACGCGTTCACCCCGAGGCTCGCCGAGGGCGCCTGGCTCGCCCGGCAGCCGGCGGTGCGCGCGATGATGGATGTCAGCGACGGCCTCGCGAAGGATCTCCACGCGCTCACCCCGCGCGGCGCCCGGGCCGCGCTCGAGGCCGAGGCCATTCCCCGGCGCGCCGGCGCGACGCTCGCGGCGGCCCTCGGCGAGGGCGAGGACTACGAGCTGGTGTTCGCTCTCGCCCGCCGCGCCGATCGCCCCGCCTTCGAGCGGCGCTGGCGGAAGGCCTTCCCCCGCACCCGGCTCGCCGGGATCGGGCGCCTCGTCTCCGCGCGCGCCTGGCCGTCGGGCGCGCTCGATCCCGACGACTACCGCGGCTATGAACACCTGCGCTGACATTGATTTCACGCGGAGGACGCAGGGAACGCAGAGAACCGAGGAGAGAAATCCCGGAAGATCGGTTTTCTTTCTCTGCGCTCCCTGCGTCCTCTGCGTGACATTGGTTTGTAACGTCCGTCGCCATGATTGAGCAGCTCAAGGCGGGGATCGTCACCGCGTCGGCCGCGGAAACGCAGGAAGTGGCCGCCCGCCTGGCCGCGGTCCTGCCGCCCGACGCCACGCTCGCGCTGCACGGCGATCTCGGCGTCGGCAAGACGACCTTCGTGCAGGGACTCGCGCACGGCTTCGGCATCACCGAGCCGGTCACCAGCCCCACCTTCACCCTGTATTCGCTCCACCGCGGACCGCGCCGCCTGCTGGTCCACCTCGACGCCTACCGCCTCGAGCGGGCGGCGCAGCTCGACGCGCTCATGCTGGAGGACTTCCTGGTCTCGCCCTACTGCCTCGCGATCGAGTGGCCCGACAACATCGCCGCGTGGCTCCCGCCGGGCGCGCTGCATCTCGAGTTCAGCATCCCGCGCGGCAGCGAAACTCACCGCATCGCGCTGCGTCGCGGGTGAGACGACGGCGGATAGCAGGTCAACTTGATCGTCGTGCGCGCGATCTGAACGTTGGAGGTTGCCCGCCGCCCGGGCCCGAGCCCGCGGGCACTAATTGCGCGGCGCCTTCGCCTTGGTCATCCATTCGGTGCTCTTGCGGGAGTCCTTGGGCACGCCCTCGCCGTCGTGGTACATCATCGCGAGGGTTTCCTGGGCGTACGCGTTGCCCTGGTCGGCGGCCCGCTGCGAGAACTCGAGGGCCTTCTTCAGGTCCTTGTCCACCCCGTCGGCCTTCAGGTACATCCGGCCGACGACGGCGACGGCGGTGACGTCTCCCAGCGCCGCCGCCTTTTCGAACAGCGGCGTCGCGGCCGCCGCATCCTTGGCGACTCCCAAGCCGGCCTTGTAGCAGCGGGCCAGGTTGTAGATGCCGGAGGCGTCGCCCTGGTCGGCGGAGAGCCGGAACCACATCACCGCGACCTGCTGGTCGATCGGCACGCCCAGGCCATTGAGATAGATGCGGCCCATGTTTCTCTGCGCCACGGCGTTTCCGCCCGTCGCGGCCGGCTCGAGCCAGCGCCGGGCCACCGCGTAATCCTTGGGGCCGCCGATGCCGCCCAGGTAGCAGTTGCCGAGATTGTTCATCCCGTACGCATCACCGGCATCCGCCGCCTTCTGGTACCAGGTCCGCGCGGCCGCCTTGTCCATGGTGACGCCGTGACCGAGCTCATACATCAGGCCCAGGTGAACCTCCGCCCCCACGAAGCCCTTTTCCGCGGCCGGACGGATCCATTTCAGCGCCTCGGCATAATCCTTTTCCACCCCCACGCCCTGCATGTACATCCAGCCGAGGTTGGACTCCGCCAGCAGCATGCCATGTTCCGCGGCCGGCCGCAGCCACCGCAGGGCCTTCTCCAGATCCTTCGGCACGCCCTCCCCGCGCAGGTACTGCGTGCCCAGATGGGACATCGCATTCGCGTCTCCGCCCTGCGCGGCCTTCTCAAACCAGCGCGCGGCCGCCGCCAGGTCGACCGCGCCCAGGACTCCGTCCTTGAGATAAAGCATTCCCACCGCGCTCTGGTCGGCCGCACCCAGCTTGTCCGCCGCCGCTTCGAGCCAGTGCCGGGCCTGGGCATAGTCGAGCGTCACACCGCGGCCCGCACCGTACATGGTCCCCAGCGCCGCCATGGCGGGAGCGTAGCCCTGCTTGGCCGCGCGCTCGTACCACGCGAAGGCCTGCGTTGGATCCACCGCCAGGCCCAGTCCCTGGATGTAGCAGTTTCCCATGCCGAACTGGGAGGCTGCATCCCCGGCTTCCGCCGCCGCCCGGAGGTCCGCCAGCGAGATCATCTCCGTCTTGGGCGCAGGCGCCGGAGCCGGCGCCGGCGTCTGCGGCACAATCACCAGTTCGCCGATGGCAGGTTCGCCGTCCTTCGCGGTATCAACCTTGGGCGCCGCCTCCTCGCCGGCCGCACCGACGACACCGAACATCGAGAGGGCCAAAACCGCGCGAAGGTTCCATGCCGGGGATCTCATGGGAGGTCCGCCCTTATCGACGCGCTTTCCCACGCTGGCAAGTGCTTCCCCCGCCGGCGCCCATCAGTCTCGTTCCTCGTTCTCATTCTTATTCTCGTTCTTCCCCCGGAAGCCGCTGAGAACGAGGAACGAGTAAGAGAAGGAGAACGACTCCTTCGGAACGATCGCCAAAGCCGCGCTGCTCAGCTGGCCGGCGCCGGTGACTCGGCGGGCGGCTCCTGGATCGGGGCGGGCTCGGCGGCAGCGGCAGCGGGAGCGGGCGCCGGAGGAGCCGGCGGGGCCTCCGGGAAATTCTCGGGGTCGTGGTCGGCGGCCTCGATCTCCTTCTTGCGCGCCTCGACCATGGGGGGAGCGGCGAAAAGGCGGCCGTCGATGAATTCGGTCACGTAGCCCTCGTGGACCAGCCACGCGAGGTCGCCCTGCAGGCGGTTGAGCTGCGTGCGCTGCTCGGACGTGGGAGCGGAGGCCGGAGCCGCCGCGGCCGCCGTTCCCTCGGCGCCGGGCGCCGGCGTCGGGGCGGCGGCGGACAGTCCGAGGAATTTCGCGGGCAGCTCGCTCGCCTTCACCATCGGGTTCGCCTCGATGAAGGAAATCAGGGCGCCGATGCTGTCGGCGAAAACCTGGCCGGGGACGCGGAATTTCCGCTTCACGGCGCAGACGTAGCTGATGCCCTTCGAGCCCTTCTTGAAGATCGTGAAGCCCTCGCGCCGCAGCCGGCCGCGCAGCGCATTGGCGGTGTCGAGCGGGAAACGGCCCTGCCGCTCTAGCGTGCTTTCGACCGCGCGGCGGATCTCGCCGGGAGGAATCTGCGCGATGATCTTGCCGTGGAAGCGCGCATTCTCGGTGACGCGCACGACTTTCTCGCGCGCATTGGTCAGCAGGTGCGTGCGCGCCTCCTCCAGCGTGTCGAATGCCAGCGGCGGCGGAACCGCGGTCTCCGCCGGGGCGGACGCAGCGGCCGGAGCCGCGGCTTCACCGGAGGCGGCGGGCGCGTCGGGGGCCGCGGCGGGATCGGACTTCTCCGCGGGCGCCGGCGCGGGCTCGGCCTTGGGTGCCGCCGGCTTGCCGGCGGCTTTCCAGGTGTAGCGCGTCGCCTTCTTCATCTTCTCCAGCCACTGGTTGATCGCCTCCGGATCGCGCACCGTCTCGATCTTGGCGCGGAAGGAATCGAAGGACATCCGGGGCAGACGCGTCGCGTGGTGCTGCTGGATGATCTGGTTGTACCGGTGGTAATTCGGCGGCCCGAGCAGTTCGCCCGTCACGCCGCACTTGTTCACCACCTGGAAATTGCCCTTCGGCGGGTCGACCTGGACCTCGGCGAGATCGAAGAAAACTCCGAGATGCTTGCCCAGGACGTGCGCGACGGCCTGCTCCTCGCTCTCGAACGGGATCCCGTCCGGCACGGACAGGTAGAACGGCGCGGGCTTCGCCGCCGCCGGCGCCGGGGCGGCCTCCGCCGCACCGGCGGCGCGCGCGGGCGCACCCTCGGCCGGCTTGCGCTGGACCACCGCCACGAAGCGCTCGGGCTTGCCGATCACGGTGCGCGCGATGTCGAAGAGCTCGAAGGTGCGGCACGACGCCCGGATCGTCTTGGCCAGGGTCGCGAAGCTCGTGTCCTCCGGATAAAAGGTCGCCGTGAAATAGGGGCTCTCGTAGGGCACCGCGCGCTCGTACGGCGCGCCGCCCCCGCGCGGCGCGTAGCCGCCGGGACCGTCGCGGCGCGGGCCGCCGCGGAACTCGCCCTGATCCCGACGCGGACCGCGGGAATCGCCGCCGGGATATTCCCGGCGCGGCGGCCGGGCGTCGCCGCCAGGACCACCCGGGGCCGGTCCGCCACCCGGGGCGGAAACGTCGCCCGCCGGACGGCGGAAGCCCCGCCGATCCCGGCGATCCGGCGCCCCGTGATCGTCGCGCCGCTCCTCGCGCCGGTCGGGCGCGCCTTCACGGCGGTCCGTCCGGGCGTTCTTGTCCTGGGTCCACTGGGTCCCAAAGCTGAAGCCCTGGAGCTGGCTCAGGTCGATCTTGTTGAAATCCGCCGGCGGCGGATTTTCCTGCGGAGCGTTCTCGTCCATGTAGTCGGCGGAAAAGTGGGCATGGCCCACGTGGTTGCTTGGTCAGAGCGGGTCGGTGTTGACAGTCGGCCGCCAGTCTTGGCGGGACCCCCGGTGAAGCAAGCGATTTGTCGGCCGCTCCCGCCGGCCGGAATTCCCCGCCCGCATCTCTCCGTCCTGCTCCACCCCGCCCGCAAAATCCTCCCGAGCACGTGGTGTAACCCAATGGGTTACACCATGCGGGATGTACTCGATGCGCCGGCGTCGCGAAAAACTTCACCGGCGCCCAGCGCAGACGGCAGGTGACTTTCGTGCGACGCCCGCAGAGGGGCGGGCGATCCGGTGGAGAGTCCAGAGCTGAGGTCGAGCGCCGGAAACGGCCATCCTCACGCGCTTTCCTCTCGGTTCTCACCTCTGGACTCTCGACTCTGCCTTCCGGCTCTCAACCCACCCTTCTCGACCTCCCTCAGCGTGCAGCCGCGCCACCAAGCGTACGCCGCAGCCAGGCGGTCATCTTCGCGGCGTAGTCCGGATCGAATTTCTCCCACGTCATCAGCCCGTGCGGCGCGCCGGGGATGACGAGCAGCTCGCAGGGCACGCCGCTCGCTGCGAGCTTCGCCTGGAAGTTGCGCGACTGCTCGATCGGCACGGTCCTGTCGGCGTCGCCGTGCAGCAGGAGGAACGGCGGCAGGCCCGGATGCACGTGGTTGATCGGCGAGGTCTCGCGCAGGATCGCGAGGGCTTCCGGCGTGACCTCCTTCGGACGGTGATGAAGGTTCTGGAGCGAAGGGCTGAGGCCGCCGCGCGCGGCGAGATCCTGCTCGAAATCCGTGACCGGCGCAAAGCCGACGACCGCCTGCACACGCGCGTCGTCCGTCGCCGCCAGCTCCGCCGCGAGGCAGCCGAGCTGTCCTCCGGCGGAATGGCCGAAGAGGACGATGCGCCGCGGGTCGCCCTTGAATTCCGCCGCATGCGCCCGGGCCCAGCGCACCGCCGTCTGAACGTCCTCGAGGCAGGCCGGCCAGGGATGCTGCGGAGCGAGCCGGTAATTGACCGAGAGCCAGGCGATTTTCGCGGCGGTCAACGGCGTGAACCACGGCGAGATGTCGGCGCCGTCGCCCGGCTTGTTGCTGCCGGCCTTGTCGCCCCCGGTCCAGCCGCCGCCGTGCACGAGGATCGCGATGGGAAACGGCCCCGCCCCCTCCGGCACGCTGGCGTCCAGCAGCAGGCGCTCGCCGCCCGCGCGCCCGTACTCCACGTCGCGCCGCATTTCAGCGCCGGCTTCCGCCGGCGTAGCCGCCCGGGCGATCCCTGCCACCAGCAATCCCAGGCATACCGCCGGAATTTTTGGCCACAAAAAGGCACGAGAAATCCAGGGCTGCGGCCACCTCTCCATTGCGCCTATAGGCGCGCGGGAGACTCGATTCGAAGCCGCTGACGCTTCGTGCCTTTTCATGGCCAAAAATTCCGGGATCGGGCTCATGGCGCAGGGTGATCGACGTGGAAGTAATCGAAATCCGCCGGACGCGCCTGCGCCGCGCCGTCGCGCACCGCGAACACGCCGAAGGTCGCGGCGGTCCAGACATTCCCGCCGCGGTTCGGAAGCCGCGGATCGACCGGCACCGCCGGGGCCGTCGCGTCCTTGTAGCGCCCCACCCAGCCGAGATCCGGGTCGCCGCGCTGGTCGTCGCGCAGGTGATGGCCGCTGGCGCCGAAATAGACGCTGCCGCCAACCTGCCGCCAGGTCCGGCCGTCGGCGCTGAAGAAGAACGTCGCGCGCTCCTTTCCGTCCACGGCGATCTTCAGGTGCACGACGCGTCCGGCGGGATTGGGCACCGACCAGAGATCGGTGCGCTGCCCGAGGTTGAACTTCCCGACCTCGATGGTCTTCACGCCGTCGCGCACGCTGGAGGCCAGCCAGAGATTCATCTGCGGATCATGGTAGAGATGAAGTCCCGCCGCCTCGCGGCCGTCGCGCGCGTCGAAGTCGACCCGGGTCTCGAAGCTGAACCGCTTGTCGATCACGCGCTGCTGGAAGATGCCCGGCAGCGCCTCGATCGAGCCCAGCGCGCCCGGCTGCGTGCGGAGGCGGAGGCGGCCCGGGCTTTCCCCGAGCGACCAGGCCGCACCGCTGAAGTCCGGCGGGCAGGTGAAGAACCACTGGAGTCCCAGTTTCGGCGCGTCGAATTCGTCGGACTGCGCGAGGCGGAGATCGGAGGCCGGCAGGTCGGGCGCCGCGGCCGTGACGGCCGGCACCTTTCCCCCCACCGGGCGCCACCAGCCGTCGTCGGTCCATACGATCGGCTGCATCAGCATCTGCCGGCCGAGCGTGTAGTAGGCGGTCTCGTGCGCGTGGTAGGTCACGAACCATTCGCCCTTCGGCGTGTCGACCAGCGTGCCGTGCGCCGGACCCTCGAAGCGCGCGCCGTTGTCCGTCGAGAACATCACGGGGTTGCCCGGGTCCGCCTCCCAGGGTCCCTCGAGCCGGCGCGCGCGCAGCGTCGTGATGGTGCTCGGCTCGTGCGGCAGCGTGCCGCCGTCGGACAGCAGGAGGTAGTACCATCCGCCATGCTTGAAGATGTCCGGGCCCTCGAAGAGCTTGAAGGGCTTGCGGTCGATCTGGACCACCTCGCGCTGGATGCTGAGCCCGTCGCGCCCGAGCTCGTAGATCATCGCGCGGTTCATGATGAGATAGAGGCGTCCGTCGTCGTCCGCGAAGAAGCCGGGATCGATCCCCAGCCCGGTGCCCAGGCTCTTCATCGCATACGGCCCCTCCGGCCGGTCGGAGTTGAAAACGTAGATCTCGCCGTCGCGCGTGGGCGCATAGACGAGGAATTGCTTCGTGTTCGGATTGTAGCCGATCTCCGCGCCCCAGATCCCGTTGCGGGTATCGCCGGGCTGCAGCTTCGGGTGCGTCGTGAACGCGTGCCCGATGTACTCCCAGTGAAGCAGATCGCGGCTGTGCGCGATCGGGATCCCGGGCTGCCAGCCAAACGACGAGCGGCAGGTGTAGTAATCGTCCCCGACCCGGATCACCCCGGGATCGGACCAGTCGCCGCCCATGATCGGGTTCGTGTACTCCCGAGGTGCAGCGGCGGCCAACGGGACGACCGCTGCGCCAAGCAGAAGCGTCAGCGCCGCCATGAGGTTTCTCTTCAAAGCGATGACCGGGGGTAGCAGTTTCATCGGAACTCAACCTTCAGCATCCCGGATTGTTTGGCCACAAAAAGGCACAAAAAATCCAAGACTGCGGCCACGTCTCCATTGCGCCTATAGGCGCGCGGGAGATCCGAGACGCAGCCCCGGACTTTTCGTGCCTTTTCGTGGCCAAAAAAATCCGGTCTCCACCCATCCCCCGGCATCTCCCTGGAACTTGCTCCCTGCCCCTTGGAACTTCCCGGCCCCCTAGGCCCGGGTCAGGTAATCCGCGGCGACGAAGACCGCGAGCAGCGTCAGCCAGAAAAATCCCGCGAGCGCGAAGACCCGCACGAGCCCCGACTGCCGGCGGAGGCGCATGAAGAACAAAAAGACCAGCGCGGTCTTCGCCGCCGCGAGTCCCAGCGCCACCGCGGTGCCCGTGACGCCGGCGAGGACGCGCGACAGGCCCGCGCTCGCGGCGAGGATCGCGAGCAGCGAGGCATACACGAGCAGCAGCGTGCGGGCGGCGGAATCCTTCATGGCGGGCGGATGAGATAGAGCAGCGGGTAGAGAAACACCCAGACGCAGTCGACGAAGTGCCAGTACAGCCCGCCGATCTCGACGGCCGGCAGCGGATCCGTCCCCGACCGGTCGCGCGCGCGCCAGCCCAGCCAGGCGATCACCGCCAGCCCGATCAGCATGTGCGCCGCGTGCAGGCCGGTCAGCGCGAAGTAGAGGAAGAAGAAAAGCTGCAGCTGCGGCGCGCCGCCTCCGTCGGGCCGGAAGAATCTTCCGGGCACGAGATGCTCGGCGAACTTCTGGTGGTACTCGAAGAACTTCAGGCCGAGGAAGGCCGCGCCCAGCAGCCAGGTCGCCAGCAGGCAGCGGCGGACAAGCCGCTTCCGCCCGTTCCTCGCCGCGTGGTCGGCCAAGGCCATGCCGAGGCTGCTCGTCAGCAGGATCGCCGTGTTGAGGGTGCCGATCCCGAAATCGAGGCGGCGGCTCCCGTCGGCAAAGGCCGCGGGGTAGGCCGAACGATACAGGGCATAGCTCACGAACAGGCCGCCGAACAGCAGCACCTCCGTGGCGATGAAGAGCCACATCCCGAGCTGACGCGCCGCCGCGCGCTGCGCCGGATCGCCGTAGGGGGAAGGCTCGGGGGGGGACGGCTTCATGCGCCAGGCTCCGGATAATGATAGGGCTCCTGCGTCACCACCGGCGTGCGGTCGAAGTTGTGCTCCGGCGGCGGCGACGGCGTGGTCCACTCCAGGCCGGTCGCGTTCCACGGGTTCGCCCCGGCGCGCGGGCCGCGGAACAGCGACCAGCCGAGGTAGCAGAGCGGCAGCGCGTACCCGAGGCCGAGGATGCCCGCCCCCGCCGTCGAGAGCACGTTGAGCGTCTGGAACTCCGCCGGATAGATGTGGAAGCGCCGCGGCATGCCGAGATAGCCGAGGATGAACTGCGGGAAGAACGTCAGGTTGAACCCGACGAAGATCGTCACCGCCGCCACCCGCGCCGTCGCCTCGTGATAGAGCCGGCCCGAGATCTTCGGCCACCAGTAGTGGATGCCGCCGAGGTAGGCCATGACCATCCCGCCCACCATGATGTAGTGGAAGTGCGCGATGACGAAATAGGTGTCGTGCAGGTGCACGTCGACCGCGAGCGTCGCGAGGAAGAGCCCGGTGAGGCCGCCGACGGTGAAGAGCGCGAGGAAGCCCAGCGCGTAGAGGAAGGGCGTGTCGAACGTGATCGACCCGCGGTGCAGCGTGGCGGTCCAGTTGAACACCTTGACGGCCGACGGCACGGAGACGAGGAAGCTCAGCAGCGAGAACACCAGCCCGGCATAGACCGACTGGCTGCTGACGAACATGTGGTGGCCCCAGACCAGGAAGCCCAGCAGCGCGATCGCGAGGCTGGCGACCGCCACGACGTTGTAGCCGAAGACGCGCTTGCGCGAGAAGCACGCGATCAGCTCGCTGATCACACCCATGCCCGGGAGGATCATGATGTAGACCGCCGGGTGGGAGTAGAACCAGAACAGGTGCTGGAACAGCAGCGGGTCCCCGCCCAGCTTCGGGTCGAACACGCCGACGCCGAAAAGCCGCTCGAGCATGATCAGCAGCAGCGTGATCGCCAGCACCGGCGTCGCGAGCACCAGGATCAGGCTGGTCGCGTAGAGCGACCACACGAACAGCGGCAGCCGGAACCAGGTGAGCCCGGGGGCCCGCAGCCGGTGGATCGTGACGATGAAGTTGAGGCCGGTGGCGATCGACGAGAAGCCGGCGATGAACACGCCGGCGGCCATCGCCATGACATGGCTGTTCGAGTAGGTGCTGCTGTAAGGCGTGTAGAACGTCCAGCCGGTGTCCACGCCGCCCGCCACGATCGAGTAGAGCGCGAGCAGGCCGCCGGCCATGAAGACGTACCAGCTGAGCAGGTTGAGCCGCGGAAAGGCGACATCGCGCGCGCCGATCATCAGCGGCAGGACAAAGTTGCCGAGCACGGACGGGATCGAGGGGATGAGGAAGAACCACACCATCGTCACGCCGTGCAGCGTGAAGAGGCGGTTGTACATGTCCGACACGACGAGGTCCCCCTGCGGGGTCAGCAGCTCCCACCGCATCAGCGCCGCCGCCACCGCCGCGATCGAGAAGAAGCCCGTGATCGACGCCAGGTAGAGGAGCGCGATCCGCTTGTGGTCGCGCGTGGTCAGCCAGGACCGCAGCGAATAGTCGCGGTTGAAGTAATTCTCCCCGGCCGGGGGCGCGCTGGAAGGCGTGGTCATGGCGCGGGGGGATTGGCCGGAGGAGTTTCGCCGGCGAGCGATTGCAGGTAGGCGATCAGGTCGAGGAGGTCGCCCTCGGGGATCACGCCCTGGAAGGACGGCATCAGCGGCGCATAGCCGGCCGCGACATGCTGGTTGGGCAGCAGGATCGAGTCGCGCAGGTAGGATTCGTCCGCGATCAGGAGGTGTCCGCCCTCCACCGGCACCGGATGTCCGGCCAGGCCCTCGAGCCGCGGCGCCCGCACGGCGGAGTTTCCGCTGTGGCAGCCGCTGCAGCCGTAGCGGATGAAGAGCGCGCGGCCGCGCGCGGCGGGCGCCGCCTCCTTCCCGCCCGCGAGCCAGGCCGCGTAGTCCTCCGGGGTCTCCACGATCACCTCGCCGCCCATCTCCGCGTGCTGCGTGCCGCAGTACTGGTCGCAGTAGATCGGGTAGCGCCCGGGTCGCGTGGCCTCGAACCAGGCGGCGACCGTCCGGCCCGGGACGGCGTCCTGCTTGAGCCGGAAGGCCGGCACCGCAAAGCTGTGGATCACGTCCTCCGAGGTGAGCCGCAGCAGGATGGGCTGGTTGACCGGCACGTGGAGCTCCGCGAGCTCGCGCCGGCCGTCCGCGTGGCGCACCTCCCACATCCATTGCCGGCCGATGACGGCGATTTCCGCCGCGCCGGCGGGCACCTCCGCCATGCGCAGGTAGACTCGCGCGCCGGCGTAAAAGAATCCGAGGAAGATCACGGTCGTCGCGGCGATCCAGGCCGTCTCGAATTTCCACTCCGCCCAGCGCAGCGGCGGCCGCGGGGCCGCCGAGCCGCGGCGGTAGCGGACCAGGAAGACCATGATCACCAGCGCGAGCCCGAGCGCGACGGTCGCGGACACCAGCAGCAGGCTGAAGAAGAGCGCGTTCACCGCGGGGGCGATCCGGCTCGCCCCGGCGAGCACGCCGTCGATCAGCGCGAGGACGGGAAGGGCGGCGGCAGTCATGGCGCTCCCCCTTCCCCGCCCGGCCGCCGCGCGCGGCGCTCCGACCACAGCATCCCGCCGATGCCCGCGCCGAGCGCCACGACCGTGAGGCCCACGGCCACGCCCAGCGTCCGCCAGATGATCTTCCCATAACGGCCCGAAATGCCGTCGCCACGGAAACACGCGATCAGGAGGTCGGCGGTCTTCTCCCCGATCCCGCCCGAGCCGGCGCGGTCGATCGCGGACGCGAGGGCTTTCGGGGCAAAGTCGAGGCCGGGAAAGTAGGATGAGATCCGGCCCTGCGGGGTCAGCACGAGCAACCCGCTGGGATGGGCATACTGCCGCGAGCGAGGGTCGTAGATGAAATGGAAGCCCGCCGCCGCCGTGACTTCCCGGATCGCGGCCTCCCCGCCCGTGAGGTAATGCCAGCCCCGCCCGGCCGACTCGCGTCCGTAGTGGCCGACCGCCTCGGCGCGGCTCGCGCGCGCCTCCGCGGCGGTCTCCGCCGGGTCGATGGTGATCATCAGCACGTCGAAATCGATCCCGGCGCTCGCCTGCAGCGGCCGCAGCGCCGACACCATTCCGTCCGACACCACGGAGCAGAGCTGCGGACACCGAGCGTAGCCGAACCAGAGCACGACCGGCCGGTCGCGGAACCACGCGCCCAACGGCCGCAGGTTCCCGTCGGTGTCGCGGAATTCCGCGTCGAGCGGCAGCGTTTCGCCGACGCGCTGCTCGAAACTCACGCCGGGCACGACCGCGGCGAAAGCCACCTTCGCGGCAAGGACGAACCCCATCGCGAGCCTCCAGGCGCTCCGCCTCATGGCGTGCCTCCTTTCGGGACGCCGGCCGCCGCCGCCTCGAGCTCGATCGCCCGGGCGAGCGGGATCCGGACGATTCCCCCGGCGCGATCCACCCACGCGTAATTCCCCAGATGGTCGCGCACCGCCGCCTCCTGCTCGCGCCAGTCCGCCGCCATCGGCCCCTCCTCCGCCGCGCCGTGACGGAAGGTCGTCTCCGGTCCTGCGGGCCGCCGGGAGAAATCGCCCGCGCGCTGCAGGACCGCGGACGCCAGCAGACAGAGGAGGATGCCCGCGACCACCGCTCCCGCGACGACCAGGATGAAGGCGACGCGCGCATCCGTCGGCTCGTGGGCCGGAGGCGGCAGATGGGAAACGGGATCCGCGCTCATGGAACGACCGCCTCCTCCCTTCCCGCGAGGACGAGATAGCGTCCCGTAAAGATCCCTCCGAGCGCCACGACGAGCAGCAGCGCGAGGACCGCGGTCGCCGCCGGGGCCTCGGGGAAGATCGGCACGATCAGCCAGGCCGTGTGCAGGCACTGCGCCCCGAGGAGGAGCGCGGCGACCAGCGCGAGGGCGCGGCGGTCCTGCTTGGCGCGCCGCGAGAGCAGGACGACCAGCGGCGCCGCGAAGTGCAGCGCGACCAGCGCGAGCGGCAGCCAGCGCCACCCGGCGCCCAGCCGGCGGGCGTACCAGCCGGTCTCGCGCGGCAGGTTCCCCGACCAGACGATCAGGAACTGCGCGAAGGCGACATAGCACCAGAACATCGCCGCCGCGAACAGCAGCGTGCCCCAGTCGATGCCCAGCCGCCGGCTGGGTCCCAGCACCCGCGCCGGATCCGCCCCGGCCAGCAGCGCGCCGAGGATCGCCGCCGCCAGGCCGGCCACCGCCTGGCCCGTCAGCCACACCGCCGGGAACGCCGTCGAGAGCCAGTGCGGATCGAGCCCCGCGAGCCAGTCGCTCGCCAGCAGGTGGGTGAGAAACAAAACCGAGATCAGTCCCGCCGGCCCCACCCACGCCAGCCCCTCGACCCTCCCCACCCGCGGCCAGGCCCGGATCGCTCTCCCGCAGATGAAAAAGAAAAACACCCCGTATCCCACCGCGCGCAGCACCACTCCCCCGCCTCCCGCCTCGAGCTTCCCTCCTCCCGCCTCCATCGCCGGCGTCCAAAGGGCGCCGGCGATCAGGAGCCAGCTCCACGGCAGCAGCCGCACGCCGCTCAGCAGGAAGGGCCGGAGCGCCCGCCCCCACTCCCCGCCGGTGAGCTCGTGGATCAGCACGAAGACCAGCGAGCCGAGCGCGGGCCCCACGCACGCGAACATGGCGCAGCGCCACGCCGGCGCGAACGACGCGGGCCAGCGCCACGCCACCAGCGCCGCCAGTGCCAGCGCGACCACGCCGGCCGCGGCCGCGATCCGGGCGCCGCGCATGCAGGGGGAGGAGGCGACGGCATTCATGGCGATGAAAAATGCGCGCGGTCCCCCGGCGGCAGGTCCCGCAGCGCCACGTGCTGGCTCCGTTGCAGGGCGCGGATGTAGGCCACCACCGCCCAGCGGTCGTCCGCCGTGAGCCGGTCGGCGAACGGCAGCATCGCGCCGTAGCCGCGCGTCATCACGTCGAACAGATGTCCGTCCGGGGCCTGGCGGAGCCGGTCCTCGTGGTACGAGGGCGGCGCCGGAAAGCCGCGCCGCACCACGATGCCGCGGCCGTAGCCGTCCTCGCCGTGGCAGGCGGCGCAGTAGATGTTGAAACGGTCCCGTCCCCGCTCGATCCGGGCGGGGGTCGGCGTCACCGGCATTGTCGCCAGCGGCTGGCCGTCGCGGAATCCCGTCACCGCCGGATCGCCGGGCGCGGGCGCACCGCGCGCGACCGTGCCCGCGGGCGTCGGACGGGCCGCGGCGCGGTTGCCCTCGGGGCCGCCGGATCGTTCCGCGCCGCGCTGGTGGCCCATGTTGTCGCAGCCGGCGAGGCCCGCCAGCACGAGCGCGGCGACGCTGATCATGGTGCGCTTCATGACGGCACCTCCACGAGCGATTCGGGTCCGAGCGCCGCGAAAAAGTCGCGGGCCGCCGCCGCCGAATACCGCGGGTCGTCCGCGCGGAGGCAGAGGAAGAAGCGGTCCGTGCTCGCGCGCGCGAAGGCGGCCGCCGCGAAGACCGGATGATGATAGCGCGGAAGCCCGATCCGCCAGAGCAGCGCCACGACGCCGGCGAGCACCGCCGTCAGCACGCCGAGCTCGAAGGTCACCGGCACGAACGCCGGCCAGCTGAACACCGGGCGCCCGCCCACGTCCACGGGGTAGTCGCTCGCCGCCCACACCTGCAGGCCGAAGCCGCCCGCCGCGCCGAGGGCGCCGGCGGCGAGCATGACGCCGGGCAGCGGCGACGGCCGCGGCAGGAGTTCCTCGGCCAGCCCGTCCACCGGGCACGGCGCGAATGTCTCGATCCGCGTGAAGCCCGCCGCGCGCGCCGCCCGCACCGCGCGGAGCAGGCTGGCCGGGGCGGAAAATTCCGCGAGGAGGCCATGGATTCCGGGTTTCATTCGGAAGCCTCCCGGTTCGCCAGCCAGCCGCGCATCTCGGCCATGGAGATCGCCGGCAGGAGGCGGAGAAACAGGAACAACAGCGCCACGAAAAGCCCGATGGTGCCGAGGAAGGTCGACCAGTCCCAGAAGGTCGGGCGGTACATGCCCCACGCCGACGGCAGGAAGTCGCGGTGCAGGCTGGTCACGACGATGACGAAGCGCTCGAGCCACATCCCGACATTGACGGCGAGCGCGACCGCGAAAAGCACCCCCGGCCGGCGGCGCCAGGCGCGGGGCCAGAGGAGCTGCGGCGCGACGACGTTGCACGCGACCAGCAGCCAGAAGCAGAAGGCGTACGGGCCGACCGTGCGGTTCACCGCGGCGAACCGGTCGAAGAGGTCGCCCGCGCGCCACGCCTCGAAGAACTCCGCGAAGTAACCGTACGCGACGACCCAACCCATCGCCATGAGCACCTTCGCCATCAGCTCGAGGTGGCGGTCGGTGATGTCGGCCTCGAGCCCGTAGACTTTCCGCAGCGGGATCACGAGCGTCAGCACCATCGCGAAGCCGGAGAAGATCGCGCCGGCCACGAAATACGGCGGGAAGATCGTCGAATGCCAGCCGGGCAGGATCGCGACGGCGAAGTCCAGGCCGACGATGCTGTGCACCGACACCACCAGCGGCGCCGCGAGCCCGGCGAGCGTCAGGTACACGCGCTCGTAGTGCGCCCAGTGGCGTCCGTCGCCGCGCCACCCCAGGCTCAGCAGCCCGTACGCCCGCTGTTTCCCCACCGTCGGCGCCCGGTCGCGGAGCGTGGCCAGGTCGGGCAGCAGGCCGACGTACCAGAACAGCAGCGAGACCGTCGCGTAGGTGGAGACGGCGAACACGTCCCACACCAGCGGACTCCGGAACTGCGGCCAGAGGCCCATCGTGTCAGGGTACGGCAGCAGCCAGTAAAAGAACTGCGGCCGCCCGAGATGCAGGATCGGGTAGATGCCGGCGCAGGCCACGGCGAAGAGCGTCATCGCCTCCGTGAAGCGGCTGATCGAGGTGCGCCACTGCTGGTGCAGCAGGAGCAGGATCGCGGAGATGAATGTGCCCGCGTGCCCGATGCCGATCCACCAGACGAAGTTCACGATCGCGAAGCCCCACGCCACCGGCATGTCGATCCCCCAGATCCCGACGCCGCGCAGGAAGAGCCACCCGACCGACGCGAGCAGGAGCAGCAGCCCCGCGAACGCCGCAAGGAATCCCGCCCACCAGAAACGCGACCGCGGCCGCGCCAGCGGCAGCCGGCTGACGCGCTCGGTCACCGACGCCAGCGTCTCCCCCGAATCCGCCGGATTCGGGACATCTCCTTCGGCGACTTCTGTCCGCAAAGTGTTCATCCGTCAGCCCTACTTTGGGGATCAGGCCGAGACCCGTCCTGCGCAGCCAAAGGCGAAGCAGGAAGGATTTTCGCCAGATACGTCGTCCGCGGCCGGGTATTCAATTCCGCCAGCAGCGCGTAGGACATCGGATCCCGGCGGCGCCGCGCGACGCGGCTCGCGGGATCGTTCAGGTCGCCGAACACGATCGCCCCCGCCGGGCACGCCTGCTGGCACGCGGTCAGGATCTCGCCGTCGCGCACGCGGCGGTTCTCCTTCTCCGCCGCGATGCGGCCGGCATCGATGCGCTGCACGCAGTAGGTGCACTTCTCCATCACGCCGCGCTCGCGGATGGTGACCGCGGGATTGGCCTGGAGGTAAACGCCGGATTCCGCCGGCGCGCGATAGTCGAGGAAGTTGAAGCGCCGCACCTTGTACGGGCAGTTGTTCGAGCAGTAACGCGTGCCAACGCAGCGGTTGTAGATCATGTCGTTCAGCCCCTCGCTGGAGTGGACGGTCGCGCCGACCGGGCAGACCACCTCGCACGGCGCCTGCTCGCAGTGCATGCAGGGCACGGGCTGGTGCAGGACGCGCGGGTTCGCCGCGTCGCCCGAGAAATAGCGGTCGACGCGGATCCAGTGCATCTCGCGCCCGCGCGCCACCTGGTCGCGCCCGACCACCGGAATGTTGTTCTCCGCCTGGCAGGCGACGACGCAGGCGCTGCAGCCGAAGCACGCGTCGAGGTCGATCGACAGGGCCCAGGCGTAGCGGTCGCGGGGCCACGTCGGAAAAAGGGCGACGGCCTCCGTGCGCTCCGCCGGCGGCAGCGACGGATTCTCCTCCGGGACGGTTCGCGCCAGGTCGCGTCCATCCATCGTGAAATGCCCCTGCGTGGTGACGAGATCCCGGTGGCCGCCGGTGGGCCGCAGGGAAACAACCCGCTCCCAGGGCTCGCGGACGGCCCGCAGCGGGTAGGCGGAAAATCCGCGTCCGCTGCCGACCGGCCCGGCCGCGGTGCGCCCGCCGCCGAGAGGAAGCGTCACGCAGCCATCAGCCTGGCCGGGCAGAGACCACACCGGCGCCTCCACCGCCCTGCCGCCCGCCTCGCAGCGGATGATGTCGCCGTTGCGGAGCGAAAATTTCGCCGCGGTCGCCGGACTGACGAGCGCCGCATTCTCCCAGACCAGCGAGGTGAAGGGCCGCGGGAGTTCCTGCAGCCAGGCGTTGGTGGCCCAGCGTCCGTCCGCGAGATTGGGATCGGGACGGAACAGGACCGCGATTTCGGCCGCGGCCGTTCCCTCCACCAGCAGAGGAAGACCGGAAGCCGCGGCCGCCGCCGGCGCCGCTTCCGCCGGAGCCTCCTCCACCACGCCGCGATCCAGCCATTCATGCCAGCGCGCCTCGAAGGACGCATCCTCCACCCCGCGGCTCCAGGTCTCCCGCACCAGCTCGCGTGCGCCCCGCCGTTCACCCGTGCGCAGCAGGTGCGCGATCTCGACGGGTGAGCGGCCGCCGTGCAGCGGCTCGACCAGCGGCTGCAGGATCGTCGCCGCGCCGGAGTACGCGCGCAGGTCGGACCAGGTCTCGAGGAAATGCGCTTCCGGCAGATGCCAGCCGCACCGCGCTGCGGTCTCGTCCGCGTGACCGCCCACGTGGACGGTGAACTCCGCGCGGCGCAGGGCGCCCGAGAAATCGAGATCGCCCGGCGCGGTGTACGCCGGATTGGCCCCGAGGATCCATAGCGTGGAAATCCCGCCGCGATCGAGCGCCGCCACGAGTTCGCCCAGACCTCCCCCGCTCTGCGCATCGCCGTCGGATCGGACCGCCGCAAGCCGGCGCGCGGCGCCGCGGGCGTACCGGGCGTTGAAGGCGTCCACCCAGCGCTGCTGCTCCTCGGGAATCTCCGGGCCCGCGATGCAGATTCCCTTCGTTCCGCCGCCGGCCAGCCGCGCCGCGCAGTCGCGCACGAGCGCGCGCTCCGGCTCCGTGAGCTCCGCGGAGGGCGCGCGGCCGCCGAGCGCCGCGGCGAGGGCGTTCAGCACGAGCGGAAAACGCCCGGGCGCCACCGGGGCGCGATAGTCCGCCGCCGCGCCGGTGAGCGAGGGCGTCGGCTCCAGGGCGTAGAGGCGGCTGCGCCTCGTCGCATCCCGCCGCCGTCGCGAAAAAAAGTCGCCGGCCTGCCGCAGCGCGGCGGGATGCCGGTGGAAGCAATCGGCCCCGAGCGTGAGCACCAGGTCCGCCGCGGCGAAATCGAAGTCCGCCTGCCAACCGTCGCGGTCGTGCCGCGCGAGCGGCGTGTGCTGGAACCAGCGCGCCTCCGGCCACGCCGCGAGCAGCGCGTGCAGCTCGCGGCGGAGCGTCGGCGAGGTGGTCGGCTCCGTCAGCACCGCCAGGCCGGCACCGCGCCGGGCGGCGAATTCCGGCCGTCGCGCCGTCCACTCCTGTTCGAAGCGCTCCCAGGAGGCGGCCTGCCCGCCCCGCCGCGGACCCGTCGAACGCTCGGGATCGTAGAGCGAGAGGATCGCGGCCTGGGTCTCCGCATCGGTCGCGCCGCGGCTTTCCGGATGATCGGGATTGCCCTCCAGCTTGATCGGCCGTCCCTGCCACGACTTTGCAAGGACGCCCCGGGCGAATCCCTCCCACGGCATCGCCGTGGCATACCAGGCGGTCCCCGAGGCGAACGCCCGGTCGGGCGGCACGACGCGCGCCACGATCTTCTCCGCCGGACGCCGGCACGACGACAGCCCGGCGAGCGCGAGCGAGGCGCCCATCAGGCGGAGGAACTCGCGCCGGTCCAGGTCCGGCAGCCAGTGCGGCGCACCCGGCGGAAACTCGTCGCTGAGTCGCGCGGTGCCGGGCGAAGTCCCGAGGATGGAAGACGGTGGGGCCATGATTCAATGATGGCAGGTCGAGCAGTTCGTGAGCGGACGGGGAACGGCCTCGTTGCCTCGTCCGCTACCCTCGCCGGAGGTGGCGGACGACGTGAGGAGGCCGGGCCCGGACGGCCGAAAAACCTCCGCCGCCGCCACCTGATGCGGCCCGGGATCGCGGTGGCACGCCAGGCACTCGCGCATCGTCAGCGCGCGGGCCTTGCGCATGAGCGGCATGTCCGCGACGTCGCCGTGGCAGCTGGCGCAGGCGATGCCCTTAGCGACGTGGATCGAGTGGTCGAAATGCACGTGGTCCGGCAGCGTGTTCACCCGCGACCAGGCGAGGGGGACGTTGTCCGCCGCGCTGGCCATGACCGGCTGGAGCATCGGCTCGCCGCGGAAAAGCTGCGAGTGGCAGGTGAGGCAGGTTTGCGTGGACGGCATCCCGGCCTCCGCCGCGGTCTCGACCGTCGGGTGGCAGAACCGGCAGTCGAGGCGGAGTTCGCCGGCGTGGTGCCGGTGGCTGAAGGGGACGGGCTGCGCGGGCGCGACACCGACGCGATCCCAGTAAGGCGAGTGATAATACTCGTAGGTGGTGAAGCCCGCGGCGCCGACGGTCAGGCCGACCCCGAGCAGCGCGACGCGCACCGCGTGCGTCGTGCCCGCGCCAAACAGCGGACGGCGGAGCGGACCGGGAGCAGGAGGATCGGGGGAAGTCATCGCGGGATCGCCTCAGCCTTCCCATCCGCCGCCAAGCGCCTTGTAGAGCGCGACCAGGGTCAGCCGCACGGAGGCGTCGCTCTGGGCGAGCGAGTCGTCCGCCGCCACGAGCGCGTGCTGCGCCTCGAGCACCGCGAGCGAATCGACCAGCCCGTGCTCGTAGCGCTGGCGCGCGAGCGTGAACGCCTGATGCGTCGCGGCCTGCGCCTCCGCGCGCGCGGCGCGCACGAGCTGCTCGCCGCGGAAACGGGCCAGCGCGTTCTCCACGTCAAGCACCGCCTGCGCCACCACGGCCTCGTAGCGCGTCAGCGCCTCCTGTTTCGCCTCGGCCGAGAGGCGGACGCCGCCGCGCGCGCGGCCCCAGTCGAGGATCGGCCAGCGCAGGCCGGGAGTGACGGAGTAGTAGCGGCTCGACCACGCCGCGAGATCGCCCGGATTGCTGCTGTCGAGCCCCGCCGCCGCGGCGAGGTTGAACTGCGGGAAGAGCCCCGCGGTGGCGACACCGACCTTGGCCGTCGCGGCCGCGAGCTCGCGCTCCGCCCGCCGGACATCCGGCCGGCGGCGGAGCAGGTCCGACGGCAGGCCGACCGGAATCTCCGCCGGCAGCGGCGGAGGCTCCTCCGCGGGCACGGCGGAAAGTTCCCGGGTGAGCGCGCCGGGTTCGTCTCCGACCAGGACCGAGAGCGCATGGATCGACATCTTCTCCGCCGCCTCGAGCTGCGGCACCGCGGCGGAGAGACTCGCGAGTTCCGCCGACTGGCGGACGACCTCGAGATCGGTCGCGAAGCCGTGGCGGAACTTCGCCTGGATCAGCTCAAGGGTTTCGCGCCCGACGGCGACGTTCTGCCGGGCGAGTTCCAGGCGCCGCTGGCCCGCGCGCAGCTGCAGGTAGCTCTCCGCCACCTCGCCGAGCAGCGAGACCACCACCCCGCGCTCGGCCTCCTCCGTCGCGCCGACCTGAGCGCCCGCCAGCTCCAGCGCCCGCCGGCGCCCGCCGAAGAAATCGATCTCCCACGACGCATCGAAGCCGACCTGGTAGAGATTGGTGACGACACCCGGGAAACCGCCCTCACCCAGCGGGCTGGCCGGCCCGGCGGGGCGGACCGCACCACCCGCGCCGTCGCCCGAGAGATCCGGCGTCGCCGGGCTGGAATCCCGTTGGTCGGCCTGCGCCGCCCGCGGCGTTCCGCCGCCCGCCGGCGCGGCCGAGGCGCCGCCGCCGAAGGGCAGTTGGACATTCCGGCTGCCGAGGCCGCGATTGTAGCCGGCGGTGGCGTCGATCTCCGGCCAGAGCCCCCCGAGCGCGACCAGCCGCTGGATCCTCGCCTGCCGCACCCGCGAGGCCGCCACCTTCAGGTCGCGGTTGCCGGCCAGCGCGCGGCGCACGAGCGCGTTGAGCTCGGGATCGTGAAACGTGAACCACCAGCGTTGCGCCGCCTCGGGGCCCGATTCCGGCCGGCTCGCCAGCGCGGGCCCGGCGGCCGCGGCCTCCGCGTATTCGTCCTCGAGCGCCGGCTTCGGCGCATGATAGTCGGGCCCGACGGTGCAGCCGCCGGCCAGCGCCGCCAGCAGCAGCGGCATCCAGCTCCGGCCGGCGTGGTGCTGCGGACGCGACATGGCTGGAATTCAGGCGGCCGCGGCCGCCGCCCCGCCTTTCACGGGTCGCAGCAGGAAGGCGACCGGGATCGCGGCCGCCGCCATCAGAGTGAGGAACCAGAAGATGTCGACGTAGCCCAGCATCTGCGCCTGCCGCGTCACGAGCCCGTTGACGGTGGAAAGCGGCGCCGTCAGGAGGCCGCTGTGGGCATAGGGCGTGACCGCCTCCGCCAGCCGTCCGTGGTGAAACTGCGTGCGGCGCGCCAGGATCGCGACGGCGATGGAAATGCCGAAGCTGCCGCCGAGATTCCGCATCGTGTTGACGAGCGCGGACGCGGCTCCGTTCTTTTCCGGCGGCAGCCCCGCGTAGGCGACCGCCGAGATCGGCACGAACAGGAACGGCAGACCGACCGCCTGCAGCACGCGCGCCGCGGCGGCGTGGCCGAAGGTGATCTGCAGGTTGAAACCGCGGAGGTGATAACAGGCCAGCGCCTCGATCGTCAGGCCCAGGGCGATGAGGTATTTGGGCTGCGCCTTCCGCAGCGCCCCGCCCACGATCGGCATCAGCAGCAGCGTCGCCGCGCCGCCGGCGGTCAGCGCCATCCCGGCCTGCGTCGCGCTGTAGCCCATCATCTCCTGGAGGAAGCGCGGAATCACCTGCGTCGTGCCGATGAGGATGAAACCGGTCACGAACATCACCGCCAGCGACGAGCTGAAATTCCGGTTCCGCATCAGCCGGAGGTCGATGATCGGATCCGGACAGACCAGTTCCCAGGCGACGAGCGCGAGGAGCGACAGGCCCGACACCAGCGTGGCCCCGAGCACGAACGGCGAGGCGAACCAGTCGTCCTCCTGGCCCTTGTCCAGCACGAGCTGCAGCGCCCCGAGCCCGAGCGCGACGAGGCCGAAGCCGAGGTAGTCGATCTTCAGCCCGCCGGACAGGGCCCGCGCGCGGTCCCGCTCCACGGCGGGCGGATCGACCAGCATCGTTCCCGCCAGCCAGAGCGAGAGCAGGCACACCGGCACATTGATCAGGAAAATCCAGCGCCAGGAATAGTTGTCGGTGATCCAGCCGCCCAGCGTCGGCCCCAGCGTCGGCGCCACGACGACGGCGACCCCGTAGAGCGCGAACGCCTGCCCGCGCTGCTCCGGGGAAAAGGTGTCGGCGAGGATCGACTGTTCGCTCGGCGCGAGGCCGCCGCCGCCGAGCCCCTGCAGGATGCGGAAAAGGATCAGCCACCCCAGCGATGGAGCGAGACCGCAGCAGAGCGAGCTCGCGCCGAACAGCGCGACGCACAGCAGGTAGAACCGCTTGCGCCCGACGACCGTCCCCAGCCAGCCGCTGATCGGCAGGATGATCGCGTTGCTCACGAGGTAACTCGTCAGCACCCACGTGCCCTCGTCGGCGGTGGCGGAAAGATTGCCCGCGATGTGACGGAGCGAGACGTTGGCGATGCTGGTGTCGAGCACCTCCATGAACGTCGCCATGGAAACGATGACCGCCACGATCCACGGGTTGTGGTCGCCGGCGGCCGAGCGTTCCAGGGAGGCGTGGGTGGCGGGCATGGGCTCCTTTCGCGCTCAGCGGACCGAGACCCGGACCTCCGCGGACATGCCCGGCCCGAGCCGGCGGTCAGGATCGTCCGGCACGTGATCGAGCGTGATCTTGACCGGGACGCGCTGCACGACCTTCACCCAGTTGCCGGTCGCGTTTTCCGCCGGGAGCGAGCTGAAAGTCTGGCCGGTGCCCGGCTGGAAACTGTCGATCCGGCCCGCGAGCTCGAAGTCGGGATAGGCGTCGACCGTCACGCGGACCGGCTGGCCGCGGCGCATGCGACGCAGCTGCGTCTCCTTGAAGTTGGCCGTGACGTAGACCTCGCGCGGCACGATCGCCATCAGCGCCCCCCCCGGCTGGACGTAGTCGCCGGGCGCGACGTGGAGGCTGGCGACCCGGCCCGCGACGCGCGCCCGCACCTGCATGTAGGAAAGATTGAGCTCGGCCTGCCGCAGCTGCGCGTCCGCACCGGCCTGGGCCGCCTTCGCGGCGTCGAGCAAACTGTCGGCGGAGCCGAGCTGCGCCTCGGCGGCGGCGACGGCCTTGCGCGCGGCCTCGACCTGCGCGGCGGAGGACTTCTGCGCCGCGACGGCGTTGTCCCACTGCTGCTGGGAGACGGCGCCGGCATTGTCGCGCCGGAGGGCATCGAAGCGCGCGAGGTCCTTCGCGGCGGTGTCGGCATTGGTCTCCGCGATGGCGAGGCTGGCCTGCGCCTGTTCGCGCTGCGCGTCGAAGATCGCGCGTTGCGCGCGCGCCTGGCCGGCCTGGGCCTGCGCCTGCGCGCCCGCCGCCCGCGCCTGCTCCGCCCGGGCGACATAGTCGGCGGGATCGAGTTCAACCAGCACGGCACCCTCTGCGACCTCCTGGTTGTCGGCGACCGCCACGCGCAGCACGCGGCCGGGCAGCTGCGCGCTCGCCCGCTGCGGGATCACGTCGATGCTCGCATCGTCGGTCGATTCGAACGCGCGGGCGTGCAGCGCCAGCAACGTGCCTCCGACGACCAGGATCAGCAGAACGAGGAAAAGGCCCCCGGCGAGCAGCGGCCGCCGGTACCAAGGACGCACAGGTTTCCCGCGCTGGCCGTGGTGCTCCCGCTGGTCGTGGCCGGATTTTCCCTCCGACCGGTGGCCGTGGCGGGGATGCGCCTGCGGCGGGGTCCCGGACTTTTCCTCATCCGCCTCGACGGGGCGGTGGGAATGAGAGGGATGGCTTCCGGTTTCACTCATGGCTGGCGCATGGTTTTCAAGGACTTGGCTGCGCACCGACACCGGAAGGATGCAACGGTTCGTCGCCAGAGCAGCGGCCAGGCGCTCCCGCGAGACCGACCGTGACCGGAACAGCCCGGACCTTCCTCGGTCAGTGCGCCCCGTTCCGAACCGCGCAGGCCCCCAACCACTTCCCCAAGATCGTCATGGAACCTTCCCCTTCCACCGTCCCTCCCCCGCCCGGACCTGGCCTCCGCTTCCAGGTCAATGGCGCCGAGACGGGGGCGAAGGGTCCGACTCCCCTGCTCTGCTTCCGGCTCGGGATCGAGAACTCGCCGTCCGCCGAGCGCATCGAGAGGATCCTCCTCCGGGTGCAAATCGGGCTTCGGCCGGCCCGCCGGTGCGACCAGCCCTGGACCCAGCTTGATCTCACCGTGCCCGCGTTCACCGGCCGCACCGAGGTCCCGCTGGTGATGCCGTGCAGCTATGACCTCGACGCCCTTGCGGCGAAAAATTTCTACGCGATCGAGGAGGGCGACGTTTCATTGTCCTTCCTCTTCAGCGGCACGGTGCTGCCCACGGCGGATGATGGCCGGCCGCACGGGCGGCGGATTTCCCCCGGAAGGGAATACTCCTGGCCGCTGCCGGTCGCCCTCTGGGAAGAGCTGATGAACCGGGTTTTTCCGGCGAGCGCCGGGATCAATCTCGACCGCGATGTGTTCGACGGACTCCAGGCGTTCAAGCGCCGGGAGCGCTGCGCGACGTGGGACCAGGCGATCGAGCGGCTGCTCGCGACGGAGCCGGCCGGGGAGGCGGTGCCCGCATGAAACCGGAACAGCTCAGCGCCTTGGTCGAGTCGGTCCTTTACGAGGGCCAGATCCTTTATCCCTACCGCGCGGTGTCGCCGAAGAAGCTCCAGCGGTTCGCCTTCGGCCGCGTCTATCCCTCGGCGCACAGCGAGGCCCAGCAGGAGTCGGAGCCCTGCGTGATGCAGACCCAGTGCCTCCTCCGCGTCCGGTCTCCTTCGGCGGGCGCGCGCCTCGCGGTCACGGTGGAGTTCCTCCATGCGGTGGACCGCACGATCGCCCGCCTGGCATCGCCGCTGCCCTCGTGGAAGCCCGGCCAGTCGATCCCGCCGCACCGCCTCGAGGCGCAGTTCGAGGCCGGAGGGAAAATCCACCAGGCCTGGCGCGAGGCGCGGGAGCGCCGGATCGAGATCGCCGGCGCGATCGCCGACCGGGCCCGGAGCCTGACCTCCTTTTCCTTCGCCGCGATGCACACCGCGGAACCCGTCGTGGACGACGACGGCCGGGTGCCCGCACTGATCCTGCGGGCGAACGAGACGATCTCCGGCACGGTCGAGCTGAGCTGCCAGCGCCAGGGCGACGACCTGTTTCTCGTGTCGGTGCGAATCATCAACCGCACCGTCGCACCGGCGGATTCCTTTTCGTCGGACGACGATCTCGTCCTCCGCTCGCTGGCCTCGACCCACACGATTCTCCACGCCGAGGGCGCCGATTTCATTTCGCAGGCCTCGCCGCCCGAGGAGCTCGCCGCCGCCGCGGCCGAATGCTTCAACGCCGGCACCTGGCCGGTTCTGGTCGGCGACGAGGCGGCCGGCGAACACGACACCATGCTGTCGTCCCCGATCCTCCTGTCCGACTACCCGCAGCTCGCGCCGGAGAATATCCGTGAGCCGCACGACGGTCACCGCTTCGCCGACGCAGTTGACGAGATGGAGACCGGCCCGCGGGAAATCCTCGTGCCCTGACTTCGGAGTTTCGCGCAGAGGCGCAGAGACGCGAAGATCGATCCCCCTTGAGGGTTCGTCGCTGAAATTTCTTGGCACTTGGACCCTGGAACCTGGCACTTCCGCGCCGCGCCCCAAGCGCGGCCGGCCTAAGTCACCTCGTCCGCGGCGTCGGTTCGGCCCTGCTGAGCGGACAGGCGCAGGGTCACCGGCACCGATTTTGAGGCCGGGCAATTGCTCTTCTCGGCCGTGGCATCGATCGGGACGAGGGCATTGGCCTCCGGGAAATAAGCGGCGGCGCAGCGGCGCCGGATCGGATACGGCGCCACCATGAAACGCTCGACGGTGCGCGTCTGGCCCTGGAAATGACTCGTGATGTCGACGAGGTGTCCGCCCATCAGGCCGGCCTCCTTCAGGTCGTCCTCGTTGAGGAAGATCACGCGCCGGCCGTTGTAGATCCCGCGGTAGCGGTCATCGAGCCCGTAGATCGAGGTGTTGAACTGGTCGTGGCTGCGCACCGTGGTCAGGAGGTATTGGCCCGGCTCCAGGGCGGCGCGGGAAAGCGGATGCGGGATGAAGACGGCCTTGCCGGACGGGGTCTCGAACTTCCGCTGGTCCCGCGGCGGATTGGGCAGGTAAAAGGTGCCCTCCCGGATCCGGTCGTTGTATGCCGGAAAGCCGGGGATCACCGCCTCGATCTTGTCGCGGATCAGGTCGTAGTTCGCCACGTACGCGTCCCAGTCGATCGGCCGCTGCGGCCCGAGCACGGCCTTCGCCAGGCCCGCCACGATCGCCGGCTCGCTCAACAGGTGCGGCGACGCCGGCTCGAGGCGGCCGCGCGTCGGGTTGATCACGCCCATGCTGTCCTCCACGGTCTGGAACTGCTCGCCGCCTGCCTGCCGGTCGACCTCCGTGCGGCCGAGGCACGGCAGGATCAGGGCGGTCCTCCCGGTCACCAGGTGCGACCGGTTGAGCTTGATCGAGACGTGGGCCGTCAGGCGGCATTTCCGCAGCGCCGCGGCGGTGAACTCCGTGTCGGACGGCGCGGCGAGGAAGTTCCCGCCCATCGCGAAGAACACCTTCGCCTTTCCCTCGCTCATCGCCTTGATCGCCTTGACGACATCGAACCCTTCCTCGCGCGGGGGCTCGAAGCCGAATTCCGCGGCCAGCTTGTCGAGGAACTCCTTCTTCGGCTTGTCCCAGACCCCCACCGTGCGGTCGCCCTGGACATTGGAATGCCCGCGCACGGGGCACGGCCCGGCGCCGGGACGGCCGATGTTGCCGCGCAACAGCAGAAAATTGACGGTCTCCTGGATCGTCGCGACGGCGTTCCGGTGCTGGGTCAGGCCCATGCACCAGCACACGATGATCCGGTGGGACTGCATCGCGATGTCCGCCGCCTGCCGGATCTGCTCCCGCGTCAGGCCGGAGTCGGCGACGATCCGGTCCCAGGGCGAGGCGCGCAGCTGCGCGAGCAGGGCGTCCAGCCCCTCGGTGTGATGCCTGATGAAGTCGTGGTCGAAGACCTGGCCCGGCCGCCGGTCCTCCTCCTCCAGCATTTCCTTCATCATCCCCTGGAAGAAGGCCATGTCGCCGTTGATCATCACCGGCAGCCACAGGTCGGCGAGCGGCGTGCCGCGGGTGAACAGGAACCGCGGGAGGTGCAGCGGGTGCAGCAGGTCCTGCGGGTTCTTGAACCGCAGGAAACCGGTCTCCGGCATCGGATTGACCGCGACGATCCTGCAGCCGTTCTCCTTCGCCTTCTGGAGCGGGGTCAGCATCCGCGGGTGGTTGGTGCCGGGATTCTGGCCCACGATGAAGATGGCGTCGGCGATCTCCAGGTCGGAGAGCTTCACGCAACCCTTGCCGATCCCGAGCATCGGCGGCAGCGCGACACTGGTGGATTCGTGGCACATGTTGGAACAGTCCGGCAGGTTGTTCGTGCCGTAGGCGCGGACGAAGAGCTGGTAGAGGAAGGCGGTCTCGTTGCTGGTGCGGCCCGAGGTGTAGAAGACCGCCTCGTCCGGCGAGGCGAGCGCCTTGAGTTCGTCGGCCACGAGCTGGAAGGCCGCGTCCCAGCCGATCGGCTCATAGTGCGTGGCGCCCGGTCGCAGCACCATGGGCTCGGTCAGGCGTCCCTCGTGGCCGAGCCAGTGGTCCGGCTTCCGGAGGAGGTCGTGCACGGAGTAGCGCTGGAAGAATTCCCGGGTGAGCCGCTTCGTCGTCGCCTCGTAGGTGACGGCCTTGAATCCGTTTTCGCAAAACTCGGCGACGCTGCGCTCGTTGTCCGGATTCGGCCACGCGCAGCTCTGGCAGTCGAAGCCCTTGAGCTGGTTCAGCCGGTGGGCGGTCGCCAGGGTGTTTTTCAACCCGGCCTGGCGGAGTCCGTACTCCGCGACTTCCTCGATCGCCTTGAAGCCGGCGGCCGTGGTCACGCGGCGGCGCTGCTTCAGCGTCTTCAACTCGACGGGCGTCTGGGCGCCGGAGGGAGGCTGGAGGGGGTCACTCATGACGCGAAAGCGGCGGCCAGCGGCCGCGCCGGGGCCCGATGGTGAGACCATTCCCGGGGCGTGTTGACGCTGCGCGCCTGCACGCATTCCGCGGGCGTCGCCGTCACCAGGTGCATCCGCCGCTGCGCGGCCAGGGCGAGCGCGAGGGACTGCAGCGAATATTCCTGGCGGCGCAGCCGGGCCTCGATTTCGGCGAGCGCCTCCGCCGGATAAATCGCCGCCAGGGGTTCGCACGCCGCGGCGTGCCGGATCATCGCGCCGACGCCCGGAGAGCATCGCGCCCGCAGGCGCCAGAACCAGTCGGCGCCGATCCCGGGCATGTCGACGGCCAGCACGGCCACCCAGGGCGCAGTGTTGTGCGCGAGCGCGGTCTGCAATCCGGCCAGGGGGCCGGCCTGCACGAAAGTGTCCCGCCAGCACTCGATGCCGTCCGGCGCCGGCTGGTCCGGACGGCGGACCATGACGACGGGCGTGGCGCCCGCAAAGCGGAGGATGTCCCGCTGCCGCTGCCAGAGCGGCCGGTTTCTCCAGCGCAGGTCCGCCTTGTCGTGCCCCATGCGCCTGGAGTCGCCGCCGGCCAGGATGACGCCGAGCATCACGACGCCACCTCGCTTTCACAGTGCAGCCAGCCATCGGACAGGATCCGGGCCCGCAGTCCGCCGGCCTCCCACTCCGCCAGGCGCTCCAGCGTGCCCGCGCCAAAGGCGCGATCCATCCAGCAGCAGGGCCGGCAGTGTTCCGCACCGAAGAATCGCACCGCCTGCAGTTCGAATTCCTGCCCGATCAGCGCCCGCAGGTCGGCGCCGCGGACGATCACGTTGCGGCGAAAGACGTCGGGGGTGGCATCGACGGCGAGTTCACGCCGCAAACGCTCCCAGGTTTCCTCCGCGAAGAACGTCACCTGGCCCTTGTGGCCGTCGGCGCGCGCGAAATAGCGGTCGCCCTCGAGTCCCTTCCCCGTCACCGCATGCACCCGCCTCACCTCGCGGATCGGCGCCTCCCGCGGCTCCTGGCCGAACCGGCCGACGAAGCGATGTTCAGGCGAAAGATACAGATGCGTGATTTTCATCGGGGAAAAGGGCGGACGGCGGGACCCGGTCCGCGACCCGCAGGCGCGCGGCGTGGGAGTAGAGATTGAAGCGGCCCTCCCGGGCGAAACCCACGAGCGTGATGCCGGCGGCGTGCGCCAGCTGCACCGCCGCCGAGGAAGGCGCGCCGACGGAGAGCACCAGGACGATGCCGGCCATGGCCGCCTTCTGCAGCAGCTCGAAGCTGGCCCGCCCGCTCAGCACCAGGATTTTTCCGGCCGTGGCGGTCGGCTGGCGCAGCGCCGCACCGATCAGCTTGTCCACTGCGTTGTGGCGGCCGACGTCCTCGCGCACGAGGAGAAGCTCACCCGCGGGCGTCGCAAGGGCGGCGCCGTGGCAGCCGCCGCTGGCAAAAAAGGCGGGCTGCTGCCGCCGGAGCTTTTCCGGCAGCTGGACGAGATCCTCCGCCCGCAGCTCTCCGCCGGCCTCCACCGGCCCCACGGATCGCAGCGGCAATCCTCCCAGGCCGGGGCGGCCGCAGAGGCCGCAGGCCGAGCTGGTGAGCAGCCCGCGGCTGAGCCGCCGCAGGTCCTCCGGCGGCGGAAAGGCCAGCCGGACCTGCCGGGTGGGAATTTTTTCGCCGCGGGCATTTTCCGCCAGCGCGAGCTGCGCGGTCGCGTCGGCGCCTTTTTCGATCAGGCCCTCCGCGAACAAAAATCCCAGCGCCAGCTCCTCATCCGCGCCCGGCGTCCGCATCGTGACCGCGAGCACCTGGCGCACCTCGTGGCTCCCGCGCCGATAGGCGATCTCCAGGGCCAGCGGCGCCTCGATCACCACCTGCTCCGCCCCGGCGGCAAGCCCCCGGGCCGCGGACCAGTGCAGGCTGGGGACGAGGGAGAGGGAAGAGTCAGGGAAGGCAGCGGGGCTCATCGCTGGCGGAGGAGCCGGACCGGCGGTCCGTTTTCCTCGCTCCCACAAAGTACGCCAAAGGCGCCTTCGGTTCCGTGCAGGGGCGTCCCTTGCGGACGCCCGTTGCTTCGCATCGCGTCCAGCGGGCGTCCGCAAGGGA
>DASZQN010000098.1:0-109403 GCA_035549635.1 Opitutaceae bacterium
AGGGCTACGGTGCGCTTCCTGCTGAATCCCCTTCCGCCATGATCGTCACCACCGCCCAGCTCTTCAAGCACGCCTACGGCAAGTACGCCGTCGGCGCCTACAACATCAACAACGCCGAGCAGGCCATGGGCCTGTTCAAGGGCTGCATCCAGTCGCAGGCGCCCTTCATCATCCAGATCTCGAAAGGCGCGCGGAAGTACACCGACAAGCGCATGCTCGAGGCGATCATCCGGTCGGCTTCCGAGATCTTCCCCGAGGCGATCTTCGCCGTGCACCTCGACCACGGCGACGAGGAAACCTGCTACGACTGCATCAATTCCGGCTTCTTCAGCTCGGTGATGATCGATGCCTCGCACGACCCGTTCGACCAGAACGTGGCGATCACGAAGCGCGTCGTCGACAAGGCGCACGCGAAGGGCATCTCGGTCGAGGCCGAGCTCGGCATGCTCGGCGGCGTCGAGGAGGACATCAAGGTGGAGGAGGGTCACGCCATGCTCACCAACCCGGCCGAGGCCGAGGACTTCGTGAAGAAGACGGGCTGCGATTCCCTCGCCTGCGCCATCGGCACCAGCCACGGCGCGTTCAAGTTCAAGGGGCGGCAGTCGCTGCATTTCGACGTCCTCGAGAAGATCAAGTCCCGCCTTCCCGGTTTCCCGCTCGTGATGCACGGCTCGTCCTCCGTCCCGCAGGACGAGGTCAAGCGCATCAACGCCGCCGGCGGCCAGATCAAGGACTCGATGGGCGTCGACCCGAAGGAATACCTTCCCGCCGCCAAGCTCGGCGTGACGAAGGTGAACATCGACACCGACGGCCGCCTCGTCTGGACCCGCGTGCACCGCGAGTTCTTCCGCGACAAGCCCGGCGAGTTCGACTTCCGCCCGCCCGGCAAGATCTTCATCGAGGAGTACGCCAAGTTCATTGCCAGCCGCAACGAACTGCTCGGCAGCGCCAACCAGCTGGCCGACCTGCGGAAGTCGCTCGGCAAGTAGGATGCGCGGAAAGGCACGGGGCGCGGCGCGGCTGGCGGCGGTTTTTCTCGCCGCCCTCGCGCTGGCCGGTCCCGCGTCGGCGGCGGCGAATCCGCCCGCGCCGTCCAGCCTCGGAGCCGGGGCGACGTTCGACACGCTCCAGGCAGGCACGACGACCTATCGCCAGGTCCGCGTCCTTTCGGTCAGCGCCCGCAACCTGATGATCGCCCATGCGGGCGGCATGGCCTCGGTCCGTCTCCGCGACCTGGCGCCCGAACTGCAGGCCGGTTTCGGCTACAGCCCCGCGGCGGAAGCGGCCGCGGACGCCGCCGAAGCCGCGACCGCGCAGAAACAGGCGAAGGAAGCCGCGGCGAAGGCGCAATCCGGTTCCCAACGGCCGAAAACCGCGACCGCCTTTGACCATCTGCTGCAGAGCTTCGGCCAGGCGCCGGAAATCCGGCCGACGGTCGACCTGCGGCCGAAATTTTCGGACCTCGGGCTCAACGTCAAAAACCAGGGACCGCGGCCCAGCTGCGCCGTCTTCGCGATCGTCAGCGCGCTCGAATTCCAGAACGCCCAGCTGTCCGGCCAGGCTGAGCGTTTCTCCGAGGAATACCTGGTCTGGGCCACCTGCAAGATTCTCAAGCGCCCGCCGCGGGCCCGCCCCGACGCCGGCGCCGAGGGGACCGAGGATTCCGCGAGCCTCGACACTGCGGACGAGGGCTTCACCCTGTCAGAGGTCGTGACGGCCCTTCGCGCCTACGGGATTCCGCTCCAAAGCAGCCTGCCCTACTCCTTCGCCCGCACGCCCGCCGCGGACCCGCCAGCCGCCGTGATCGAGGAGGCCCGCAGCCACCAGCGTGTCGCCGTCGTGTCCCTTCCCGGCCGCGACCAGGCCACGCGCCTCGCCAATCTCGTCCAGGCCCTGGACGCCGGCGTGCCCGTGGCCATCGGCGCGCAGTGGCCGCCGTGGCAGGCGATCCGCACCGGCTATCTCAGCAAGCAGCCGCCCAAGGCGGGTACCGGCCACGCCGTGACCCTCGTGGGATACGAAAACAAGACCGGCGCCATCGAGGACACCGTCTTCATCTTCAAGAATTCCTGGGGCGTGCGCTGGGGCGCCGGCGGCTATGGCTACGTCACCTACGGCTACCTGAATCAGAACCTCGAGGACGCCGCGCTGCTGGACGTGCAAAAAAAGTAGGAAGGGAGGAAGGAAGAATCAAAATCCGGAGTTTTCGAGCGATGCCCGCGCCCGCATCCGGAACGTCGCGCCGTGAACTTTCTTGATTCTTCCTTCCTCCTTCCTGCTTCCGCCCCCTGGCCTCACGGCAGCCAGGGAAACTTCCGCGCGGCGGGCGGACGTTTCTCGCGCTGGGCGGAGTGAAATTCCTTCGCCTCCTCGCTCATGTAGTACAACAGCGTGGCATTGCCCGCGAGTTCCTGGAGGCCGGACTGGCCGTCGACGTCGGCGTTGAAGGCGCTCTTGAGGCAGCGGATCGCCAGCGGGCTGTGCCCAAGGATCTCGCGGGCCCATTGCACTCCCTCGGCCTCGAGTTTTTTCACCGGCACGACGGTGTTGATAAGGCCCATGTCCAGGGCCTGCTTCGCATCGTACCGGCGGCAGAGGTACCAGATTTCCCGCGCCTTCTTCTGTCCGACGATCCGCGCGAGGTAGCTCGAGCCGAAGCCGCCATCGAAGCTGCCCATCCGCGGCCCCACCTGGCCAAAGACGGCGTTGTCGGCGGCGATGGTCAGGTCGCACACCAGGTGCAGCACGTGGCCGCCGCCGATCGCGTAGCCCGCGACCAGCGCGATGACCACCTTGGGCATCGAGCGGATGAGCTTCTGCAGGTCGAGCACGTTGAGCCGCGGCACGCCGTCCGCGCCCACATAGCCCTGCGATCCGCGCACGCCCTGGTCGCCGCCGGAGCAGAAGGCGTACTTGCCGTCCGTGTGCGGACCGGCGCCGGTCAGCAGCACGACGCCGACGGACTGGTCCTCGCGCGCATCGGCGAAGGCGTCATGCATCTGTGCCACCGTCTCCGGCCGGAAGGCGTTGCGCTTCGCCGGGCGGTTGATGGTGACCTTGGCGATGCCGTCGGCCTTGTGGTAAAGGATGTCGGTGTAGGTTTTGGCAACGCGCCATTTCACGGGCTTCATGGTAAGGGCGCAGCATGGGCGTCCCCGCCGGCTTGTCGAGGGATGGGACGGTCATTGCAAGCTGTTTTCCCGCAGGCCGTGAAACGGCGTGGACAATCGTCATCCTCTCCGGGAATTTTTAGCCGATGAGTTCCCCCAACCCCTCCCGCGTGCGGCCGGGCGCCCAAGCCCTGCTGGCCATCGGCGCGCTGGGGGTCGTCTTCGGTGACATCGGCACCAGCCCGCTCTACGCCTTCCGGCAGTGCCTGACCAACCTGCCGCCGGTCGAGCGCCAGGAGGGCATCCTCGGCGCGCTCTCCCTCGTCTTCTGGGCCCTCTTCGTCGAGGTCAGCATCAAGTACCTCGGGTTCGTGACGCGGGCGGACAACGCGGGCGAAGGCGGCATCTTCGCCCTGCTCGCCCTCAGCCACACCCCGAGGACACCGGACGAACGCAAGGGCGGCTGGTTCACCCTCCTGATCATCTTCGGTGCGGCGCTGCTCTACGGCGACGGCGTCATCACTCCCGCCATCTCGGTGCTCGGCGCGGCGGAAGGCCTGACGACGTTCAATCCGGTCTTCTCGCCCTACATTCCGGTCATCGCCTGCGCGATCCTCGCCGCGCTCTTCTGGGTCCAGCACAAGGGCACGAAGATCATCGGCGGAGTCTTCGGCCCCGTGATGATGCTCTGGTTCGGCTCCCTGGCCGTGCTGGGGGCCTGGCACATCCTGCGCTATCCGGCGGTCCTGCAGGCGCTGAATCCGCAGTGCGGCCTGCGGCTCCTCGCCGCCTACCCCGGCTACGCGACGGCGCTGCTGGGCGCCGTGATCCTCGCGATCACCGGCGCCGAGGCGCTCTATGCCGACATGGGACACTTCGGCCGCACCGCCATCACGCGCGCGTGGTATTTCGCCGCGTTTCCCGGGCTGGCGCTCTGCTATTTCGGCCAGGGCGCCTACGCGCTGGCGCATCCATTGGACCTCTCGCATCCGTTCTTCGCCCTGGTCCCCGAGGGCGCGCCGCGGCTCGCGCTGGTCGCGCTGTCGATCGCGGCCGCGATCGTCGCCAGCCAGGCGCTGATCTCCGGCACCTACTCGCTCACCCGCCAGGCGATCCAACTCGGCTATTTTCCCCGCCTGCAGGTCAAGTACACCAACCCCGATCTCGCCGGTCAGATCTACCTGCCGCTGGTCAACACCGTGCTCGCGATCATGACGATCGCAGTTGTCCTGTATTTCAAGTCCAGCGCCCAGCTCTCGACGGCCTACGGCGTCGCCGTCACCGGCACGATGGTCGTCACCACCATGGCGTTCTACCGCGTGGTCCGGGACCGCTGGGACTGGAAGCCCTGGATCGGTCTGCCGCTCTGCACCGCCTTCATCCTGTTCGACCTGGCGTTCTTCATTTCCAACCTGCACAAGTTCGCCGACGGCGGCTGGCTGCCCCTCGCGATCGCGTTCGCGGTGCTCGCCATCATGCACACGTGGAAGCGCGGCCGCGACGAGATCTTCCAGCGGGTCTACGGCCAGAATGTCACCGAGGAGGAGCTCACCAAGATCGCCCGGAGCAAGCACGTGACCCGCGTGAGCGGCGCCGCGGTGTTCATGGCCGGCTCGCCCAAGGGCACGCCCATCGCGCTGCTCCACCACGTGAAGTCGAACCGCTGCCTGCACCAGACGGTCGTGCTGCTGAGCATCCTGACGGAGGAAGTGCCCACGGTGCCGGAAACCGCCCGGCTCATGATCGGCGAGATCGGCGAAGGCATCTGGCGCGCGATCGGCCGCTACGGCTACATGGAGTCGCCCGACGTCAGCGCGCTCATGGAGAAAATCCGGGAGTACGGCATGCCGATCAACCCGCAGGCCGCCACCTACTTTTTCAACCGCGAGATGATCATCTCCGGGGGGAACGCCCGGATGTGGGAATGGCAGAAGAGCCTTTACTCCTTCCTCAGCCGCAACGCGCGTCCGGCGAAGGATTATTACCAGATCACGCCCTCGCAGATCATCGAGATCGGGCTGCCGCTGCAGCTCTGAGAAGGTTCGGCGCAGAGACGCTCGGCGACTCCGCGTCTTTGCGCGAAACTTCCTATCTCCCCGGAAGCGACAGCGCCAGCCCCGCCCCGAACAGCAGGGCGTAAAGGGCCAGCAGCCGGCCGGTGTCGCCGAGGAGGCCGATGAGTTCCGCGGGCGCGGCGTTTTCCCGCCCCAGGCGCCGGAAGTCGCGCCAGGCCCAGGGCAGCAGCAGCCAGGGCAGCAGCACCGTCGGAGAATAGCCGCGAAGGAGCAGCAGCACCGGCACCAGCCCGGCCACGAGCAGGGAGAGGCCGAACTGCGTGCGCGCGAAACCGCGGCCGAAGCGCACGACCAGGGTGCGCTTCCCCGCCAAGGCATCGGTGGCGGCGTCGCGATAGTTGTTCACGACCAGAATGTTCGCCGCCAGCAGGCCGATCGGCACCGCCACGACCACGGCCGCGCGGCTGACCTCGCCGGCCTGCACGTAATAGGTCGCGCAGACGGCGACCAGGCCGAAAAAGATGAAGACGAAGAGATCGCCGAGTCCGTGATAGCCCAGCGGCCACGGCCCGCCGGTGTAGGCGAGCCCGCTCGCGATGCTCGCCACGCCGACGGCGAGAAGCCACGGCCCGCCCCAGTGAATGAGCGAGAGCCCGAGGAGAAACGCCGCCGCGAACACAAGGATCATGGCGCGGCGCATCACCGCCGGAGCCACCCATCCCGCCGCGACCGCCCGGCGTGGCCCGACCCGGGCGGCCGTGTCGGCGCCCTTCACGAAGTCGTAGTAGTCGTTGGCGAAATTGGTTCCGACCTGAACCAGCAGGGCGAATCCGAGGCACAGCAGCGCGGCTCCGGCATCGAAGCGGCCCGCATGCCACGCCAGCGCGGAACCCACGATCACCGGCGCAACCGCCGCCGGCAGCGTCCGGGGACGCGCCGCCGCCACCCAGATCTGGACCGGACCCGGCGTCATCCGGATTTTTTTCCACCCTCCCGCCCCGGTCGCGGCCGATCGTCCCGCGGGCGGAAAAGCACGGCGAAAGGGAAGACCTGGACCATGGCATTCAAGACAGAGGTCCCCTCGCCCGGTGTCAAAGGCCGATCCCTTCCCCCGGTCGGCGCCTATCCTCCGGGACGCGATAGCGTCGTTCGGGCGGCACTCCCAGTTCGGTCTCGAGTTCGCGGATCCGCGCCTCCACCAGGCCGGCCGCCGCCGCCGCGTCGCCGCGAGGCAGGCGCGGATGCAGGTGCGCGAGCCAGGCGAGCGCCTCCTCCCTGCGCCCCAGCCGGCGGAGCAGCTCCGCGTGCAGCCGGGCGGCGTAGAAGGGCGCCCGCGGCAGGAGGGCCGCGCGGCGGTAGTTTGCCGCCGCGCCCTCGAGGTCGTGCTCACAATTGAGCAGGATGTTCGCCCGCTCGATGAACACCGCCGGCGCGTCCGGATGCACCCGCGCCGCGTCGTCCAGCCACTCGAGCGCCCGCCGCCCCTGCTGCTGTTCGAGGCGTTTGTGAAGGTCCGGAAGGCGTTGCCCCGGCGCATCGAGTCCACCGAGCCGCCACCTCGGCATGTCGTAGGCGATCATCCGCGCACCATTCAGCCAGAAGGCGAGCGGACGTGGATCCGCCGCCACCGTCAGCCGCAGCGCGCGCACCGTCGCCTCAGGCTGACGCCGCTCCCAGCTGACGTGGGCGTGCATCCACAGGAAATCCGCCAGCAAGGTGCGAAATCCCCCTTCTCCTTTGCACCGCCCGCCCGCCCATTCCTCCGCCGTTTCATCGCCGGCAACCAAACGGGCGATGAAGCCGGCCGCCAGCAGCACCGCGAGGGTCAGGATCCAGGTGAAGCCTTTAGATCTCACGGCGGCGGAAGCTGAAAACCGCCAGTGCTCCGGCCGCGCCCGCGTACAGCACCGCGCAAGCAGCCGCCCTGGCGAGAGGCACAAAGAGCGCCGCCGTGGAATCGGCTGATGTCCCCGTAAGGTTGAAAACCCCGAGATCGGGCAACGCCTGGAGCGTCAGACCGACCACGCGCCGGATGAGGAAGGGATCCGGTCCCACCGGAGTTGCGCGCGCCAGGGACTGAAGATGACCGATCGCCATCATCCCGAAGCCCAGCAGCGTCGCGCCGAGGCTGCCCGAGGAAAAGGTCGCCAGCAGGAGCGTGCAGGCCGACAGCACGCCACATTCCAGCCAGCGAGCGACGCCTTTCAGCACAAGGCCAAGCCCATCCGGCAGCCGTTCCGCGGCGGGAAGTTCGATCCAGTCCGGCCCCCAGGTCATCCCCCGGCAGCGAAGCAGCACCACCAGCACGGCTGTCGTCAGGACGGAGAACACCGCCAGCAGCGCCAGCACGGCCAGATATTTTCCGAGAACGAATTCCGCGCGTCCCACCGGCTTGGCCAGCACGCCGAACACGGTCCGCTGCTCGATTTCGCCGAAGAAAAGCTGCGCGCTTCCGGTGACGGCGAGGACCGACCCGAAAAGGGCGATCACGCCCTGCCCGAGATCGGCGAGGAATTGCAGCGGCGGCAGCCCGAAATTGAAATCCTCGAGCAGGGTCGCGCCCAGGATCCCGCCGACGGCGCCGAACAGGAGCAGCGCGGGAAGCCGCTGCCGGGAAACCTCGAGGAGCGTCGCCCGTGCGACGAGCACCACGCAGCGCCATGAACCGACCGGATTCACGGGGCCGGGATCGTTGCCGCCGGGCGGAGGAGAACACGTTCGGCGACGAGCCGTCCGCGCTCCATGAGGGCGACCCGGTCGCAGATTTCCGCCATCTGCGCCGATTCGTGGAAGACCACGAGCATCGCGCAACCCGCCGCCTTCAGCTGCCGGATCCGAGCCACCATCTCGCCACTGCCCCCGCCATCGATTCCGGAGGCCGGCTCATCGAGGAGCAGCAGGCGCGGCCCGTGCACGAGCGCCTGGGCCAGGCCGAGGCGCTGCAGCATACCCTTCGAATAAGTGCCGACCCTCCGGGCGCCGGCCTCCGCCAGACCGGTCCGGGCGAGTTCCTCCTCCACCCGCGTGCGGAGTCCGAGGCCGCTGAGCCCGGCGAGCGCGCCCTGGTATGACACCAGTTCCCGCCCCGTCAGGTGTCGGGGAAACCCGGGCGACTCCGGCAGATAACCCACGGGCCGGCGGGCTTCGCGACGGCGGCTCGAAACGCCGAAAATCCGGCATTCCCCGGCGGTCGGTGCAAGCAGGTCCAGCGCGACCTTGAGCACGGTGCTTTTGCCCGCGCCGTTGGGGCCGAGCAGGCCGACAACCTCGCCCGCTGCGATCCGCAGCGAGAGACGATCCACCGCCCTCAGCCGAAATCCACGCAGCCCGACGGCGAAGTCCTTGGTGAGGCGATCGATGACGAGGGCCGGCTCCGGGCTCATCGGATGGAGAATCCGCGAAACTGGGGCGCGCCCGACGACGGCAGGCGCTCCACCTTGCGGATGTATCCATGCATGCGCTCCTCGATGGCGGCGACGAAAGCCGCCACCTCGGCGGGGGCGCCCTCGGCCTCGAGCTGCACGCGTCCGTCCGGCAAGTTGGTCACGTAACCTGTAACGTCGAATTCCTTCGAAACTTGCAGCGACTGGTAACGAAACCCGACGCCCTGGACGCGTCCGCTGAAATAAACCGTCTCGCGATGCACCTCGGCCATCCCCCATGGAACGCCCGCGGCGGCGGGACGGGCAATCCGCAAAAGCGCCTCCGCCGCGCCGCGAGGGTCGGCCGGGTTTTGATTTGCATTTCCGCGGAGCCCGCGCTCATTTGCCGCCAACGCAATGAACGACTTCAATGCTGACGGCCCCTCGGAAAACGAGTGGGAGGAGCAGGGAGAGCTGGGTTGGAATGAGTTCGACTGGGAAAAATACCTGCGCGAGCAGGACGAGGCGATTTCCCGCTATCTCGCGTTCTACGAGAAGCTCAAGGGCCATTCGGAACGGATCGACGAGACCGCCCGCCTGATGGGCTGGGAGGAGGGAGACTGGAGTGCCGACGCCGAGGACGAGCCCGCCGAGACCGACCTCCCCGGGAGCGAGGCGACCACGGGTGGCCAGCCCGCCGACTACGAAAATCTCGAACCCTACACGCTGCACAAGAACCCGGTGTTCATCGCGACGAAGGCCATTTACCTGAGCCTCGCGCGCTCCTGGTCGGAAATCGCGGTCGACGCCGCCCGCGTGCCGCAGCCGCTGGCCCTCGCCTTCCAGGTTGCCCTGCACCGCGGGGAGGAACAGTCGGGCCTCGCCATCCAGGCGCTGGACCTGGGCGACTACGCGATGGCCGTCAGCCTTTTCAAGCGGGCCCTCCGCGAGCTGAACGCCTCCCTCGCCCTGATCGACGACGCCGCCGCGGCCAGGCACCCCGCGCTCGGGGCGTTCCGCGACAGCGCGTGGCCCCGGCTGTTCGACCTGCGTGAAATCTGGCTGCGCGTGATCAACGAGTGCCGCGATGAACTCGCGCGCCACATCGACGAGGAAAACTGACGGCCTTCGGGCCGTTGATGGCGGCGTTCGGATTGCGGGTTGCGGATTCTCCGGCCGACTGGCCGGTGTCCTTTAGCCGGCTCCGGGAGCGGATTATACACCCTTTCTCGGATTCTAATTGCACCGCGGTAGGCCAAAGGAAAACGAGCTTGCGCACCTCCGGCGGCAAATGTCTGCTGAAGGTTTTCGGAGAGGTGGCTGAGTGGTCTAAAGCAGGACTTTGCTAAAGTCCCGTAGGGGTAACCCTACCGGAGGTTCGAATCCTCTCCTCTCCGCCAGTTTAAACACAAAACCCGCGCCGGCCGGCGCGGGTTTTGATTTTTCAGGAGGGAAAACCGCTCAGTAGCGATAGTGCTCGGGCTTGTACGGGCCGTCCACCGGCACGCCGAGGTATTCGGCCTGCGCCTTGGTGAGCTTGGTCAGCTTCGCGCCGATCTTCTCCAGATGCAGGCGGGCCACCTCCTCGTCGAGGTGCTTCGGCAGGCGGTAGACGCCGACCTTGTAGGTGTCCTTGTTCTTCCAGAGGTCCAGCTGCGCCAGCGTCTGGTTGGTGAAGCTGTTCGACATCACGAACGACGGATGGCCCGTGGCGCAGCCGAGGTTCACGAGGCGACCTTCGGCGAGCAGGTAGATGCTGGTGCCGTTGGGAAAGGTATACAGGTCGTACTGCGGCTTCACGTTCGTGCGCTTGGCACCCGACTTGTTCAGGCGGTCGACCTGGATTTCGTTGTCGAAGTGGCCGATGTTACAGACGATGGCCTGGTCCTTCATCTTCTGCATGTGCTCCAGCGTGATGATGTCCTTGTTGCCGGTCGTCGTGACGTAGATGTCGGCCGTGCCGAGGGTCGACTCGATGGTGTTGACCTCGAAGCCCTCCATCGCGGCCTGCAGGGCGTTGATCGGATCGATCTCGGTCACCACCACGCGGGCGCCGAAACCCTTGAGCGAATGGGCCGAGCCCTTGCCGACGTCGCCGTAGCCGCAGACGCAGGCCACCTTGCCGGCGATCATGACGTCGGTCGCGCGCTTCAGGCCGTCCGCGAGCGACTCGCGGCAGCCGTAGAGATTGTCGAACTTCGACTTGGTCACCGAGTCGTTGACGTTGATGGCGGGCACCCGGAGCTTGCCCTTCTCCAGCATCTGGTAGAGGCGGTGGACTCCCGTGGTCGTCTCCTCCGAGACCCCGCGCCAGGCCTTGGCGATCGTGGTCCAGCGGAGGGGGTCCTCCTTGTGGACGCGCTTGAGGGTGTTCTTGATCACCTGCTCCTCGTGCGAGGCCGAGGGCGTGTTGACCCAGTCGCTGCCCTCCTCGAGTTCGCAGCCCTTGTGGATCAGGAGCGTGACGTCGCCGCCGTCGTCGACCACCAGCTGCGGGCCCTTGCCGCCGGGAAACGAAATCGCCTTGAGCGTGAGGTCCCAGTATTCCTCGAGCGTCTCGCCCTTCCAGGCGAAGACGGGGACGCCGGACTTCGCAATCGCGGCCGCCGCGTGGTCCTGGGTGGAGAAAATGTTGCAGGATGCCCAGCGCACGTCCGCACCGAGTTCGCGGAGCGTCTCGATCAGCACCGCGGTCTGGATCGTCATGTGCAGCGAGCCGGTGATGCGCACGCCCTTGAGCGGCTTGCCGGCGCCGAACTTCTTGCGCACGGACATGAGGCCGGGCATCTCGTGCTCGGCGATGGAAATTTCCTTCCGGCCCCATTCGGCGAGGGAGATGTCCTTTACCTGGTAATCCTGTTTCGAGGAGGTCTTGGCGGCAGTGCTCATGGATGAATTCTTTCTTTTTGGCTTTTGAGGAATGGAATCAGGCAAGCGCAGCCTTGAGCGCAGCGACCTTGTTGGTGGTTTCCCACGGCAGACCAGCCTTGCCGAAGTGGCCATAGTTGGTCGTCTGGCGGTAAATGGGCCGGAGCAGGTTGAGCTGGGCGACGATGTCGGCCGGCTTGAAGCTGAACACCTCGGATACGGCCCGCGTGATCTGCTGGTCGGAGAGGCCACCCTTGGCGGTGCCAAAGGTGTCGACCCGGAGCGAGACCGGGCGCGGATGCCCGATGGCGTAGGCGAACTGGATCTCCGCGTGCGTCGCCAGGCCGGCGGCCACGATGTTCTTCGCGACCCAGCGGCCCATGTAGGCGGCGGAGCGGTCGACCTTCGACGGATCCTTGCCCGAGAAGGCGCCGCCACCGTGACGGCCCCAGCCGCCGTAGGTATCCACGATGATCTTGCGGCCGGTGAGCCCGGAATCGCCCTGCGGGCCGCCGATGACGAAACGGCCGGTGGGATTGATCAGGTACTCCGTCTTCCGCGTCAGCAGCCGGGCGGGAATGACCTTCTTGATGACGTTCTCGATCAGATATTTTTCGATCGTCGCATGCGAGACATCCGCCGTGTGCTGCGTCGAGATGACGACATTCACCACTTCCACGGGCCGGCCGTTTTCATAGCGGATCGAAACCTGCGATTTCGCGTCGGGACGCAGCCAGCCGACCTTGCCGCCCTTGCGGATCCTCGTCAGCACGCGCCCGAGGCGGTGGGCGAACATGATCGGCGTCGGCATCAGCTCGGGCGTCTCGTTGCAGGCATAGCCGAACATGATGCCCTGGTCGCCGGCGCCCTGCTCCGCCGTCTTCTTGCCCTTGGCCTTTTTCGCGTCCACGCCCTGGGAGATGTCAGCCGACTGCGCGGTGAGGTAGTTGTTGATGAAGACCGTGTCGGCGTGAAACACGTCGTCGTCGTTCGTGTAACCGATCTCGCGGATGGCATCGCGGATGACCTTGCCGAGATTGATCGCCTCCTCGATCGGGCGCGTGCGGCCGGTTTTCCGGTCCTGCAGCTTCGGAATCGTGATCTCGCCCCCGACCACCACGACATTCGATTTCACGAAGGTCTCGCAGGCAACGCGGCTCGTGCGGTCGACCGCCAGGCAGGCGTCGAGCACGCTGTCGGAAATGAGGTCGGCGACTTTGTCCGGATGGCCTTCGCCCACGGACTCCGATGAGAAGACAAATGATTTGGACATAGGAGGGATTGGCCGCCGACTAAAACCCGCGCCAGAGGAATCGGCAAGCTCAATATCAACGTATGCGGATTCAATGATACGAAAATTTTCACACGGTTCGCCAATGAGGGTTTATCCTCGCAAGAGAACCTTGCGCGCGCCACCGGGTGACCCTCTCATAACGGCCTTTCCGCGCGACCCGCCTTCCGCGCCCACGCCATGGAGCAACCAGCCCGCCCAAACGTCCCGAAACCGCCTGGAGGCAAGATCCTCATCGTGGACGACGACCGGATCAATGTCCGCATCCTCGGCGGCATCCTGAAGACCGAGGGTTATCTTTTCACCAGCGCCGATTCCGGCGAGCGGGCGCTCGAGGTCTACCGCGAATTCCAGCCGGACCTGGTGCTGCTCGACGTGATGATGCCCGGCATCAGCGGCTTCGACACCTGCCGCAAGCTGCGCGAGACGCACGGCGACGCCTGCGCGCCGGTCATCTTCATCACCGCGAAGAACGAATCGGACGACGTGCTCGAGGGCCTGATGGCGGGCGGCGTCGACTACCTGCCGAAACCGTTCCGGCCGCAGGAGGCGCTGGCCCGCATCGGAACGCACCTGCACAATCGCATGCTGCTCGGCCAGCTGAGCAAGGCGAACGCGGCGAAGAACAAGTTTCTCGGCATGGCGGCCCACGACCTGCGAAACCCGCTCGCGACCATCCGCGGGCTGGCCGAATTCCTCCGCGACGGCACCGTCGGCCAGCTCACGGCCGACCAGCTCGACCTGGTCAACACGATCCACGAGGCCAGCCAGTCGATGCTCGCCATGGTCAACGACCTGCTCGATGTCGCGACGATCGAGGCCGGCGAGCTCAAGATCTCTCCCGAGCCGTGCGACCTCGGGCAGCTCGTGAAGAAATCGGTCTCCCTCGGCAACATCGAGGCCGCGCGCAAGCAGACGACGATCGTCTTCGAGCCGCCGGCCGCCGCCCTGATGGCGCCGGTCGATCCGGCGAAGATCCGCCAGGTGATCGAGAATCTCCTGAGCAACGCCGTGAAGTATTCCCCGCGGGGGTCGACCATCACCGTGACCATGGTCGCCGACACCGCGACCTGCAGCGTGGCCGTGCAGGACCAGGGACCGGGCATTCCCGAGAACGAGCGCGACCGGCTCTTCCAGGATTTCGGCCGGCTCTCGGCCAAGCCGACCGGCGGCGAGAAGAGCACGGGCTTGGGTCTCGCCATCTGCCGCAAAATTGTCGAGGCTCACCGCGGCTCGATCGTCGCGAACAACCTGCCGGCGCGCGGCTGCGAATTCCGCATCACCCTCCCCCTTTAAGCCATGGCCTTCAACGGAACCGTCCTCCTCGTCGACGACGAGCCGCATATTCGGAAATTCATCAGCATCCTGCTCAAGCAGCTCGGCGATCCCTCGATCATCGAGGCCAACAACGGCGAGGAGGCGCTGGAAATCTACCAGCACAAGCACCCCGACCTCGTGCTGCTCGACGTGAACATGCCCATCATGGACGGCATCGAGACCCTCCAGAAGCTGATGGACATGGATCCCGACTGCACGGTGGTGATGCTGACTTCGATGACCAACCGCCAGACGGTCGACGAGGCGGCCAAGCTCGGGGCCGCGAACTACCTGCGCAAGGATGCCCGCAAGGAGGAGATCATCGAATCGCTGCGTGCGATCATCGAGCCGCGGTTTCCCAGCGAATAATCCACCATGAGCCACGCTCCCAAGCCGGATCCGTCCGCCACCCCGCCCGCGCCCCCGACGCTCGTCGGCGTCCGCTTCTCGCTGGCCGAGATGCTGGAGGAACTGAAGCTCGAGCGCACCTCCGGCGCGTTCGCGATGGAGAAGCTCGGCCAGGCCGAGATCGGAAAACTGTTCAAGAACCGCGTCCCGCGCCGTGCCAAACCCAAAAAATAAGTCGTTCCTCGAGCGGGTGCGGGCGCTGCCCGCCTTCCCCTACCTCAACGAGGTCAATGCGCTCGCCCAGCGCCACGGCGAGAGCCTCGACCTGCTCCAGGGGATCATCGACGAGAAGCTCGTGCCCAAGGATCTCGCCTGCAAGCTGTGGGGCGATTCGCTCGGCTTCGCCTACGTCGATCCCTTCGCCTCGCTCATCGCGGAGGAGGCGGTGGAAAAGCTGCCGCTCGAGATTGCGCGCAAGACGCGGTGCATCGGACTCTACGTCATCGACGGCGTCCTGACGGCCGCGATGGCGACTCCCGCCGACGCGGAACTGGTCCGGCGCATCGGCCGGGTCGCGCAGATCCCCATCAGCCCGGTCTTCGGCCTCCCGCGCGAGATCAACGACGCGATCACGATCCACTACTCCACCGAGAAGGGCCTGGAGGACACCCTCGCCCTGCTCGACCGCTCGAGCATCTTCGACCAGCCGGACCTCGCCGCCGACAAGCTCGCGGAGCTCGCAGACTCCGACCAGCTGGTGCAGATCGTCGACGAGCTGATCTTCTACGCGATCCGGGAGCGCGCGACCGACATCCATATCGAGCCCCAGGAGATGCAGTCGCGCGTCCGCTTCCGCATCGACGGCCGGCTCCGGGAGATCCTCGGATACTCCCGGAAGCTCCATCGCGCGATCCTCTCGCGGCTCAAGATCATCTGCAACCTGAACATCGCCGAGACGCGCTTCCCGCAGGACGGGCGCTTCTCCATGCCGATCGGCTCGCAGACCGCCAACTTCCGGTTTTCGTCGATCCCCTCGAACTTCGGCGAGAAGGCCGTCATCCGCATCCTCGCGATGTCGGGCAAGAAGACGATGATCACGCTCGATCGCATGCTGATGTCGCGCACGATCCTCGAGCCCTTCCAGCGCCTGATCAACAATCCCAACGGGATCATCTTCGTCACCGGTCCGACCGGCTCCGGCAAGACCACCACGCTCTACGCCGCGCTGAACGAGATCAACACGCCGGAGCTCAACATCTCCACGATCGAGGATCCGATCGAGATCCAGCTCGACGGCCTCACGCAGAGCCAGGTCAACTCCCACATCGACCTCCGTTTCGCGACGATCCTGCGCGCGCTCATGCGCCAGGATCCGGACGCCATCCTGATCGGCGAGATCCGCGACCTCGAGACCGCCAAGATCGCCACCGAGGCGGCGCTCACGGGACACATCGTCTTCGCCACGCTCCACACCAACACCGCCGCCCAGGCCATCGTGCGCCTGCTGGAGATCGGCGTGGAGCCGTACATGGTGGGACCGTCCGTGATCGGCGTGCTCGCCCAGCGTCTCGCCGCCCGCATCTGCGAGAACTGCAAGGAGGCCTATGTGCCGCCCCCCGAGGTGATCGCCAAATATTTCCACGACGAGAACGTGACCGACGCGCCCTTCTACCGCGGGCGCGGCTGCCAGCTGTGTCGCGGCACCGGCTACAAGGGCCGGGTGGCGTTCCATGAGCTGGTCCCGATCACGGAGGAGGTCCGCACGCTGATCACCGAGGGCAAAAGCGCCGCCGAGATCCAGCGGGCCGCCGCCAAGGTGGGTTTCCGGCCGCTGCGCTACGATGGACTCAAGAAGGTCCTCCTCGGGCTGACCACCATCGACGAGATCGAGCAGAACACGTCGTTCGAATGGGCCACGTAGCGGCGGACGGTCCCCGCCCAGCGGCAATAAATCTGCTGGCTGAAACGGAATTGGCCGACCTAGACTGGCCTTAAGCATGCCAGAAGCCCCCGTCATTGACCTGCAGGCGATCGACAACCTGCGGTCACTCAATCCCGGCGATAACGACGAGTTCCTGGGGGAGATCGTGAGCATCTTTCTCACAGACACCCCCCAACGCATCGCCGAGCTCGAACAGAGCCTGGCCCAGGCCGACGTCACCAAGTTCGCCCGCGCCGCCCACAGCATCAAGGGCAGCTCCGCCAATCTGGGGGCCATGGCCCTCCGCGCGGTCGCGGAGACGCTGGAACACAAGTCGCGTCGCGAAGGCCTGGCGGACGTGGCGCCGCTGATCGGCGAGATCAAGAACCAGTTCGCTCACGCGCAGGTGGCCCTGGAAAAGCTGCTGGCGGCCAAGTGACCGTCACGGGCGCGCCCGCCCGTCACTTCTCGAGAAAATAGCCGCGCTGTTTCTCGGAAATCGGCAGTCCGCCGCGCTCCATCACTTTGAGCAGGTCCTCCCAGATCAGGCGTTTCGAGCGGTTGGTCGGGTTGCGCAGGATGTAGCTCGGATGATACGTGACCATCAGGGGTTTGCCGGCGAACTCGTGCCAGCGGCCCCGGACGTCTCCCAAGGCGCGGAAAGTGCCGAAGCCGAGAAGGCCCTGCGCCGCCGTCGCGCCGAGCGCGACCAGCAGCGCCGGATTCACGACCTCGATCTGCGCCTTCAGGAACGGTAGGCAATAGGCCATCTCCTGTTCGGTCGGGGGGCGGTTGCCGTACTGCACGCCGGAGGTGCCGGGAATTTCCGGGCGCCAGTTCATGATGTTCCCGATGTAGACGTCGGCCCGCTGCAGTCCCATGCCGGCAATCATGCGGGTCAGCAGCTGGCCGGCGGGGCCGACGAACGGCTCGCCCTGGACCTCCTCCTCCGCTCCGGGCGCCTCGCCCACGAACATGATCTGCGCGTCGATCCGGCCAACGCCGAACACGACCTTCTTTCCCGAGCGGACGTGCGCGAGGCAGGTTGCGTCGTTCAGCACCCGGTCCCGCAGCGCGGCCCACCGCGTCGGCTTGTCGCCGGGCGGAAGCTCAACGACCGCCGGCGGCGGAATCCCTGCCTCGGGCCTGGGTGCGGAAGCCGGCGCCGGCCGGGGAGCGGAGCGAGGAAGCACTGCAGGAGCGGCTTCCCGCGCGACCGCGCCCTCCCCTGATGCAACTGCTCCTCTGCGGCGCGCGGCGACCGCCTGCCGCAGTGCTGCGAGCCCCTCTTCGGAGATCGGCACGCTTTTCACTCCGGCGGCCTTGAGTCGCTTGAGCTCGGCGGAAAGGGCGGAAAGGGCGGAGCGCATGAGCTTCAGCTTCCACGGGCTGCGAGCAGCCTATCGACGTGTTTACCCAGCAGATCGAATTCGAGGTTGACCGCATCACCCGCGCGCCGCGTCCGGAGATTCGTCACGTCGAGCGTGTGGGGAATGAGCCAGACCGCGAACCCGTCCGGCGCGACCTCGGCGACGGTCAGGGACACGCCGTCGATCGCGATGCTGCCTTTCATCACCACCTGCCGCATGAACTCGCCCGCGACCCGCACGCGCAGGTAGTGGTCCTTTCCCTCGGGCCGGAAGGCCGTGATTTCGCCGGTCGTGTCGATGTGGCCGGTGACAAAATGTCCGCCGACCTTGCCTCCGAAGCGGAGGCTGCCCTCCAGATTCACGAGCGAGCCCGCGGCCAGTGCGTTAAAGTTGGTCCGGCGACGCGTTTCCTCGAGCACATCGAACTGGATCTGACCCTCCGTGAGGCGCGCCGCCGTCAGGCAGCATCCATTGACGGCAATGCTGTCCCCCAGCTCCGCCTCCCGCCGCACCTGGCCGGCGGCGATCACCAGTTTCCAGGCGCCGGCCTCGGGTTGAAACGAAACCACGCGCCCGGTCTCCTGGATGATGCCGGTGAACATGCGGAGACGACGGTCTATTTCAGCTTCACCCGCAACACGGCGGTTTCCCCGCCCCGCCCGACGAGCAGCACGAAATCGGTCCGGTCGCGGTCCGCCTCGATCGCCGCCAGCCGGCCCACCGCCTGGTCGAAGGTCTTCACCTCGACGCCATCGATTTCACGGATCCAGTCGTCTGCGTGGAGCCCGGCAACCGCCGCCGGGCTGTTGGGCTTCACGAAATGCGCCACGACGCCGGTGAGCTCGCCGGTCTTCACCCGCAGCGCCACGGCATCGCCGTAGACAAACTCGCGCACGGTCAAACCGAGGCGGTCGAAATATTTCCGGCTGGTTTCGCGGATGAGCTTCGGCTCGTCACCGAGCGTGACCTTCGCGTCGATCCGCTCGGAAGAACCCCGCAGCACGGTCACGCCGAACTGGTCGCCCGGCAGCTTCCTTGCCAGCTCGCGGTCGACATAACCCACGACGACGCTGCTGGGCTTGAGGCGCGGCAGCGGCCGGCCGTCGAGCGCCACGATGATGTCCCGGTCCTTCAGGCCCGCCTTTTCCGCCGGGCTGCCTTCGAGCACCTCGCTGATCACCACCGCACCCTGGGAGTCGAGCTTCATGAACTGCGCCACGTCGGGATCGAGCGGCTCCAGTCCATACGCTCCGAGCCACGCGAGCGGCCGTCCGGTGACACTTTTCGGAATCCGCCCCAGATACGGCAGAACCTCCTCGGCGAGGGGAAACACGCTGCTCTCCTCCACGTTGACCAGGATGACCGGCGAAGCGCCGCGATCCGGCCGGGAAAACTGCAGATAGCTCTGGCCGAACGAGCTCGTGGCCAGGCCGACGAGCACGCCGTCGCGGTTGAAAACCGGGAGCCCGGGCGCGGCGACTTCGTGCAGCGCGATCGCGGAGCGCTGCGGCAGCGACTGGATGAGCCCGATGCGGCTCATCAGGATGTAGGGCATGAAGTCCTCGTCCTTGTTGCGCAGCCCGATGCCCCAGACTTCCTCGGCCAGGGCCGGCACGGGCGAAGGGGCTCCGTCCTTCGCCGCAAAGGCCGTGATCGGCACCAGGCCGGACAGCAGCTTCGGGTCGGCGTGGACAAAATGCCAGCCGGTGAGATTGTCCTCCCCGAGATAAGTGCCGGGGATGCTCGCCGCCTCGCCGGCGCGGTGGATCTTGAAATCCTTCAGCTGGTCCGGCGCCACGCGCGGATCGACCGCGGCGGCGGGGAGGATGATCGTGCCTTTGTCGTCGGCCAGCGTCCCGTAGGAAAGCGCGGGGCGGCGCTCGCTCTCGCTTTCGACGTAGAACTCCACCGCCACGACCGCCTTCACGCGTTCCGCCCAGAGCGCGGGGATCTCGGCGGCCCGCACCAGGGCCCCGGACAGAAGGACGGGCGCGAACAGCAGGAGACGGCAGGACTTCATGGTTTGAGAATGTACAGCGACACCCGGCGGAAGCGCAGTGCCTCCAGCAGCATCGGTTCGGGCTTCGCCTCGTATGCCGCGTAGGCGGCCTTGATCGTCTCGAGTGAATTCACCGGCTGCTGTCCGATCTTCATGATGATGTCGTCGCGCGAGAGCCCGGCGACGTCGGCGGGAAAGCCAGGCTGCACGCCGATGACCAGCACGCCGGTCTCGTCGGGCAGCTGGCGCTCCCGCGCGTCGCTGCGGGAAATCTTGCGGACGCTGAGGCCCCATTTTTCGAAGGCCCATTCCTCGCCGATGCGGCTTTCCAGCTTTTCGGTCATCACGCTGTAGTCGTGCGTGTCGTTGCCGCGCTTGATCGTCAGCCGGAGCGCCGCCCCCACAGGCTGGCTGGCGATCAGGTTCTGGATCGGCGGCAGCTGCTCGGGGAACCGGCCGTCGACCTTCTGGCCGTTGATCGCGAGGAGGACGTCCCCCACGCGCAGGCCCGCCTTCGCCGCCGGCGAGCCGGGATCGACGCTGTTGACCAGCACGCCGACGTTGAGCGCCACGGAATAGAAACTCGAAAGATCGCGGAGCGCCCCCGGCACCAGCCCGATGTAGCTCCGCGTGATGCTGCCGTCGTGCACCAGGCCGGCCACCACCGGCTGCGCCGTGCTGGCGGGAATGGCAAAACCGAGGTTGTCCGCGCCGGCGTAGCCGCGAGAATTGATGCCGACGATCTTGCCGTCCTCGGTCACGAGCGGGCCGCCCGAATTACCGGGATTGATCGCCGCGTCGGTCTGCAGCCAGGTGTTGAACGAGCCGGTCTCGTAGCCATCGATGCCGTGCGGATCCTCGAAGGGACGGCTGGTGTTCGAGATGATCCCGCGCGTGACGGTGCGCGTGAGGCCGTAGGGCGTGCCGACGGCATAGACCGTCTCCCCGGCGAAAAGCTTGTCGCTGTTGCCGAACTCCGCGTGCGCGAACTTCAGGCCGCGGCGCCGGATCTCGTCCCGGTCCAGCCGCAGCAGCGCGAGGTCCGTCCAATGATCCCAGCCGACGAGCTTCGCCCCGACAACCTCGAGGCTCGCGAGGGTGATGTTGATCTCGACGGCGCGCGGACTCGCCACGTGGGCATTCGTCAGGACCAGGCCGTCCGCGGTCAGGATGACACCGGATCCGATCCCGGCCGAGAAGTGCTTCCCGCCCTCCTCGAAGGTGACCTCGCGCACGTCGATCCGCACCACCGCGTCGAGCAGCTGGCTGAATCCGCGGCTGACGGCGGCGTGGGCCGGAGCGAGCGCGCACACCAGCGCAAGGGCGAAGATTGACCGGCTGGATGAAAGCTTCACAGTGGCGGATTTCACGCGATGGCAACCAAGTGCAAAGACTACAACTTTCAAGAGATTGAGCCCCACTGGCAATCTTTCTGGGAGGAAAATCACTCCTTCCGGGCGGAAAACGGGTCGGCGAAACCGAAGTACTACGTGCTCGACATGTTTCCCTATCCGTCGGGCGCGGGACTGCACATCGGGCATCCGGAAGGTTACACCGCGACCGACATCATCGCGCGCTACAAGCGGGCCCGCGGCTTCAACGTGCTCCATCCGATCGGCTGGGACGCCTTCGGCCTTCCGGCGGAACAGCACGCGGTCAAGACCGGCACGCACCCGGCGACCAACACGCAGAACAACATCGCCAATTTCCGCCGGCAGATCAAGGCCCTCGGGTTTTCCTACGACTGGGACCGCGAGATCGACACCACGGACCCGCGTTACTTCCGCTGGACGCAATGGATTTTCCTGCAGCTGTTCAAGCGGGGCCTGGCCTACGTCGACGAGCGGCCGGTCTGGTGGTGCCCCGAGCTGCGCACCGTCCTCGCCAACGAGGAGATCGTCGACGGACGCAGCGAGGTGGGCGGTTTTCCGGTCGAGCGGCGGAATCTCCGCCAATGGGTGCTGCGGATCACGGCCTACGCCGAGCGACTGCTCGCGGACCTGAAGGACGTCGACTGGCCCGACTCGACCAAACGCATGCAGGAAGCGTGGATCGGTCGCAGCGAGGGCGCGGAGATCCTGTTCGCCCTCGAACAGGAATCGCTGGGCCCGCTGAAAATTTTCACCACCCGCGCCGACACCCTGTTCGGCTGCACCTACATGGTGCTGGCGCCGGAGCATCCGCTCGTCGAAGCGCTCACGACGCCGGCGCAGAAAACCGCCGTCGAAGCGTACCGGAAGGCAGCCGCCGGCAAGAGCGACCTCGAGCGCACCGACCTCGCCAAGGACAAGTCCGGCGTCTTCAGCGGCTCGTTCGCGATCAATCCGGTCAACGGCCAGCGCGTGCCAATCTGGATCGCCGACTATGTCCTGATGGGCTACGGCACCGGCGCAATCATGGCGGTGCCGGCGCACGACGAGCGGGACCACGAGTTCGCCGTCCGCTATTCCTTGCCGATCATCCAGGTGATCGAGCCCGCCGACCGGTCGTCCGCCAGCCTCCCCTACACCGGCGACGGCCGATTGGTGCGCTCGGGAACGTATGACGGACTGGATTGGCCGGAGGCGAAGCGCCGCATCACGGCCGACCTCGCCGCCCGGAAAATCGGGCGGGCCACCGTGAACTACAAGCTGCGCGACTGGCTGTTTTCGCGCCAGCGCTACTGGGGCGAGCCGTTCCCGATCGTCTGGGTGAACGAGGCGGATTACCACCGGGCCACGGCGGCCCGGAAAGCCGACCTTCCCGCCCAGCCGGTGACGTTCGCCAGCGACGGCGCCGTGCACTACGCGCTGCCGTTGCCGCCCCGTGCCCTCCCGCTGGAACTTCCGGCGGTCGAGTCGTACCTGCCGAGCGGCAATGGCGAAAGTCCACTCGCCAATGAAACTGCGTGGCTGGAAATCTGGTTCGACTTCGAAACCGGCGCGTCGGTCCACGCCTCGCAGGCCAGGCCGGCCGGGCCCAACTGGGTGCGCGGACGCCGTGAGACGAACACGATGCCGCAATGGGCGGGCTCGTGCTGGTATTACCTGCGTTTCACCGATCCGAAAAATGACCAGGCCCTCGCCTCCCCCGAGGCCCTGCGCTACTGGGGCGTGCCGGACCTCTACGTCGGAGGCGCCGAACATGCGGTGCTGCACCTGCTGTACGCACGCTTCTGGCACAAGGTCCTGTTCGACCTCGGCGTGGTCCCGCAGGCAGAGCCTTTCCAGCGTCTTTTCCACCAAGGCATCATCCTGGGTGAGGACGGCGAGAAGATGTCGAAGAGCCGCGGCAATGTCGTGAATCCCGACACCATCATCGCCTCCCACGGGACGGATTCGCTCCGCCTTTACCTGATGTTCCTCGGCCCGCTCGAGGCGATGAAGCCCTGGAATCCCCGCGGCATCGAGGGCGTACATCGTTTCCTGCAAAAGGTCTGGCGGGAGTACCTGACAGCGGAGGGAGAAGTGAATCCGAAGATTTCCACCGGCGCCGCCGAGTCTGCCGAGCTGGTGAAACTGCTGCACGAGACGATCAAGAAAGTTGGCGACGACATCGAGGGCCTGCGCTTCAACACCGCGATCTCCCAGATGATGATCTTCGCGAATGCGCTGCAGAAAGCTCCGCAGGTGAGGCCGGAAACCGCGCGCTCCTTCCTCCAGTTGCTCGCGCCTTTCGCCCCGCATCTCGCGGAGGAGCTGTGGGCGCGGCTCGGCGAAAAACCCTCGATTCTCGCGGCCAATTGGCCCGCCTTCGATCCGTCCAAGTTCGTGACCAGCGAGGCCAAGCTCGTTATCCAGGTCAACGGGCGCCATCGGGGCGACATGCTTGTGCCCAAGGGGCTGTCCCAGGACGAGGCTTTGGTCCAGGCGAAGGGGCATCCGAAGGCCGTGACCTTTCTTGAGGGAAAATTGATAAAACGCGTGGTTTACGTTCCCGGGAAAATCATCAATATCGTAGTTGAGGAGTGAGATCGAAAGGACTTGATTTTCTAGGGTGAAACCCCTAGAACTAACTCAATTCCCATTCGATTCTTGTGCATAAAACAATTAAGATCATGAAAAACAATGACTTAAAATTTTCAAAGGCTTCCGGGTTTTTCACCGTCTTGACGGTGGTTGGCCTACTGCATTCCTCGCCTACTCTTTGGGGCGCCTCCCAGAAAAAGAATCCCGCGAGCAAGCTCTTCGTCACCGACGTCCAGGGCGAGGGCGAGATCAACACCGGGGACAAGATCGAGGAGATCTCGAAGAAGACCGTCCACACCGCGCAGGGTACCATCATCGAGACGAAGAAGGCGGAGGACGATGCCCAGAAGGACAAGAATTCCACCTCCATGGTCTACTCGAACGGGACTGGAATCTACTTCGACTCTGACACGCGGCTCGAGGTGAAGAAATTCGCGCAGGAGCCGTTCGCGCCCAATCACACGGACATGGATGTCGAACCCTCGATCTCGCAGACGCAGGCCTTCCTTGCGCACGGCAGCGTGGGCCTCTGCGTCAGCAAGCTCGTTGCCGGCAGCAGCATGGTTTACCAGACGCCGCACGCCACGATCAACGTCCGCGGCCGCAAGGTGATCATCGAAAGCAACGAAAAGTTCACCAAGGTCTCGATGATCGAAGGCGAAAGCACCGTTCGCGGCGGCGCGGGCGGCAACATCGATCTCGGCGGCCAGGCACTTCACGCCGGCCAGCAGGCAATCATCCGGCCGGGCCCGCTCGGTGAGCCGCCGCAGGTCCAGATCCTGGCGATTCCGCAGTCGGAAATGAATCCGCTCGACGACAAGGTCTCAATGGCGTGCATGGCCAAGAAGACGGTCTATTTCGAGGTCGTCGACCACAAGACCGGCGCCGGTCCCACGGAGAAAGCCGAGGAGCCCCGTGGCGGCGAGGCGCCGCCGGTTTCGGCCTTCGACACCGACGGCAAGACCGGAGCGGAGCAGGAAATTGTCCCCGTGGACGTCACTCCCGCCGACCTGCCCGTGCAGTACACCGTCAGTCCCGCGCGGCTGTCCCCGAAATAATTTCGCCGAGGCTCCCGCGTTCATGGGCATCTCCCGCACACTCCGCGCCGGCCTGGCGGTGTTTTTGTCCTTGGTGCTTGTCGGTCTGCCTGGCCGGGCGCTGGTCAGCATCGATGCGGGAAAAAATCAGGTTTTCGTCAACACGTCCGCATCGGTGACGTACGATTCGAACCTCTTTGCGAATTCAGCCGGGGGCGGGGACGTCATGTACAGCATGAACGTGGAGGTGGACTACAACCGCCATGCCGGCCTCATCGGGCTCGATGCCAGCATCGGGGTAAATGCCAGCCGCTTCGGCAAGTACACGCAGGAGAATTTCCAGAATCCGACCATCCGGATGGACTTCACCAAACAGACCGGCCGGACGACCGGCGACCTTTCCCTGAGCGCCGCCCGGCAGAGCCGGGCCGACACCGCGGCGAACCTGCGCGACGAATCATGGTTCTATGAGGCCAACCTGTCGCTCAAATATCCTGTGATCGAGCGCTATTCCCTGTCCGCGAGTCTCGGATATTCCCTGCGAGATTTCGCCGACAATACGACCCTCGTCGACCTGACTTCCTACTCGGCCGGGCTCGATCTTTTCTACGTGTTCACCACCGATCGCGACCTGCTGGCCGGCTATCATTTCCGCGAGGATACGACCTCCGCCGACACCAAGACGATCGATCACTCCTTCACGCTGGGCGTCACGGGACGTCTTATCGGCCGATTGCAGGGAACCGTGCGCGCCGGCTATGAACTGCACGTTCCGGTCGGCGGTACCGACGGCATTTCGGGTCTCTGGACGGCGAATGGCAGCGCCGTGTGGAACTTCACCAAGAAGCTGAACGTCACTGGGCAAATCTCCAAGGATGTCTCGACGACGTCGACGGACACTTCCGTCGACAGCCTCTCCACTGAACTCGACGCGCAATATGCCCTGAACTCGAAGACCATCTTCAATGTCGGCACCGGCTGGAGCCACAGTCGGTTCCTCGGGCGCCTCGGCGGAGGCCGCGTCGACAACGCTTGGAATTGGAACATGGCGCTCAATCGCACCATCAACAGCCATTTGAAAGCCTCGCTAAGCTATGTTTTTTCCCAAAACTGGTCGACGATCGACTTCTCGGATTTCAGCCGGCGCGCCGCGACCCTCTCCCTCACTTCCCATTTCTGAACCGTTCCTCGCATGAATCTCCGCTTCCTTGCTTCCGCCCGTCGGCTCGTCGGCCTCGGCGTGATCCTTGCGGGGTTTGCCTTCAATCTCCACGGCGAGGCGGCGCTGCCGGAGCCCGCCGCTTCCCAGGCTCTAGCCCACACCCTGACCACCAACGACAAGTTGAACATCGTCGTCGTCCAGGAAAAGGACCTCGGCGGCGTGTCCCGGGTGAATTCAAAGGGCACCGTGAATCTCACCTTGGTCGGTGAAGTGCGGGTGGCAGGTCTCACGATCAAGGAGGCGCAGAAAGCCATCGAGGACGCCTACCGCGACGGCCGTTTCCTGCGGAATCCGCAGGTCATCATCAATGTCGAGGACTACGCCCCGCGCGAGATCTTCATCAACGGCGAGGTCAAGTCGCCGGGCAAATACCAGCTCCCAATCGAGCAGATCATGACGATCGACGAATTGGTCCTCAAGGCCGGCGGCTTCACCGACTCGGCCAAGGGTTCCGCCGTCAAGGTGACGCGGAAGCTGCCGGACGGGCAGACCACCGTGATCGGGCCGATCGATGTGGAAAGCATCATCAAGGGCCGCAACAAAAGCGGCGCCCCTCCGCTGCAGCTGCAGCCCGGAGACACGGTGCAGGTGGATCAACGCCTCTTCTAAAAAATCCGACGAGACCCCATGGCCGAAACGCCCGTCAAGCCGCCCTCGCCCCCTTCCGGGGAAAACGGCGAGGAAAATGCCATCGAGCGCCGCTCGCTGCGCGACTACTACATCATCCTCCGCGAGCGCATCTGGATTGCCCTGCCGCTGGCGCTGCTCGTCTCCATCGGGCTCGGCTATTACCAATCACGGGAGACGCCGATGTACTCGGCGTCCGCCACCATCCAGTTCGAGAAGCCGGAGAAGGTTGTCACGACCACGGGCGTCACCGACACCTCCATCACCTCGGAGGTCGACCTCAACACCCACATCCAGGTGCTGCGCAGCGGCAACCTGCGCGCGAAGGTCATGGCGTCCTTCACGCCCGACGAGATCAAGATCCTTCAGGAACCCTACCTGCAGAACCTCGCTCCCGGGGCGCCGCCGCCCGCCGGCATCGATATCGGATCCGTCTCGATCGATCCCATTCGCAACAGTTTCCTGATCATGATCACGGTCCACCACCGCGGGGCAAAAGCTGCCGCCCTGGTGGCCAACCGCTACGTGGAGCAGTTCATGACCCGGCTGCGGGAACAGATGAGCGGCACCAACGAGGAGGCGGTGAAGCAACTCAACGAAGCCGCCGACCGTCTGCGCAAGGAATCGGACGTCAAGGACCGCGCGCTCCAAGCCTACATGAAAGAGCACCAGCTGGGCACCTCGCTGGACGCCACCACCAACACCATCAAGACCCACCTTCTCGCCATCGACGCCGCCCACACCGCGGCTCATCTCGAGGTGCTGCAGCGCCAGAATGAATATGGCCAGGTCGAGGCCTACCAGCGCGAGGGGAAGAATCTCTACGAGATCACCGCCATCGCCAACCATGGCACCATCCCGGCCCTGCGGGCCCAGCTCGCCGACGCGCAGAACAAGCAGATGGAACTGGCCGACCGCTATCTCGAGCGGCACCCATCGATGATCGCGATCGCCAACCAGATCAGCGCGCTTTCCGACCAGCTCGACAAGGCGACGGCCCTCGCCATCGCCGACCTGAAGACGAGCCTCGATAAGGCGCAGGACATCGAGAAATCCTACGAGAAGGAATATCAGATCTATGAGCAGCAGAACCTCCGTCTGCGCGATCTCGGGACGGAATTCGACAACCTCAAGCAGGACGCCGAGAACGCGCGCAAGCAATACCAGGAGATCCTCGACCGGAAAAGCCAGACCACCACCCTCAAGAACATCGAGAAGATTCCCCTCCATCCTCTCGACAGCGCGACCGTCCCCGGCGGCCCGTACGCGCCCAACCTCAACCGCATCGTCAAGACCTGCGTCGGCATCGGCCTCCTGGTCTTTGTCGGCGTCGCCGTCGGCCTGAGCTTTATCGACGACCGCATCAAGAGCGCCTGGGACGTCGAGCACTTCATCGGTGTCAACCTGCTCGGCATCATTCCGGACCTGTCGGGCCTGAAGGACGATGACAAGTACACCCTCGTGCTGAACAACAACCAGGCGCCGGGAGTGGAATCCTTCCTCAGCGTCTACAGTGCGGCCAAGATCCACTCCAAACTCGATTTTCCCAAGTCGATCCTCGTCACCAGCACCATCCCGGGCGAGGGCAAGACCCTCGTCTCCTGCAATCTCGCCGGCAGCTTCGCACGCCATGGAAAGCGAACGCTGCTGATCGACTGCGATCTCCGCCGGCCCATGCTGCACCGCCACTACAAGCAGCAGAACAATGCCGGCGTGATCCAGTGGTTCGAGAGCGGGGCCAACCTCGAGGGCGATCTCACGACCGATCCCTCCCTTGGCATCATCAAGCTGGGCGAGAATCTCTCCCTGCTGTGCTCCGGCGGCCGGTCCAAGGGGCCGACGCAGATCCTGGAGAGCCAGACCTTCTCCCAGCTGATGCAGCGGCTGAAGAAAATGTACGACCTCGTGGTCGTCGACTCCCCGCCGCTCGGCGCGGTCACCGACAGCCTGCTCATCGCGGAATGCACCGACGAGGTCATCTACGTCTGTCGCTTCAACCGCGCCTACCGGAAGCACATTCGGATGTACATCAAGGCGCTCCGCAGCGGCCGGAACGAGATCCTCGGCGTCGTGCTCAACGGCCTTTCGCCCCGCCGCATCGAATACTACTCGAACTACCGGTACTACCGGAGCTACAAGAAGTATTACGGCGCCCAGACCTGAACGCCGCCGCCCGCGGACGGCTGCGCCGCCGGCCTAGAATCCGTTTGGCACGGGCGCGCTGGCGGCAATCATCCTCCGCGCATGGCCTCTGTTTCCGCCTTCCTCCCCGCCGGCTACGATTCCAAGCGGCCTGTGGCGTTGATCGCCGGCCAGGGGATCTACCCCCAGCTGGCAGCCCAGGCCATACGGCGCGCGGGAATCCCGGTCCGACTCGTCGCTTTTGAGGAGGAGACCCACCCCAATCTCGTGGCCGCCTTTCCCGCCGGCGAGAGGGTGACCCTGCTGGTGGGCCAGCTCGGCAAGATGCTCCGGGCGTTGCGGGATTTCGACGCGGGCTACGCCCTCATGGCCGGCCAGATTTCCCCCCGCCGCCTCTTCAAGGGCCTGCATCCCGATCTCAAGGCCGCCAAGCTGCTCTTTTCGCTGAAGCGCCGGAACGCCGAGACGATTTTTGGTGCCATCGCCGGCGAAATCGAGGCGCAGGGGGTGGGGTTGCTGGATGCGCGGGCGTTCCTCGACGACCAGCTCGCCACCGCCGGCGCAATCGCCGGCCGGGATCTTGGCGTGGAGCCCGAGCATCTGGAGCACGGCATCCAGATCGCCCGGGAATGCGCGCGACTCGACATCGGCCAGGGCTGCGTCGTCCGCAAGGGGACGGTCCTTGCGGTTGAAGCCTACGAGGGCACGGACGAGATGCTGCGGCGCGCCGGCACGCTGAAGACCGACCACGCGTTGTTCGTCAAGGCGGTCAAGCCCCGCCAGGATTTTCGCTTCGATGTGCCCTGCTTCGGCCTGCGCACGCTCGAGACCATGCGCGAGGCCGGCTTGCGGGCAGCGGCCCTGGAGGCAGGAAAGGTGCTCCTCCTCGATCGCCCGGCCGTCATCGCCCAGGCCAACACCTGGGGCATCCATCTGGCGGGTTTCTGATCCAGCCGCTCGCCGGCCCTTCGCCCCGCTTGCGCTTTTCCCGCCCGGTCCGCATTGTTCCCCGCTATGCAAAACGACGTGGTCGCCGTCACCATCAAGGGGGTCATGCCCACCACCAATGGCTGCGCCGTCTTCATCGGCACGGATGAAAAGATCTTCCGCATCTACGTCGACCAGTTCGTCGGCAACGCCATCCACATGGCGCTGAAGGGAGTCACGCGCGAACGTCCGCTCACCCACGACCTGATCGGCAGCCTCCTGCTCGGCGTCGGCGCCCGGCTCGACCGCGTCGTCATCAACGACGTGAACAGCGACATGTTCTTCGCCCGCATCCTCCTTTCCATGGAAAACGAGCTCGGCAAGAAGCTCATCGAGCTCGACGCGCGTCCCAGCGACTCCATCGTGCTGGCCCTCCAGCAAAAGCGCCCCATTTTTGTGGCCCGCGCGGTGTACGAGGCAGTCGAGGACATGAGCGAGATTCTCAACCGCGTGCTCAAGCAGCAGTCCGAGAACGCTGACGAATCCGCCGAGGAATGAATCCGCCCGCGCCTCCCTCCGCCGCCCCGGGCGCCGGCCTTCCCGCGGGTCAGCAGTCCGGCGGCCCCTTGACCGCGCTGGCGCCGATGCAGGACGTGACGGACCTCGCCTTCATGCGGGTGATCGCACGCTACGGCGCGCCGGATTATTTCTTCACCGAATTCTTCCGCGTCCACGCCCAGTCCCGGCCGGAGAAGCATATCCTTCGGTCGCTCGACGAAAACGACACCGGCCGCCCGGTTTTCGCGCAGCTGATCGGCGAGGACTTGGTCCACCTTTCCCGCACCGTCACGGACCTGCTGCGCCACCCCGTCGCCGGCATCGACCTCAACCTCGGCTGCCCCGCGCCCAAGGTGTACAAGAAAAACGTCGGCGGCGGACTGCTGCGCGATCCCGACCGGATCGGCGAGATCCTCGGCACGCTGCGGGCGGCGGTGCCCGGCCTGTTCACGGTCAAGATGCGCATCGGTTTTGAGGACACGCGTTTCTTCGACCGTGTGCTCGATCTCGTCAACGAGCATCACGTCGACCTGCTGAGCGTGCACGGGCGGACGGTGAAGGAGATGTACCGCAGCGAGGTTCACTACGACTTCATCGCCCGCGCCGTGAGCCGCGTCCGTTGTCCGGTGCTGGCCAACGGCAATGTCACCTCCGCTGGACGCGCCGCCACCATCCTCGTCGAGACCGGCGCCGCCGGCGTGATGATCGGGCGGCACGCCATTCGCAATCCCTGGATCTTCCGGCAATGCCGCGAGCAGTTTGCACGGGATTCCGCCCGGCGCTCCGGAGCGGCGGAAACGCCTCCGCCCCCCTTTCGTCCCACGCTCACGGACGTCCGCGGCTACATCGAGCATCTCTTCGCCGCCACGCGCCAGCCGGAGGTCCCGGAGCGGGCCCACGTGAACAAAATGAAGAAGTACCTGAATTTCGTCGGGCAAAGCGTCGATCCGGCCGGCGCCTTCCTGCACGACATGCGGCGCGTCGAAACCGCGGCGGCTCTCTTCGCCGTGTGCGACCGCCACCTCCTCGCCGAGCCGGCGCGCGAATTTTCCGCGGAGCCTTACGCCGGTGTCATCGCCCGGCCCAACTGCGAAACGCCGGAGTCCGCTGACGGCTGCTCCCTCGAAACCGTGACCGCCTGAGCTCCCGCAAGCCGCGGCCTTATTCCAAGCCGAGCTTTTTGCGGCCCTCCGCGGAGATCATCTGCGGATTCCAGACGGGATCCCAGACGATGTGGACCCGGGCGGTCTCGACGGCCGGCAGCGCCGCGATTTTCTGCCGTGCGTCCTCGGCAATCACCGGCCCCATTCCGCAACCCGGCGCCGTCAGCGTCATCTTCACCTCGACCGCGTGGCCGCCTGCCGGGGATCGCTCGACGGCCAGGTCGTAAACCAGGCCGAGATCGACGATGTTGACCGGGATCTCCGGATCGAAGCACGTCTTCAGCGCCTCCCAGACCGCTTGTTCGCTGAAGTCGGCCGGTGAGACGGCTGAAGCAGGTCCTGCCACCGGCGCCGTGTAATCGGCAATCGCCGCCGCATGCTCCCGCGCAATGCGGAACAGGCCGCGGTCGTTGCGCACCGTCACGTTGCCGCCGAGCGTCTGGGTGATGAAGACGTCCGCGCCTGCGGGCAGCGTCACGGCCTCACCAGACGGGATGGCGGTGGCCGGACAATCCCGGGCCAGCTTGTGGGTGTCGGCCATGGGAATCAGTGAAGGTCGAGATTCGCCGGCAGACGCGCATAAAGGCCGGAGGGTTCGTTGAAGGATTTCAGGAAGTTCAGCTCCGCCTTCACCCGCTGCATCACCTGGCCCACCACGCCGCGCGGAATGCGGGCATCATCGCCGTTCCGCAGGTCGTCGAGCCAGTCCGTGATGGTCTCGATGAGATCCTTCTTCTGCGGATACTCGGTCAGTTCGTAATTGCTGCCGAGGCCCGCCTTCTTCGCCGCATAGGCGACCGCCGCATCCAGGCCGCCGATCTCATCCACCAGGCCGAGCTTTTTCGCCTCGGCCCCGGACCATACCCGGCCCTGCGCGATTTCCTCGACAAAATCCCGTTTCAGCTTCCGCGAATCCGCGACCTTGGTGATGAACTCTCCGTAGATCCAGTCCACCAGCCGCTGGAAGACGGCCAGTTCCTCGTCCGTTTTCGGGCGGGAGATGGTGATCGCATCGGCAAACTTGCCGGTCTTCACGCTGTCGAAGGTCACGCCGAAGTTGTTCGCGAGCTTTTTTACGTCGAACTGGATGCCGAAGACGCCGATGGAGCCGGTGATCGTCGAGGGTTCCGCGAAGATCCAGTCCCCGTAGGTCGAGATCCAGTACCCGCCGGACGCCGCATAGGATCCCATCGAGACGATCACGGGCTTCACCTGGCGCGTGAGCCGGATCTCCCGCTGGATGGTCTCGGACGCCGGCGCGCTGCCGCCGGGGCTGTTCACCCGCAGGACGACCGCCTTCACGTCCTTGTCCTGCCGCAGCTCCCGCAATTCGCGGGCAAACTTCGCGCCGCCGACCTCGTCCAGCGCTCCTTCGCCGTCGACGATGTCGCCCTCCGCATACACGAGGGCCACCTGGTCATGGCCCTTTGCCTTTGCCGCGGTCGCCGGCGCCGGTTCCGCGTCGCGCGCGATTTTCGCGTAACTCGCGAGCGGGATCTGCTTGAAGGTCTGCTTGCCGGACGCCGCCCCGGTCTGCCGTTTCAGGTCGGCGATGACCTCGTCGAGATAGACCGTGCGGTCGACCAGCTTGGCGGTCCGCGCAACGTCGGGACGGATGATGCCCTCCTTGTCCACCACCCCCTGCAGGGCCGCCGGCGTGAGGCCGCGGCTCTGCGCGATGTCCGCGACCAGCGTGCCCCAGAGATCGTCGAGGAGTTTCTGCGTCTGCTCCCGGTTCTCCGGGCTCATGTCCTGTCGGGTGAAGGGCTCGACGAAGGACTTGTACTTGCCGACCCGGGTGACCTGGATGCCAACGCCGTATTTTTCAAACGCGCCGGAGAAAAAAATCGGCTCCGACGCCAGTCCCGGCATCACGATCATGCCGTACGGGTCCAGCGCGAGATCGGTCGCCGTCGAGGCGAGGTACATGTCGCGGGTGGTCGCGTTGGTCAGGAAGGCATGGATCGGCTTGCCCGCCGCCCGCACCTCGTTCAACGCCGCCCGCACCTCCTTCAAGGCCGCATAACCCGAGCCGTAGTTGACGGGCAGCACGGATCCCTTGAGGAAAACCCCCGTGATCCGGTCGTCATGCGCCGCCGCGCGGAGCGCCCGCGTGACCGTGCGGAGCTGCAGGGTCTTGCCGCGGTCGCCGGCAAAATCCCCAAGGCTCACGGCCGGCGGGCCGTCGGTGATGTTCGCCGAGAGGTCATAGACGACATAGGCGCCGTGCTCGAGCGCCACCGACTTGTCGCTCTGCCCCAGCGCGGCGATCAGGCCGAGCACGCCGAGGAACAGCACCGTGCCGCCCACCGCAAAGATCACCAGGGCCGCCAGCGCGCCGAGCATCGACGTGAGGAAATTCTTCATATCGCCCGCACGCTACCGCGTTTCTCCCGTTCAGCCAGTGGAAACGGGCCGGTGCCGCCGGAACGTCACACGCCGATGCTTTCCTTTTTGGCATGATTGGTGTTACGTAACGTCCCACGACCCTCTCCACCGCATGAGCGAGCAAAAGGACCTCCTCACCACCAACCGCAAGGCGCTGACGATCAATCTCGATGATCCGAAGTACGGTACCTTTGCCGAGATCGGGGCCGGCCAGGAGGTCGCCCGCGTGTTTTTCCAGGCCGGCGGCGCCTCCGGCACCATCGCGAAATCCATCTCCGCCTACGACATGGCGTTCAGCGACGCCATCTACGGAAAGGCCCCGCGCTACGTTTCGCGCGAGCGCCTCGCCCTCATGCTGGAGCATGAGTACGGCCTGTTGATCGAGCGTCTTGCCGCCACCCGCGGCGACCGCACCACATTCTTCGTCTTCGCCGACACGGTCGCGGCCAAGAGCTTCAAGGGCAACAACGAGGCCCATGGCTGGATGGGCATCCGCTTCCAGACCGAACCCGGCGGCCCGCCGAGCGAGATCGTCATCCACGTCCGGATGTGGGACAAGGAGAACGTCCTCCAGCAACAGGCGCTCGGCATCGTCGGGACGAACCTTATCTACGGCGCGTTCTACTATCGGGACACGCCCAAGCATCTCGTTGAGTCCCTGCTCGACGGCCTGAGCTCCGATCGGATCGAGGTCGACATGCTCAAGTTCAGCGGCCCCGCCTTCCCCGGCATCGACAACCGGCTGATGTCGCTCCACCTCGTGAACTTCGGCCTGACCAACGCCGTCATGTTCGGCCCGAGCGGCGAGGTGCTGCAGCCGTCCGAGGTCCTCTACAAGAAGGCGATCCTGGTCGAGCGGGGCTCGTTTCGGCCCGTGACGCACGTGAATGTCGACATGCTCAACTGCGCCACCGCCCAGTTCGTCCAGGAACCGGCGGTCAAGGGCAAGGACGTCGTCGTGCTGATGGAGATCACGATGAACAACCTCCTCGCCGCCGGCGAACTCGACGCCCAGGACTTCCTCGCACGCGTCGACATCCTGGGCGACATCGGGTTCAACGTGCTGATCTCGAATTATTCCGAGTACTACCGGCTGACGTCCTATTTCCGTCGCTACACGAAGGAGATGATCGGTGTCGCGATGGGCATCAACAACCTCCTCGAGATCTTCAACGAGAAGTATTACGACAATCTCGAGGGCGGCATTCTCGAATCCTTCGGCCGGCTCTTCCGCAACGCGGTCAAACTCTACATCTACCCGATGAAGCAGGAGGCCTACGACCGGTATCTCTCGACCGGCCAGGCCGTCGATTCGCCGAGCACGGGCACCCGCCCGTCCGCGGTCAATGTGCTCATCAACGCCAAGAACGTCCACGTCGTCGAGAACCTGCGCAGCCTCTACAACCACCTGCTCGAAAACCACTACATCGACTGCATCGTGGGCTTCGACCCGAGCATCCTGCACATCTTCTCCCGCGACGCCCTGCGGCGCCTGAAGGAGCACGACGCTTCCTGGGAGACCATGGTCCCGGCATCTGTTGCCGCCGCGATCAAGAAGCGAGGCCTTTTCGGCTACACGGCTCCAGCGCCCGCCGCGGTCAAATAAGTCTGGCGGTTTGGGGTTTGGGGTTTGGGGTTTGGGGTTTGGGGTTTGGGTCGCCGACATGACCGGCCTTGAACGTTGAATGTTGAGCGTTGGATGTTGAACGTTCCGCCATCGGCCGTGGCGGCTGTGTCCATCGCCGAATCAGGCTTTGCCTCCCCGGTTGAAAATTTTCCGTGTCTTCCGCGTCTTCCGTGGGCAATCATGACTTCAGCCCATGCGCTTTCACAAGTACCACGCCCTCGGCAACGACTACATCGTCCTCAATCCGGCCGACTTCCCCTCCTGGTCGCCCGCTCCCTCGGTCGACCAGATCCGGGTCGTCTGCCATCGCAACTTCGGCGTCGGCTCCGACGGCATCCTCTGGGGTCCCCTGCCTTCCCAGCAGAGCGAGTTTGGCCTGCGCATCTTCAATCCCGACGGCTCCGAAGCGGAAAAGTCAGGCAACGGCCTCCGTATTTTCTCCCGCTTTCTCTGGGACCAGGGCCTGGTCAAGAACCCGTCCTTCACGATCGAGACGCCCGGCGGCCACGTGCAGTCGGTCATCAAGGAGGACGGCCGCCTCATCACGGTCGCGATGGGCCGCGTGAGCTTTGACAGCGCGAAGATCCCCGTGGTCGGCGCGCCGCGCGAGGTCCTCAACGAAAAGATCAAGATCCTCGACCGGGAATTCACCTTTTGCGCCGCGACCATCGGCAATCCGCACTGCGTGCTGCCGCTGGCCGAGATTTCTCCCGAGCTGGCACACAAGTACGGCCCCGTGCTCGAGACGCATCCGAATTTCCCACGGAAGACCAACGTGCAGTTCCTGAAGGTCCGCGACCGGCGAAACATCCAGATCGAAATCTGGGAGCGCGGCGCCGGCTACACGCTCGCCTCCGGCAGCAGCTCCAGCGCCGCGGCCGCCGTCGCGCACAAGCTCGGCCTCGTCGACCGCAGCGTCACCGTCCACATGCCCGGCGGCCAGATCGGCATCGAGATCGGCGAGGATTTTTCCATCATGATGACCGGCACCGTCAACAAGGTCGCCGAGGGCGTGATGCACGCGGAACTGTTCGCGGTGAAGGTTTGACGAGTCGGTGCCAGTCGGAAGTCTCGCGCAGAGGCGCGGAGCACGCAGAGATCGATCTTTCGATCGGGTAACCGATCTCTGTGTGCTCCGCGCCTCTGTGCGAAACCCCATCGCGATGGCTCTAAACCTCTTCAAAACTAGCCGAGGCACCCATCCGCGGCAGCGACTCCTTCCCTCCGGAAATGAAAAAGCCCGGCCTTTGCAGGGCCGGGCTTTGAAGTTTTCGCTTCGAAAGACCGAAGGACTTATTCCTTCTTCGAGGCCTCGTCGAGGATGTCGCCGAGGTTCATCATGTCGTTCGCGCCGTCGCGATTGAGCGCCTCGTAAGCCGAGGTCTCCGCCGCGAGCTGGTCGGCGCTGTAGTTGGCCGCCTTGATCGAGAGGCCGAGACGACGGTCGTCGCGGTCGATCTTGATGACGCGCGCCGTGACCTGCTGGCCGGGCTTCAGCACATCCTTGATCTTCTCGATGCGCTCCTCGCTGATCTGCGAGATGTGCACCAGGCCGTCGATGCCGTCCTTGAGCTCCACGAAGGCGCCGAAGGAGGTGATCTTGGTGACGGTGCCGGTGACCACGTCGCCGATGCGGAAGTGGCTGTCGATGTCGCTCCACGGATCGGTCTGGAGCTGCTTCATGCCGAGGCTGATGCGCTGCTGGTTCGGGTCGACGTCGAGCACGATCGCGTCGACTTCGTCGCCCTTCTTCAGCACCTCGCTCGGATGGTTGACCTTGCGGGTCCAGCTCATGTCCGAGACGTGCACCATGCCGTCGATGCCTTCCTCGAGCTCGATGAACGCGCCGTAGGTCGTCATGTTGCGCACCTTGCCGCGGACGCGGGCGCCGATCGGGTAGTTGTGGCGGACCATGTCCCACGGGTTCGGCTCCAGCTGGCGCAGGCCGAGGGAAATCTTCTGCTCCTCCTTCTGGATGCCGAGGACCACCGCATCGAGCTCCTGGCCGACCTTGAGCAGCTCGGAGGGCTTGGTGATGCGCTTCGTCCAGGACATCTCGGTGATGTGCACGAGGCCCTCGACGCCGGGCTCGATCTCCACGAACGCGCCGTACGGCACGAGGTTGACGACCTTGCCGTGGACCTTGGCCCCGACCGGGAACTTCCGGTCGATCTCGTCCCACGGGTTCTTCGTGGTCTGCTTCAGGCCGAGGGAGACACGCTCCTTCTCGCGGTTCACCTCGATGATCATGACCTGCACTTCCTCACCCTGCTTGAGCATTTCGGAGGGGTGCGAGATCCGCCCCCAGCTCATGTCGGTGATGTGCAGCAGGCCGTCCATGCCGTCGAGGTCGATGAACGCGCCGAAGTCGGTGATGTTCTTGACCACGCCCTTGCGGATCTGGCCGGGCTGGATCGAGTCGAGCAGGTTGCGGCGCTTCTGCGTGCGCTGCTCCTCGATGAGCTCGCGGCGGGAGAGGACGACGTTCTGGCGCTCGAGGTTGATCTTGAGGACCTTGAAGTCGTAGGTCTGGCCCACGTACTGGTCGAGGTTCTTGGGCGGCTGCACGTCGATGTGCGAAGCCGGCATGAACGCATCGACGCCGATGCTGACGATGAGGCCGCCCTTGACCTTGGCCTTGACGCGGCCGGTGGCGACGGAGCCCTCGGGGAACTTGGTGAGGATGTTGTCCCAGTTCTTCTTCTGCTCGGCGAGGTCGAAGGAGATGACGGGGTTGCCGTTCTTGTCCTCCAGCTTCTCGAGCATGACCTCGATCTGCGATCCGATCTGGAGCTCGCCAAGATCGATGAATTCCGAGGCGGGAACGACGCCTTCGGATTTGCCGCCGATGTCGACCACGACTTCGTTCTGGCGGATTTCGGTGATGGTGCCCGGGACGATGGCGCCTTCCTTCAACTTGTCGAAGGAGGACTGCGCGAGCAGCTCGTTCATGACTGAACTCTTATCTGAACTCATAGGCTTGAACCGGCCAACGTGCGCCTGCTCCAGGGCGTCCGTTTTACCGGGGATGATCCCGTCCCAAGGGACGGAATCGCGGGTTGACTGTTGGACTGTGAAAAAAGGCCGGTGGGAGCGTCGCGGCGGCGCCGGCCTGACCGATAACAATGCCGCGAACGGTCAGGATCGCCCGACCCGGCCCGCTTCCGCAAGTGCAAATTTCCGGTGCCGCGGTCTCCTCGTGCAAACCCGTCGCGGGGGCTGTCTTAACCCTGCTTCGGCGGAGAAAGGTTGTGCTGCAGATTCCGGAAGAAGGTCTCGTACAGCGCCGAGTCGCGCAGCGGCGATTCGGTCGTGGCTCCGGACGTGCCGGCGTCGCTTTCCCGGATCTCGCGCAGCCAGACTTGCACATCCGTGCCGCCGGCCGGCGTGGTCCCGGCCGTGAACCGCACCGTCATGACGATCTGGCGGGCCTGGCGCAGGGACTCTCCCGCACCGACCGTGCTGATCGCCTCGAGCTCGCCCTGGGCGGGTCCGCCGCGCTGGAAATGGAAATCCATCTGGTCCACCGCCGTCCGGGCAGCCTCGTAGGAAGCCCGCACGTCCCCGTCGAAGGTCCGGATGTGCGGCTGGTCGCGGATGGCCAGCTTCGCCTTGAAGTTGTCGCTGGCCCCGGAAAACGATTCGCAGCCTGCCAGGAGCAGGCCGCACCCGGCGAGGAGGAGCGGAAGTGTTTTCATGGTGTGGTGTTTGGCGCGGCGACCCGAAGTCAGGCGGGCTGCTGCTGCGAGATGCAATGGAGAGTGCCCAGCCCCCAGACAAGTTCCAGGCAATCGATCGGCACGATCTCCCGTCCGGGAAAGCAGGCGCCCAGCCCCTCGGCCGCCTCGGCGTCGCGCCGCGGCTGCTGGAAGGTTGGCATCAGCACCGCCCCGTTCACGATCAGGAAATTCGCGTAACTCATCGGCAGCCGCCGTCCCTCGCGAAACCGCGCCGCGGGCATCGGCAATTCGACGATGCGGAATTTTTTTCCCGCCGGCGTCCTCGCCGCCTTCAGCCGCATCAGGTTTTCCCGCAGCGCCCGGTGATTTTCGTCGCGCGGATTGCGCTCCACCACGGTGACGATGCCGTCGTCGGCAAAGAAGCGGCTGAGGTCGTCGACGTGTCCGTCGGTATCGTCGCCCACGATGCCGTCCCCGAGCCAGATCACCGTCCGCACGCCGAGATAATCGCGGAGATTCCGCTCGATCCGCCCGCGATCCAGCCGCGGATTCCGGTTCCGGTTCAGCAGGCAGGCCTCCGTGGTCAGGAGCAGGCCGCTCCCGTTCACGTCGATCGAGCCGCCCTCGAGCACCATGCCGTTCGCGAAACGCCGCAGACGGAGCTTCCGCGCGATGCGGCCGGGAATCCGGTTGTCGAGATCGAAGGGGGGATACTTCCCTCCCCATGCGTTGTATTTCCAGTCCGTCGCCGCCACCTCGCCCGTCGCGTCGTTGCGCACGAAGATCGGCCCGTGGTCGCGGCACCAGGCGTCGTTCGTCGGGTGGTCGAAAAATTTCACCCGGGCGGGATCGGCCCCCGCGCGGGCGATGAGGGCCCGGGCCCGCGGCTGCCGCTTTTTCTCCACGTTGATGCGCACGTCCTCGTAGCGGCTGATGACGGCGGCGATCTCCGCGAACTTCGCCGGGATGGGCCGGAAATTCCCCGGCCAGGTCGCCCGGTTGTGCGGCCAGGACAGCCAGACGGCCGCCTGCGGCTCCCACTCCGCCGGCATGTGGAATCCGAGGGCCGCGGGCGTCTTGGGGGTCGGTTTCAATTTCGGCCCCTCAGTCCAGGAAGCGCCGCGTGAGCCCTTCGTACGCGTCGATCCGGCGGTCGCGCAGGAACGGCCAGTGGGTCCGCGTGACGTCGACCTTCGCGAGATCGACGGGCACGAGCAGCACCTCTTCCTTTTTCACCGCAGCCCGGCGGAGGATCCGGCCGTTCGTCCCCGCCACGAAGCTCTGTCCCCAGAACTCGATGCCGTCGCCGCCGACCGGCCGTTCAATGCCAACGCGATTCACCGCCGCCACGTAGCAGCCGTTCGCCACCGCGTGGCTCCGCTGGATCAGTTCCCACGCCTCGTGCTGGTCGGCGCCGTGCCTCGCCTTCTCGCCCGGATGCCAGCCGATCGCCGTCGGATAGAAAATGATCTCCGCGCCCTGCAGCGCCGTGAGCCGCGCGGCCTCGGGATACCACTGGTCCCAGCACACCAGCACGCCGATCCGGCCGAACTTCGTCGGCCAGGCGCGGAATCCCGTGTCGCCGGGGGTGAAATAGAATTTCTCGTAGTAGAGCGGATCGTCCGGAATGTGCATCTTCCGGTAGGTCCCCAGCAGGGAACCGTCGGCGTCGATGATCGCCGCCGTGTTGTGGTAAAGCCCGGCCGAGCGTTTCTCGAAGAGCGAAGCGATCACCACGACGCCGTGCTTCTTCGCCAGCTTCTGGAACGCGCGGGTGCTGGGCCCCGGGATCGCCTCGGCGAGCGCGAAGTTGTCGTGCGACTCGCTCTGGCAGAAATACTGCGAGCGGAACAGCTCCTGGGTGCAGATGATGTTCGCGCCCTGCCTCGCCGCCTGCTCCGTCAGTGTCAGCGCCCGGCGCAGGTTCGCCGCCGGGTCGGCCGCGCAGGCGTGCTGAAGAAGGCCGAGGGTGACGGTGGCCATGGGAGAAAATCGGCGCCGTCCGGCCCGCGGACCGCTCAGTACACCACCTTGTTCAGCGGGTACTCCACGATGCCCTCGGCGCCGAGCGTCTTGAGCTGCGGGATGATCTCGCGCACGACGCTCTCGTCGATGATCGTCTCCAGCGCGATCCAGTCGGCCGTGCTCAGCGGCGAAACGGTCGGATTCCGCAGCGCCGGGATGGCCTTGAGGATCGCGTCGAGCGACTTCTTCGGCGCGTTCATCTTCAGGCCGACCTTCGTCTCCGCCTCGAGCGCGCCCCGCAGCAGCAGGGCGATCGTCTCGATCTTCCGCCGCTTCGCGGGATCGGCCCAGCTCTTCTTGTTCGCGATGAACTTGGTGTTCGTCTCCAGGATCGTGTCGAGGACCCGCAGCTTGTTCGCGCGCAGCGAACTGCCGGTCTCCGTCAGGTCGACGATCGCGTCGACGAGGTCCGGCACCTTGACCTCGGTCGCTCCCCAGGAGAATTCGACGTCCACCGCGACCTTCTGCTTCGCGAAATACCGGCGGACGGTGCCGACGAGCTCCGTCGCGACGCGCTTGCCCGCAAGATCCGCCACCTTCTGGATCGGCGAAGCCTCCGGCACGCACAGCACCCAGCGCGCCTTCTGGTTCGACGCGCGGCTGTAGATGAGGTCGCAGACCTCGACCACCTTGGACTCGTTCTCGAGGATCCAGTCCTGGCCGCACAGGCCGCAGTCGAAGAAGCCGTGCTCCACGTACCGGCTGACCTCCTGCCCGCGGATGAAACGCCCGTCGAGTTCGGCATCGTCGATCGTCGGCTTGTAGGAACGCGAGCTGACGGAGATCTTCCATCCCGCCTTTGCGAAAAGCTTGATCGTGGATTCCTCGAGGCTGCCCTTGGGCAGGCCGAGCATCAAAATGGGCGTTTTTGCTGGCACGCGGCCAAGGGACACGCCGCGGCGGGGGCCTTCAAGCAATTTCCCCATCCCGGTCACGGAGCGAGGGAAGGAACAAAACCCTCTCCGGCCTCGGTCTCAGATTCCTTTGACAGGCCCGGACATAATTGTAAAAAAGAACCAGGTCGTCTTTCCATGCGCGCCTCACCCAAACCCCTGATACTCGTCGTCGAGGACGAACCCGAGCTGGCCAAGATCATCGGCATCCACCTTGAGGAAGCGGGGATGCAATGCCAGCTCTACGACCGCGCGGCCCTCGCCCTGAAATTCCTGCGGCGGAATTTCGCGAACCTCCTCCTGCTCGACATCAACCTTCCCGACCAGTCCGGCTTCGCGCTGCTCGAGGAGCTCAAGACGAACGACATTTCCATCCCCACGATCTTCCTCACGGGCAACGCGGTGGAGGCCAACAAGGTCAAGGGCCTCGACATGGGCGGCGACGACTACATGACGAAGCCGTTCAGCTACGCCGAGCTGGTGGCGCGCATCCGCGCCGTGCTGCGGCGCGCCGAGACCAAGGCGGATTTCAATGTCGCGAAGAACATCCGCACCGTGGACGCGCCGTTCGTCTTCTGCGGGGCCACGATCACCCCGGAACGGCTCGAAATCCAGTTTTCCGACGGGGCGATCGTGAAGCTGGGCCGGAAGGAGCTCGGCATCCTTGCCTATCTCGAGGCCAACAAGGGAGTGGTCATCACCCGCAAGGCCCTGATCCACTCGGTCTGGGGCCTGCACGCGGACGTGAAGAGCCGTTCCCTCGACCAGTACATCGTGAAGGTGCGCGACCTCTTCAAGGAGCACGGCATTTCGCTCGACGCTTTCCGCACCGTGCACGGCGTGGGCTACATCTTCGAGCCCGAGAAGCCTGACCAAGCGTAGACGGCGGCGCCGACCGCCGCTCCGCCGCGCGAACCTCAGCTGCCGAGCTTGCTGCTCGTCAGGTCGCAGACCTCGACCACGCGCTTCAGGGCGTCGCCCAAATGGTCGTGGCGCTTCGGACCGCCGAGGGGCTTGCCCGGCTCGAGTCGGCTCAGCCACGTGGTGATGAGCTCGGTGTTGTAGGCCTGCAGCACCAGTTCGATTGCCTTCTCGCGCCCCACCTTGTCGCTGAGGCGCTGCATCATTTCTTTGTTTTCCATGGGTGGTCCTCGCCGGTCGTTATCGTCCCTCGCCCCGCCGTTGGCAAGGCCCGCGTGAGTTGATTTGGGCGGATCTAGAAAAGCTCCGCCTGGCCGCCGTAGCGCTTCCGCGCGTCGGCGAGGCTCGACTTCATCTCGAGCTCCTCGAGCAGGCGGAACAGCTCCGCCGCCTGCGGCTCGGTTCGCCCGGTGGCCACGGGCGGATGCGAAAGGTTGAGTGTCGTGAGCTTCAGGTTGCGCCGCAGCCGGTCGGCGCCCTGCGCCACCGGCTCGCGGAAACGCTCGGGCTTGAGCTCGCCCGCGTGCGCGATCACGCCCTCCAGGCTGCCGAATTCGAGCAGCCATTTCGAGGCGGTCTTCGGTCCGACGCCGGCGATGCCGGGAATGTTGTCCGAAGTGTCGCCGACCAGCGCGAGGTAATCCGCGATCAGCGCGGGTCCCACGCCGAATTTCTCCTGCACGCCCGCCGCGTCCATCCGGCGCCAGCCCAGCTTCGGATTGGCCGTGGGCGGCGGCAGCATGATCTTGATCCGGTCGTCGACCATCTGCGCGAAATCCTTGTCCGAGCTCACGATCAGCACTTCGTGTCCCTGCCCAGCGAGCGACCGCGCCTCGGAGGCGAGGAGATCGTCGCTCTCCACGCCGTCGCGCTCGATGCCGACGAAGCCCATCGCGCGCGTGAGCGCCTTCACATACGGCAGCTGCCGCACCATCGCTTCCGGCATCTCCTCGCGGTGGGCCTTGTACGCCGGATGGAGTGCCAGCCGGTCCTGCGCCCCGCCGAGATCGAAGAACACCAGCGTGCCCTCCGGCTTCTCCTGGTCGTTCAGCATCCAGAGCGACTTCACCCAGCCGTGCAGCGCATTGGTGGGGAGTCCGTCCGAACGCGTGAGTTCGGGAATCGCGAAGAAGCAGCGGTACACCAGGTTGAAGCCGTCCACGAGGAGCCATTTCGCCATGACGCGAAGCAAACCGGCGATCGCTTCCGGTGCCAGCGAAGAATCGCGCCCGCCGGTCCGCTCAGTTGGCCGGGTGGTCCGGCGGCTCCGTCGGCGTGCCTCGCGCCGGCGCAACCTGGCGCTTGGGCGCGCCGCCGGGATTCACAAGGCTGGCGGTGACGAAGATGAGCAGGTTCCGCTTCTGCGTGCTTTCGCCCTTCGAATGAAAGAGCCGGCCCAGCAGCGGAATGCTGCCCAGGATGGGAATCTTGTCGTCCACCTTCTTGACCTCCTCGCGCGTGAGCCCGCCCATCACGAGCGTTGCCCCATCCCAGATCGTCACCTTGGTCGCGACCTCGCGGACCGAGAAGATCGGCTGGTAGAAGCCGGGCGGCACCGTCACCGAGGTCCCGGCGGAAATCGCCAGGCTCGGGCCGCCGTATTCGACGAAGCCCTCGAATTCAGTGACCTTCGGATTGAGATCGAGACTGATGCTGTAGCCATCCTCCTCCACCGTCGGGGTGCAGCGAAGCTCGACGCCGACGTTGCGCGTGGCGAAATCCTGCGGCGTCCCCGCGGTGATCGTCACCCCGGCCGAGCCGCTTCCGCCAGAGCCGCCGCCCGCGGTCGATCCGACCTGGCTCTGGATTTCGCCGTAGCTCTGGGGATAGCGCATCTCCTGCGCGACGGTGATGGTCGCGGGATGACCCGACAGCACCGTGACGCGCGGGGCGCTGAGCAGGTCGGTCCCCTGCTTCTGGGCCAAGGCGCGGATCACCGCGTTCACGTCGAATTCGCCGACGGTTTCCGTCAGGCTCGCCAGCGGCCCCGCGCCGTCCCCGAGCGAAACGCTCCCGGGCAGGCGAGGCGCCTGCGTGCCGGCCACCGCCTTGCCATCGATGATGATCGCACTGGCCGACTGGGCGCCGCTGAAGGCCTGCGCCAGCGTCCGGTTGGTGCCGGAGGTATCGTAAGTCTCAGCCGCGGTAAATACGGGCCGCCCGCCGGCGTCGAGCACCGGCGCTCCTGTCTCCGGATTGATCTGCGGCGGTCCGCGGCGGACGACGTTCCATTTGACCCCCAATTCCTCCAGCGCTCCGTCCTGCACCTCCATGAATTTCGCCTCGATCTGTACCTGCCGGACCTCGCTGTAGTGCATGAGGATGGCCCGGATCCGGTCGAGATTGCGCGGCGTGTGGGTCGCAAAGACGCCGGAGCCGTCGTACGCCAGGCTGCTGCCTGGGACACCCTCGAAGTTCACGCCGGCCTGCTGCAGGAACAGCCGGAGCGCCGCGGTCTCGCCCCCGGATGCAGCCGGCTCGGCCCCGGATTCGCGTTTGGCGGGAACGGCCGCGACCGTGCCGCCCAAGCCGGTGATCCGGAGAAGCGTCGAGCGGGAGATGGGGAAGTACGCGGTTTCGAGGGAGGAGGTCTCGCCGCCGGGGCGAAACACCACCGCATCCTCCTGTACCTCGTACTGGTAGCCCGCCGCATCGGCGATCAGATCCAGCACGCGCCGGAGCGGGAGATTCCGCAGCGTGATGTTGATCGAAGGGGGATGCCCGGAGGGATCGACGAGCACGATGTTCACTCCCTGCCCGTCATTGTCGGCCGGATCGAATTCCTCCGACGCCGCGCTCAGCGCCGCGACCACCCGGCCGAGCTCGACATTGGTGAAGCTGACGCTGGGCAGGACGATGCGGTCGAGTTTCTCCGCGATCGCCGGACGGCCCGCCGGGTTGGAATCATCCGAATGGGAATCGGCATAAATTCCCGGCAGGCGCCAGCTGCGGTTCACCTCGTTCATCAGCTCGATCCTCGTCGCATCGCGGACGGGCGGCTCCGCTGCCGCGAGAGTGGCGGCGGCAATGAACGCAGCCAGAGCGGGAAAAATCCGGAGGGGCAGCGCAGCTGGGCAGAGACGGTTGGCATTCATCGAAAGCGAGCCAGGATCAAAGTCGCAGCGTGAGCGTCCTCGCCTCGGTCAGGGGCGTCTCCGGCAGTTCCCGGGCGACGTCAGCCGCCGGCGGTTCCAGGCGCACCTCTCGAATCCGGTAGCTGGCGTCGCCGCGACGAAGGACATCACCCCGATGCAGGTCGGCCCGGCCACCGGGCAGATCCGCGGCCGCCAGCGTGGCGAGCAGCGGCCCGGTATAGGAGCATTCCCGGCTGCTCAGCGTGACTTCCTCCCCCGTTTCCAAGTCCCGGACCACGGCGGTAGCGACGCGTTCGCTGTACACCATGCCGTCCGTCCCTCCGGTGCCGCGACGCGTGACCGCGAGATCGACGACCGTGAGCCCCAGCTCAGGCAATTCCTTTCCACCCCGCGCCAGGAAATGCTCACCGGTGACGCGATTCTCGAACGCCCCGAGATAGTTTCCCTCGCCACCAACAAAGCCGACCAGCTGGAGGCGAAACGGCTCGTGTCGGACGCCAACCAATTCCAGCCCGAAGTCGTCGGGCTCCGCCGTGGGCGTCGCACGCCCCAGGCCGGCGGAAAACTCCCCGTTCTCCGGATGATAGTAGATCGGCGGAGGCGTGAAGAGATCATAGATCCACTCCGGCCCGTGCGACTGGGCTTTCGGTTCCGTCCAGGCGAAGCGCGCAGGCGGCACGGCGTCGAACTCGGCAAGGCGATAGGTGGCCGCACCAACGGGATCCCGACCCGGGACAGGCCCTGCGGCACCCGCCAGCCGGTTCTCCCGCCACCCGGCCCAGGAGGACGCCAGCACCAGGGCCGCCAGCGCATGCCCGAGCAGAAATTTCTCGTTGGGACGGCGAAAGGACATGGCGGTCACATGGAGCCTGCCTCCCGGCCTTCCGGTGCGGCCTCGGCACCCTCCCCCGCCGCCGCGATCATCTCCACCGTGACAATGAACTTCAAAAGGGCAGGTGCCGCGATGGGGGCGGCGGCGGTTTCCTCCGCCGCCCCGGATTTCCCTTCCACCGTGTTTGGCGAGAATCGGGTGAACCCATCCGACATCGAATCGGCCGGGTTCGCCGGCTCGACTTCGACGGCGCGCACCGCCGCCGGGGCTTCGCCCGCCGCCAGCCGGTTCAGAAAATCCCGGAGATTGGCGGTCGAGCCGACAAAGCCGAGGCGGAAGCCCATCGCCTCGACCGAACCGGGCGCGCGCAGCGAGAGGCGGGGATCGACGGCGAAGAAATCCAGCGCCAGCCGCTCCTGGGGGTTCGGGCCCGGGCGCTCCCGTCCGCCCTTCGTTGCGGCGGAGGAAGTCGTCGGCACCTCGCGCTGCACCAGCACCAGATGGTGGGGATGCGCCTCGATGAGCTCATGCACGATGTACTGCACTGCGCACCGCTGCCGGAACACCGCGGGGACCAGCTCCGCCGCCGGGCCCTCGGCGGCATAGGACGAAAAGCCGAAGCGTTCATCCGGCTTGACCGCGACCCCGCTCCGCCGGGCGTGCTCGCGCGTCCGTTCGACAAAATCGGCAAGATCGAAGAACGCATCCGCCCGGCTGGCCGGGGGATCGCGGTCGAGGGTCGCCGGGAGATTCCTTCCCTCCTGCAAATGCTCCCGCAGGGCGGCCAGCGCCCGTCCGGCGCGCTCCAGGTCGGCTTCGATCGCGCGGACATTTTCCTCCGTCGGGGCCGGCGAGGTCTCCTCGTGTCGCCGCAATTCCAACAGCCTCTGGTCCCGGCGCTGCTCGGCCCGCACCGCCGCATTCCGCAGGGATGCAACCCCGCAGATGTCGCCGGCGATTCCCAGCGCGAGAAAAAGGAGCGCGAGGCGACGGCCGTTTTTTCCCTCGAGACACAGCATGGCGTGAAGCTAGAGCGGCCGGCGGGGGTCCAGCACGAGGGTGAAATCGAAGCGCAGGACGCCCGGCTGCGCGTTGTCAAAGTGCTCGTTCTCGACCGAGGCGATAAACGGGGATTCGCTGAGCAGCTGCAGGAGCCCGCGGATCCGGTCGTAGGACTCCGCTCCCATCCGGGTCGGAGCCGCCGTCCGTTCCAGCAGCCGGCCGCTGAGCACGAAACGCCGCTCGGGCGCCACGCCGCCGGACGGCGGGTGTGCGATCTGGAGCCTTTCCAGCCAGACATCCTCGGCCCGGGACAGCCGGGTCTGCAGGTCGTCGAGGAAGACGACCCAGTTTGAACGCGCCTCGACCAGGCCGCGAAACGTCTCGATTCGCCGCTTGGTTTCCGCGATGCGGGCGAGGTTGCGGGCATTGCGGGCTGCCCGGGCCCGGATCGGCACCAGCCGGCGCTCGATCGCCGATGACGTCCGGTTCGCCGCCGATGCGGCGCGATGATAATACCAGATCACCGGCAGCGGCGCCGCCACCGCCAGCGTCGCCGCCGCCAGCAGCACCGGCTGGCGGCGGCGGGCGGCCCGGACCTTCGCCACCACGGGCGGCAGCAGGTTCAGGGAGCGGCCGTTTTCGCCGACGAGCCGCGTCGCCAGGCCGACCAGCCCTCCGAGCCGGGGTGCGGCCTCGGACGCGAGCTCGCGCGCGGACGCCTGCACCACGACTTCGCGCAAGGGATCGAACCGAACCACCCGCAGGGCGAGCTTGTCGGCGAGCGTCACGGTCAGTTCCGGGACCAGCGACCCTCCTCCGGTGAGATGCAGCACCACGGGCCGGGACGCGCCCGCGTGCCGCCGGCAGCTGATCGATGACCGGACGATCTCCAGATGCAGTCGTTCCGTGAATTGGGCGACGGCCCGCCAGACCGCCGTGTGCGCCGCGGCCTCGATGACGATGTCGCGGGGCCGGGCGAAGGCCCTGGTCTTGAGCGATTCCGCGGCCTCGAACTCGACCTGCAGTTCCTCGGCGATGGCGCGGGTCACGGCATCGCCGCCGAGCGAACAGGTCCGGATGAAGAACCGCTCGCCCTCGATGAACACGAGGTGCGTGGAACGCGCCCCAATCTCGGCCACAAGCGCCCCGCCCTGCTCCGCGGGATGATTGTAGCGAAATGCCTGCAGGAGGGCCAGGGACGACGGGATCATCTGGTCCGCGCGGAATCCCGCGGAGTCGGCGACTTCATGGAACGCGCTGGCCATCTCGCTCTTCACCGCCGCGAGCATCAGTTCGAGATCCGCCCCGTCGTCCGCCACCAGGAGATGATCCCACACGACCTGCTCCAGCGGGCACGGGATGTTCTGCCGCGCCTCGAACTCGATCGTGCTGGCGCGTCCCGCCGATTTGAGCAGAGGCGTCCGCACGAACTTCACCAGCGTCTGGTGGCCCGGCAGCGTGAGGCGGCACGGACCCCCGAATTTTTCCCGCCGCGCCAGTGCGGCCAGCGCGCGGCCGGTCGCCTCGTTCCAGTTTCCGTTGGCGGCGGGCCCGCCGCCGTGCGGCTCGAATGCCAGCCGGCGCAGCACGAGCCGGCCGCCCGGGCTGAGTCCGAAGATCCCGCAGGCCACGTGACGCGCGCCGCAGTCGAGCACGAGAAGCCGGGGGCGGGAAAAGGCTGGGAGGAGGGGCAGTTTCAAGGGAAGGCGCGACCCGGGGAAAACCCCGCAATCGCTCGCTCCCCTGATAAACGCCGCGGCTTCGGCGAATATTTCAGGAAAAACCGTCCCGCCCCTTCAGCGGTGGTGATTCAGGCGCACGCCGGTGCGGCTTCTTTCCTCCGCCGCCGCGTCGGCCTTTTCCCGCTGCGCGTAATCCCGCCGCTCGGCGCGCAGCTCCTCGACGGGACGCTGCAGCTCGTCCAGCGCGGCATCGAGGGTGGCGATCGCCGCCGCATAATTCTTCGCCGCCGCCTGGGTGCGGGCGAGCGCCCGCTGGGCCTCGACGTAGGTCGTGACTTTCCCGAGCGGCGTGTCGTCGGCATGCAGCAGCGCCTCCGTCGCCGCGGCCGCGGCCTTCGCCTCGGGACTGATCCGCTCGCGCGGCGGGGCCTCCGGCGCATCGCTCTTCTCGTCGCGCACCACCGGCATCACCACCTGGCCCGGCAGCGGCGCCGGCGCGGGAGCCTCGGGCGGTGCGGGAGCCGGCTTCGGCTTTATCGGGGCGCGCACAACCGGTTCCGGTGCCGGAGCAGGCGGCGGAGCGGTCAGCTTCGCCACGACGTCGGCGAGGATTCGGCGCACAGTGGGATCGTTTGGCGCCATTGCCTGCAGCGTCTCCAGCTTCTCCCTGGCCGTCCCCAGGTCGCCATGGTCGCGCGCGGTCAAGGCATCGGCCATCAGCCGGATTTTCGTCTCGGCCTGCTGCTCGAAGCTCGCCGACGTCGCCTCCTCGACCGGGGTCCCGGTGCAACCGGCGCCGGCGATCGCGACCGGCAGGAGGAGAAACAGGCGGGCTCTCATGCGAAGGCGGGGCCCCAACGGTTGCGCCCGGGCCGCGGGTCGTCACGCCCAATTTGCCGCCCGTGGCGGGAAACTCGGGGCTTTCCCGCCCTCTCCTTCCCACTTAGTCCTCAGCCCATGTCCCTCGCCTACAAGATCGCCGTGCTCGTCTTCCTGGAGAACGCCGCCGGCGAGCACCTGCTCCTCCTGCGCGCCAAACCGCCCAATCTCGGGGTCTGGAGCCCGATCGGCGGCAAGCTGGAGACCGGCACGGGCGAGTCTCCCTTCGAATGCGCCGTCCGCGAGACGCATGAGGAGACGGGCTTCGCGCTTGCGGCGGAGGACCTCCATCTCTTCGCGATGATCGCCGAGAGGGCCTACGAGGGCGAATCGCACTGGCTGCTGTTCCTGTTCCGCGCCCGCCGGCCGATCCCCACCCTGCCGCCCGCGATCGCGGAGGGCCGGTTCGGCTTCTTCTCGCGCGCCGCCGTCGACGCGCTGCCGATTCCCGCGACCGACCGCACCGCGCTCTGGCCGATCTACGACCGCTACCGCGACCGCTTCGTCGCACTGCGCGCGGATTGCGCGCCCGGGCGGGAACTCCGGGTGGAAATCGAGCAGATCACGCCGCAATGAGCGCGCCGGCCCGTCGCTTCCGTCATGGGCGGCAATCGAATCCACGCTTGATTTCCGCGTCATCCGGCGAAGACTTTCTCTTTCACCATCCAACGATTCCCCGTGAGCAAAAAAACAAGCGCTACTGCTGAGAAAAAGGCCGACATTCCCGCCCGGGACGCCGGCCACGCCCGCGCGCCGATCAACGCCGGCCTTTCCCGGGAACAGAAGATCGAGCTGTACCGCAAGATGGTGCGCATCCGCCGCTTCGAGGAACGCAGCCTCCGCGCCTACCAGGCCGGCAAGAAGATCGGCGGCTTTCTCCATCTCTACATCGGCCAGGAGGCGGTCGCCGTCGGCTGCTGCTCGCTCATGGGCAAGGACGACCACGTCATCACCGCCTACCGCGACCACGGCCACGCCATCGCCGTCGGCATGGACACCAAGCCCCTGATGGCCGAGCTCTACGGCAAGGCGACCGGCTGCTCCAAGGGCAAGGGCGGCTCGATGCACTACTTTGACCCCTCGCGCAATTACTGGGGCGGCCACGGCATCGTCGGCGGCCAGGTTCCGCTCGGCGCGGGCCTCGCCTATGCGATCAAGTACAAGGGTCTCAAGGGCGCCGCGATGACTTTCATGGGCGACGGCGCGGTCAACCAGGGTGCCGTGCACGAGGCGTACAACCTCGCCGCCCTCTGGCAGCTGCCCGTCATCTTCGTCATCGAGAACAACGGCTACTCGATGGGCACCAGCCAGGAGCGCTCGTCCGCCGGCGATCTCGCCAAGCGCGCCGAGGGGTACCACATGGCCTGGGGCGTCTGCGACGGACACGATGTCTACGAGGTCCGCGCCACGATGGACAAATTCCTCCGCCTCGCCCGGGAAGAGTCCAAGCCCGCGATCGTCGAGATCCGCACCTACCGCTACCGCGGCCACTCGGTCGCCGATCCCGACAACACCTACCGCACCCGCGCCGAGATCGAGGAATACCGCCGCACGAAGGATCCGATCCAGGTTTTCCAGGACAAGCTCGTTGCCGAGGGCGTCCTCGACGACGCGCAGGTCGAGAAGATCGACGCCGACGCCCGCGCCGAGGCGGAGGTCTCCATCGACTTTTCCGAGGCCAGTCCCTTCCCGACCGTCGAGGATATCCAGAAGGACGTTTACTGGGAGGCCGACAATCCCTCCGAGCGCAAGTCCCAGGGCCGCCTCTTCTTCGACTAATTAGTAGCGAGTAGTGACTAGCGAGTAGCGAGCATCCGAATCAAAAACTCTACCCGCGCCATCATCCCCTCGCTACCTGCTACTCACTACTCGCTACCCGCTACTTTTCACGATGCCTCAAATCACCTACCGCGAAGCCGTCCGCCACGCCCTGGCCGAGGAATTGCAGCGCGATCCGAATGTCGTCGTCCTCGGCGAGGAAGTCGCGCAGTTCCATGGCGCCTACAAGGTCACCGAGGGCCTCCTCGAGAAATTCGGCCCGAAGCGCATCGTCGACACGCCGATCAGCGAGGCGGGCTTCATCGGCATGGGCCTCGGCGCGTCGATGCTCGGCATCCGCCCCGTGATGGAGCTGATGTTCTGGAGCTTCTACTCCGTCGCCTTCGACCAGATCCTCAACAATGCGGCGAACGTCCGCTACATGTCGGGCGGCCAGATCAACTGCCCCATCGTCATCCGCGGACCGGCCAACGGCGGGACGAACGTCGGCGCCACCCACTCGCACACCCCGGAGAACGTCCTCGCGAACCATCCGGGCGTGAAGGTGGTCGTGCCGGCCACGCCGTACGACGCCAAGGGACTGCTGAAGTCCGCGATCCGCGACAACGATCCGGTTTTCTTCCTGGAGAACACGATGCTCTACGGCGACAAGGGCGAGGTGCCCGAGGCCGAATACGTCATCCCGCTCGGCCTCGCCGACGTGAAGCGCGCGGGCACCGACCTCACGATCGTCACCTATGGCCGCTGCGTGAGCCACTCGCTCAAGGCCGCCGAGATCCTCGAGAAGGAGCACGACGTGTCCGCCGAGATCGTCGATCTCCGCACCATCCGTCCGCTCGACATCGACACGGTCCTCGCCTCGGTGCGCAAGACGAACCGCGTGCTAATCGTCGAGGAGCAGAAGCCGTTCGCCAGCGTCGGCTCGCAGCTCGCCTACATGATCCAGCGCGAGGCGTTCGATGAGCTCGATGCCCCGATCCACCGCCTCGCGACCGTGGACGCCCCGGCGATCTACAGCCCCCCGGTCGAGGTCGAGCAGCTCCCCAATCCCCAGCGCATCCTCAAGGCCGCCATCGAGGTCTTGGAATAATTCCCCGTCGCCTGTCCCCCCGTCACCCGTCACCTGCTTCCCCGCACCTATGGCCAACATCATCGACATGCCGAAACTCAGCGACACCATGACGGTGGGCACGCTGGTCAAATGGCTAAAAAAGGAAGGCGACGCCGTCAAAGCCGGCGACATGCTCGCCGAGGTCGAGACGGACAAGGCGACGATGGAGCTCGAATGCTTCTTCACCGGCACGCTGCTGAAGATCTTCGCCGCCGCCGGCTCGCAGGTGGAAATCGGCACGGCGCTCTGCGCGATCGGCAAGCCCGGAGAAAAGGTGGATGCCCCGTCGGGCCCGAAGGCCGCCGCGACCGCGGCTGCGCCGGCTCCCGCGCCCGCCCCGGCGGCACCGGCACAAGGGACACAGGACGGAGGACAGAAGCCAGCGGCCCCCAAGGCGGCCGCCAGCGCACCTGCGCCAGCTCCGTCCTCCGTCATCAGCCCTCCGGCCTCCGGCCCCGGCGGCCGCGTCAAAATCTCCCCGCTCGCGCGCAAGCTCGCCGAGGAAAAGGGCATCGATCCGTCGTCCATCCGCGGCAGCGGTCCCGGCGGGCGCATCGTCCGCGAGGATGTCCTCGCCGCCCAGAAGGCCGGCGCCTCCGTCCCGGCTGCCGCTCCTTCGGCTCCCCGCGCCGCCGCGCCCGCGCCGGCCGCCCCCATTCCCGCCGAGGGCAAGCTCGTGCCGGTGTCCAACATGCGCGCCACGATCGCGCGCCGCCTTGTCGAGGCGAAGTCCAGCATCCCTCACTTCTACCTCGACCTCGAGATCGACGCCGGCCCGCTGCTGGAGCTTCGCTCCCAGCTCAACACCTCGCTCGAAAAGGACGGGGTCAAGCTCTCGGTCAACGACTTCATCCTCAAGGCCGCCGCCGAGGCACTCGTGCGCGTGCCCGCCGTCAACTGCTCCTGGGACGCCTCCGGCCAGGGCGCGATCCGGCAGCACGGCGCCATCCATGTCTCGTTCGCCGTGGCGATCGAGGACGGCCTGATCACGCCGGTCATCCGCGGCACGAACGCCAAGACGCTTCTCACCATCAGCTCCGAGGCCAAGGCGCTCGCCAAGCGCGCCAAGGAAAAGAAGCTCGCGCCGGCCGAATTCACCGGCGGCACGTTCTGCGTCACCAACCTCGGCATGATGGGCATCGACCGCTTCTGCGCCATCATCAACCCGCCCAACGCCGCGATCCTCGCGGTCGGCGCGACGGTGAAGAAGCCCGTGGTGAAGAACGACCAGGTCGTCGTCGGCCAGCGCATGACGCTCACCCTCTCCTGCGACCATCGCGTGGTCGACGGCGCCACCGGCGCCACCTATCTCACCGCGATTCGCGAGCTGCTGGAACGCCCGTCCCTCCTGCTGCTGTAGGAGCGCCAGCTGCCGCACCCACGGCCAAGCTTGAGGTTGCCGGCCAGGTCAACGACCTGGTCTGCAACGACGGAGCCGCCTGCCGACTTCCGTCCTCCGCGTCTCCGCGCGAAACGAACCTACCCCTCCGCCCGCGCCTTCGCGTCGGCTTCGATCAGCTTGCTCAGGCCGTCGAGCGTCGCCTTCACGCGGGTCTTGACCGCCGGCAGGTCGCCGACGCTCGCGACTTTCTCGTTCGCGAAGAGGTAGAACTTCATCTTCGGCTCCGTCCCGCTGCCGCGCGCCGCGAAGCTGTAGCCGTTCGCGAGCGTCGCGATGTAGAGGTCCTGCGCGGGGATGGTCTCGCCGTCGGCGTCGACGACCTTCTCCCGGCCGAAATCCTGGAACTTCACCACCGCCACGTCGCCGAACTTCTTCGGCGGGTTCGCGCGGTAGGTGTCGAGGATCCGCCGGATCTTCGCGTTCCCGCTCGCGCCCTCGTAGTAGATGTTGATCACTCCCTCGAGGTAGAAGCCGTACTTGAGGAAGATCTCGTCGAGGTACTCCGGCACGGTCAGGCCGCGGCTCTTCACCGCGGCGCAGAGCTCGGCGAACATCAGGCAGGCCGCGTTGCCGTCCTTGTCGCGGACGTAGTCGTTCGGGAGGTACCCATAGCTCTCCTCGCAGCCGAACGCGTAGAATGTGCTGTGCTGCATCAGCAGCTTCACCCGCTCCGGGAACGGCGTGCCCTCGTAGTCGAAGCCCGGGCCCATCGCCTGCCGCAGCTGGTTCTCGTAGCCGCGCATCTTGGCCGCGATCCACTTGAAGCCGGTCAGCGTGTTGATGACCTTCACGCCGTGGCCTTCGCCGATCGCGTCCTGCAGCCGGGTGGTGACGAAGGTCTTGATGATGCACGCCCGGGGCGAGCCCTGGGGCGGGATCCAGCCGAGCTCCTTGTACTTCGTCAGCCGGTACTCCGCGAGCAGGGCGCCGATCTGGTTGCCGGTGAGCAGCTCCATTTTCCCCGCGCGATTGCGGACGGCCACGCCCATGCGGTCCGCGTCGGGATCCGTCGCCAGGACGACGTCGCACTGGCGCTCGTCCGCCAGCGCCACCGCCAGCGCGAGCGCCTCGGCGTTCTCGGGGTTCGGCGACTTCACGGTCGGGAAGCGCGGGTCGAACGCCGCCTGCGACGGCACCTGGTGGACCTCGCACTTGGCGTGCAGCAGGAGCGGCACCGAGGCGACGCCGCCCGTGCCATGGATATTGGTGTACGCGATCTTCACCTTGGCGCGCTGGAAAATGGCGGGGTCGATCGCCGCCTTCGCCGCCACCGCGAGGTAGGCGTCGTCGGCGTCGCGCTTCAGGGTCGTCACGCCGGCGAGCTTGATCTCGAGGAAGCCCGCGAGCTCGCCGAGCGGCACCGCGTTCACCTCGGTCACGATCCCCTTGTCGTGCGGCGGCACCACCTGCGCGCCGTCGTCGAAGTAGGCCTTGAAGCCGTTGTCGTGGGGCGGATTGTGGCTCGCCGTGATGACCACGCCGGCGTGGGCCTTGAGCCAGCGGACGGAAAAGCTGAGCTGGGGCGTGGAGCGCGGGCCGTCAAAGATGAACGCCTCGCCGCCAAGGCGGGTCCAGGTCGAGGCGGCCAGTTCGCAGAAATGCCGCGAGAAGTGCCGCACATCGTGCGCGATCACCAGGCGCGCCTTTCCCGCGACGCCGCGGCCGGCGAGGTATTTCGCGGTGTAGCGGTGCAGCCCGACCACGGCGCGGATGAGCGTGAAGTCGTTCAGCATGTTGCTGCCGATCGCCGCGTGTTCGGGCGAGCCGAGCGCGCCCGGCTGGCCGGTCTCCGGCGCCGCCGCGACGGCGCCGATCGTCCGGCCACGCATGCCGCCGGTGCCGAATTCGAGGTAGCGGTAGAACCGATCGTTCAGTTCCGGCCACGCCTCCTTCTTCACCAGTTCCTCGATGCTCGCGTGCGCCCAGTCCGGCAGCTTGGCCGCGAGGAACGCCGCCAGGTTGTCCGCCGCGGCGGGCATCAGTTTGCCCGCGCCGGCGGCGGCCTTGATGGAGTCGAGTGTGGTCATCGGGTTTTTTAATAGAGACGTTTTAACACGGAGATCGCAGCGCCTGCAGGAGAAAAGGTCTTTGGTCAGATTCTCCTCCGCGCCCTCTGTGTTCTCCGTGTTTGGTTCCTACTCCAGGTAAAGTCCATCGGTCACCGCCGGCTTCGGCGAGAGTTTCTTCCAGGCGTCGGCGAAGGAATCCTCGTCGTAGCCGAAGAGGGGCGAAACCTCGATCGTCGCGGCGGGCCGCCCCGAGGCGTCGGTCGCGACCTCCGCTCCGGCCGCCTGCAGCCAGCGCGCGAACTGCCGCAGCTGGTCGTCCCGGCAGGTCTTCGGCGAGTCGTTGCCATCCGCGTTCTTCACCGGCGAGAAATCGTTCGCGCGCAGGGTCTCGATCACGACGGGATTCCGCGCGAACGGCAGCGCGTCGAAGACGAACATCTCGAACTTCACGCCGTTGGCCTTCTCCGGCTTCACCGGATGCCCCGCGGCATCGATCGTCGCGATCTTCTTGTCGGCGCGGTGGAAGGGCAGCGTCTCCGTCGATGCCATCCGCCGGATGAATTCACGGTCCAGCACGTGGATCGCGATGCTGCCGGCGAGGTAGCGCAGCCGGCCGGCCGCGTCGGTCTCGCGCTGCGTCGCCGCCGGCAGGTCCGAATACTCGATCACCACGAGCCTGCCGCCCTGCGTGCAGAAGTGACCGACCTTCTCCTCCGGGTACGCCTTCGGGACCATCTTGCTCGTCATCTCCGAGCCGCGCCGCACGTGCCAGCCGATGAACGCGGGGTCGACACAGCGCACCAGCGGATTGTCCACCTGGAAATAGCTGAGGATGTCCACGCCCTCGCTCTTCATCAGGTCGAGCGCGCCGCTCCGGCCGAGGGCGCGGAGCGAGCCGCCGTGGCCGTCGGGCGACAGGGCCAGCGACGAGGTCGACTCGAGCAGGATCCGGCCGTCGAAACCCACCGCCGGCATCCGTCCCTGCCGGAAGCAGTGCACCCGCGCGCGATCGAGGCCGAAATGCCGGTTTTCCGCCAGAAAGCTCTCCGTCGCCTCGTGGTTCTGGTGGCTGGTCATGATGAACCAGTGCAGCGCACGGCCGTAGCGGCGCCCGGCCGCGAGGATCTTCTCGGCAAAGACTTGGAAGAGCGGCTTCTGCCGCACGGGCGTCACCCGGAAGGTGCCCTTGGGCCCGTCGTAGCCCAGCCGCGTACCCTGGCCGCCTGCGACGGTGAAGGCCGCCACGCGTCCGGCGCGCAGCGCGGCCTCGCCGGCGGCCTTGGCCTCCGCCCAGTCCGCCGCGCGGCCGCCGTGCTCCGCCAGCGGCTCGTAGGGCGCGGGCGCCAGTCCCTCGAGATTCACGCCCACGGCGCCACCGCTCCCGAGCAGGGTGCGGTTGAGACGATCCACCTCGGCGAGGTCGACCTCGGCGGCCTCGTCGAGGAGGCGGCGCTGCTCCGCCGGACCCAGCCGGTCGAAGAAAGCGAAAACCTGCGGCTGCCCCGCGCGGGCAAACTGGTCGATGAGCGGCTGGCTGGACATGGTGCGGGTGACGGACTCCGAAAACAGCTGAGCGTGCCGTCGCACCCGTGCCAAACTTCAAAATTATCGAAAGTTTCGCGCGGAGACACGGAGACGCGAAGACGGAAAAGCAAATGAGCCTCCGACCTCCGCGTCTCTGCGCGAAATCTTCCGGAAAGCCCCGGCTTCAGTTCTCGAACCGGATGACGAACTCGCCCGGCTTCACGTAGCCCAGCTGCTGCCGGATGATCTTCTCGACGTACGCCGGGTCGGTGCGCAGGCGCTCGAGGATGCGTTCCTGCTCCTGCAGCTTGGCCTCGGCCTCGGCCAGCCGCCGCTGGTTGTCGGCCTCGATCTGCCGGAAGCGGTTGTACTCCGCGCGCGTGCGCCAGAAGAACGCGGCGGAAGCCAGGCCGAGCCCGACGAACACCAGGAAGCAGAGGCCTGTGATGAAGCGGCGCAGATTCACGGCGGATGACGGCAGGAAACAAACACGCCGGGCCGCCCGCGAGTAAAGGACATTTCAAAGCGCGCCGCCGCGCGCCCCGCGGCGAATTTGGCGTGCGTTTTCCGGGTAGCCCGGCTACCTCGGGAGCCGCATGTATCAGCGCTTCTACGGGTTCAAGGAGATGCCCTTCAACATCACTCCGGACCCCAAGTTCCTTTACCTCAGCCCCACCCATCAGGACGCGCTGCAGCACCTGAAATTCGGGGTGCAGGAAAAAAAGGGTTTCATCGTGCTGATCGGCGAGGTCGGCTGCGGCAAGACCACCCTGTGCCGCCGCTTCCTGAGCGAGCTCGATCCCGCGCGCTACGACACCGCCCTGATCCTCAACCCGCGCGTCAGCGAGACCCAGATGCTGAAGGCGATCCTCTCCGACCTCGGCGAGGCGAAGCTCGCCCGCAGCCAGGTGGACCTCGTCGCGCAGATGAACCGCGTGCTGCTCGAGCGCATCGAACGCGGACGGGACATCGTGCTGATCATCGACGAGGCGCAGAACCTCAAGGTCGAGGTGCTCGAGCAGATCCGTCTCCTCTCCAATCTCGAGACCGACAAGCAGAAGCTGCTCCAGATCGTGCTCATGGGCCAGCCCGAGCTGAAGGAAGTCCTCGCGCGCGACGAGCTGCGCCAGCTCCGGCAGCGGATTCTCGTGCACTACGAGCTGCATCCTCTTTCCCAGGGCGATGTGAACCACTACATCCAGCACCGCCTCACGCTCGCCGGCAGCAACGGCTGGCCGACGTTCACCAAGTGGGCCCTCCGCGCCATCCACCGCGGCAGCGGCGGCATTCCGCGCATGGTGAACAATCTCTGCGACAAGGCGCTGCTCTCCGCGTACGTCCGCGAAGCCGACGAGATCACCTACTGGGACGTCCGCCGCGCGCTCAAGGATGTCGACAAGCTGATCTCATGACTTTTCTCCTCGATCACCTGCCGTCCGTCTTCCGTTTTCCGTCCTCCGCTCTCCGCCACTCATGAGCCTGATCTCCGAAGCCCTGAAAAAGACGCAGCGTATGCGCACCGCTGAGCCCACCGCCGGCGTCGGTGGCGGTGGGCCCGTCGGTCGTGGGCGCGGAGGCTCGGCCGCCTCGACGGTCTGGATGATCGCGGGAGCGGTCATCGCGGTGTGCGCGGCGGTCGTGATCACGGTTTTTCTCGTGCGGCCCGCTCCACCCGCCCTGGCCGCCGCCAAGACGACCTCGGCTCCTCCCGCCGCGAACACGGCGGCAGTCCCCGCGTCGTCACCGGTCGTGCTGGCGGCGGCAACCCCGCCGCCTCCCGCCGCGACGACCGCCGCGCCTGCGAAAACGCCCGACCCCGTGGCCGCTCCGGTCAAGGCCGAGACGCCGCCCACGGCCGTGAGCGAGGCCGCGCTGCCTCCGCCGCCGGCCAAGCCTGCCGCCGCGCCGCGCGCCGCGCCGCCCTCCTCCCGTCTGCCCGTGCCCGCCGAGAACGCCGCCGCCGATCCGCGCATCCAGATGTTCATCGACGCGATCAAGGTCGCCGGCATCCGCTCCTCCGGCACCGACAGCAAGGTGCTCATGAACGACAAGGTCTATCGCGTGAACGACGTGGTCGACCGCTCCCTCAATCTGCGCCTGACCGACGTCGAGACCGACAGCCTCACGTTCGTCGACGGCAACAACGTGGTTTATACGAAGAATTTCTAGCGCCGCCCGCTCGCCTCTCCATGCGCCGGATCGGGGCAGTCGATGAGGCATGAGGTTGGTCATCTCACCCCTCAGACCTCGCCCCACACACCTCTCCTCCCGGCCGCCATGCTCACCCACTCCCAGCGCACGCGCACCCGGTTCCGGCAGATCGCCGACGGCTGCCTGTTCGCGGTGGCCCTGCTCGCGGCCTACTACGCGCGCGCCGACTTTCCCTGGCTCGACCTGCCGGCGCTGGACCCGATCGGCAGCTACCTCTGGCTGCTGCCGGTCGTCGCCCTCATGGGGCCGGTGATCCTCGACACGCAGGGACTGTACGCGCCGCCGCGGCCCACCACCCGGCTGGGGGCTTTTTTCACCATTCTGCGGGGCTGCACCCTGACGGTGGTCGGGCTGATTCTCTTCCTCTTCATCGTGCGCGAACAGCTCGCGCGCTCGGTCATCATGCTCGTCGGCGCGATCGGCGGGACCTTCGTCTACCTCCGCCATGAGCTGACCGCCTGGATCGACACCCGCGCCTTTGCCCAGGCCGAGCTCCGCCGCCGGGTGCTGTGGGTGGGAACGCCCCTGGAAAACGGCCGCCTGCGCGACGCGCTGACCCGGGTCGAGCGCGCCGCGATCGAGGAGCGGGGCGAATTCGATCCCGCCGCGCAGCCCGCGGAGGAGTTCGTGCGCCTGCTCCACGAGCAGGCCATCAACGTGGTCATCCTGAATCTCGCTGGCATCGACCGCGCCCAGGCGTCGCGGATCCTCCTGGCCTGCGCGCACGAGGGCGTCGAGGTGGTCGTGCGGCCCGGCCTGCTCGCCCTGCCCTCGCCGCGGGTCACCGTGGACCAGTTTGGCGGGGAACCGGTCTTCTTCTTCCGCGCCCAGGCCGCCTCGCCGCTGCACCTCGCGATCAAGCAGGCCCTCGACTACGTGCTCGGCGCGCTGCTGCTCGTGGCGTTCGCCCCGCTCCTCGGCCTGATCGCGCTGGTGATCCGGCTCACTTCTACCGGACCGGCGTTCTACCGCCAGACGCGGGCCGGCCTCAACGGCCGCCCGTTCGCCATGTTCAAGTTCCGGTCGATGACGGCCGACGCCGAGCAGCGCCAGGCCGACCTCGCCGGCCGCAATGAAATGCGCGGCCCGGTCTTCAAGGTCAGCGACGATCCGCGCGTGACGCCGGTGGGCCGCTTCCTCCGCCGCCACAGCCTCGACGAGCTGCCGCAGCTCTGGAACGTCGTGCGCGGCGAGATGAGCCTGGTCGGCCCGCGGCCGCTGCCGGTGGAGGAAGTGAAGCGCTTCGACGACGACGCACACCGGCGCCGGCTGAGCGTGAAGCCCGGCCTGACCTGCCTGTGGCAGATCAGCGGCCGCAACGATATCGCCGATTTCGCCGACTGGGTCCGCCTCGATCTCGCCTACATCGACAACTGGTCGCTCTGGCTCGACCTCAAGATCCTGCTCGCGACCGTGCCCGTCGCCGTCTTCGGCCGCGGCGGGCGGTGAGTCACCACGAAATACACGAATCACACGAAAGGGATCCGCAGCATCCCGCTTTAGTGTGGTTCGTGCATTTCGTGGTGAATCGTCCGGTCACTTCCCGGATTTTTTCGCGGAGAAATATTTCTTCACCTGCGCGAGCGTCCGCGTGTTCAGGACGTTCTCGCGCGTGAGCCAGCCCTTGCGGGCGGCGTTGATTCCCGCCTGCACGTGGGCCAGGCCGGCGGTCTCGTGGGCATCGGGATTGATCGCGCAGAGCAGGCCGCGCTCCGCGGCCTTGCGCCAGTGGCGCCAGTCGAGGTCGAGGCGCCAGGGGCTGGCGTTGAGCTCGATGATGACGCCGCGTTCGATCGCCGCGTCGACGATCTTGGTCACGTTCACCCGGTAACCTTCCCGCCGCAGGAGAAGGCGGCCGGTCAGATGGCCAAGCATCGTCGCGCCGGGATGCTCGATCGCGCGGATGATGCGGGCGGTCATCGTCGCCTCGTCCTGCGTGAAGGCGTTGTGCACCGAGACCACGACGTAATCGAGCTGCGCCAGGATCTCGTCCTCAAAGTCGAGCCGGCCGTCGGGCAGGATGTCGCATTCCACTCCGGTGAACACGTGCGTCTTGCAGCGGCCCGAGCGGTTCAGCGCCTGGATTTCCTTCACCTGCGCCAGCAGCCGCTCCTCGCTCAGGCCGTTGGCCTGGTAGCTCGACTTGGAATGGTCCGCCATCCCCAGGTACTCCCATCCCAGCGCCTCCGCCGCCGCGGCCATCTCCGAAAGGGTGTTCCGTCCGTCCGAAGCCGTCGTGTGGTTGTGGAAGGCCCCGCGCAAATCCAGCGGATCGACCAGCCGCGGCAGTTCCCCGCGCTCCGCCGCGGCGATCTCGTCGAGCCCCTCGCGCAGTTCTGGCGGGATGTAATGCAGACCAAGCGCCGCGAAGAGATCTTTCTCCTCGGCAATCGCCGCCGTCTCCGCCTTTCCCTTCCGGCCCTTGGACGTTGAACGTTGGACGTTGGACGTTGAACGTTCCTGCACGACGGCTTTCACCGTCTTCCGCCCGCCGTCCTCCTCGGACTGCTCCCGATCATCGGCAGGAACCAGCCCCCACTCGCTCAGGCTCAGCCCGCGGGCCAGGGCCCGCTGGCGCATCTGGACGTTGTGGTCCTTCGAGCCGGTGAAGTGGTGCAGCGCGAATACGAACTGCTCCTCGGGCACGATCCGCAGGTCCGCCTGCAGTCCGCTGGCGAAGCGCACGCTGGCCTTCGTCTCGCCCTTGGCGGTGACCTCGCGCACTTCCGGCAGCGTCGTGAACCACTCCACCACCGGCTCGATCTGCCTGGCCGCCACGATGAAATCCAGGTCGCCCACCGTCTCCAGGCCGCGCCGCAGGCTCCCGGCCGCCTCCGCCCGGATGACGTCCGGAAGTGCCCGGAGTCCCGCGACGATCGGCGCCGCCACCTCCTGCGCGTCCCACCACAGGTGCCGCCGGCCGTAGGCCTCGCGGTTCCGGATGCCGGCCAGGATCTTCTCCTGCGTCTTCTCGCCGAAGCCGTCGAGCCCGGCAACGCGGCCGTCGTTGCACGCCTGGGTGAGACCGGCGATGTCGGCAATGCCGAGCCGGTCGTGCAGGGCCTTGATCTTCTTCGGGCCGAGGCCGGGGATCTGCAGCATTTCGACCAGCCCCGGCGCGATCGACGCCTTGAGCTTTTCGTGGAATTCCAGCCGCCCGGTCCGCTGCAGCTCGGTGATCTTCTGGGCCAGCGCCTCCCCGATCCCTTTCACGGTCTGCAGCTTCTCCTCGGCCACGAGGCGGACCAGCTCTCCCTCCTCGATCGCCTCGAGCGCCCGCGCACCTGCCTGGTAGGCGCGAACCTTGAAGGGATTCTCGCCCTTCAGTTCCAGCAGGGTGCCGATCTCGTCCAGCACGTCGGCGATCTCGTTCTTGGTCACAAATCCAAATTGCCCACGGAACACGCGGAATACACGGAAATTTTGGCCACGAAAAGACACGAGATGACACGAAAACAGAATTCGGATCCGAGCATGGATCTGGATCCAGTGGTCCGGAATTTTCGTGTCATCTCGTGCCTTTTCGTGGCCAAAACTCCGAGGCTGGTCGCCGGCAATCCGGCGGCCCCGCACCAGGCGAAGAATTAACTCCTCCTTCGGTGTGTTCCGTGTATTCCGTGGGCCCATGCCTTTCTCCTATCTCCGCACGGTTCATTTCGCCGATACCGATGCCGCGGGCGTGGTGTTTTTCCCTAACTACCTCGCGATCTGCCACGAGGCCTACGAGGAGGCGCTCACGGCCGGAGGCATCGACTTGAAGACTTTCTTCTCCGCCACGGCCACCGTGGTGCCCGTGACGAAGAGCGAGGCCGAATACCTGCGCCCCCTGACCTGCGGGGACAAGTTGCGCGTGACGGTCGCGCCCGCCGCCCTGTCCGACCATTCCTACGAGCTGCGCTTCGAGGTCACCCGGCTCGGCGCGGTCCCGAAGCTCGCCGCGCGCGTCCGCACGGAGCACGTCTGCATCTCCGCCGCCAAGCGCGAGCGCACGCCCCTACCCCCGGCCCTCGCCGCCTGGGTGCGCGCGGGCTGATGCCGCCACCGCCGCGAGCAGTGCGGCGCGATTGACCTTGCCCTGCGCGTTCCGCGGCCACGGCTCGATCGCGACGATCCGCTTGGGCAGGAAGTGGGGAGCAACCCGGCCCGCGAGCCGCTGCTCGATTTTTTCCCGGTCGGGCGCCCGGCCGCCCGCCGGATGGCAGGCGACGACCACCTCGCCCCACTCCGGATCGGCCAAACCCACCACCGCCACATCGGAGAATTCCCCGGTCGCGCGCAGCGCCGCCTCCACCTCCAGCGGCGAGACTTTCTTCCCTCCTGTGATGATCACTGCGTCGCTCCGTCCAAACACCTGCAACCGGCCTTCCGGATCCAACTGTCCCAGGTCCGAAGTGCCGAACCAGCCTTTTTCCCGCCATTCGGGCCAATAGCCCCGGAACATCGACTCCGCGTCGACCCGCACGAGGCCGTCCGCCGTGACTTCGATGCGGGCATGCGGCAGTGGCCGCCCGCTGTCCCGACGGCCCGAGGAAAAATCCTCCGGCTCCTGCGCTGTCACCATCGCGGCCGTCTCCGTCATGCCATAGCTGAGGACGAGCGGCAGGCCGGCTTGCGCCGCCGCCTCAGAAAGTGCCGGCCACATTGGCCCGCCGCCAATGAAGACCGCCCGGAACTGCCGCAACCAGACTACCATGTCCGGTCGCGCCAGCAGACGCTGCAGCTGGGTCGGCACCAGCGAAAGAAACCAGTCCCCCTCGACCGGCAGGTGCGGGGCGTCGCCCGCCTCCAATCGCTTCCATTCCCACGGACGGTAGACGCCTCCCGTCAGCACGCAGCGCATCCACGCCATGAACCCGCTCACATGATGCAGCGGGAGCACCCCGATCGCATTGACCTGCTGCACGCCAAAATGCCGGCTGAAGCCCAGCACCGCCGCCGCAAGGGTCTCCTCGTCGTGCCGCGCGAACTTGAGCGTTCCTCCCGATCCGCCGCTCGGGATCATCAGCCAGCCGCGCGTTTCGCCGGGCGACGCGGATGGTTCGGACATGAGGCGCGCCCGTTCCGCCCGCTCGGTTTCGCCCCAGGCCGGGTCGGAAAGGAAAACGGGGCCGCCCTCGGCCACGGCCGCCGCAAACGCAGCCATGAAGCTGCCGGGCTCGGCCGCCTCGATCGCCGCCGGCGTCGCGCGCGGCTCGCCGACGTGCGGCGTCACGCCCAGCCGTCGCGCTAGGTCAGAGCGGTCCATGTCGCCTCGGGGTTGATGCGTTCAATGTCCTTCCAATAAAAAAAGGGCGTCGCCCTCGGCCCGTCAAAGCGATCGTCCGCAAACAGCGGCCAGACGCCGAAGCCGAGGGCCGCCGCCGACCCGGGTTTCGCCGCCGCCCACGCGAAGGCCGCTCGCAGCGCCGTGCGCGCGCCCAGCGCCGTTTCCAGCGCGGAGGAAAACACGACCTTCGCCTTCGCAGCCCCCAGTCGTTCCAGCGCTCCCGCCAGATCGCCCAGCAGCAGCGGTTTCACGACGTACACCCCCGGCCAGCCCGCCCCAATCCAGCGTTCGATGTCACCCTCGTTCACCAGCGATTCGTCGAGCGCAAGGGGCGTCGGATAATCCCCCGCCAGCCCCAGCAACAAATCCGCACTCTTCGCCTCCAGGGCCCCGCCCTGCGAAGCTCCAGCGAAGCAGGGCTGCTCGACATGCTCGATCGGCCGCTCCGCACAGCGCTCCAACCAGCGTTCCGCGAGACGACGGTCCCAGGCCCCGTTGGCGTCGAGCCGCAATCTCGCCCCGGACGGCAGAGCAGCGCAAAGGTCGTCCAACAGCGCGATCTCATCCCCCGCGTCGCCGACCCCGACCTTCCATTTGAAGACGCGAAACCCCATCTCCGCCGCCGGCCCCACCCGCGCGAGCGCCTCGCGGCCCGCCGGCAGGAGCGCCGCGACCGGCAGATAGTCGGGAAAGCTCCCTGCCTTCGGCGCTTCGCCGCGGGCCGACGACGACGCCTCGGCCAGCGCATTTCGTAGCGCCCCCAGCTCCGTCGGCAGAGCCGCCACGGACTCGGCCGTCGGCCGGTTTCCGAGCCGGGCGAGAGCCGCGACATCCTTCTCCACTGTCTCCCCGCCGAAATCGGGCACCGGCGCCGCCTCCCCATAACCCACTCCCCCCGCCGCATCCTCCCAGCGCACGGTCACGCCCTGCCGCACACTCCACACCCCGCGGGCCGTGCGCAGCGGCGTCCGGAAGGGAAGCGCGTAGCGGCGATACTGGAGGAGCGAAGCCACGAGGGAACTTCAACGTTCAACGTCCAACGTTCAACGTTCAACGTTCAGAGTCGGAATTCCCTGACGGCCCCGCTCCAAGTCTTCACTCCGAGTTGAATGTTCAACGTTGAACGTTGGACGTTGAACGTTCCCACCGGCGCAGCCGGCGGCAAAAAGTCCCTTGCGTCGCGCGCGCCAAGGCTTATTCCGTTCACGGCAACCCATGACGAAGGTTGCCACGAAAAAATCCGCCAGCGCGTTCGATACCGCGAGCTACCAGCCGGCCGACGCGTTCTTCTCCGCCAATCTGCCGACGGCGCTCACGTTCGATGACGTGTCGCTTGCCACCCTTTACTCGGACATCCTGCCGAAGGACGCCGATACCTCGACCTCGATCAGCGACACGCTGCGGCTCCAGATCCCGATCATTTCGTCGGACATGGACACCGTGACCGAGTCGCGCATGGCCATCGCCATGGCGCTCAACGGCGGTCTCGGCCTCATCCATTACAACATGGCCGCGAAGGACCAGGTGAAGGAGGTCGCGCGGGTGAAGCGACACATTCACGGCCTGATCCAGGATCCGATCACGGTCACGCCCGGCCAGCTGATCGGGGACGTCCTCGCGATGATCGAGGACCGCAAGTTTTCGTTCAGCACCTTCCCCGTCGTGGACGAAGGCGGCGCGCTCGCCGGCCTGCTGTCAGGGAATGTCGTCAAGGAGCGGTACAAAGCGAAGAAGGTATCGGCGGTCATGACGCCGCGCGCCCAGCTAATCACGGTAAAGGAAAGCGCCGTGGCCAAGGATCCGATCAAGGCTGCGGACGATTTCTTCACCCGGCACGTCGGCATCAACAAGATGCTGGTCGTGGACGAGCAGGGACGGCTTCACGGGCTGGTCACCAGCTCGGACGTCGAGAAGATCACGAGCGAGGCCAAGGCCCGCCGCAAGCCCGCCCGCGACGCCCAGTTCAGCCTGGTCGTCGGCGCCGCCCTCGCGACGCTCCGCAAGCCCGACGGCAAGCTCGACCGCGAGAAGATCCTGGCGCACGTCGGCCACCTCGTCGCGGAGCATATCGACGCCGTCGCCGTCTCCACCGCGCACGGTCACACCGCGGGCGTGGGAGAGATGGTGAAGATGGTCCGTGGCGCCTTCCCCGATCTCACGATCATCGCCGGCAACGTCACCAGCGCCGCCGGCGTGGAGTTCCTCGCCGACTGCGGCGCCAGCGCGATCAAGATTGGCCAGGGACCGGGCTCGATCTGTACGACGCGGGTCGTCGCCGGCGTGGGCATCCCGCAGCTGACCGCGCTCTACGTCGCCGGCAAGGGCGCCGCCAGCCGCGGCGTCCGCCTCATCGCCGACGGCGGCATCACGAAGTCGGGCGACATCGTGAAGGCCCTCACCCTTTCCGACGCCGTCATCTGCGGTGGCCTCCTTGCCGGCTGCCGCGAGGCGCCGGGCGAGATCATCGAGATCAGCGGCAAGGTCTACAAACAGTACCGCGGCATGGGCAGCCTCGCCGCGATGAAGGCCGGCAGCGCCGCGCGCTACGGCCAGGACAAGGCCGACGCCACCCGCAAGCTCACCGCCGAAGGCATCGAGGCCCTCAAGGAAGTCGCCGGCTACGCCGACGACGTCATCGCCGGCCTCGTCGGCGGCGTCCAGAGCGGCATGGGCTACCTCGGCGCCCGCACTCTCCCCGAACTCCGCAGCAAGGCCCGCTTCATCCGCGTCAGCCCCGCCGGCCAGAAAGAAGCGGAGCCGCACGACGTGATCGAGGTGTCGCGGAAAAATTAGGCGCCTGTCGGACGTTTCATAAGCTGTCCGCGTCGCTGTAGGCCACCTCGCTGAGGTGGCGAGGATGAGCGGACATATCGTGTCCAGTCATCCACCTCATCTCCAACGCCTCGACCGGGTCTGGATCCGTTCCCCGGTTTACTTTCTTACCACCTGCACCCGGCAAAGGCAAAAACTGCTGGCAACTCCCGCGACGGCGGAAGTCCTCGTTACTGAGTGGAGCTCGGCAAGTGAACGCCACGGCTGGCATATTGGCCGTTATGTCATCATGCCGGACCACGTACATTTTTTCGCTGCACCGGGTCCTGGCGCAAAGCCGCTCGAAAGCTTCATGGCAAAATGGAAGGAGTGGACTGCCAAGCGCATCCTTTTCTCGTCGGGAAATACTGCCCCGCTTTGGCAGACTCGATTTTTCGACCATCTTCTGCGGTCAAACGAAAGCCTTTCAGCTAAGTGGGCCTACGTGCGTGACAATCCCGTGCGAGCCGGACTTGTTGCCATGGCTGAAGAGTGGCGATATCAGGGATCAATCCATTTCGAATAGCGCGAGCCGGCCAGGTCGGCGACCTGGCCTACAACAACTTTTCGGATTGCTCTCGCACGGTGGGTCGCGTTTTCACTTCCCGGCAACAAGGGTCCTTGGCTCCGGTTGCGACGCAACCATGTCCCTCCTCCCCTTTTCCAGCCAGCTGGTCGCCGACGTCGGCATTTCCCTCGGCGACGAAGGCAAGGGCCGTCTGATTCCCGAGATTGCCGACGAACTCCGCGGCACGCCCGCGTCGGTCTCGGTGGTGCTCAAGGTCAACGGCGGCGCCAACTCGGGGCACACCGCGGGCGGCATCAAGCTGAACCTCCTGCCGGCCGGCGTTGTCGTCCGCGACGCACCCCATCTCTGCATCGGCAGCGGCGTCGTCGCCGACCCGCGCAAGATCTGGTGGGAGACCAAGCCGCTCGAGCAGAAGGGCCATGCGATCCTTTCCCGTCTCCTGATCGACGAACGCACGCTGGTGTCGGACGTCATCCATCGCCTGCTCGATCTGGCGTGGGAGGATTATCGCACCAACGTGCTCGCGGAGGAGCCGCGCGGCTCGACCGGGCGCGGGATCACGCCGGCCTACCTCGACGAGGTCGGGCAGTGGCAGATCACCTTCGCGGATTTCCACGCCGGCCCGAACTATTTCGCCCGCAAGCTCGCGCAGCGCGCCGACCGCGCCCTCCGCGTCATCCAGCATGTCTGCCGCGTCTCACCGGAGACCTTCGCGGGCTTCTTCGACCGGCTCACGGCCGCCGAGCAGCGCGCCAACGCCGAGGGCGCCGCGCTGGGCGTGTTCCCGGCCGACGAGTTCGACTTCACCCGCTTCCGCGGCGCCGCGCCGTTCACGCTCAACCTCGAGCGGCTCACCGCCGCCTACTGGCAGGCGGGCACCGCGCTCGCGAAGAACATCGGCGAGGTGCGCGAGCTCATCCTCCGCGAACTCGCCGCGGGCCACACCGTCATCGGCGAGTTCGGCCAGGCCTACTGGCTCGACAAGCGCCACGGCTACTCGCCCAACGTCACCGCCTCGCACACGTTCACGCCGGAGTTCTTCGAAAGCGCCGGCATCCCGGTGCAGCGCATCCACACCTTCGGCGTGGCCAAGGCCTACGACACGAAGGTCGGGACGCACACGTTCCTCACGCAGATGGACGACCTCCACCCGCTCGCGCAGAAGCTCAAGCAGATCGAGTTCGGCACCAGCACGGGCCGCCAGCGCATGGTCGGCTGGTTCGACGCCGTCGAGAAGGGCGACGTCCTCCGCTACGGCGGCTTCCAGGACCTGATGATCAACAAGGCCGACGCCCTCACCCACGGCGGCGAGTGGCGCGGCGATCTCCTGATCTGCACCGCCTACGAGGATGCCGCCGGCCGGCGCCACCAGCACGTGCCGCGCAACGAGGCCGTGCGCAAGACGCTGCGCCCGGTCTATTCAAAACACGCCGGCTGGACCGAGGACATCTCCCTGGTGCGCCGCTTCGGCGATCTCCCCGCCAACGCCCGCCGCTATGTCGCCGCGATGATGAAGAGCATCCTCGACGTCGCCTACGCCGGGGAAAAGCGGCCGGCCGCCCTGCCCAATCTCCGCTACCTCGGCGTCGGCCCGGAGCCGTCCCAGATCATCAAGGACGTGCCGGCGACGGCGGAGTTGGTGAAGCTCGCGTGATCCCGGCGATGAAAGCGAGATCGCGGTGCCTCGGACTCCTTGTGCTCGGTTTGCTCGCGGGCTGCGGGACGCCGCAGCCGGCAAAATCGCGGCCCGGAGCGACTCTGGAGGCAGGCGACCTTCCTTCCGTGATTCCGGACGCCGCGATGGGTGATGCCACGGCTCCAGTTCCGATCCGGATGCAGAACCCGATCTATCCTTTCGAATCGAGAAGGAAAAAGGTCGAAGGAGTCGTCCTCGTGGAGTTGGTCGTCGGCAAGAACGGAAAAGTCGTCGAGGCCCATGCCATTAGTTCCCCGGATCCCCTCCTGTCACAGGCCGCGGTCACCGCACTTTTGCAGGCCGAATTCCGGCCGGCCATGAGGGCCGGTGTACCCGTGGCGGTCAGGATCCAGGTTCCCATCACGTTCGATCTGAAAGCGAATCCGCCGGCCAAGTAGGTGGAACGCGTTGATTTCAACGCAGTCCACCTCGATCAGAAATCCTGCAGCTTCCCCTCGCCGGCTCCGCGGCCAGGTTCGATCCGCTCCAGCACTTCGCCGATGAGGTAGACGGAACCCGTCACGACCACCGTGTCGCCGGTCTTGCCAGCAGCGCAGGTCGTCGCGGACGGAAACAGCTCCGCCACGGTCGAGCGGCGAACCGTGCCCTTGAAAGTCGGCGGAAGCAGCGCCGCCAGCTCGTCCTGGCTGCAGGAGCGCGACTGGTTTGGGACCACGAGGTGAATTTCGCGGGCATAGGTCGCGATCGTCTCCAGCAGAGGCCGCGCCCGGGCGGCGCCCAGCACGCCCACCACCACGATCGGCGCGCCTTCCGCGGCGACGAGGCGTTCCAGGTTCTGCCGCAGCACACCGGCGCCCTCGGGGTTGTGCGAGGTGTCGAGGATCAGCCTCCGGCCGTCGAGCGCGAGGCGCTGCCAGCGGCCGGGCCAGTCGACGGCGTTCAGGCCGCGGGCGAGGGCTTCATCCGTCAGTTTCCAGCGCGACGGCAGGAGACGCGCCACCAGCGTCGCCGTGGCAGCGTTCCAGCGCTGGTAATCCCCCTCGAGATTGGTCACCGGATAGCGCGCGAGGTCGCGGTCGAATTCCTCGACGACCGAGATCACGCGGGACCGCCGCTGCGCCGCGATCTGCCGGATGACGTTCTCCGCCGCGGGCCGCAGACGGCCGATGACCACCGGGCGGCCCGGCTTGATGATCCCCGCCTTCTCCGCCGCGATCTGTTCCTGCGTGTTGCCGAGGTACTCGCAGTGATCGAGGCCGATCGACGTGATTACGCTGATCTCGGGGGCGACGACATTCGTCGCGTCGAGCCGTCCGCCGAGCCCCACCTCGACGATGGCGATGTCGCAGGCGCGGCGCTGGAACTGCAGGAAGGCCATCGCCGTCATGAACTCGAAAAAACTGGGATGGTCGTCCGGGCTGAACCGCGACACTTTTTCCGCCACCGGCTTCAGCTCGTCCGTGTAGGCGACGATCTCCGCCTCGGTCAACGGCTGGCGGTCGACCTGCACGCGCTCGCCGAGACGCACGAGATGCGGCGACGTGTAGAGTCCCGTCCGCCAGCCCGCCGCGCGGAAGACCGCCTCGAGCATGGCCGACGTGGATCCCTTCCCATTCGTGCCCGCGACATGGATCACCGGCACGGCCCGCTCGGGATGCCCCAGCGCCTCCGCCAGCACCTGCATCCGGTCGATCCCGAACCGCGCCCCGCCCGCCTTCAGCGAGAAGAGATAGTCCTGGATCGAGGCGTAGGCGGCGGGGTCCATGACAGAGGAAGTCGAACTCAACGTTCAACGTCCAACGTCCAACTTTCAACGTTCAACGCCGGATGACTAAGGCCCCTCCTTTTTATTCCTTCGCTTCCTTCTTTGCCGACCGCAACCTCAGTGTCTTCAGACTGCGGTAAAAAATCCGAATCAGCTCCTCCGTTTCGCGCAGCATCGAATCGACCGCCGCTGGTTGACCCACCAGCGGAACTCGCTGTGCAAGGCGCAACCAACGCCGTGTTTCCCGTAACTCCTTCAGACACACACTGAGTTTGTGCGCAAAATCCGCTGCGGACTCCGCCGCCTGGGCCTCCCCATGATTTGGCAGTGCGGCCGTGCCGGCCCTGAGCAGCTGTCCTGCGAGATGAGATCCAGCTGGTGAGCGGCGGATCGTATCCGTGAAGCGAATGATCGCCGCCGCATAGTCCAATAGACGCTCCTCAAGGTCGAATGCTGTCTCCATCCGCTCTCCGAAACGGGAGAACCACGATTGAAATTTCAGCAGGTCAATCCCGCCAAGACATCGAACTTCTCCGTTCCGACCGTTGGACGTTCAACGTTGAACGTTGCGCCGCGCGCAGCTGGTCAGGTCGCCAGCTTTTCCGCAGGTGGCGCGGGCTTTTTCTTCAAATGAAGTGCCGTCAGAATATCGCGTAGTCGGTCCCTCTGCTCCAACCGGCCCACGATCTGGTCGATCAGGCCGCGCTGCAGCAGGAACTCCGCGCTCTGGAAGCCGGTCGGCAGCGTCTGCTTGGTCGTCTCCTTGATCACCCGCGGGCCGGCGAAGCCGATCAGCGCGCCCGGCTCGGCGAGGATCACGTCGCCCAGCGTCGCGTAGCTCGCCGACACGCCGCCGGTGGTCGGATTCGTCAGCACCGAGATGTACGGCAGCTTCGCCGCCGCCAGCCGGCCCAGCGCCGCGCTGGTCTTGGCCATCTGCATCAGGGAAAGGATGCCCTCCTGCATCCGGGCGCCGCCCGAAGTGCTGAAGATGATGCACGGCGTCTTCTTCTCGATCGCCAGCTCGATCACGCGGGTGATCTTCTCGCCCGTCGCCGAACCCAGCGTGCCGCCGCAGAACCGGAAATCCATCACCGCCAGCGCCACCGGGATCCCGTGGATCTGGGCCATTCCGCAGATCACGGCCTCGGGCAGCCCGCTCTCCTTCTCGTAGCGCTTCAGGCGCTGCTTGTACGGCTGGGAATCGGTGAAGTTCAGCGGGTCGGCGGACCGGAGGTTCGCATCCGTCTCCTCGAATGAGCCCGGATCCGTCAGCGCCGCGATCCGCTCGCGGGCCCCGATCGGAAAGTGATAGCCGCTGTTCGGCATCACCATCTGGTTGTCGACCAGCTCCTTGTTGAACACGATTTCGCCCGTCGCCGGGTCCTTCGTGTAGAGGCCCTTGGGGATGCCGCCGCCCTTTTTCTTGGTTTTGCGGACAGTATAGGTGGGTTTGTCGAAATGCATGGGGGTTTTAACCGTGGCCAAAGGTGAGAACGTCGAGGTTCAGGCAGCCGTTACGGCGCAAGACGCGCGCGCATCCGTTGAGCGTGGAACCCGTGGTGAAGACGTCATCAACGAGGATGTAATGCAGGCCGGGATTTAGGGGAGCCCTCCGGCGGAGTGCAAAGGCATTTTTGAGGTTGGCCCGGCGCGTCCGGCGGTCGAAAGCCGTTTGCGTTTGGGTGTCGACCACGCGGCGCAGCAGCCGTTCCACCCGCGCCCCTTTTCCCGCCGCCCGCGCCACGCCGTCCGCCAGGAGCGCGCTCTGGTTGTAACCGCGCTCCCGCTCCTTCCGCGGGTGCAGCGGCACCGGCACGAGCACCGCGGCCGCGGGGAAAGTTGCGAGCGCCGGCGCGCGCCGGAAGATCTCCTCCAGGTCCGCGAGCACGTGAAGGCCGCGATGGTACTTGAGCTCGATCACCAGCGCCCGCGCCGGGCCCTTGAACAGCACCGCCGTGCGGCCGCTCCGGAAGGCCGGCTCCAGGCCCACGCAGTGCGGACACATCCGGCCCTCCTCCATTTCGCCATAAAAGGGATGTCCGCAGGTCGGGCAGCAGGGCTCGCGCACGAACTCCAGCTGCGCCGCGCAGCGCAAGCAGAGATGCCGGAACGAACCATCCTCTCCGACCAGCCCGCCGCAGTGCACGCAGACGCGGGGAAAGACAATCTCGCCCGCATCATAAATCCAGCGAGTCCACAAATTCATGGGAAATGCTCTCTCCGATGACCGTTTCCCGCGAAGCCGCGAAGGTTTCCAGCTCCGCGTCCGACTTCGCGTTCTTCGCGGCTTCGCGTGAAACTCTCCGAAATTTCCGGCCGGGTAACCCTACGAGTAGAAAACCTTCGCGAGAAACAGTCCCTGCGCCGGAGCGGTCTGCACGGCCATCGTCCGCTCGCGCGAGGCGAGGATGGTGCGGAGCTGCGCGACCGTCAGCTTTCCCTCGCCGACCGCGACAATCCCGCCCGCCAGGCTGCGCGCCATCTTGTAGAGAAACCCCTCCGCCTCGAGCGTGATCCGCACGCGGCGGCCCCGCCGCGTGAGTTCGAGACGCCGCAGGTTGCGCACCGTGTCCTCGCGCGCCGGGCCGTTGAGCGCGGTGAAGGCGCGGAAATCGTGCCGGCCGCGCAGGACCGCCACCGCCGCCTGCATCGCGCCGAAGTCGAGCCCCCGGAAGACCGGCCAGCAGTACGGCCGCGTGAACGGGTCCGCATCGCCGAGATGGAGGTGATAGACGTAGCGTTTGCCGGTGGCGTCGAAGCGCGCGTGGAAGCCCGGCCGCGCCGCGCGCACGGAACTGACCTGGATCGCCGGCGGCAGCCCGGCGCGGAAGGCCGCGAGGAGCTTGGCCGGGCCATGGCGCCAGGCGGCGTCGAAGTGGAAAACCTGCGCCAGCGCGTGCACGCCCGCGTCGGTCCGCCCGCTGCCGTGGATGCGCACCGGCTTGCCCAGGATCTGCGCGAGCCGCTCCTCGATGACGTCCTGGATCGCGCGGCCCGTGGCCGCCGCCTGGCTCTGCCAGCCGGCGAACGCCGTGCCGTCGTAGGCGCAGACGCATTTCCAGCGCGGCAGGTTTTCGGCGGGGGCGGACATGGAGGGCGGTTCGGGGAAAAATGGGCACGGCCACGAAACGGGCCGGAAAGGTGATTTCTTTCGCGTCTTGTTTCGGGCGGCGCCATCAGCCGGCCGGCGGTTCGAGCAGGGGCGGGGATTTCTGGTCGAGGAAATCCTGGAGGATGAGCGTCGCCGCGCGCGAATCGACCAGCCCGCTCGCGCGCACCTCGCGGCGCCGGCCCTTGGGGATCGACGACTCCGCCTCGTAACTGGTGAGCCGCTCGTCCACGAGATGGACCGGAAGCCCGAACTCCGCGCGCAGCCGGTCCGCGAAGGCCTCGGCTTCCTTCGCCTTGGGGCCGACGGAATCATCCATGTTGAGCGGATGGCCGACGACGAAGTCCGTCACCTGCCTCCGCTTCGCCACGTCGGCGAGCGCCGCCCAGCGCCGGCCCGGGTCGGCCTCGACCAGCGCCGGCAGCGGCGTCGCCACGCCCAGGTCGTCGCCGAAGCTCAGCCCGATGCGCTTCGTGCCGTAATCGATGCCGAGGCAGCGCATGGGCGTCAGAGCCAGCGCTGGCCCCCCGGCTGCGCTTCCACCCGCTTGAGCAGCGCCTTGATGTCCTGCGCCCGGTTCTTGGGGCAGACGAGCGTGGCATCGGGCGTGTGCACCACGATGAGGTCGTCGGCGCCCACCACCGCGACGAGGTGCCGGCCCTCGGAAATCACGATGTTGTTGCGCCCCTGCTCCACCAGCGCCGGACCGCGGCTGACGTTGCCGTGCTCATCCTGGCCATGGTGCCGCGCGACCGCGGGCCACTCGCCGACGTCGTCCCAGTCGAAGCTCGCGGGCAGCACGACGACGTTCCGCGATTTCTCCAGCAGCGCGTAGTCCACGGAAATTTTCTGCAGCTTCGGGTAAACCTTCGCCAGCACCGGCCCGAGGCGGCGTCCCTTCGCCAGCGCCGCCCGCACCGGCGCGAGGCCCGCATGGAGCTCCGGCGCGTGGAGCTTCAGGCCCGCCTCCACGGTCGGCACGCTCCACACGAACATCCCGGCGTTCCACAGGTACTCGCCCGAGGCGAGATAGCGCTGCGCGGTCGCCAGGTCGGGCTTCTCGACGAACTCGGCGACGGGAATGATTCCTCCGCCGGCATCGTTTCCCGCCGGGGCGGCTTTCCGGATGTAGCCGAAACCGGTGGCAGGCTGGTCCGGCTTGATGCCGATGGTCACAATCACGTCGCCCGCCGCCGCCGCCCGCAACGCGGCGCGCAGGTCCCGCTGGTAGGCCCGGGTGTCCTCAATGACGTGGTCGGCCGGCAGGATCGCAAATACGCCCTTCGGATCGCGCTGCGCGACGAGCGCCGCCGCCAATCCCACCGCCGCGGCCGTGTCGCGTCCGACGGGCTCCGCCACGATGTTGGCCGCCGGCAGGCGAAACCGCGCGCAGACCTCCCGCACCGCCTTCTCCTGCCGCGCGCTGGTGATCACGAAGAGATTCCGCGGCGGGGCGATCGGCTTCACCCGCGCGAGCGTCTGGGCGAGCATCGGCGTCGAGCCGACGATCGGCAGCAGATGCTTGGGGCGGCTCAGCCGGCTCTGGGGCCAGAAGCGTTCCCCGCGGCCGCCGGCGATGATGACGATGAAAGATTGGGACACGCCTCCAGACTGGAGGGCGGGCCGGACGCGGCGCAATTTCATTTGCGGCGCCGGACGAACCGGCTCTCCTTCGCGGACATGGCCGATCCGCTGCCGCAGCTCCTGCCCGCCGAACTGGCGCGCTACCGCCGCCACATCCTGCTCGGGGAGATCGGCGTGGAGGGACAGCGCCGGCTGGCGGCCGCGCGCGTCCTCGTCATCGGCGCGGGCGGGCTCGGCAGTCCCGCCGCCCTCTATCTCGCCGCGGCCGGGGTGGGCACGCTGGGCATCGCGGACTTCGACCGCGTCGAGGAGCACAACCTGCAGCGCCAGCTGCTGCACGACACCGCCGCCGTCGGCGAGCCGAAGACCGCCTCCGCCGCCCGCCGGCTTCGCGCCGCGAATCCGTTCATCCGCATCGTCGAGCATGGCGACGGCATCACGGCGGCCAACGCCCGCGCGATCTTCTCGGACTACGACGTGATCGTCGACGGCACCGACACCTTCGCGACCCGCTACCTCGACAACGACGCGGCCGTGCTCGCCGGCCGGCCGCTCGTCTACGGCAGCATCTTCAAGTTCGAGGGCCAGGTGACCGTCTTCGATCCCGCGCGGGGCGGCCCGTGCTACCGCTGCCTGTTCCCCACCCCGCCCCCGCCCGGCAGCGTGCCCAACTGCGAGGACGCCGGCGTGCTCGGCGCCCTCTGCGGGGTGATCGGGAGCCTGCAGGCGGTCGAGGCGATCAAGCTCGTTGCCGGCATCGGCGAACCGATGCGCGGCCGCCTGCTGATCTACGACGCGCTCCAGCAGACCTTCCGCCCGCTGCGCGTGGCCCGCGACCCCCAGTGCGCCGTCTGCGGCGAGCACCCGACGATCCTCGACTTGAGCGCCACGGAACCGGACGCGGAACCGCCGGCCCCGGTGCCGGACGCCACGGACTATCCGCTGGAGGTTTCCGTGCTCGAGGCCCGGGACCGGCTGGCGGCCGCCCCCGGGCGCACGCAGCTGATCGACGTGCGCGAGCCGTACGAGGTGGAAATCTGCCGCGTGGCGGGCTCCGTCTTCATCCCGATGCGCCAGATTCCCGCGCACGTCGGCGCGCTGCCGCGCGACCGCCACCTCCTGATCTTCTGCCACCACGGCAGCCGCAGCCGCGGCGTGACGGAATTCCTCCGCGCCAACGGCTTCACCGCCGTGAGCAACGTCGCCGGCGGCATCGCCGCCTGGGCCGAAGAAATCGAACCGGGAATGCGCCGGTACTGACTGGGAAATGTACCGTAGCAGACGACGCAACAAGGCTGAGCCTGGCTGCCGTCCGCGGGATCAAAATCTCCTTCAGCGAGTTTAACTCCATTTGGGGCGCGTTCGTAGCCGAGAAGCTGATCCGGGCGTTTTCCGCCTTTTTGGCACGCCGATCTTCACCGCGCTCGGGTTGGTTCGCGCGCTTCACTCCATCTTCAGCCTGGGCGACAAACTGTGATTTGGGTGGAATGCGGGTAGTGAATGAGATCGTGGAAAATATGCGGTTTGACGTGAACAAAAGACCGCTGAAGCAGCAAAAGATAATCGTCCTCCCGGCGCACGTATTTCCCCCTGTCCATCGAGGTCAGCCTGGCAGCGAGCCACCCCTGGCCATGACTGTAGATGGGATCCATGACCACGAGACGGCCTCGATCACTGAGAAAGGACGGAATCAAGGACAGCAGCGACCGACACTGTTCATCATTCAAGTGGTGCAAAAATCCGCCGAGATAAATCAAATCGAACCGTTCACCCGCGAAATGAGCGGCTGCGGTTTCAATGCCCGCTTGAACAAAGCGGTATCGCGGAGGGGGGAGCCGTTGGCGGGCGTGCGCAATGTACTCGCCATTGATGTCGAGCCCCGTGTACCCCGTCAGCAATTCCTGCGGAATGAATCCGATGATTTCGCCTGTTCCGCATCCGAGATCCAAAAACGAGCGCGGCATCCTGTCGCTGAACGCGATCTCGATGACCTTGCGTTTGACGTTCGCGGTTCCAACGAGATTTTGGACGGCGTTGTAAACGAAAGGAACCCGCAGGATGTGATGAAGGACCGTGCGAAACTCTTCTTGCGCCATCGGACGATACTGGCCGCCGCCAATTTTGCATTCAATCCAACTCTGGCGGACTTAAGGACGCCATAGGATCGGCCCGCTACACTTTCAGGTCCGAGTGGGCAGCGACGTAGGTACGGACGTAGTCGGCGAAGCCCGACTTGAGCCTGCTGGTCACCGTGTCTGGTCCGACTTTGAAACGTGTGGCGTCGATGGCCGCGACCGGCGTGATATCCTTGGTCGAGGAGAGCAGGAAACACTCGCTCATTGCCGCGAATTCCTCCGGTCGCACCCCGATCTCACGGATTTTGACGCCGGCCGGGCCCGCAATCTTCTCCAGCACGAGCGAGCGCGTGATGCCGCCGAGGATGCCGGCGGCCAGGGGCGGCGTGAGCAGTTCCCCGCCGCGCACGAAGGCGATGTTCGACACCGCGGCCTCCGTCACTTCGCCCGCGAGGTTGAGCATCACCACCTCGTCCGCCCCGCGCGTCCGGGCCTCGCGCAGGCAGAGGATGTTGTTGAGATAGTTGCCGGTCTTCCACGCGGGGCTGAGGCTCTCGGCCGGGTTGCGCCGCAAACTCGTGGCCAGCGACAGGCGCAATCCCGTGCGCAGGGCCTCGGGCGCCACGGCCGGGCACGGCTGCACCAACAGCACGAAGTCCGGCCGGTCCGCCAGCGCGGTATCGAGCCCGATCGCGCCGCCACCGCGCGTGATCTGGAGGCGGATGTAGAGTTCCCCGGCGAAGTGCGTCTCCGCCCGGAAGGCCGCGACGGTCCGCCGGATCTCCGCGAGCATCGCAGCCGGCGCCAGTGGCAGCTCGAAATAAAGTGCGGCCGCGGAGCGCTCGAGGCGCCGCCAGTGCTCCTCCCAGGTGAAGATCACCCCGTCATACGTGCGCCACACCTCATAGATCGCGTCGCCGTACAGAAACCCGCGGTTGAGCGGCGAGAGCGACGGCTCGTGGGCGGAATGCAGGCGGCCGTTCGTGTTGGCCTGGATGAAGGACGCGGACATGGCAGACATCACCGTCGGCGAAGCGCGCCGATTCGCCAAATAGAAAAAATGAAACGCGTAGTCACTGGTAACCTCCACGCGCCGACACACCCCGTCGCTTCGCGTCGCCCCTCATTTTAGAGGGGAGCCTGCGCGATCGAGCTCATCTCTAGAGAGGGGTGGCGCGAAGCGCCGGGGTGTGTAATCGGCGATAGCCCGCGATGGCCCGCGCCATGTGACGCGACGCGCCCGTCGCACCCCATTCCGCACTCCGCAACCCGCAATCCGCAATTTATCTATTTGCGCGCCTTCACCAGCCCGAGCGCCTTCTTGATGTTCTGCACGCTGGGGAGCGAGATGCCGAGCGTCTTGGCGATCTCGCCGCCGGTCTTGCCCGCCTGGGCGAGTTTCTTCACCTCGGCGCGGGTAGCGTCGGTGATGACCGCGCGCCGGCGCTTCTTCTTGCCGGCGCCGGCACTGGCACCGCGGCCGCCCGCGGCCTGCCGCACCGCGGCGATGAAGGCGGCAAGGCTGTCGAAACCGTGCTTCGCCGGCAGTCCGGCCAGCTGCTTGCGCCGCTGGGCGTTGATCTTCTGTTCCAGCCGGGCGATCTTCGCCGAGATGCGGGCCTTGGCCGCCTCGAGCGCCTTGATTTTGTTCGTGACCATAGGGGGCGCACCCTAGGCGGCGGAAACTTTATAGCAAGTCCCGTTATAGGGGCTGCCGCAGTCTCTACAGGCTTATATCAAAATCAGATCGTCATGGCGTGGTAGCCGCCGTCGACGACGATCTCCGCGCCCGTGATGAAGCTGCCCGCGCCGTCGGCCGCGAGCAGGAGCGTTGCGCCCACGAGCTCGCGCGCCTCGCCGAAGCGCTTGCTCGGCGTGTGGCCCATGATGGACGCGACGCGCTCGGGCGAGAGGATCTTGCGGTTCTGCTCGGCCGGGAAGAAGCCGGGCACGAGCGTGTTCACGCGCACCCGCTTGGGCGCCCATTCGCGCGCGAGGTTCTTGGACAGGTTGTGCACCGCGGCCTTGCTCGCCGAGTAGGTGAAGACCCGCGAGAGCGGCACCAGGCCCGACATCGAGCCGAGGTTGATGATCGAGCCGCCCTCGCCGCGGTCGACGAGGTATTTGCCGAAGATCTGGCAGCCGAGGAACACGCCTTTGAGGTTGATCTTGATGATGCGGTCGAACTCGTCCTCGGGAATCTCCAGGAACGGCGTCGCCGAGTTCACTCCCGCGCCGTTGACGACGATGTCCACCCGTCCCGAGCGCTTGAGCACGGCGGCGAGCAGCGCCTCGAGCGGCCCCTTCTCGCTCGCCTCGGCCGAAATGAAGTAGCCTTTGCCGCCGCCGGCCGCGATGCGCTCGAGCCGCGGCTTGGCCTTCTCCTCGTTCCGCCCCACCAGCACGACCTCCGCGCCGGCGGCGGCCAGGCCCTCGGCCATGGCGCCGCAGAGCTCGCCGGTGCCGCCGATGACGACGGCGACCTTGCCGGAAAGCGAGAAGAGGGAGGTGAGATAGGCGGAGGGAGTGCTCATGGGAAAGAGGACGAAGCCAAAACGTTGCGCGGGGCGCAACGTTGAACGTTCAACATCCAACGTCCAACGCTCAACGTTCAACTCGGAGCGGTTGAGCCTCGCGGGGCGCTCCCTCGACCAGCCCGACGCAAAAACATCTGAACGTTGGATGTTGGAGGTTGGATGTTGAACGTTCCCGCGAAGCGCGGCATTGGTGCGGGCATGGCCCGCATCCCGCTCGAGGACAACTTCACCGATGTCATCCGCAAGGCCCAGCGCGGCCGGAGGATTCCCGACCGGGAGCTTGCGGCACAGGCGGGGATCACCCTCGCCGAACTGCACGCGGTCAAGGCCGGCAAGGTCAACGACGAGGCGCTTCGCCGCATGGCGCGCCATCTGCGCCTCGGACCCAACGCCCTCGAGGCCCTCGCGCACAAGCGCTGGTATCCCGAGCAGCCCGACTTCCCCCGCGGCTTCCTCATGTTCAACTCTCCGTTCGAGGACATGACGGTCAACAGCTACCTCATCTGGGACACCCGCACGAAGCTGGCGGCCGCCTTCGACACGGGCGCGACCTGCGAGGCGATGCTGACCGAGATCGAGAGCGCCGGGCTCAAGCTGCGTTATATCTTCCTCACGCACACGCACGACGACCACATCGCCGACCTGCCGCGACTCGCCCGCACCACCGGCGCCGAGGTGTGGGCCAGCGAACGGGAGCCGGTCGACTACCCCGGGGCGAAGACCTTCAGGGAGAACGCTCACTTTCACCTCGGGGAACTGGCGATCAAGACCCTCCTCACCTGGGGCCATTCGCCCGGCCTGACGACTTTCTTCATCACCGGGCTGAGCTGGCCGCTCGCAATCGTCGGGGACGCCGTCTTCGCCAGTTCCATGGGCGGGAGCGCGACGCATTTCATCGACCAGTACCAGAACAACTACAGCAAGATCCTTCCCCTGCCCCGCGACACCGTGCTCGCGTGCGGCCACGGTCCGCTGACGACCCTGTCGCAGGAGAAGAAGCACAATCCGTTCTTCGCCACGTAAAGATCACCCTCTCCCCGCATGTTCACGCGAAGCCGCGAAGAGCGCGAAGGAAAGCCGGGAATGATACGAACTTCGCGCTCTTCGCGGCTTCGCGTGTGCCCCCCGACAATCCCACTCTGACCACTTTTCCCATGCCTGAAAAAATCGCTTTCGTCGGAGTCGGCCGGATGGGTGCGAACATGGCGCGGCGGCTGAAGGAAGTCGGTCTTCCCGTCGTGGCCGTCCATGATGTCCGCGCCGACGTCGCCGCCGCCCTCGCCGCGGAACTCGGCTGCGAGGCGGCTCCTTCGCTCGCGCGCGTCACGGCCGCGGCGGACGTGATCTTCACGGTTGTCAGCGACGATGCCGCCCAGCTCGCGGTCTACGCCGAGTCCGGCGACAGCCTGCTGGCCGGCGCCGGTGGCCGCGTCTTCATCAACTGCGCCACCCTCCATCCCGCCACACATCTGGAGGCCGGGCGCCGCGCGGCCCGCGCGGGCGCGGCCGCGCTCGAGGCCTGCATGGCCTCCAGCCTGCCGCAGGCGCGCAACGGCACGCTTTACCTCATGTGCGGCGGAGACGAGGCCGTGTTCAACCGCGCGCTTCCCCTTCTCTCCCATCTCAGCGCCGCCCCGCGTCTCGTCGGCCCCGCCGGCCGCGCCGCGCAGGTGAAGGCCCTCGTGAACATGGTGATGAACGCGAACACCGCCGCGCTCGCGGAGGGCCTCGGCCTCGGCGCCGCCCTCGGGCTCGACCTGGCCCTGTTGCGCGCGGTCTTCGCCCAGACCGGCGCGAATTCGCAGGTGCTGAAGACCGACGGCGAGGACATGCAGCAGCGCGAGCACGCCTGCTATTTTTCCGCCGCCCATGCCGCGAAGGACTCCGGCATCGCCTGCGATCTCGGCGCGGAAGCCGGCCTGCGGCTCCCGGTGGCGGCGGCGACCAAGGCGCAGTTCGACCGCATGATCGCGCTCGGGCTCGGCGGTCTCGACAAGAGCGGCGTCGCCGAGCTGACCTTCAAGGATCGCCACGGCTGAAGCCGCGATTCCCCATGCGCCTCCCCGCCTTCGGTCTCGTTGCGCTCCTCTCCTTTGCGCTCGCGGGCTGCATCGCCACCGCGCAGCCCGCGGCGGAACGCGACGTCGTCACCGCTCCGCCGTCCCCGCCGCCTCCTCCCCCTCCCGGGCCGCGGGTGGTTTTCTTCAGCGAGCCGAATTTCCACGGGGAGTCGTTCGTCGTCGCGGCCGGGGCCGGCGTCGACAATCTCGCCGATCTTCCCCGCGGCCGCGGCTCGTGGGACCGGGCCATCTCCTCCTTCCGCGTCGAGGGCGTCGCCACGGTGGTCGCCTACGCCGATTCCCGCTTTCGCGGCGACCATCTCGAGGTGTCCGGCAGCGTTCCCGACCTCGTCACCCAGCCGCGCGGCCGCGATCCCCGGATCAACTGGAACCGCGCGATCTCCTCGCTCCGCGTCGTGCCCGCCCGCGAGCGCCCGGGCGGGCCGGAAGGAGCCTACGATGCACGCACCGCGGAAAACGTCGTACGCCAGGCCTACCGTGAAATCCTCGGGCGCGAGCCGGATCCGGACGGACTGCGGAGTTACCGCGACAAGCTCATGCACGAAGGCTGGACCGCGGAAATGCTCCGCGCGCATCTGAAAACCAGCGGCGAGGCGAAGGCGATCAATCCCGACGACGTCATCACCCGCGCGTATCGCGAGATCCTGAAGCGCGAGCCCGATCCCGATGGACTGCAGCATTACCGTCAGCTGATCACGCGCGACGGCTGGACGGAGCCCCAGGTGCGGGCCGACCTCCTCCGCAGCGCGGAGGAGAGCGCCACGGCCGTCCGCAACCTGGTCACGCGCGCCTACCGTGAGGTGCTCGGCCGCGACCCCGATCCCGCCGGGCTCGCCTCCTACGAGAAAGCCGTCCGCGAAAAAGGCTGGACCGACCGCCAGGTGCGCGAGGCGCTGATGAAGAGCGACGAGTACCGCCAGAAGCACGCCGGACGCTGACGCGGAAAGTTTCGCGCAGAAACGCGGAGACGCAGAGACCGGAGGAAAAGGGAGACGGGGCGGCCGCGTATGTCACGTAATACGTGACACCACCTCTCAGTTGCCGACGGGCCCGGAGGCTGCGTTCGCCCTTTGCCTTCTTCTCCGTTTTTCCGACCTCTGCGCCTCCGCGTCTCTGCGCGAAACTCTCCGGGGAGCCGCACAAACCCACTCGCCAGGCGCGGCGTTTTGTGAGTCGCTGCGCGCGTCGATGTCCGCTTCCTCCGCCGACCGTCACGATCCGTATGCCGCGCTTTCGCATCCCACTTACCGGCGCTACCTGACCGGCAGCTTCCTGGCCTACTTCGGGCGCCAGATGGGGAGCGTGGCGGTGACCTGGGAGGTGTACCAGTGGACCCATTCCGCCAGCGCCCTCGGCCTGGTGGGACTCATCAATGTGCTGCCCGTGCTCGGGCTGTCGCTGCCGGCAGGCGTCCTGGCGGACCGGCGCGACCGCCGCGGGATCATCGCGTTCACCACCGGCTCCGTGGCGCTGCTCTCGCTGCTGCTCGCGCTGGTGTCCTGGCGGCATGCCCGGATCCCGGATTACGCGCCGCTGCACCACGCCAACGCCGTGCTGCGGCGCGTCGCGCTAGTGTTCGAGCGCCACGCCGACCCGGCCTCGCTCGATTTCACGCAGCCTGCGCTGCCGCTGGTCTACGCCCTGCTCTTTGGGATGGCGGTCCTGCGCATCCTCGGCTGGCCGTCGCGCGCGGCCATCATTCCGCTGCTCCTGCCGGTGCGCGCCCTGAGCAACGCCATCACCTGGAACTCGAGCGCGTTCGAGATCGCCACGATGGCGGGGCCGGCGCTCGGAGGATTCCTCGTCGCGAAGGTGGGCTTCCCCCTCGTCTATCTGCTCGATGCCAGCTTCGGCCTCACGCTGGTTGTCCTCCTCGGCGGTGTCTCTTACCTGAATCCGCCGGCGCCGGCCACCGGCGACCGCAGCTGGAAGACCACGCTCGCAGGCGCGGAGTTCATCTGGCGGAAGAAGGTCATCCTCGGCGCCAGCAGCCTCGACCTCTTTGCGGTCCTGCTCGGCGGCGCCATCGCGCTGCTGCCGATCTACGCCGACCAGATCCTCCACGTGGACGCGATCGGCTTCGGCTGGCTGCGGGCCGCGCCGTCGATCGGCGCCTTCAGCATGGCCATGGCGCAGGCGCACCGCGCGCCGCTGCGCCGGCCGGGCCGGGCGCTGCTCTGGGCCGTCGCGGGCTTCGGGCTCGCGATCGTGGTGTTCGGGTTCTCCACGTCCTTCTGGCTTTCGCTCGTCGCGCTGTTCTTCACCGGCGCCTTCGACAATGTCAGCGTCGTCATCCGGCAGTCCCTCGTGCAGCTGCTCACGCCCGATGCGCTCCGCGGGCGCGTGACCAGCGTGAACCAGATCTTCATCGGCTCCTCCAACGAGATCGGCGCGCTGCGCGCCGGGCTGATGGCGGCGCTGGTCGGCCCGGTCGCCGCGGTCGTCGCCGGCGGGCTCGGCACGGTGCTGGTGGTGGGCGCGATCGCGCGGCTCGTGCCGGGGCTGCGCGCCCTCCCGCCCCTGCAGGAGCTGCGGCCCGAGGAATAAAGCGGGGTGGTCCGGAACCACGGACGGGGATTGGTGTTTAAACACCAATCCGTCCCTTTGACCGGGGGAGGCGTCCGCCGTGAACTGGGTTCCGCCAGCCTCTTAGCAATGCGGAACCGATCGAATCGCCCGGCCTCCGACCGAATCCCGGCTTTCGCCGTGGGGTGATTAACCGATTCCCACCGCCGCCTCCCCTTCCCACGGCCCCGCCGAAAAAACAGACGTTCCCATCACGTCTTCCGACCATGGAATCCCCGACCACCTCCCTGCACCGCAACGGCAAGTCCTCCGGTGCCAACGGCGCCCGGAAAAACGCCGTCGCGTCCCGCGCCGCCTCCTCCTCCCGCCTCGCCGGCGACGATTCCGCGCCCCGCCCGCGTTCGTCCCCGGACGACGAACGCGAAGCCGGCCACGACGACTTCATGCGGCAGCTGAATGCGACGCTCCTCGCCGTCAACGAGGGCGATTTCTCCGCGCGGCTGTCCACCGACTGGCCCGGCATGGCCGGGCGGGTCGCCGAGAACCTCAATGCGATCACCTCGCGCCTCGAGCGCTCGAACCGCAACCTCCTGCAGCTGCAGCGGCAGGTCGGCGAGGAAGGCAAGATCAACGTCCGCATGGCGATGGGCGACTCGGTCGGCAGCTGGGCCGAGCGCATCGAGGCGATCAACGCGCTGGTGGATGAACTCACGCAGCCGACCGTCGAGGTCGGCCGCGTCATCGGCGCCGTCGCCAAGGGCGACCTCACCCAGTCGATGCCGCTCGATCTCGCCGGCCATCCGCTGAAGGGCGAATATCTCCGCACCGCCAAGCTCGTGAACGGCATGGTCGGCCAGCTCGGCGCATTCTCCGTCGAAGTGATCCGCGTGGCCCGCGAGGTCGGCACCGAGGGCAAGCTCGGCGGCCAGGCCAAGGTCAAGGGCGTGTCCGGCGTGTGGAAGGAACTCACCGAGTCCGTCAACCAGATGGCCGGCAACCTCACCGCGCAGGTGCGCAACATCGCCGAGGTCACCATCGCGGTCGCGCAGGGCGACCTTTCCCGCAAGATCACCGTCGATGTCCGCGGCGAGATCCTGCAGCTGAAGGAGGCCATCAACGTCATGGTCGACCAGCTGCGCTCGTTCGCGGCCGAGGTCACGCGCGTGGCGCGCGAGGTCGGCACCGAGGGCAAGCTCGGCGGCCAGGCCGTCGTGCCCGGCGTCGCCGGCACCTGGAAGGACCTCACCGACTCCGTCAACGCCATGGCGTCCAACCTCACGGCGCAGGTGCGCAACATCGCCGGCGTGACCACGGCCGTGGCCCGCGGTGACCTTTCCCGCAAGATCACCGTCGACGTGAAGGGCGAGATCCTCGAGCTGAAGGAAACCATCAACACGATGGTCGACCGCCTCAACGCCTTCGCTTCAGAAGTCAGCCGCGTCGCCCGCGAGGTCGGCACCGAGGGCAAGCTCGGCGGCCAGGCCGAGGTGCCCGGCGTCGCCGGCACCTGGAAGGATCTCACCGACAACGTGAATCTGATGGCCGCGAATCTCACCGGCCAGGTCCGCAACATCGCCGAGGTGACCACGGCCGTGGCCCGCGGCGACCTTTCCCGCAAGATCACCGTCGACGTGAAGGGCGAGATCCTCGAGCTCAAGAACACGATCAACACCATGGTCGACCAGCTCAACGGCTTCGCCTCCGAGGTCAGCCGCGTCGCCCGCGAGGTCGGCACCGAAGGCAAGCTCGGCGGCCAGGCCGAGGTGTCCGGCGTCGCCGGCACCTGGAAGGATCTCACCGACAACGTCAACTCGATGGCGAACAACCTGACCACCCAGGTCCGCAACATCGCCGACGTCACCACCGCCGTGGCCCGCGGCGACCTTTCCCGCAAGATCACCGTCGATGTCCGCGGCGAGATCCTCGAACTGAAGAACACGATCAACACGATGGTCGACCAGCTCAACGGCTTCGCCTCCGAGGTCAGCCGCGTCGCCCGCGAGGTCGGCACCGAGGGCAAGCTCGGCGGCCAGGCCCAGGTGTCCGGTGTGGCCGGCACGTGGAAGGATCTCACCGACAACGTCAATTCGATGGCGAACAACCTGACCACCCAGGTCCGCAACATCGCCGACGTCACCACCGCCGTCGCGCTCGGCGACCTCTCCCGCAAGATCACCGTCGATGTGAAGGGCGAGATCCTCCAGCTGAAGGAAACCATCAACACGATGGTCGACCGCCTCAACGCCTTCGCTTCCGAGGTCAGCCGCGTCGCCCGCGAGGTCGGCACCGAGGGCAAGCTCGGTGGCCAGGCCCAGGTGCAGGGCGTCGCCGGCACCTGGAAGGACCTGACGAACAACGTGAACCTGATGGCCGCGAATCTCACCGGCCAGGTCCGCAACATCGCCGAGGTCGCGACGGCCGGCGCGCGCGGCGACCTTTCCCGCAAAATCACCGTCGACGTGAAGGGCGAGATCCTCGAGCTCAAGGACACCATCAACACGATGGTGGATCTGCTCAATGGCTTCGCCTCCGACGTGACCCGCGTGGCCCGCGAGGTCGGCACCGAGGGCGAGCTCGGCGGCCAGGCCCAGGTGCCCGGCGTGGCCGGCACGTGGAAGGACCTCACCGACTCCGTCAACGCCATGGCGACCAACCTCACGGCGCAGGTCCGCAACATCGCGGAGGTGACCACGGCCGTGGCCCGCGGCGACCTTTCCCGCAAGATCACCGTCGACGTGAAGGGCGAGATCCTCGCCCTCAAGAACACGATCAACACGATGGTGGACCAGCTCAACGGCTTCGCCGCCGAGGTGACGCGCGTCGCCCGCGAGGTCGGCACCGAGGGCAAGCTCGGCGGCCAGGCCCTCGTGCCCGGCGTGGCCGGCACCTGGAAGGACCTCACCGACTCCGTCAACGTCATGGCCGCCAACCTCACCGACCAGGTGTCCGGCATCGTGAAGGTCGTGACCGCCGTGGCCAACGGCAACCTCCGCCAGAAGCTCACCGTCGAGGCGAAGGGCGAGGTCGCCGGCCTCGCGGAGACGATCAACAACATGACCGACACGCTCGCGACCTTCGCCGAGCAGGTGACCAACGTCGCCCGCGAGGTCGGTGTCGAGGGCCGGCTCGGCGGCCAGGCCCACGTGCCCGGCGCGGCCGGCACCTGGAAGGACCTCACCGGCAACGTCAACCTGCTCGCGGCCAATCTCACGACGCAGGTGCGCGCCATCGCCGAGGTCGCGACCGCCGTGACCAAGGGCGACCTGACGCGCTCCATCCAGGTCGACGCCCGCGGCGAGGTCGCGGAGCTGAAGGACAACATCAACACGATGATCTACAACCTCCGCGGCACCACGGAGACGAACCAGGAGCAGGACTGGCTGAAGACCAACCTCGCGAAGTTCACCCGCATGCTCCAGGGCCAGCGCGACCTCTTCACCGTCGGCCAGATGCTGCTGTCCGAGCTCTCGCCGCTGGTCAACGCCCAGCAGGGCACCATCTACCAGATGGACGCGAGCAACCCGCGCCAGCCCGTGCTGCGCCTGCTCGCCGGCTACGCCCAGCGCGCCGGCGCGCCCGACCGTATCGCGGCCGGCGAGGGCCTCGTCGGCCAGTGCGCCGTGGAGAAGCAGCGCATCCTGCTCAACGACGTCCCGACCGGCTACGCCCGGGTCAACTCCAGCCTCGGCGAGGCGGCGCCCTCCTCCATCGTCGTGCTCCCCGTGCTGTTCGAAGGCCAGGCCAAGGCCGTGATCGAACTCGCCTCGCTCCAGCCCTTCAGCGTCACCCACCTCGCCTTCCTCGAGCAGCTCACGCAGTCCATCGGCGTCGTGCTCAACACCATCGAGGCGACGATGCGCACCGAGGGCCTGCTGCAGCAGTCCCAGAAGCTCACGGTGGAGCTGCAGTCCCAGCAGAAGGAGCTCCAGCAGACGAACGAGGAGCTCGCGCAGAAGGCGCGCCAGCTCGCCGAGCAGAACGCCGAGGTCGAGCGCAAGAACGCCGAGGTCGAGCAGGCCCGCGGCGCCCTCGAGGAGCAGGCGGCCGAGCTCGCCCTCACCTCCAAGTACAAGTCGGAGTTCCTCGCCAACATGTCCCACGAGCTGCGCACGCCGCTCAACTCCATCCTCATCCTCGGCCAGCAGCTGGCCGACAACAGCGGCGGCAACCTCACGACCAAGCAGGTGGAGTTCGCCCGGAACATCCACTCCTCGGGCTCCGAGCTGCTGCACCTCATCACCGACATCCTCGACCTGTCCAAGATCGAGTCGGGCACGGTCTCGGTCGACGCGGAGGAGATCACCTTCGCCTCCGTCCACGATTCGATCGAGCGCAGCTTCCGCCACATCGCGGAGACGAAGAACCTGCCCTTCGAGGTGGAGTTCCCCGCCAATCTCCCGCCGACGCTGACGACCGACGCCAAGCGCCTGCAGCAGATCCTGAAGAATCTCCTCTCGAACGCGTTCAAGTTCACCGCGCAGGGACGGGTCGGCGTGAACGTCAGGATCGTCGACGGCGGCTGGACGCCCGGCCACCCGATCCTCGGTCGCGCGCCGCAGGTCGTGGCCTTCGCCATCAGCGACACCGGCATCGGCATCCCTCAGGACAAGCAGAAGCTGATCTTCGAGGCGTTCCAGCAGGCCGACGCCGGCACGAGCCGCAAGTACGGCGGCACCGGCCTGGGCCTCTCGATCTCCCGCGAGCTGGCCACGCTGCTGGGCGGCGAGATCCGCCTGCACAGCGCGAGCGGCCAGGGCAGCACGTTCACGCTCTTCCTCCCCGTCAACTACGTCGCGCGGCCCGGCACCGAGCGGAGCACGCCCGCCGTCAGCGTGCAGCCGGTGGTGCTCCCCGCCGGGCGCGAGGAGAACATCCCGGACGACCGGGAGCAGATCCAGGCCGGCGACCAGACGGTGCTCATCGTCGAGGACGATCCGCACTACGCGCGCGTCCTGCTCGGCCTCGCCCGCGGCAAGGGCTTCAAGGGCATCGTCGCCACGCGCGGCACCGCCGCGCTCTCCCTCGCGCGCCAGTACCAGCCGACCGCCATCACCCTCGATGTCTTCCTCCCCGACATGCTCGGCTGGACCGTGCTGAACAACCTCAAGCTCAACCCCGCCACGCGGCACATCCCGGTGCAGATCATTTCCGTCGAGGAGGAGCGCTCCCACGCCCTCGCGCGCGGCGCGTTCTCCTACGCGGTCAAACCGACGACGACCGAGGGCCTCGACGAGTGCTTCGACCGGATCAAGAAATTCGTCGAGCCCCACATCAAGCGCCTGCTCGTGGTCGAGGACAACGAGATCGAGCGGCAGGGCATCGTCGAGCTGCTCGGCCACGACGACATCGAGATCGCCACGGCCGGCAGCGGCGCGGAGGCGGTGAACCAGCTGCTGGACCGCCCCTTCGACTGCTGCGTGCTCGACCTCCGCCTGCCGGACATGAGCGGCTTCGAGCTGATGGAGAAGCTGCAGGCCGAGCCGAGCCTGCGGGACATCCCCATCGTCGTCTTCACCGGCAAGGACCTCAGCCACGAGGAGGAGCAGCGCCTCCGCGCCGTCGCGAAGAGCGTCCTGCTGAAGGACGTGCAGTCGCCCGAGCGGCTCTTCGACGAGACCGCCCTCTTCCTCCACCGCGTCGTCGCCACGCTGCCCGAAGCGAAGCAGGAGATGCTCAACCGCCTCCACGCCTCCAACGAGGTGCTGCGCGGACGCAAGGTGCTGGTGGTGGACGACGACGCCCGCAACATCTTCGCCCTCACCACCCTCCTCGAGAACCAGGAGATGCAGGTCATCAGCGCGACCAACGGCCGCCAGGCGATCGAGCTGATCCAGCAGCAGTCGGATATCGGCGTCGTGCTGATGGACATCATGATGCCGGAGATGGATGGCTACCAGACGATGCAGGAGATCCGCAAGGACCCGCGCTTCGAGAGCCTGCCGATCCTCGCGCTGACCGCGAAGGCGATGAAGGGCGACCGGGACAAGTGCCTCGCCGCCGGCGCCTCCGACTACGTGGCGAAGCCCGTGAACACCCACGAGCTCCTCTCGCTCCTCCGGGTCTGGCTCTACCGGTGAAACCCGCCATGGCCCGTCCGGACGAAAACCCCGCCGCCCCGCCGGTGAATCCGCCCGCCAGCATCCTGCTGGTGGACGACGAGGTCCGGAATCTCGACGTGCTGGAGAGCATCCTCACGTCGCCGGACTATCACCTCGTGCGCGCGCGGACGGCGGAACAGGCGCTGCTGCTCCTGCTCGAGGGGGAGTTCGCCGTGATCGTCCTCGACATCCAGATGCCGGAGATGAGCGGCCTCGAGCTCGCCAACCTCATCAAGCAGCGCAAGCGCACGCAGTATATCCCCATCATCTTCCTCACGGCCTACTACCAGGACGACAAGGACGTGCTCGAGGGCTACAGCACCGGCGCGGTCGACTACCTCACGAAGCCGGTCAACCCGCAGATCTTCCGCTCGAAGATCGACGTCTTCGTGGATCTGTTCCGCAAGAACCGCGCCCTGACCGCCACCAACCTCGCGCTGGAAACCGAGATTCGCCAGCGCCAGCTGGCCGAGGAGGCCCTGCGCCAGGTGAACACCGACCTGGAGCGGAGGGTCCAGGAGCGCACGGCGGACCTGAGCCGGGCCAACGAGGACCTGCGGGCGCACGAGAGCGCGCTGCGCGAGAGCGAGGCGCAGGCGATGGCCGCGTCGCGCGCCAAGGACGATTTCCTCGCCGCGCTTTCCCACGAGCTGCGGACGCCGCTGAATCCCGTGCTCCTGCTCGCGACGGAGGCGGCGAAAAATCCCCAGCTACCCGAGGAGGTGCGTGCGGATTTCGACACGATCGCCAAGAACGTCGCGCTGGAGGCCCGCCTGATCGACGACATGCTCGACCTCACCCGGATCGCGCGTGGGAAGCTGACCCTCGACATGCGGCCGTCCGACATCCACGTCTGCCTGCAGGACGCCCTGGCGATGGTGAACGACGAGATCGACCAGAAGGAGATCGACCTCACCCTCAAGCTGCACGCGCCCCGGCGCGTGGTGTTCGGCGACGACGTCCGCCTGAAGCAGGTGTTCTGGAACGTGATCAAGAACGCCGCCAAGTTCACCGATCCCCGCGGCCGGATCGTGATCGAAACGAGCGTCCCCGCCGGGGGCGGCGAGCTTTCCGTGCGCGTGACCGACACCGGCATCGGCATGACACCCCCGGAGCTCGACCGCGTGTTCGATGCGTTCTCGCAGGGCGATCACGCCGCCCACAGCAGCTCCCACCGCTTCGGCGGACTGGGCCTCGGGCTGGCGATCTCGCGGATGATGGTCGAGATGCACTCCGGCACGATCAGCGCCGCCAGCGAGGGCCGGAACCGCGGCACCACGTTCGTGGTGACGCTGCCGCTGCTCGACGCCGATGCGGTGCCGCGGCCGGCCGAGTCCGCCCCGCCCGCGGCGGCGCCGTCCCCCGGGCCGAACGGCCAGGCCCGCCGGGTGCTCCTCGTCGAAGACCACAAGCCGACCTCGCTCGCGCTGCTGCACCTGCTCACCCGCCGGAACTACACGGTGATGGCGGCGGGCAGCCTGGCCGAGGCGCGTGCGCTCGCCGGCCGCGAAACCTTCGATCTCCTGATTTCCGACATCGGGCTGCCCGACGGCAGCGGCTGCGAACTGATGGCGGAGCTCCAGGGCAGCCGCGGACTCATCGGGATCGCCCTCACCGGCTACGGCATGGAGGAGGACATCAGCCGCAGCCAGGCTGCCGGCTTCGCCACGCATCTCACCAAGCCCATCAGCGTCCAGGCCCTCGATCGCGCCCTCGCCGCCGCGGAGCTCCGTCAGCTCGCGTAGGACCGTCCTTCGCGTTCTCCGCGCCTTCGCGCGAACCCCTCCGAATCCCGGACTCAGCCCTCCTCCGCCGAGTCGCTGATCTTCACCATCATCTGGGTCAGGTACGGCGGCTCGGTGGCGGCCACCGGTTTGGCCACGGCGATGTCTCCGAGCCGCTGCCAGCCCTCCCGCATCAACTCCAGCACCTTGGCCTCCAGCTGCTGACGGCTGTAGGACGTGAGGATGCGGTGATGCAGCGGCCCGGGATCGTGGGAGGAGGACTCGGTCATGGTTCCGTTACGATTTCGTCATGTAAACTAACACCGCCGCGCTCTACCGCCATGGGGTTCAGCCCTACTGACGCCAAGAATTTGCGGCGGAGTGGGAAACGTTTCGCCTGCCCATCCTGATTTGCGCGCGGCGGCTCAGCAGCCGGTTCGCACTGCCTCGCCGCTTACGTGAAATCAGGAGGCGCCGTTCTCCGACGCCTGCCTGCCCGCCGGCTCAGCCACGGAGCGCGACAGGGTCGTCCGCACCGTCCGAGATGACGCCGTTGCTCCCGCACCGAGCCTGCTTCGCGCCGCCGAAACGCCGTCGGCCATTGAAAGGTCGGATTTTGCGGGAATGGACATCGCCGTGTGCGGGAGCGTGAAGAAAAAGACCGAGGATCCATCGGTCTCCTGCTGATAGCCGCAACGCCCGCCCTGCAGCGCCACGAGACGCTGCACGATGGAAAGGCCGAGGCCGGGGGCCGGCAGCAGGTGGAGCTGGTCGAAGGGACGGAAAAGCCCGGGCTGCATGGCCGTCGCGATCCCGGGGCCGCGGTCCACGACCGAAAACCGGTGGCCGCGGTCCTCCTTCGTCCATGCCAGCCGGATGCGCACGCCGGGACCGACGTGACGGACGGCGTTATGGATGAGATTCCACCAGATCACGTGGAGCCATTGCGGAACGCCGCCGATGTCCGGCCACGCGTCCGGCAGGGCGACGTCGGCGCCGGCCTTCTGCAGCTCCGTCTCGAGTTGCCGCAGGACGCCCGCCACCACGCCGCCCATGTCGAGCGGCCCGGGCGCGCACGGGTCGGCCGAGGCCCGCAGCACGAAGCTCACGCGTTCGATGATCTGCGAGATTTCCGCCGACGAGTCCTCGATGTTCCTCACCATCACCGCGATCGAGGGCGTGCCGTCGGGCGAGAGGATGATCTTCAGCACCTGCGAACTCGTGTAGATGCAGCCGACCGGCGTGTAGAGGTCGTGGCTGATCCGCCGGGCCACCGTGCGCAGGTCGCCCTGCAGCCGGAGATTCTCGACGAGCAGCTCGTGCTGCAGCGCAGCGGAGCGAAACACGCGCGCGAGCAGCGGAGCGTTCCAGTCCTCCGGCCCCACCGTCTCCGCGAGCTCGGACGCGCCTCCGCCCATGACCACGACAGCCCAGCGCGGCAGCCCGTCGCCGTCCGTCACCTGCGCCGCCTCGGCGATCGCGGCGGCCTTCGGCTCCACGAGCACGATCAGCTCACCGCCGCCGGCGACGGTTCGCTGCGCCTCCTCGACGGACGCCTTCTCCACGATCTCGCCCTCGCGAAACGCCGCGTGCACCGCCGCCAGCACCACCGGGCGCACGACGGAGGGTATCTGCACGAGGAAAATCCGGATCGCCCTCATGGTCTCAGGCCGGGGCCGCCTGCCCGGCCAGGGCGCCGGCCCGGCGGCGGAGATGCTGCTCGATGCGGGCGATCTGCGCCCGGAGGTCTTCCGGACTGAAGGGCTTGGAGAGACAGTTGAAGGCGCCCCGCCGCCGCGCCTCGGCGGCAAACTCCTCCTTGTCGCCGGCGGTGAACAGGATGACCGGCGGATGATGGGGCCGGGCCACCAGCTGGGAAAGGTACTCCAGCCCGCTCTCGCCGCGCAGGTTCACGTCGAGAAAGACCGCGTCGATCCGCTCCGTCGCGAGCACTCCAGCCGCGCCCGCGGTGCCCTGCGCGGTGAAGGTCCGGCAGCCGAGCAGCTCCAGCGCGAGGGCGGTGACCCGCGCGATGTTGGGCTGGTCGTCGACGATTAGGATGTTCATGCGGGAATCCGCTCGGCCTGCCCTGGCCCTCCGGGAGCGCCTGGCCAGCCCCTGCGGCGAGAGGGATCAAGCGCCTTGGCGGACCCCCGGTCAAAGGGACCGTTTGGTGTTTAAACACCACGGCGCCGCCGCCCCCGGGGACGGGCCGCGGATGCGAATGAAAAAAGGCTCCGCGCTTGCTAGTTTTCGGGCCGGGGATCAGATTTTCGGTACGTTGAAAATTGTCGTCATCGAGGATCATGCCCTTATGCGCGAGCTGCTCGTCAAGGCGTGCCACGAGGCGATGCCGGATTCGGTGGTGACGGGAGCGCGGAACGCCGAGGCCGGCCTGGAGATGTGCCGTGCGGCGCAGCCCGACGTCATCATCCTCGACCTCGCCCTCCCCGACCGCGACGGCCTCGACCTGCTCGACGATCTCCTCGCGGCCTGCCGCAAGAGCAAGGTCATCGGCATCTCCGGCTACACCGACGAATTCACGCTGCACCGCGCCACCAGCTCCAAGCTGCATGGCTTCGTCGACAAGAACGAGCAGACCATCGACCACCTGGCCGTCGCGATCCGGTCCGTGATGGCCGGCGAACGCTACCTTTCCCCCGCGGCGCGGCGTGCCCGCCAGTCCCAGCGGAACGACCCGGTGGCGTTCGACAAGATCCTGTCGGCGCGCGAGCAGGATCTCCTGCGGCTGTTCGGCCGCGGCCTGAGCAACGAGGAGATCGCCGCCGCGGTGAACCTCAGCGAGCTCACCGTGCGCAACCACCGCTGCCGCACCATGGCCAAGCTCGGCCTGCGCACGTCGGCGGAGCTCATCCGCTACGCGATGGAAAAGGGCTTCAGCCGCGGCGAGCCCCCGGGCAGCCGCCCGGCCTGAGGGCGGCGCGCGGATTCGCGGAACTTTTCGACGGCGTTCCAATCTGTTTCCACCGCCGGGATCGCGTCGGGGTTTCAGACCTTGGAGCCTCGCGGCCCGATCATGCGAACCGCCGCTTCCCGCCGATGAAAAAAATCACCATCCTCCTGGTCGACGATCACATGGTGCTGCGACAGGGGATGCGCGCCCTCCTCATGACCGAGCCGGACCTCGACGTGGTCGGCGAGGCCGAGAACGGCCGGCAGGCCGTCGAGATGGCCGCCAAGCTCCAGCCGGAGGTCGTGGTCATGGACATCGCGATGCCGCAGCTCAACGGCCTCGAGGCCACGCGCCGGATCGTGAAGGAGTCGCCCCGCAGCCGCGTGCTCATCCTCTCCTCCTACAGCGACGACAAGTTCGTGCAGGAGCTGACCGAGGCCGGCGCGATCGGCTACCTGCTCAAGCAGACGGCGGCGCCGGATTTCATCAAGGCGGTACGCGAGGCGCAGAAGGGAAAGCCCTGCTTCAGCCCGACGATTTCCAAGCGTCTCTTCGACCACTACCGCCAGGCGTTCCTCACCGGCACGAATCCGCGCAACGCCAAGCCCACCGCGACGCTCACCTCCCGGGAGCGCGAGGTGCTGCAGCTGGTCGCCGAGGGCAAGGGCAACCGCGAGGTGGCCGCCGCCCTGGACATCAGCGTCAAGACGGTGGAGAAGCACCGGCAGCACACGATGGACAAGCTGAACATCCACGACGTCGCCGGCCTGACCCGCTACGCGATCGCCGAGGGAATGATCGCTTCAGCGCCGTAGCGCAGTAGCGCCGATGGCGCTACAAGTGACAAGGGACAGGTGCCAGGTAACAAGGGCCCGGCAGGATCCACGAACGAAATCCTGCGTCACGCCAGTCTCCTTCGACCGCTGCCCCCCTGGCACTTGGCACTTGAACCCTGGAACTTGCCTACTCGCGGCGGGGCATTGCCCCGCCGCGAGTAGGCCCACACCCCATGCTGCCGCCAGAACAAAGGGCGGCCCTTACCTTCTAACGCGGGCGACCACACCGCGGCCATCGCGGTGCCGGCTTCAACGCATTCGCCCTCACCATGAACTCCGCGCCACTCGCCTTCCTCCGCCGTCCGCTTTTCGCGGTCCTCAGCTTCGCCGCCCTCGCCCTCGGGGTGCGCGCCCAGACGATCCTCCCCAATCCCACCGCCGGCCAGCCGTACTCCTTCCAGATCACGACGCAGCCGCCGCAGTCCGGCGGCACGACGTACGCCGAGGAGGGCTTTCCCTCCGGTCTCTCGATCGACGCCGCCACCGGCCTGATCAGCGGGACGACGGTCACCGTGGGCACCTTCAAGGGCAACCTGTCCTTCACCACCAGCTCGGGCACGACGCTGTATCCGTACCAGATCACCGTCGATCCCGCCCCGGGCACGCCCGTGATCACGAGCAGCGGCGGCCCGGTCGGCACCGTCGGCCAGCCGTTCTCCTACACGATCGAGGCCACCAACAGCCCGACCAACTACACCATCGCCCCGCTGCCGCCCGGCCTCTCCGCCTCCGGGGCGCTGATCACCGGCACGCCGACCACCGCCGGGCTCTACTTCAGCACCATCAGCGCCAACAACGGCAATGGCCAGGGCAAGCTCCTCGTGCTGATGTTCACCATCAGCCCCGCGGGCCCGCTGCCGGTCGTCACCAGCCCGCTCGTGATCAAGAACGCCGTCGGCGCGCCGTTCCGCTACCAGATCACGGCGAGCAACAATCCCACCTCGTTCTCCGCCACGCCGCTCCCGTCGGGTCTCTCGCTCGACAGCGCCAGCGGCGTGATCAGCGGCACGCCTGACACTCCGGGCGTTTCCGTCGTGAAGATCACCGCGACGAACACCTACGGCACCAGCCTCAAGGTCACGATGAGCCTCACGATCGGGAACTATTCCTCGATCACGAGCGGCACGTCCATCGCCGCCACGGTCGGCAGCGCCTTTTCCTACCAGCTGCAGGCGGACAACAATCCCTACACCTTCAATCTCTCCGGCCTCCCTGCCGGGCTCACGTACAACGACGTGAGCGGGCTCGTCTCGGGCACGCCCACCACGGCGGGCAGCTACACCGTCACCGCCAGCGCCGACAACGCCCTCGGCACCGGTCCCGAGCTCGCGCTCACGTTCACCGTCACGAACGCCTCCGGCGGCGGCGGCAACCTCACGGCGCCCTCGATCCTCGCGCAGCCGCAGGATCTCTCCGCCACGATCGGGTCGACGGTCCAGATTTCCGTCACCGCCGTCGGCTCCGGCACCCTGGCCTATCAGTGGTCGCACAACAACACGCCGATCTCCGGCGCCACCGCCGCGATCCTCGCGCTCGGCGGCCTCCAGGCGGCCGACGCCGGGACCTACTCGGTCACGGTCACCAATTCGCTCGGCTCGGTCACGTCCCGCTCCGCCACGCTTACCGTGCTGTCCATCATCGTGCCGCCGGCGATCACGGCCGACCCGGAGAAGGTCACCGCTTCCGTCGGCACCTCCGCGCGGTTCTCGGTCGGCGCCACCGGCTCGGTCCCGCTCAGCTATCAGTGGCTCGTCAACGGCGCGCCGATCGCGGGCGCGACGCAGGCGACCCTGAACCTCCCCGACGTCAAGCTCGCCGACGCCGGCGTCTACTCGGTCGTCGTCAGCAATCCGTTCGGCTCCAAGACGAGCATCGCGGTCCCCCTGACGGTTTCCGCCACCGCCATCGCCCCGATCTTCCAGTTCCACCCGTCGCCGACGACCGTCACCACCGGCGGCACCGCCACTCTGTCCGTCGGCGTCGTCGGCTCCTCGCCGATTTCCTACCAGTGGTACAAGGATGGCCAGCCCATCGGCGGCGCGACGTCCACCTACGTCACCTTCAACAACGCGCAGCCCGGCGACGCCGGCACCTACAATGTCACGATCACCAATCCCGCCGGCACCGTCACGAGCCTGAGCGCCGCGCTCACCGTGACCCCGGCCGGCTCGCCCCCGATCGGCGTGAGCTTCGCGCAGCAGCCGCAGCCGCTCTCCACCGCCGTCGGCAGCAGCGCCACCTTCGCGGTCGGCGTGACCGGCGATCCCGCGATCACGTACCAGTGGCGCCGGAACCAGGTCGAGATCGCGGGTGCGACCTCCTCGTCCTTCACGATCAACAACGTCCAGTCTGCCGATGCCGGCATCTACGATGTCGTGGTCGCCAACGGCTTCTCCGCGGACATCTCCTTCCCGACGCTCCTGATCGTCACGCCGGGATCCAGCATCACGCCGGTCCCGAGCCGCCTGATGAATCTCTCCGTGCGCGCCTATGACGGCAACGGTGACCAGGCGCTTGCGCTCGGCTTCATCATCGGCGGCAGCGGCTCCAAGACCACGCTGCTCCGCGCCGTCGGCCCGACGCTCGCGAACTTCGGCGTGACCGGCCTCCTCGCCGATCCGCAGGTGACGCTCTTCTCCTCCGGCTCCGCCATGGCCTCGAACGACAACTGGGGCGGCTCGACGACCCTGAGCGACACCTTCAGCAAGGTCGGCGCCTTCGCGCTGCCCGCCTCGTCGCCCGACGCCGCGCTCGTCACCACCCTGAACGCCGGTCCCTACACCGCCCAGGTATCCGGCGCCAACAACGGCACCGGCGTGACGCTGATGGAGCTCTACGACACCGACCCGAGCGCGACGCCCTCGGCCCGCCTTGTCAACGTCTCCGCCCGCGGCATGGCTGGTAACGGCTCAAATGTCCTGACGGTCGGCTTCGTGATCAGCGGCAACACCGGCGAGAAACTTCTGGTCCGCGCCGTGGGGCCGTCGCTCGCCGGCTTCAATGTGGCCGGCGTCCTCGCCGATCCGCAGCTCCGCATCCTCGACGTGAACGGCAACGTTGTCGGCTCGAACGACGACTGGACCGGCACCGCCCTGGGCGCCGCCTTCACCGCGGTCAACGCCTTCGCCCTTCCCGCCGGTTCGAAGGACGCCGCCGTCCTCGTCACCCTCGGGCCGGGCGTCTACACCGCGCAGGTCCGCAGCTCCGACAACTCGACCGGCATCGCGCTGCTCGAGGTGTATGAAGTGCCGTGAGCGCCGGTGGCGCTCACAACGTTCAACGTCCAACGCTCAACCTTCAACGTCCAACGCCGGACCAATCCGGAGTTGGAGGTTGAGCGTTTTGGGGAAGCCGTAGGGCGCGAGCTTGCTCGCCGCCACGCCGACGCAAGGAGCTGCGAGTAAGCTCAGGCCCTACACGGCATCCAACGCTTCCGAATCCGGGCGTTGGATGTTCAATGTTGAACGTTGGACGTTGAACGTTGCGCGCAGCGCCACTTTTCTTGTCCGGTTTCCTTCCCCGCGGCAGCCTAGGGGACAAAACCGCCATGAAGGACGATGCCGAGCTGCTCCGGGATTACGCCGAGGATCATTCCGAAGAGGCGTTTGCGGAGCTGGTGCGGCGACATCTCGGCCTGGTCTATTCCGGCGCCCTGCGCCGGGTCGGGCATGACGCGCATTTCGCCGAGGACGTGGCCCAGAAGGTTTTCCGCGATCTGGCCCGCAAGGCGGCGTCGCTCGCGGGACACATGTCGATCGCCGGCTGGCTTTACGTCAGTACCCAGGCGGCCGCGGCGGAACTGGTCCGCAACGAGCGCCGGCGCAAGGCGCGGGAAACCGAGGCCGTCACCATGGAAAAAATCCTGTCATCTTCCCCCACCGAGCCGGAGGCCGACTGGAGCCGGATCCGTCCGCTGCTCGATGACGTGATCCTCGGCTTGAAGGAAGACGATCGCGAGGCCGTCGTGCTGCGCTACTACGAACAGCGACCCTTTGCCGAAATCGGATCCGCCCTCCATCTCACCGAGGATGCCGCCCGCAAGCGGGTCGACCGCGCGGTGGAAAAATTGCGGGCCCGCCTGATCGAGCGCGGCGTCTCGTCGACCACGGGAGCGATCGCCTTCGCCCTGGCCGAACAGGCCGCCTCAGCCGCTCCCGCCACCCTCGCCGCCAAGATCGCCGGAGCGGCCGTCGCGGAGGCCACCGCCGCGGGCGCGGGAACGTCCCTCCTGGTCTCGATCATGAGCGCACTCAGCTCGAAGACCGCCGCCGTGAGCGTCGTCCTCTTGGCGATCCTCGCCGCCCTGCTTTGGAAACACCGCACCCAAGCCGGACTGCAAGCGGAACTCACCCGCCTCGCCGGACAGGCGCAGGAGCTTCAGGGCCTGCAGCGGGAGAACCAGCGACTGGCCCGGACGGCGGCTGCGGCCGAGGACCTCCGTAGTGCGGTGGCCGCGTTGCCGTCGCCGCCACCCGATCGGCCCCCGGCCGCGGCTCCGAAGCCCGTCATTCCCGTGCAGGTGGTCATCACCCCGACAGGCCAGATCGTTTGGGACGGAACGCCCATCCGTCTCGATGAATTCGTGGCCCTCGCGCGTGATTTCAGCGCCCGGCATCCGGGAGCCGAGGCGCAGGTCTCCGTCGTCGGGCAGGCCGGCTCGTCGTTTTCGCAGGCGACGTTCGTCACCGATGAGCTGCGCAAGGCCGAAATGAAAGCGATCACGGTCGATTCCGCCGCAAGACCGGGGGCGGTGGAGAACTGGTTTCCCTCCCCGTCCCCCAAACTCCCTGCCGCCCCGCCGGTCCCTTGAAGTGAAGCCGAGACATCTGCTGATCATTCTCCTCGGAGCGACCCTGGGAATCTGGTGGGCCGCGGACAGAAACGCCACCGCCCGGCTGCGGCTGCAGCTCGAGAACCTGCGGCGCGACGCCGCCGATCTCGCACGGCTTCGCCAGGAGCACGAGCGGCTGCTCAAGGCTCAGCCGTCGGATGACGAACTGGACCGCCTGCGTCATAGAATTGCCGCGGCCAACCAGCGGCAGGCGGATCCGGCGGAAACGGTCGCGGCGCTCGATGAGCATCCGCTACAACGCGGGACCTGGACCACGCCCGCCGAATGGAGAAATCGCGGCCGGGACACGCCGGAATCGATCCTCGAAACCACTTTCTGGGCCGCGGCTGGGGGAGAACTGGGAGCGCTGAAGGACACCTTCGAGTTCGACGATGCCGCCCGCGCCAGGGCCGAGTCCCTCCTCGCCCGCCTGCCCGACTCTGCCCGCGCCGCCTACGCGACCCCCGAGGATTTGCTGACCCTGGTGGCCGCCCGGGACATCCCGCTGAGCGACATGCAATGGTTCGCCTGCACACAGCACGATCCGGACACCGTCACCGAATCCGTCGTGTTTAGAAACACCGATGGCAAAACGCGGCAGGCGCATTTGACCTTCCACCGCAGCGACACCGGCTGGCACCTGGTCGTGCCCGACCGTGCCGTGGCCAAAATGGTCGATGCTCTCACCGGCACTGCGCCGCCGGCGCCGGAAGCGAAGAAAGCGGAGACACCTCCTCCGCAGGGCGCCGAGCCGACGTGGCGGGCGGGTGAATAACCGGATTCAACCTTCAACGTCCAACGCCAGCGGAATTCGAAACGTGGAATGTCGAACGTTGGACGTTGAAATGCTCCCCTATGGCGTCTTTCGCGGATCCGGCGCCGCAAAAAACGCATCCACCGTCCGCGCCACCTCGTCGGGATGCTGGATCAAGGTCAGGTGGCCGGAACGCGGCACCACGTAGAGCGCGGCCTGCGGCAGGCTGTGGTAGATCTCGAGCGTGTGCTCGAACACGATCGCGTCGTGGTCGCCGCAGATGACGAGGGCCGGACAGCGCACGGCCTTCAGTTCCGCGGGGGCGATATGGGGCTGTTCCCAATCGAGCAGGAACAACTTCCAGTCGTTCTTCTCCTTCGCGGTGGTGCGGGGCTGATCCCGGCGTCGCTCGTAGTCGGCGTGCATGCGATCCCAGAGGCCCTGTCCGAGCGCGTCGGGATCCGGCCGGAGATTGGCACCGCTGGCGGCAAGACTGATGACCTTCTCCGGGTGACGCAGCGCGAGCAGCAGCGCCACGATCCCGCCATCGCTCGAGCCAAGCACATGCGCCGCCTCGACGTGCAGCGCGTCGAGCAACGCCGCACAGTCGTCCGCCATCATCTCGAAGGTCAGGGCCTCGCCGTCGTCGCGCGATTTCCCCTGCGCCCTGCTGTCCGCCACGATCACCCGATAATGCGCCGCAAAATACGGCAACGTAGGCGCAAACCGTGCGATACTCCCGTTGTGTCCGTGAATCAGCAGCAGCGGCTTCCCGCTGCCGTAGACTTCGCAGTACATCCGGAAGCCGCGGATGTCGTAGAATTTTCCCGCCGCCGGATTGTCGCCCCACGGAATCGGCGCCTCCGCCGCGCCAGCGACGCCGGTTACCAGCCCGAAAATCAACAACGCCCAGGGGAAGCGGCGCGAATTCACGGCGATGACGCTGGCCGGCGGCCACCGACGAGACAAGCGGTAGATGCAACGTTCAACGCTCAATGTTCAAAATCCAATACGGACTAAATCCGAAACGTTGAATCTTCAACGTTGGAAGTTGGACGTTGGACATTGGCGCCCCAACGGGGCGGCTACCTGGTTTCCAGCGAGAAAATCGCCAGCCCCTCCCGCTCCTCCGCTCCCAGCCGGCGCCAGAACGCGCATCCGTCCGCATTGTCGCGCAACACGAACAAATGGCATTTGCCGATGCCTCGTGCGCGAAGCGCAGCCAGGCAGCGCCGGACCAGCTCTCCCCCCAAGCCCCGCCGACGATAACCGGCCTTCACCGCGAGATGATGCAGCAGGCCGCGCCGTCCGTCATGACCGCAGAGAACGGTCCCGACGATCTCACCGTCGTCGACGGCGACCAGGCTCAAGCCTGGATTCCGTCCGAGGAACGCCTTGATTCCCTCCAACGAGTCCGCTGACGACAGGCACACGCCCGCTGTTTCTTCCCACAGCCGCACGGCCGCGGCGTGATCGGTCAGGTCAAAAGGCCGGATGTGGATGGGCATTGAAGCCCGCACAACATTCGGGACGGGCTCCGGATGAGAACACAGGCCCGGGCCGGAATCACTCCGTTCCCATCGCCGCCGCAGCACAGCCGCGAACGATTCCGATGACTACAATCCGGGCAGCTGGAATCCCATGAGAGCTCTCTTGGACGACTCCGAACCAGAAACCGAACAGATTCCCAGTACCGATCTGGCTTAACCCAGAGGGCACAGCGAACACCGAGACCAGAAGCCGGCGATTTTCCGTTTCGGTGTTCGCTGTGCCCTCTGGGTTAAAATCCTCCGACGTCCGAAAACAAAAAACGTGCGCCGCGAAGGCGCACGTTGCGGGAGGGGCCGACCGAAGAGGCGGAGGCCTCGCGGCCGGTTCGCTGATTTTATTTGAGGTTTTGCGCCAGGCTCTGCGCCCGGTCGAGGTGCGCCTGCAGGGTCGGCAGTTCCTTGGCGGCAAAGGCGCGCACGTCGGCGTCGGAGGCGTCGCGGGACTTCTGGTCGAAGTCGCTGACTTCCTTTTGCTCGGCGGACACCGTCATCGCGATGTACTCGCGATCGAAGTCCGCACCGCTCATTCTGGCGAGGCGGCGGTACTTGCGGTCATCCGATCCGCTCGTCGCCGCCACGGTCGCGGTCGCCGTCCCCGTGCCCGCGTACTGGTACGAGGTGGCGCCACCGGTGCTGGAGCCGGTCGCGGCCAGCACCTGGCGGTCCGAGGCGGGATTGGCGGAGGCCTGGGTCACGCCGGGGCTCACCGAGGTGCCCGTCGGCTCGATCCGGTTGCCCGTGGGCGTGTCCGTGAGCGCGCCCATGTTGCTTCCGCTCAGGGAGGCGTTGGGGCCGCCGAGCGGAACCACGGTGTTGTCGCCAGGGTTCGCGGTGGAGGTCACGGTGACGGCCGGCAGCGCGACGGTCACGCCGGTGTCGAGCGCGAGGCTCTTCTGCTGTCCCAGCTGGCCGAGATCCTGGCCGAGCTGGCGGTGATCGGCCGCCAGCTGCTGCGCGAACGCGCGTACCGAGGGATCGCTGGCCTGCTGCGCCGCCAGCTGGGCGCACGCCGCCGCCTCGTGGTTGTCGTCGGCGGTTTCGGTGAGGAAATGCCGGTCCTTCCAGTTGAGCGAGGAGTCGGCGAACACGGCCTGCCCTGTGCCCAGGGCGGCGAAGGTCACCGCCGTGAGGCCGGCGGCACGCAACCAAGCGGAGAACGAATGCGAAGTTTGGAGTTTTATATTCATGGCAAACGGCAAGGTACGTCCGGCGGCAGCTTGGTGCCTCGGGAGAATTCCCGGACCTCACCCCGGAAAATGAGCGGGGGACATGGCCCCATGCCGGATTGCGGGGCTCTTCCGGTGCCTTTCCCGACACCCGGGTTTACGATTTCGGGTTTAGCGGCTTCCGCCTTTGCCCAGGGAATTTATCCGCGACGGATCCTTCTCAATCTCCGCCTGAACTTCGGCGATGGTCTCCCGGCGGAGGCGCTCCATCGTTTGCTCCAAACCGTCAAATCTTTCCGGCGCGGCCTGCTGCATCATCAGCGCAAATAGCATTCTTTTGTCATCGATGGCCCGCCATTCGGGGGACGACAGACGAGCTTGGATTTCCTCAACCTTGGAACCGTCCGCGGAATTCTGACGGCAAATCGCCATGATTTCCTTGTTCATGGCGGCCCACGACGTGCTGGCGGGAAGCTTCCCCTCCTTTACCGTCTGCGCGAGGAGCCGGTTGGTGACTACGGTGAAAGCCTTCGCATACTCCTTGCCCGCGTCGGAATCCAAGAAGCGGGCCATCAATGCAATTTCTTCAGCCGTGTACGTCTCTTTGAAACCCGCGATCAGCAGCGGCTCCATCACCGGCCAGCCCCAAAGCTTCTCCTCCACCATTTTGCCGATCTTCGCGGTCGTGCGATCGGCGATCTCGACGGCCACCGGTGAATCCCGCTCCGCCCTGAAACTCGCCAGCACCGCCTCACGGGCCTTCGCGACAAAGGCCGCCCTGACGGCCGCATATTCTTCCTGCTTCCCGGAGGCGACGAGAATGCCCCGGACTTGATCGTCCCGTTCGTCCGCTCTCGCGGGAGCGATATTCCACAGCAGAAGCAGGCCCAGGCTGACCTGAAAGGCGGCTTTCATGGCGTTCGCTTATTGGCGGAGGCCTTCCGTGGCAATACTCGTCCACCAAGCTGCGCGTCTCGGGCCGCGTGTTCCAGCCGGACAACCGACTAGCAGATCTCAATCTGCAGCTGGCCAAAATCCGGCTGTGACGGCGGCAGCCGGCCTCACTTCTTGGGCAGGCCGAACTGCAGGGGCACTGCCAGAAGGATCCGGACGGGTACGCCGTTGACGGTCGCGGGCCTGAAAGTCCATTTCCGGACGGCGGCCAGCGCCTGCTCGTTGAAGCCGGGATTCGTCGTCCCGATCACTGCCGCCTCGACGACTGAGCCGGCTTCACCGATGACAAATTTCACCGTGACGGTTCCCTCGAGATTGCGGGCCTTCATTTCAGAGGGATAGAGCGGCCGCGGCTGCGAACGGGGAACGGGGGGCTTCGGCTGCGGGATCGCGCGGTCCGCCACGATCGCGGTTTTTTGCCGGCCTTCGAAAAGCTTGTTCACGTCCTCCGCCGCAGCCCGACCGCCGGGAGTATCGGCAAAATAGAGAGTGTCGGAACGAAAGCCGGAGGAGGACGCCGGCGCGGCCCCCAGATGGACACCGAGCAGCAGGAGCAACAGGAACGATGGCGCGGAAATCAGAACGCGAAGACCGGGGTGAGACATGGGGTAGAGGGCGAGAAACCAAAAGAACCCCGCCGGTTTATGGTTGGTGCAGAGGAGTCGAATCGGAGGCGACGGTAGGCGGCCTGCACCCCTCGGTCGATCTCTGTTTCGGTCGGCGCAACGCTCTGGCGGGGGCCGAACCAACGGGGTCGGGCCGTTTATTGTTAGCGGGGGTAAACTTGAACGGAAGGCCAACGGCTGTCCTATCATGCGGCGGAAATCACGGCCCGCCGTCGCCCGGTGGGCTTTGGCGGGTACCTTTCTCATTGAGAAAGGTAAAAGGTTGGAGGCGCGGGCCGGAATCGAACCGGCGAATAGAGCTTTTGCAGAGCTCGGCCTTACCACTTGGCTACCGCGCCGAACCAAATCGGACGGGCAAATTGCCGGAACCGGGACGGGGGTTGCAAGAACTGAAATACCGAAATCGCGGGACGCGATTTGAACGTTCAACATTCAACGTCCAACGTTCAACATTCAACGCCGGCATCCTCATCCTTGGATGTTGAACGCTGTGCTGGCCGTCCGCGGTATCCGCATTTCCTAGAACTTGGCCCTTGTCACTTGGCACTTGCCGCGCCCGGCAGGAGATCCCCGGCCAGCGTGCAATTTTCCAGCTGGCGTAGTCCTTCGATCACGGCGGAAGCGTTAAGGCGGGCTCCAGCTTTTGTGGTGTGCTGGTTGTCGTTGAAATACGCGGCGGCCTTCTGCTGGCCGAGGGCGTCGAGGCGGTCGGCGGAGAGGCGGTTGAGGTCGAGGTAGAACGCGCCGCTCGCGCGGGCGGCGTCGGCCGCCCAGGCGACGTAGCCGTCGAATCCGCGCTTGATCTTGCCGTCGATCCAGGTGTTCCGCGGCACCGGCGAGCAGACGATCACCGTCGCGCCCTTGGCCTGTGCGTCCTTCACGTACTGGCGCAGGTACCAGCCGTAGGTGTGGATCGTCTTCCGTTTGTCGCCGAAGCCGGTTTGCACGGTCTCCTCTCCCCCGCCCATGATCGTCGTGCGGTCGGGGTAGTTCTCGGAGTTCGCGGTGTCGTTGTGGCCGAACATGAGCAGGACGAAATCGCCCGGTTGCAGTCGCTCCAGGATCTTTCCCCACAGGCCCTCCTCGGTGTAGCCGCGGCTGCTCCGGCCGCCCGCGCCCTCGTTGTAGACGTGGATCTTCGCCGGATCGAACAGCGGCGCGATCTCGTAGCCCATGCCCCACGGGCCGGTGTCGCCGTTGCCCGTGCCGGTCTTCATGATCGAGTCGCCAACGAGGAAGAGCGCGGGGTGCATGGTAGTGACGGGCGCCGCCGCCGGCGCCTGGCCGCGAACCAGGGTCGCGGCCAGGACCGTCAACAGCAGCAGGCGCGACGGAAGGCGCATGGCGGAATCAGCGGCCCGTCGCGTCCACCGCGGCGGTCCGCGGCGACTCGTCGAGCTCCAGGCGCAGGTAATCGTAGATGATGCCGCCCGTGACCGGGCCGGCGGGGACCGTCAGCGTGATCGTGTTGGTGCCGGCCTTGAGCTTCGTCGCGTCGAACCGGATCTCGCGCTCGTACCAGATGCCCTGGATGCCGTTGCCCATGCCGAAGGTCGCGTCGCCGGTCAGGCGGCCCGCGTCGCCCGCCGCGTCGCCGTTGACCGCGACCTGCAGCGACTGGCTGCCCGTCGCGCAGATGGCGAGGCGCAGCGTGGCCGTGCCGCCGCTCGGGGCCTTCGCGAGGTCGAACGTGATCGTGCGCGGCGTCGCCGTTCCCACCGCG
>DASZQN010000099.1:0-50623 GCA_035549635.1 Opitutaceae bacterium
ACTCAGGGATGCCATCGCCCAAAAAAGAAAACCGCCGCGGGTGAAATCACCACGCGGCGGGTTGAATTTGGTGCAGGTAACTCTGCTTCAGCCGGAACTCAGTTGGCCGGAGGCGCCGGTGGAGGCGGGGGCGTGCCGGCGTCGCCGCCGCCTGCGCCACCGCGACGACGGCCACCGCCGCCGCGGCCGCCAGGTCCCGGAGGAGGCGGCATCGCGTCGAATTTCGTCTTCTGGTCGTCGGTGAGGAGCGCGCGGATCTGGTCCTTCGTGGACTTCTGGATATCCTCCATCTTTGACCGCATCTGGTCGCGGGGCGTGCCGCCGCGCAGCGCCTGCATCTGCTCCTGGTCCTTCTGGAAGATCGCCGTGATCTTCGATTTCTGGTCGTCGGTGAGCTTCAGCACGGCGTCGAGCTGCTTCACGCGGGCCGCGGGATCCATCATCCCGCCGCCACGGCCACCCCGACCGCCGCGGCCGCCGGGAGGCGGGGGCTGATTCGCGGGCGGCGGGCCCGGGGGCGGACCGGCTTCATCTTCGGCCCGGACGAGCGAACTGGCCAACAGACCCAGCGCGAAGGCCGGGACGAGCATCTTGAGGAGTGATTTCATGGGTGGGTAGTAGTGTTTGTCGGGCGTGCCGGTTGCGCACGTGATTAAGCCCTGAGACGACCCCGCCCCCGGCGGGTTACCTCGCACGAAGGCGCGAAGACTCGTCGGGCACCCCTCGATCGCCTTGGACGTTTCTCGGTCCGGTTTCGCTCCGGCAGCCAATCCGCAATCCGCAACCCAAAATCCGCCATCGCCCCCGGGGCCTGCCCGGGCTTGCGCCCGCGGAATTTGGCGGCAGCGTCGCCGCTCATGATCGATGTCCAGGGGCTGTCCAAGCGGTACGGGGATTTCACCGCCGTCCGCGACCTGTCCTTCACCGTCCAGCCGGGCGAAGTGCTGGGACTCGTCGGTCCGAACGGCGCGGGGAAAACCACCACGCTCCGCTGCCTCGCGGGCATCATCCCGGCCAACGCCGGCCGCGTGCGCATCGGCGACGCCGTGCTGGCCGACGATCCCGTCGCGGCCAAGCGGCAGCTCGCGTTCTTCTCCGACGAGCCGCGGCTCTTCGATTACCTCACCGTGCGGCAGCACCTCGCCTTCGTCGCGCGCATCTACGGCGTCGCCGGCCACGAGCCGCTGGCGCAGCCGCTGCTCGAGGAGCTCGAGATCGCCGACAAGGCCGACCAGCTGCCCGGCGAACTCTCCCGCGGCATGAAGCAGAAGCTCGCGATCGCCTGCGGCCTGCTCCACGCGCCGCGCGTGATTTTCTTCGACGAGCCGCTTACCGGCCTCGACCCCCTCGGGATCCGGCGGATGAAAGATTCGATTCTCAGGCGCGCGCGCGAGGGCGCCGCGATCGTGCTGAGCTCGCACCTGCTGCACCTGCTCGAGGAGGTCTGTTCGCATGTGCTGATCCTGAAGCGCGGCGAGAAGATCGCGCACGGCACGCTCGCCGAGGTCTCCGCCCAGTTCGCCCGGGGCGAAAGCGGCGTGAGCCTCGAGGAGATCTTCATCCGCGCCACCGGCGGCACCGAGCACTGACTCTTGGGTCGTCCGTCCTCAGTCCTCCGCCTTCCGTTCTCCGATCTCCGATGCTCAGCGCCCTCCTCTACCTGCGGCTGACCTCGGCCCGGAACTGGCTGCTCGGGCGGCTGCGCCGGCTGCGGCAGCCGCGCTACCTGCTGGGGGCGGCCGCGGGCGCGGCGTATTTCTGGTTTTTCGTTTTCCGTTCGCTGTTCCTCCATTCGGCCGACGACGGGCGGCACCGCGCGCTGCCGCCGGAGCTCCAGGCGCTCCCGCTGCTGGGCGTCATCGTGCCGCTCGGCATGATCCTGGGCATCCGGGTCGTCTCCGCCTGGCTCGCGCCGGACAAGCCCGGCCTCGGCTTCACCGAGGCGGAGGTCGCCTTCCTGTTTCCGGCGCCGATGACCCGCCGCACGCTCGTCCACTTCAAGCTGCTCAGCACGCAGGTCACGATCCTCGTGTCCTCGCTTTTCTTCACGTTGATCTCAAACCGCGGCCGCATCTTCGGCGGCAATCTGTTCACGCATGCGTTCGGCTGGTGGATCATGTTCTCCACCGTCAGCCTGCACGCGACGGGCGCGTCGTTCACCGTCACGCGCCTCATCGACGGGGGCGTCAGCCGGCGGATGCGCCAGGCGGGCGTGACCGCGGTCATCGTCCTCCTCCTCGCGGCCGCCGGCTACACGCTGTGGCACAGCGCGCCCGCGCTCACCCCGGCGGAGGAGGCCAGTCCGATGGGACTGTTCAGCTACGCCCTGCGCGTCGCCCGGATCGGGCCGCTGTACTGGGTCACGCTGCCGTTCCGGATCCTGCTCGGGCCCTTCGCCGCCGCGGACTGGCGGGAATTCCTCCTCGCGCTCGGGCCGGCGCTGCTGCTGCTGGCCGCGCACTACGTCTGGGTGATGCGCGCCGAGACCTCGTTCGAGGAGGCCTCGATCGCGCTCGCCGAGCGGCGCGCCCGCCTGATCGCCACGGCCCAGGCCGGCGGCTCCCGCTTCGGGCGGCCTCCGGACGCCGGGCGGCGGGCGCCCTTCACGCTCGCCTCCACCGGCGGGCGGCCGGAGACCGCCTTCCTCTGGAAGAACCTGCTCTCCACCCACGGCTTTTTCCGGCCGCGCACACTGGGGATCGCCGCCGGCCTCCTCCTTGTCGTCACCGGCTGGCTGCGCCACGGCACCGAGGACCAGCGCACGGCGCTCGAGCTGATCGGCGGGATCGCGATGATCGCCGGGATCTACACGCTGCTGTTCGGGCCGCAGTTCGCCCGGCAGGATTTTCGCCGCGACCTGGTGCAGGCCGACCTGCTCAAGACGTATCCTCTGGCCGGCTGGCAGGTGGTGCTCGGCGAACTGCTGACGCCGGTCTGCATCCTCACCGGGATGCTCTGGCTGTTCATCCTCGCGCTCGCGCTGGCCGCCGGTTCGTTCCCGGGCGAGGGCGGCGAGCTCGAGCTCTCGGTCGCGGCCCGCGCCACCCTCGCGCTTTGCCTCGCCCTCATCGCGCCGGCGGTCTGCCTGCTGCAGCTGATGGTGCCGAACGCCGCCACCCTGCTCTTTCCCTCGTGGGCCCAGAGCACGCGGGCGCGCGACCGCGGCTTCGACGCCATGGGCCAGCGGCTGATCTTCGTCGCGGGCCAGGTCCTGGTCATCGCCGTCGCCCTGCTGCCGGCCGCCGTCGCCGGCGTGCTGGCGTGGTTCGCGGCGACACGGATCTTTGGCCTCGATCCCGTCTCCGCCGTCGCGTTCGCGACGCCCGGCGTGCTCGTGATCCTGGGCGGCGAGATCGCGCTCGGCCTCTGGTGGCTCGGGTGGCGGTTCGAGCGCATCGACCTCTCGCTCGAGGCCGTCAAATGAACCTCGCCCGCCTCACCGCGCTGGCCGCCGAGACCGTGACGGCGACCCAGGGGCGGCTGCCCCCCGAGATCCAGGATCTCGCCCGCGCCGTGCCGGTGCACTACGAGGCCGGGCCGGATGCGGACCTGCTCGCCGAGGGCTTCGAGCCCGACATCCTCGGCCTGTTCACCGGCGATCCGCACGGCGAGGTCTCGGACAATCCCTCGCCACCCCAGATCCTGCTCTACCTCGAAAGCCTCTGGGACTATGCGGAGGAGGACCGCGAGGTCTTCCGCGAGGAAGTGCGCCTCACCTACCTGCATGAGCTCGGACACTATCTCGGCTGGGACGAGGACGACCTGGCCGGGCGCGGCCTGGATTGAGCAGCAACCCGTCCCCGTTTCTTCAGCCAATTCTTCAGACCCTGTCACGCCAAGCCGCGAAGAACACGAAGGTGCGATCGCAGGGCAGGATCTCCGACGGGCCGTCCCTCGCGTTCTTCGCGGCTTCGCGTGGCATCTCCGAAAAATTACGCCGCCGACACCGCGTGTCCGTTCTCACGGTCTCCCCTCTCAATTCTTCCTTTCTCATTCCTGTTCCCCTTCCGGGAACATGCCTCAATCCGCGCTTTCCAACTTCCTCGCGCCGTGCTTACTAGCACGCAGTCAACCGTCGTTCCCCGCTCCCTTGATCATGAAGAAAATCATCCTGCTGTCCGTCATCGCGCTTTTCGGCGCGCAGCTCCGCGCCGACCCGAAGCGCGAGGATCTCGTCACCCGCGTCGAGACCTGCGAGGCGATCCTGCAGGACTTCATGATCCACCGCGACACCGCGATCCCGGCCAGCGTGCTGAAGCAGGCGCATGCGATCGTGATCGTGAACCAGTTCAAGGCCGGCTTCCTCTTCGGCTTCAAGAAGGGCTACGGCGTCATCCTCGCCCGCAAGCCCGACGGCCGCTGGAGCCTGCCCGTGATCATCGACGCCGGCGAGGCCAGCCTCGGCCTGCAGGTCGGCGCGAAATCGGTCGAAAGCATCTTCATCCTGACCGACGATGCGACGCCCCGCCTTCTCTTCCGGAACCGCTTCAACGTCGGCGTGGACGCCAAGGCCGTCGCCGGCCCGAAGGCCGCGGAGGCCGAGAACAACAACCACGAGCTGATCGCCGCCGCGCCCGCCGCCCCGGTGCTGGTGTACAGCAAGTCCACCGGCCTCTACGCCGGGGCCACGGTCAAGGCCGGCTATCTTTCCCGCGACGACGACGCCAACCGCGTCCTCTACAACACGAACTACACGATGCCGGAGCTCCTCTACAGCGATTGGGTTTCCGCCCCCGAGGAAGTCCAGCCCCTGATGAGCTACGTGACGAAGCTCACGCAATAAGCGCCCGGAGGGCGCAAGTTCCAAGGGGCAAGGGCCAAGTGCCAAATGGACGGCCTGGGCCAGGTGATGGGTGGGAACTGCAGCGGCGGCTGATTCATCGCCTGACGGCAATCGTAATTCGTAATTCGTCCCTCGTAATTCCCCATGAATCCCATCCTCGGCTCCGGCGGCTTCCATCATGTCTGCCTCAAGACGCGCGACTGGGAGCGCACGATGAAATTCTATCAGGAGACCCTTGGGTTCACGCTGAAGATCGCGTGGCGGCAGGCCCCGCAGCGGGCGGCGATGCTCGACAGCGGCGACGGCAACTACCTCGAGGTCTTCGAGGACCTCGCGTATGAACCGTCGCCCAACGGCGTGGTGATCCACTTCGCGCTCCGCACGACCCGGCTCGACGAGGTCACCGCCCGCGTGCGCGCCGCCGGGGCGAAGATCACGATGGAGCCCAAGGACGTGACGATCGCCACCACCAACGGCGCCGGCCCGGTGCCGATCCGGATCTCCTTCTGCGAAGGCCCCAGCGGCGAGGTCATCGAGTTTTTCCAGAACACCCTCACCTGAGCGTAGCAGTTTTTTGGCCACGAAAAGGCACGAGAATTCCGGGATTCCGTCCTGAGTCACCCGCGCGCCTATAGGCGCAATGGAGATCTCCTCCGCAGCCTTGGCCGCCTCGCGCCTTTTCGTGGCCAATGCCGAATTCAGGTGCGGGCTTCGCGGCGCATTTCGCGGAGGTGGCTGAGCAGGGCGCTCATCACGGCCTCGGCGACCTCCTCCTGCACCTGCGTGCGCACCGCGCCGGGGAAATCCACGCGGCCGGTGCGGAGCGAGAAGTTCCCGTCGGCGCGCCGCTGCGCGAGGGCCCACCAGGCAAAAGGCTCGGAGACATCCCACTCCGCCCACGGCTCGGCGTAGCCCGTGGTGGCGATCCCGACATCGCTCCCGAACATCGCGCACACGCCGCGTGCCATCTGGCTGGCAATCTCCGCGGAGACGCCGTTGACCGCGCCCGCCGCGACCCGGTCGACGCCGAGATGCTTCACCTTCTGGCTGAGCGAGTACGCCGTGATCCCGCCGAGGAAGAATTCCGACGCCCCGGAGATCATGCCCACGCGGGCCTGCACGCGCCCGCAGGTCAGGCTTTCCGCCACCGCCAGTGTGAGCCGCGGCGGACCGGCCATGAGTTGCTTCAGCTCGTTCATCGGCAGGAAGGCTGGCGCGGAGACCCCGAAAAAGCCAAGCGAATCAAGGGTGGGTGATGTCCCGATGTCGTCGATTGTTCCGAATCGATCGTTCTCCTTCTCCGTTTTCCCGGCAGGGCGCGGATTCCGTCCGCGCCGGGCTTGTCTCGGGCTTCGGAGGTGTCACGCGAAGCCGCGAAGAACGCGAAGGGCGGCCGATCCTAGACCGTACCCGGCGATCGAATCTTCGCGTTCTTCGCGGCTTCGCGTGACCCGGGCTTGGAGAATGGGTGAGGAGGGACGGGAAGGTCAGCCCAGCTCGAGCCCGACCGGGCAGTGGTCGCTGCCCATCACCTCGGGGCTGATCCAGGCGCGTTTCAGCGCGGGGCGCAGTTTCTCCGCGGCGACGAAGTAATCGACGCGCCACCCGATGTTCCGTGCGCGGCAGTTCATCATCTGGCTCCACCAGGAATAATGGCCCGGGCCCTTCTCGAACTCGCGGAAGGTGTCGACGAAACCGCTCTCGAGCAGCCGGGTGAAGTTGCCGCGCTCCTCGTCCGTGAACCCGGCGTTGCGCCGGTTGGTCTTCGGGTTCGTCAGGTCGATCTCCATGTGCGCCACGTTCAGGTCGCCGCAAAAAATGACCGGCTTCTTCTTCCCGAGCTTCCGGAGATAGGCCAGGAAGGCCGGGTCCCACTGCTGCGTGCGGTAGTCGAGCCGGGTCAGGCCGCGCTGCGAGTTGGGCTGGTAGACGTTGAGGAGGAAGAAATCCGGGTACTCGACGGTGATCACCCGCCCCTCGCCGTCGTGGTCGCGGGCGCCGATCCCGAGCGTGACGGACTTCGGCTTCACGCGGGTGAACACGATCGTGCCGCTGTAGCCCTTCTTCACCGCCGGGTTCCAGAACACCTCGTAGCCGTTGGGCCACGCGATGTGCTGCGCGTCGCCGGGATGCGCCTTCGCCTCCTGCAGGCAGATGACGTCGGCCTGCGCCTTCGCCATGTAATCGAGCAGCCCCTTCTTGTGCGCGGCGCGCACGCCGTTGACGTTCCACGAGACGAGTTTCACGCGCGCCGTTCAACGCGCCCCGGCCGCCGGGCGCAAACCGTTTCGCGCCCCGGGCGTGTCCCCGGTAGGGCGCGGACTCCGTCCGCGCCGGGCAGAGGCAAGGCTCGGGCCGCCACGACATTCCCGGCGGGGAGCGGAGTCCCCGCCCTACCGGCACTAGCGCGGTTCAGTGCCACGCGCCGATGATCGCGCCCTGCAGGGTGTAGAGCGCGACCTCGTGGCCGACATTGATCGCGAGGAGCCGGCAGGAGCGCCGCTCCCAGACGCCGCTGTTGAGGAAGCGCATGCCCGGGCCGAGGAGGCCGATGAACGCGCCCATCGCCGCACCGTGCTTCCAGTTCGGGGCGCCGTGGGCCGCGAGCAGCGCCGCCAGCCCGAAGGTGCTCAGCAGCGTGTAGAGGAACGCGGCGGCCATGAACTTCGCCATGCCGTCCTTCGCCGCAGCCTTCATCTGCTCCTCGGTGTACTTCATTTCCTTCAGCCAGGGTTTCACGAACAGGACCGGCGAATACCACAGCCAGCCGAGCAGGAAGCCGGCGACGGTCACGACCAGCACGTGCACGTAGTTCAGGTGGGGGATGACTTCTCTCATGTTTTTTGGGGGTTGGGGTTGAAGCGGCCCCGGCGCGTCCCCCGCGCCAGGTTTCGGATATGTTGGCCCATTCGCCAGGGGATTTGAAGCCGGATCGATTGTGAGGGACGCGCGAACGACACACCCCGCCCTTTGGGCACCCCTCTTTTTAGAGGGGAGCTCGGATCCGATCAGGCTCCCCTCTAGAAAGAGGGGTGGCGCGAAGCGCCGGGGTGTGTCGTTCGACGGATGGAGAGATGACACAGCCAAGCGCGGCTTGGGATTGCCAAGCCCCTGCGGCGCGCAACGCTGGCCCCCTTCCCTTTTCCGCCGCCATGTCCGCCTTCCGCCCTCTCCCTCTCGGCCAGCGCATCCCCGCCAGCATGCACGCCGTCTCGTGCAGCCTGCCGACCATGCGTGACGTGCGCGGGTACGAGGAGAAGGACCCGGCGGTCATGCAGCACCTGACGTCCGGCTATCCCCGTTTCGTAGTCCATCCCTTTCTCGCCGGCCTCGCCGGGCATCTCGTGGAAAAGCACGGACGGACCGGTCACCGCCTCTGGCTCACCTCCTCCTCCCGCATGGCAGGCGAACTTCTCGCGCACCTCGGGCCCGCGCCGGCCGCGTCCTTCGAGGACGACGGCGTCCACGGCGTGAGCCACGACGACGCCATCCCCGGCCTCGCGGCCCGTGCGAAGACCTTCCTGCAGAATGTCGGCGGCTTCCTTTCCTCCCGCGCCGCCGAGGACGAGCTGGTGCGCCGCGGCCTGCTGCCGTTCGTGCAGCCCGAGAAACTGTTCGCCGGCGACGCCGATGCCGAGGTGCGCCGCCGCCTCGGGCCCTCCTTTGCCCCCGCGGCGCCCTCGAGCCTGCTCCTCGCCAGCTGCGGGATGAACGCGATCTACGCCACCTTCCAGGCGGCGGCGGAGCTCCAGGCGGCGCGCGGCCGCACCATCTGGGTGCAGCTCGGCTGGCTCTACCTCGACACGATCGCGATCCTGAAGAAATTCACCGCCACCCCGGACGACTACGTCTACGTGCGCGATGTCTTCGACCGCGCCGGGCTGGAACGGCTGTTCGCCGAGAAGGGCGAACGCATCGCCGGGCTGGTGTCCGAGGTGCCGACCAATCCGCTGATCCAGACGCCCGACGTCCCCGCGCTGGCCGCCCTCGCCCGCCGGCACGGCGCACTCGTCGTGATCGACCCCTCGATTTCCTGCGCCGCGAACCTCGACGTCCTCCCGCACTCCGACGTGGTCGTCTCGAGCCTGACCAAGTACACCGCGAGCGAGGGCGACCTGACCGCCGGCGTCGTGGCCGTGAATCCCGCCGGGCCCGAGGCCGCGTTCCTCCAGCGGGAGATCGCCCGCCGGCTGGAGCCGTTCTACACCCGCGACCTCGCGCGCCTCGCCGCGCAGATCGGGGAGACCGACGCCGTGCTCGCGCGCATCCACGCGACCGTGCCCCGCGTCGTGGCGTTCCTCGAGAGACACCCGGCCGTGAAGGAGGTGTTCTGGGCGCTGCATCCCGCCTCCCGCGACCACTACCGGCGCGTCGCCCGCGCGCCCGACGCGGTCGGCAGCATGGTGTCGTTCAGCCTGCGCGGCCCGCTGCCGGCGTTCTACGACCGCCTCCGGCTGCCCAAGGGCCCGAGCTTCGGCATGAAGACGACGCTGATCTGTCCCTTCATGTACCTCGCCCACTACGACCTGGTGACGACCCCCGCCGGCCGCGCCGAGCTCGTGCAGAACGGGATCGATCCCGAGCTGCTGCGCCTCTCGGTCGGCACCGAGCCGCCGGAGGACATCATCGCCGCCCTGGCCGAGGCGCTCGGCTGAGGCCGGGACGGATTTCGCGCAGAGGCACAGAGACGCAGAGGCCGGAATTTGCAGTTAGTCCTTTGCGCTTTTGCGCGAAACTTCAGTGCGCCCGGGTCAGCCGGAGAAGCCGCGCACCCAGCGCCACGGCGGCGAAGGCCAGGCCGGCGGCGAGCGCGGCCCAGATGCCGGTGGCGCCGAAGGGCCCCCTGATGCCGAGGAAGTAGCCGCCGGGAATGGCGACGACCCAGTAGGCGACGAAGGTGATCAGGGCCGGAAGCCTCACGTCGGTCAGGCTCCGCAGCGCGGCCGCGGCAATCACCTGGGCCCCGTCGAAGAGCTGGAACAGCGCCGCGACCACCAGCAGCCGCGCCGCCAGCGCGACGACCGCGTCGTCGCGCACGAACCAGCCCGCCACGGCGTGGCCCGCCGCGAGATAAAGCACCATGAACAGCAGCGCGCAGCCGGCCGCGAGCGCCAGCGCGCTGCCGGCGATCGGCCGCAGCCGCGCGGATTCGCCCGCGCCCGCGGCGGAACCGAGCCGCATGCCGGTGGCGATCGAGAGGCCGAGGACGAACATGAAGGTGGTCGCCGCGCAGGAGATCGCGATCTGGTGCGCCGCCAGCGGCACCGCGCCCAGCCAGCCCATCATCACCGCCGAGGCGCCGAACGCCCCGCTCTCGAAGAGCAGCATGCCCGAGGAAGGCAGTCCCACCCGCAGCATCTCCCGCAGCCGTCTGCGGGAGAGCGGCGCCAGCCAGCGCGCCGGGAGCGCCGTCCGCAGCTGCGGATCCGCCTCGACCCAGAAAAAGATCACGCCGGCCGCCAGCAGGCGGGACACCAGCGTGGCGATGCCCGCGCCGGCAAGGCCCAGCATCGGCGCGCCCCAGTGTCCGTAGATCAGGATCCAGTTGAGCAGCGCGTTGAGCCCCACCCCGGCGAGCATGATGGCCATCGGCATCCACGGCCGGCCCATCGCCTCCGCGAACTGGCGCAGCGCGAGATAGACCAGCACCGGCGTGATCGAGAAACCGATGAGCTGGAAGAACGGGTTCGCCTCCGAGAGCACCGCGGGCGGCTGGTGGAACCAGCGCAGCTGCGTCCCGAGGACCGCGAGCGCGACCGTCTCGACCAGCCCGAAGCCCAGCGCCAGCGCGAGGCCGTGGCGCAGGTATTCGCCGCACTCGGCCGGCCGGCCCGCGCCGCGCGCGCGCGACACGAAGATCGCCACCGGCAGCATCAGGCCGATGCCGAGCACATAGAACACGCCGAAGAGATTCCCGCCGAACGCCGACGCCGCCAGCGGCACGGTGCCGGTCCGGCCGATCATCACGCTGTCCGTGATGCCCATGAGCATCTGGCTGACCTGGCCGATGATGATCGGCAGGGCCAGGACCAGGGTCGGCCGGACTTCGCGGAGATAACGGTGCATGAAGGCGAAGTAAGAAGGAAGAAGGCGGAAGGATGAAAGTCCGAACGGAATCAGGTTCGCGCAGAGGCACAGAGGCGCAGAGGTCGGACGCCTACAGTTTCCAAAATCGCCCGTCTTCCCCTCGCGGCCGGCGCCTCCGCGTGAAACCGGCTTGGACGTTCTTGATTCTTCCTTCCTCCTTCTTCCTTTCCCGTGAACGCCCTCGCCCTCGCGCTCATCCTCGCCGCCGCGGTGCTGCACGCGACGTGGAACCTCTGTGCGAAGCGCGCGGGCGGCGGGCTGCCGTTCGTGTGGCTGGTGGGCGCGATCATCTGCGTGCTCTATGTCCCGGTGGTCGCCGGCTACTGGTGGTGGCGGCATCCCGTGATCCCGGGTGCCGCCGTCGCCTGGATCCTCGGCAGCGGCGTGCTCAAGACCGGCTACTCCCTCTTCCTGCAGCGCAGCTACCGCACCGGCGATTTCTCGCTCATCTACCCGCTCGCGCGCGGGACCGGGCCGCTGCTGTCGACGCTCGGCGCCATCGTCCTGCTGGGCGAACGCCCGGGCGCGCTGGCGCTGGCCGGCGCGGCGCTGGTGGTCGCCAGCGTCTTCTGGGTCGCGGGCGGGACCAGGCTCCTGCACCAGGACCGGGCCCACCTTCGCACCGCGCTGGTCCACGGGATCATGTCCGGCGTGTTCATCGCCGCGTACACCCTGTGGGACCGCCACGGCGTGGCCGGACTCGCGATCGCGCCGCTGCTCTACGACGCGGGCACCGCCTTCACCCAGCTCGCGCTGGTCACGCCCTTCGCGCCCGGGCGCTGGCCGGAGGTGGTGAAGCACTGGCGCGAGGACCGGGCCTACGCCTTCGGCGTGGCGACGCTCGCGCCTGTCGCCTACGTCCTCGTGCTCACCGCGATGAGCTTCACGCCCGTGAGCTACGTCGCCCCGGCCCGGGAGGTGAGCATCGTGATCGGCGCCTTCCTCGGCGCTCGGGTATTGCGGGAGGGCGACAGCCGCCGGCGGATCGCCGCCGCCGTGGTCATGGCCGCGGGCGTGATCGCGCTGGCGCTGGGATGAGCCGAACTTGCCCCGGCCTGGCGCTCGACGGTGGGAGCGGCTTTATACCCCGGCCGGATCGCCCCTCGTTCGATCGGGGCCCAAAGCCCCTCTCATCGTTTCGCCGGATAAACTTGGAAAACGAGGCGGAAGAAGCCACCGTTCCCCGAGCCGCCGTTCGTGAATCCAAAACGCCTAGCTTTTTTCCTGTTCCTCACGGCCGCCCTGGTTGCCGGAACTCTGGTTTATCGGCGCCTGCATCCGCGGAAACTCGTGATGAACCCGCCGGTCGCGATCCAGGACGGCAAGACGATCGACTTCTCGAGCGGCAAACCGGTCGTCAAGGACTCCACCAGGCAGAAGGCCGACATCGACGCGAAGGTGAAGGAAATCGACGACGCGGTGAAGGACGTGCGGTTCGACCAGCCGGCCGCCGCGGCCAGGTAAGAAGGTCGAATCAAGAAATCCGGAAAGCCGCCGCGCGCTCCTTTCGGATCTCCCCCTCCGGCCTGCCGCTTGGTCCTTGTTACCTGCTACTTCACCGGCGCCGGCGCGCCGGTGAGCATGTCGTCCATCAGCGCGAGCGCCGTGGCCTCGGTGATGTCGCGGACGTCGAAACTCTGCGCGGCGCGGCCGGCCTGGGCGTCCTTGCCGAGCACGTCGCTGGCGCTCGCCTGGCCGAGGATCGCGGCGTCCTTGAGGCGGATGGCCGTCGCCTGGATGTCGGGCACGGCCACGACCTGGTCGCCGGAAACTCCCGGCAGCGTGAGATTGCGGCTCGAGATGAGCACCTCGATCGCGATGTCCGCGACGGAGGTCAGCGCCTCGCGCTCGCGCGCAGCCTGGTCGCCGACCAGGCGTTCGCCGGGCTTGTCGGCGAGCAGGTCGACGGCAGTCTGCTGGTCCGCGAGCCGCGCATTGGCGTTGCGGAAGACCCGGCCGAAGAGCCGCTCGATGTCGCGCACGGTCTGCTGGTCCGCGAGCGTCGGCTTGGGCGCCTCGCGGAACTGGTAGGTGTTCTCGCCGCTCGTCCGCACGGCGTTGTCGGCCGCCCGCTCATACTTCTCCGTGTGGCCGGTGAGGCGCAGGCCCGCGCCGGTGTCGATCAGCGCCCGGTTGACGTAGACCACGATCCGCGGCGAGCTGTCCGAGCCGTAGGCGGCGCGGAATTTGTCGACGATCCCGTGCGCCGTCGTGGGATCGACCAGCAGCACCATGGCGGCGGGCTGACGGTAAAGCTTCTGGTTCTCCGCGCCCGGCATGATCGGGGATGCGCGCATCGGCGCCTGGGCGACCGGGATCGGCTCGGACTCGTTGCGGGACTGCGCCAGCACCGGACCGCAGAGCAGGCCGGTCAGGCCGGAGGCGAGGAAAAGAGGGCGGAGGTTCATGGCTTGGCTTGGTTTCGATCGAAGGCGGCGCCGGCAGGGCGCGGGCGCTCCGGATCGCGTCGCACGGGATGACAGGCGGAAAGGCCGCCGGGTTTCGTCAAACTTACCGCAGCTGCCGGACGCGGATGGTGTATTTCTTTGCCAGGGTGTTCATCGCGGTGAAGCGCACGGCCTCGGTCGCGTTCTCCGCCAGCGTCAGCGTCTGGAAGGGTGTCTCGTCGCCGGTGGAGAAGCCCTGCTCGTCCTTGAACACGCAATTGATCTGGACCTGGATGCGCTGCGGCGTCCGGTTCTTGACGTTCGCGACCACCTCGACGCGGCCGTCCTCCAGGATGCGCTCCTGCAGCCCGGTGCACGTCACCGCGGCCTGCGTGGCCTTGTCGAGCAGGACGAACTTCTCGGTGTTCTCGACCGTGTAGCGGGTCGTGTCCTGCGCCACGTACGGGCCCGGCTCGGTCGCACATCCACCCAGCAGGGCGAGGCCGCAGACGGCGGTAAGAAGGAGGAAGGGTTTGGTGTTCATAGGCGGTAGGTCGTGAGGGGTGAGACTGCGGTTCAACGCTTAAGTTCGCTCAGAATGACGACGGTGTCACGGCCGGGCTCGCCCACGGCCAGGGTGAAGCGCCGGGTGAGATCCGCGACGACTTGTCCTTGGGCGTCGTAGAACTGCAGCGTCGCCGGATAGGCGCCGGGCGCGAGGCGCAGGGCGGAGAAGCTGAGGTACTGCGGCAGGTTGTTCCACATCCGCGTGTCGGCGCGCGGCGTGGTGGCCGCGGCGGCGACCTTGCCGAGGATGCCGATCACGCCGAGGGCGATGGCCGCGTTCTCGGCGTCGTAGTTCTTCTCCTCCTTCGGGGGATCGGCCGGCTTGTCGTCGGGCGACGTCTCCCGGCGCGGCGGGTTCGGCCGCGGCTCCTTGTAGATGTTGTCCGCCGCGATGGCCGCGCCCGCGAGCGCGAGGTCGCCGACCGCCTCGGCGCCCTGCTTGAAGACCGCCTTGTTGCCGAGGACGTAGTCCATCACCCGGCCGCCGCGGGTCGTGGCCTGGTAGTCGAGGTTGTCCCACGGCGTGAAATAAACCGTCTGGCCGTTGACGAGCATCGCCGCGGAGCGGATCCGCGAGGGCGGGAGGCGGAACTTGAGCTGCTCGCCGTACTGGCCGGCGGCGTACTTGACCGGGCCCTGCCCGAATTCCACGAAGCAGAGCACGTTCGCCGCGGTGTCGTACGGCGGGAGGTCGTGCTTCGCCAGCTTCTGCGCGCGGGCGAAGGCATCGCCGCCGTCGTCGGCGAGCTTCGCCGTCGCGAGGCCGTCGAGGTAGTCGAAGAGCACGTAGTCGCTGCGGTATTTTTCGTCCGTCGCCGCGCCATCGATGAACTGCGCGGAGCGGAAACACGCGCGGGCGTTGTCCGGCTGGCCGTCGCGCCAGTACAGCAGGCCGCGGTAATAGAACGCCATCGCGCGCTCGTAGGGCTCGCCGATGAAGGTCTTCTCACTCTCCGCCGCGAAGAAGCTGCGGGCCTTCTTCGCCGCCTCGTCGTTGGCGATGATCCCGCCGATGCGGCTGATGGCGTCGTCGAGCTTGGCCTTGGCCTCGTCGAAGTTCCCCGCCCGCAGGGCCGCGGCCGCGATGCGGTAGTCCCAGACCACGCGGTCCTTCGCCGGGGCGGCGGCCAGTTCCGCGTTGCCGTCGATCACCGGGTCGCCGGTGCGGCGGACCGGCGGACGGAGGTCCGTGGCCTCGACGCAGCCGTTCACGAGGAGCGCGGTGGCGGACATGGCGAAAACGAGCGCGGCGCGCTGGCGGAGGGAGGCGGACGACCGCGCTCGGCCCGGCGGTTCATGGCGTGAGCAGGGCATGGCGGAGGCGGAGGCGCGGGCTGGAACGCGCGGCCGCGCCGGGTCAGCGGTAGGCGGCGTCCTCGAGCCCCTGCTTCTTGATCTCGGCGGAATCCTCCCAGACGATCTCGCTGGTGCGCGCGTCGATCAGCTGGAAGCTGTAGAGGATGTAGTCGCTCGTGCCGGCGGAGGTCCGGCTGGTCAGGCCGCCGAGCTTGCCGGTGAGGAGGTAATCGGCGCCGCGGAATTCCACGACGTTCGGGTCGGAGCTCGCCGTCACCTGGCCGGACTGCTTCAGCGCCCGCTCGTGCTCGAGCGCCTGCATGCGGTCGCGGGCGAGGAACGTCACGCGGCCCGTCGCCTTCGAGTTCAGCTGGATCCGGATGCGGTCGGTGAAGAGGTCCTTGTTGATCGGGAAGCGCGTGTCGTTCTTCACCGGGTCGATCACGATCCGCGGCGGAACCTGCGCCCGCGTGATCTGCGGGATGGCGAGGATGCTGCGCGCCATCTTGTCCGTCACCGCCACGAGGTCCTGCGACTCGATGCCGGTGCCGCCGACGAAGCCGCGCTCGTCGGGCTTCATTTCCGAGACCGGGACGCCGGAGGGGTTCTGCACGCCGGTGGCGCATCCGCCCAGGAACATCGCGCTGGCGGCGAGGCCGGAGAGAAAAACAGACGGGAGGGACGTTTTCATGGATGAGGGAGGAGAGTCGAACCGGCAACCGGGAGCAAGCCGGCGCCAAACCGGGCGGCGAGGCCGGCGCGGTCAGCGCCCAAACAGGCCGTTCGCCGCGCCCATCGGCGTCGCCGGGGCGTTGTAGTAATTGTTGATGATCGTGACCGGGGCATTGCCGCCGGACGAAGCCGGCGCCACCGGCGGTGCCGCGATCGCGCGCGGAGCTGTCGCGGCGCGGGCGCGGGCATTGATGTCCGCCACGGTGCCCAGCAGCAGCCCGGCCCCCGCGCCGTACGCGGCGCCGCGCCACGCGCTGTGGCCGAGGCTGCCGCTGTTGCGCCCGAGGATCGCGCCCGCGATCGCACCGAGCCAGGTCCCGGACGCCTGGTACGACGGCGCGGCCGCATAATAGCCGGTGTCGTAGGCGTAGCCGGAGTCGTAATTGTAGCCGTAGTCCGTGTAATAGACCGGGGCGCGGTAGCCGTAATAGCCATAGCCCCAGGGAGCCAGGCCGTAGAAGCCAATGCCCCAGGAGGGGCCGCCGCGGTAACCCCAGCCGCGATCGCTGTGCCAGGAGACGGCCGCGCCATGTCCGCGGAAGCCGGCGGGATGGAAAATCTGGGCCTGAGCCGGGGCCAGGCCGGCGAGAGCGAGCGCGAGCAGGGCGATGGTTTTCATGGCTGGGTGGAGGTCGGTATAGATGACACAACGGCCTTCACAAGGTTTCAGAAATCGCGCGCAGGAGCCGGAGCCGGATTTTTGGCCACAAAAAGGCACAAAGGCACCGGGGCTGCGAAAATCTCTCCATTGCGCCTATAGGCGCGCGGGAGACTCAAGACGGAGCCCCTGATTTCTTGCGCTTTTTCGTGGCCAAAAATGGCCGGGGATGGGGCGGCCCCCCATCCCATCCCGCCTTACTTGGCCAGGGCTTCCGTCGAGCCCGTCATCATTTCCTGCGCGTGGCTGCGCCGGATCCCCGCCGTGAAGCGGTCCATGTAAACGTAAATCGCCGGGGTGATGTAGAGCGTCAGGAGCTGCGACACCACCAGGCCGCCGACCACGGCGAGGCCGAGGGGGCGGCGCGATTCCGCCCCGGCGCCGAGGCCGAGCGCGATCGGCAGCGCGCTGGCAAGCGCGGCGAAGGTCGTCATCATGATCGGCCGGAAGCGCACGAGGCAGGCCTGGAAGATCGCCTTCTCCGCCGAGGTCTCGCCGGCCGCGCGCGCGGCCAAGGCGAAGTCGATCATCATGATCGCGTTCTTCTTCACGATGCCGATGAGGAGGATGAGGCCGACAAAGCCCATCACGTTCAGCTCCTGGCGGAACGCCCAGAGCGTGAACAGCGCGCCGAAGCTCGCGGCCGGCAGGCCGGACAGGATCGTCAGGGGATGGATGAAGTCCTCGTAGAGGATGCCGAGCACGACATAGATCACCAGCACCGCCAGCACGAGCAGCAGCCCGAGCCCCTGGAACGACGAGGAGAAGGCCTGCGCCGAACCCTGGAAGCCGTAGCTCACCGTCGCCGGCAGCTCCTTGCGCGCCAGGCCGGTGATGGCCGTGGAGGCCTCGCCGAGCGAATAGCCCGGGCGGAGGTTGAACGAGATCGTGACCGCGGGGACCTGGCCGAGATGGTTGACCGTGAGCGGACCGACTCCCGGCCGCAGCGTCGCCACGGCGTCGAGCGGCACGCTGCCGCCGGTCTTGCTCCGCAGGTAGATCAGAGACAGCGCCTCGGCGGTCTTCTGGTACTCCGGCGCCATCTCCATGATCACGAAGTACTGGTTGGCCGGCGTGTAGATCGTGGAAACCTGCCGCGAGCCGTACGCGCTGTAGAGGGCGTCCTCGATCTGCTGCGGGGTGATGCCGAGCGCCGAGGCCCGGTCGCGCTTGATGTCCACGCGCAGCTGCGGGCTCGAGATCAGCAGGTCGGAATTCACGTCCTGCAGGCCGGACAGGGTCCGCATGCCCGTCTCCATCTTCCGGGAGGCGTCGTAGAGTTCGTCGAGGTCGGTGTCGAAGAGCGTGAACTGGTAGAGCGCCTTGGTCAGCGAGCCGCCCAGGCGGATCGGGGGCAGCACCTGCGGGTAGGCGCGCATGCCCGGGATCACCGAGAGCTGCTGCCGCAGTTCCTGCACGATGGCGTCGGCGGAAGGCCGCTGGCTCCGCGGCTTCAGCCGCATGAAGATGCGTCCCTGGTTGCTGGTGGAGGCGGAGATGCCGCCGCCGATGGCCGACATGAACGCCTCGACGTACGGGCTCTTCGCCACGATGTCCGCCGCCGCCTGCTGGTGCCGCATCATCTCGGCGAACGACACGTCCTGCGCCGCCTCCGTGAACACGAAGATCTGCCCCGTGTCGTCCGTCGGGATGAAGCCGATCGGGAGCAGGCAGGCGACGCCGATGGTCAGCAGCACCATGACGCCGGCCACCGACACGGTCGCGAGGCGGTGCCGCAGCGCGGTGCGGAGCGTCCGCTCGTAGAACGCCAGCAGCCCGTTGAACGCGCGCTCGGTGATCTCGTAGATCCTGCCGTGGTGCGCGGCCTCCCCCGGGCGGTGCCCGCGCAGGAACCGGCTGCAGAGCATCGGCGTGAGCGTGAGCGAGACGATGCCGGACACGAGGATCGACGAGGTGATCGTCACCGCGAACTCGTGCAGCAGGCGGCCGAGGATGCCGCCCATGAAGAGCACGGGGATGAACACCGCGACGAGCGACAGCGTCATCGAGAGGATGGTGAAGCCGATTTCGCCCGAACCCTTGAACGCGGCCTCCCGCACCGGCATGCCCTGCTCGATGTAGCGCACGATGTTCTCGAGCATCACGATCGCGTCGTCGACGACGAAGCCGACCGACAGCGTCAGCGCGAGCAGCGAGAGGTTGTCCAGCGTGTAGCCGAAGAAGTACATCGCCACGAAGGTCCCCAGCAGCGCCATCGGGATCGCCAGGCCGGGGATGATCGTCGCGGTGAGGGAGCGCAGGAAGAGGAAGATCACGAGCACCACGAGCATGATCGAGAGCATGAGCGTGAACTGCACGTCGTTGACCGAGTCGTGCACCGTGGCGGAGCGGTCGAAGAGGATGTCGAGCGAGACCGACGCCGGGAGCTGCCGGCGGAAGGCCGGCAGGAGGTCGCGCACCCGGTTGACGACTTCCACCGTGTTCGTGCCCGGCTGGCGCTGGATGGCGAGGACGATGGCGCGGCTGGTCTGATGGTTCGCGAAGAACCAGCTTGCGACGCGGTTGTCCTGCACGCTGTCGATCACCGACGCGATCTCGCCCAGGCGCACCGGCGCGCCGTTGCGGTAGGCGACCAGGATGTCCGTGAAGTCCGCCGCCTTGTCGAGCTGGCCGGTCGCGATCACCGTCATCGCCTGGTGGTTGCCGTCGAGCACGCCGGTCGGGAGGTTGACGTTGTGCTGCGCCAGCGCGTCCTGCACGTCGGCCAGCGTGATGCCCCGGCTCGCCAGGGCGCGGGGATCGAGCTGCACGCGCAGCGCGTACTTCTGCGAGCCGAAGACCTGGACCTGCGCCACGCCGTCGACCGTCGAGATGCGCTGCGCGAGGTTGCTTTCGGCGTACTCGTCCACGAGCGAGAGCGGCAGCGTCGGCGCGCTCAGCGCGAGGAAAAGGATCGGCTGGTCGGCGGGGTTCGTCTTCCGGAAGGAAGGCGGCGCCGGCATGTCGTTCGGCAGGCGCCGCTGCACGGCCGCGATCGACGACTGCACGTCCTGCGCCGCGCCGTCGATGCTGCGGTCGAGGGTGAACTGGAGGGTGATCGTCGTCGTGCCGAGCGCGCTGGTCGAGGTCATCGAGTCCACGCCGGAGATCGTGGAGAACTGCTGCTCGAGCGGCGTGGCCACGGCCGACGCCATCGTCTCGGGCGTGGCGCCGGGCAGCGACGCGGTGACGACGATCGTGGGAAAGTCGACATTGGGCAGGTCGCTCACCGGCAGGAGCCGGTAGGCCATCACGCCGAACACGCAGAGCGCCACCGCCAGCAGCGTCGTCATGACGGGCCGGCGGATGCAGAGCGAGGGCAGGTTCATGACGCGGGCCCCGCGGCGGGGGCGGCGGAAGCTCCGTTGACACTCTTGGCCTCGACCTTCGCGCCCGGCACGAGGCGCAGCTGGCCGTCGGTCACCACCGTCTCACCCGCGTGCACACCCTCCTGGATGATCGCCCGGTCGTCGACCGTGCGCCCGATCTTCACCGGACGCAGCTCGACGGAATGGTCGGCCTTCACCACGTAAACCTGCGAGCCGGTCTGGCCGGTCTGGATCGCGGAGGTCGGAATCACCACCGCACCGCGGTCGATCCCGACCTGCGTCTCCACATGCACGAACTGGCCCGGCCAGAGCGCGTGATCGGCGTTGGCGAACACCGCCTTCAGGGTGATCGTGGCGGTGGAGGGATCGACCGCGTTGTCCACGAATTCCAGTTTCCCGTCGGTCCGCGTCGTGCCGGACGACTTCTCGGTCACCGCCACGCCGACCGTGCCCGCCGCCAGCGCGCTGCGGATGCCGCCCAGCGTATCCTCGGGGACGGCGAAGGCCACCGCGATGGGGGCGAGCTGGTTGAGGGTGACGATCACCTGGGTGACGTCGTTGGCCTTCACCAGCGCGCCCTCGTGGAGCTGGAGCTGGCCCGTGCGGCCCGCGATGGGAGCACGGATCTGGGTGTAACTGAGCTGCAGCTCCGCGTTGGCCACCGCCGCCTCCTTCGCCTGCACCTGGGCGCGGGAGGTCTCGGCCTTGGTCAGGATCTGCGCGAACTGCTCCTTCGAAATGGCGTCCGTCTGGTCGAGATGGGTGTAGCGGTCCGCGTCCTTCGCCGCCTGGCTTTCCTCGGCGCGCGCGTTGGCGAGATCGGCGCGCGCGATCGCCAGGCTGTTCTCGAACGGCCGGCGGTCGAGCGAGATGAGGACGTCGCCGACCTTCACCTCGTCGCCCTCGCGGAAATGGATCTCGGCGATGATCCCGTCGACCTGGGACTTGATCGCGACGGTGCGCAGGGACTGCACGGTGCCGATGGAATCGATCAGCCGCGGCATGTCCTGCTGCGCCGCCACCGCCATCTGCACGGGGATGACGGCCGTCGCACCGCCGCCGGCGTCGGTCGAGCCGCCGCAGCCGGCGAGGCCGAGCGCCAGGAGGGCGGCGGCCGGGGCCGCCGGAAAGGCGCGGCCGAAAAGGGAGGTTTTTCCGTTCATGATTGATTGGGTCCGTCGCCGCCGAGCGGCATGCGCAGGAGGTTGGCCTTCACGCGCAGGAGATCGTTGATCAGCGCCTCGCGCCGCGCCGCCGGGAAGCCGCTCAGCGCGTCCAGCCGCAGCTCCTCCGCCACCTTCGCCAGCCGCGCCACCATCTCCTTCGCCTTCGGCGTCAGCTGCAGGCGGTAGGCGCGTCCGTCGGCCGCGTGGTCGTGGCGCTCCAGCCAGCCGTTCTTCTCCAGGCGCGACGCCTGCCGGCTGACCGTGATCTTTTCCTGCTGGAGAATCTCCGCCAGGTCGCTCTGCGTCGCGCCCGGCTCGCGCGCGGCATAAGCCAGCAGCATCCACTGCGCCCGCGTCAGGCCGAACCCCCGCACGCGCCGGTCGAACTCCTTCCGCAACAGCCGGCTGACATCGTTCAACACGAAGCCGAGCCCGCGTTCATAATTGGGGATGTCGAGGCTCATGGAGGGGGAGGAACTGGTAAGCTAGCTTACTTTTTGTGCAAGCTCTTAGAGTTTTTTTGCGGAGGGTTTGCGCGAGCTGGACGCGCGAAGCCTGCCGGAGTTTCGTCCGCGCACGAATTTAACGGAGACGACGCGCCCGGAGGTCTCGTTCGTCCGTGGCCGGCTGATCGTGCTCGTTCCTCGTTCTCATTCTCCCGTTCTCGCTTCGCGCGCCCGAGAACGAGGAACGAGCAAGAGAACGGGAACGATGATCGCCGAAATTGGAATCCGTGCGGGCTTGGCGGCGGAGCGCAGCGGCGTCATCGTCCGTCATGCCCCGCCGTTTCGTCCTCGCGCTCGATCAGGGCACGACGTCCTCGCGGGCGATCGTGTTCGACCGGCGCGGCCAGGCGCGCGGCGCGGCCCAGCAGGAGTTCCCGCAGCACTTCCCCCGCCCCGGCTGGGTCGAGCACGATCCGGCCGATCTCTGGGAAACCACCCGCCGCACCGCGCTCGCCGCCGTCGCCGAGGCGAACCTCACCGCCGCCGATCTCGCCGCGATCGGCCTCACCAACCAGCGCGAGACCACCCTCCTATGGGAACGCCGCACCGGCCGGCCGCTCGCGCCCGCCATCGTCTGGCAGGACCGCCGCACCGCGGGAGCGTGCACGCGCCTCGCCGCCCGCGGGCTGGGTCCGCTGTTCCGGCGCCGGACCGGCTTGCTGCTCGATCCGTATTTCTCCGGCACCAAGCTCGCGTGGCTCCTCGACCGCATCCCGGGCGCCCGCCGCCGCGCCGGCCGCGGCGAACTCGCCTTCGGCACCGTTGACACCTGGCTGCTCTGGCAGCTCACCGGCGGACGCGTCCACGCCACCGACGTGTCGAACGCCTCGCGCACGCTGCTGCTCAACCTCCGCACCGGCGACTGGGACGACGACCTGCTCCGCGCGCTGCGCATCCCGCGCGAGGTGCTGCCGGTCGTGCGCGCGAGCAGCGAGGTCTACGGCGAGGTCGAGACCATCCCCGCGTTGCGCGGCGTGCCGATCGGCGGCGTGGCCGGCGACCAGCAGGCCGCGCTGTTCGGGCAGGCGTGCTTTCATCCCGGCCTTGCGAAGAACACCTACGGCACCGGCTGCTTCCTGCTGATGCACACCGGAGTGAAACCCGTCGCCTCGCGGCACCGCCTCCTCACGACCGTCGCCTGGCGGCTCGGGCCGGACGGCCCGCTCGAGTACGCGCTCGAGGGCAGCGTGTTCGTCGGCGGCGCCGTCGTGCAGTGGCTGCGCGACGGCCTGGGACTGATCGCGCAGTCGTCCGACGTCGAGGCGCTCGCCGCCCGCGCCGCGGACAACGGCGGCGTCTATCTCGTTCCCGCCTTCACCGGCCTGGGCGCGCCGCACTGGGACCCCGCCGCGCGCGGCGCGATCGTCGGCCTGACCCGCGGCACGACCGCGGCGCATGTCGCCCGCGCGGCGCTCGAGAGCATCGCCTACCAGAGCGCCGACCTCCTCAGCGCGATGCAGGCCGACGCCCGGCTGAAGCTGCGCGAACTCCGCGTCGACGGCGGCGCCACCGCGAACGACGGCCTCATGCAGTTCCAGTGCGACCTCCTGCGCGTCCCCGTGATCCGCCCCCACACGCGCGAGACCACCGCCCTCGGCGCCGCCTACCTCGCCGGCCTCGCGGTCGGCTTCTGGAAAGACCGCGCCGAAATCGCCCGCCTCTGGAGCGTCGGCCGGAGATTCCAGCCCCGCGCCGGCATCAAGCAGATGAAAGCCCTGCAGCACGACTGGCGCCGCGCCGTCGACCGCGCCCGCAACTGGGCGGCGGCGGAAAAATAGGCGGAGCCTTCCTGACAGAGAGCCGAGAGTTGCCACGTTTTTGTGTGGTCGCCGCGTGTAAACCAGAAAAACTCAGACTGATCCGCTACGATTGTTTCCCTTGAAACTTTAGCCAAAGAAAGCTGTGAGCGACGATTATCAGATCGAGATTCTTCCGACCGGCATTCTTGTCGGCATTGCCAGTGGCAACGGTGTTTTAGATCTCCTCGCGAAGAAAGAAGAGCTTGAGGCTGGCATTCGGCTGCTTCGTTCAGAAAGAAAGAGCGCCCAGTGGATGCGTGTTGGCGGTTTCGGAATTTACCCCGTCAAGTTGTACGTGCCGCGGTCGGGAAGCACCTCTTTGTTCGTCGACGGACCAAATGCCTCCCAAGGAAGAAATCTCTCGGCGGCCATCACGCTTGGCGAAGAGCGACTAGCTGCTATTTTCTGCGAAGCTCTAAAAAAGGCTAGCCAAGCACCAGAGCCGACAGCCCCAAACGGCCCGAGCTCATCTTAAACGTTGGGCAACGAAAATGGGTCACGAAAATTTCCACCTCATCGATATCCAATCGCAGGCACGAAAGATGGCGCATTTCAAAAAAGCTTTGGTCGATGCGTTTAAACCGCACTTCAAAGAGCAGGGCTTTACGAAGAAATCGCCGGAGCCATCCGCCGAATAAGGCGCTCGAGCCGACAGGAGTCGCGTCCGCACCACGTGTGGCTCATCTGTAGCCTTCCGCGAAGAAAGCAGCGGGCCCAAAGCGTACTCTGATAGATCTTCGGATCCAAGCCTGGCGGACCATGGGCAGGTCGTTTCCCTAATCGTTCACGAGTCGGCCCTTCCTGATTCCGCCTTCCTCCTTCTTCCGTCCCGCTTTTCGCGGATTGAGTCCGCCCCGGAAGGCGCTAGGGTCGCCGGCATGTCCGCCATGAAATCCGCCCGCCTTGCGCTGTCCACCCTGCTGGCCCTCGCGTGCCTCGGTGCGTCGGTGTTCGCCGCGGGCGCCGAGCCGGCGGAGATCGTCACCCTCCGCAACAGCGCGGAGCGGGGCAACAGCATCGCCCAGTACAATCTGGGGCTCGCCTATGCCGAGGGCCGCGGCGTGCCGGTCAACCTGCCCGAGGCCTTCGCGTGGCTCTCCCTCGCCACCGAAAACGGGAGCACCGGCAAGGCGATCGAATCCCTCCTCAACCGGATGACGCCCGCGCAGCTCGCCGAGGGCCGCCAGCGGATCGACGCCATCCGCGCCGTGCTCCCGGCCAGGCGCTCCGCCACCACCAAGGGCGGCACCGCCACGGTTTCGTCCTCGTCGGCCGCCGCACTGCCGCCGGCCACGATCGTCACCCACGCCAGCGACACGCCGCCCTCCGCCACCGCCGCCAATCCGCAATCCGCAACCCAAAATCCGCAATCTCCGCCGCCCGCGGCGGAGGCCGAGGCCGAGATCGCCGCCCTCCGCGCCGACAAGCAGCAGCTGAGCGCCGACGTCGCCTCGCTGCGCGCCAGCGTCGCCCAGCTCGAGGGCGCGGTGAAGCAGGCCGATTCCGCCCGCGCCGGCGAACTCGCCCAGCTCCAGGCGCAGCTCAAGGACGCGCAGGCCGCCGCCGCCGCCGCGGACGCGAAGAGCCGGCAGCTCGAGAATGCCGCCGCCGAGCGCGGCCGGGCGCTCGAGGCCGCCAACAACGCCGCCGCCGTGGCCGGTGCCGAAAAGGACCGCGCCGTCGCCGCCCAGGCCACGACACAGGCCGCCCTCGCGCGCGCCGAGGCGCAGGTCAATCAGCTCACCACCGACGTCGCCCGCCTGCAGTCGGCCGCGAGCACCTCCAACGCCCAGGCCGGAGCGACGCAGAAGCTCGGCGCGGACCTCGATGCGGCCCGTCGCGACCTCACCGCCGCGCAGCAGAAAATTTCCGATTTATCCGCCAAAGCCTCGGCGGCGGCGGACCTGCAGGCCAAAGCTTCAGCGACGGCGGATGCCCAGGCCAAGCAGATCGCCGATCTCAATCAGCAACTGTCCGCCGCTTCGGCCAAGGCCGTCGCTGCCAGCAGCGCTGCCTCCGGGCAGGCCGCCGTCACCGCCCAGCTGACCAAGGCGCAGGACGACCTCGCTACCGCGAACAACGACAAGCGCCAGCTCAGCACCGAGCTCGCGAGCGCCTGGAAGGAAGCCGAGAAGCTCCGCGCCGACAACGCCGCCCTCGCCTCCTCCAACCAGGACGCCCTCGCCAAAGCCCGCGCCACCGCGGCGGACTTGTCCGCCAAGGCCTCGGCGGCGGACCTGCAGGCCAAACAGATCGCCGACCTCCAGTCGCAGGTGAAGACGCTCGAAGCCAGCCGGACGCAGGCCGCCGATGCCGCGAACAAGGCGATAGCCAGCGCCCGCGACCTCGCCGCCGCCCAGGATAAAATCAATTCCCTTTCCGCCGAGCTCGCCACCGCCACCGCCGCCAACCGCGACGCCGCAGCCAAGGCCCGCGCCACCGAAGCAGACCTGGCCGCCAAAGCTTCAGCGACGGCGGACTCCCAAGCCGCCCTCACCGCGGAAAAGAATCGTTCGACCAAGCTCGCCGCCGACTTGGCCGCGAGCCAGGCCGCCCTCGCCCAAGCCCGCGCAGCGGCGGCGGACCTTTCCGGCAAGGCGTCAGCGACGACGGACGCACAGGCCAAGGCCTCCGCTCTCGCCGGCGAACTGGAAACCGCCAAACGCGACCTCGCCGCCACCCAGCAGAAACTCACCGACGCCTCCGCCGCTCTCGCCGCGAAGACGACCGACGCCGGCTCCCAGGCCAGCCAGCTGGCCGCGTTGAAATCGCAGCTCGCCGCCGCCGAGGCCCAGCGCAACGAGGCGCTCTCCAAGGCCAACGCCTCCCAGGATGCCGCCGGCCAGCTCGCCAATCTCCTCGCCCAGGTCCGCTCGCTCGAGGCCGCGCGCAACACGCTCTCCGTCGAAAAGGCCCAGGCCACCGACCGGGTGACCGCGCTCACCGCCGATCTCGCCACCAGCCAGGACGCCCTCGCCAAAGCTCGCGCGAACGCAGCCGATTCGACCACCAAGGCCGGCAGCCAAGCCCGGGATCTCGCCGCTGCGCAGGAGAAGATCAATTCGCTGTCCGCCGACCTCACCGCCGCCCAGGCCGCCGGGAAAGAAAGCGCGGCCCGCGTCCGTACCCTCGAGGCGGACCTGTCTGCAAAAACGTCGGCAGCGGCGGACCTGTCCGCCAAAGCCTCGGCGACGGCGGAAGCTCAAGCCAGCCTCGCCGCGGAAAAGAATCGTTCGTCTAAACTCGCCGCCGACCTCGCCGCCAGCCAGGACGCCCTCGCCAAAGCCCTGGCCGCGCAGGCGGACCTGTCCGCCAAAGGCTCGGCGACGGCGGAAGCCGCCGGCGCCGACTCGCGCCAGCTCGCCGCCGCCCGCCGCGACCTGGCGGCCGCACAGGAGAAAATCGCCGCGCTCTCGGCCGCGGGAGCAACCCAAGCCGGCGAACTTGCCGCCGCGAAGGAAGCCGCCGAAAAGAGCCGGGGGGAAGTCACGGCACTTAACGCGGAGAACAAGCGGTTGGCCGACGCCCTGAATGACGTCCAAAGCGAGGCGGCGAAAGTCAGCGCGCGCAATCTCGCCGCCGCCCAGGAAAAAATCCGCTCGCTCACCGCCGACCTCACCGCACGCTCTGACGCGGTCCAGGCCAGCCTGACGGCGGAAAAGAATCGTTCGACTCAACTCGCCGCCGACCTCGCCGCCAGCCAGGACGCGCTGGCCAAAACCCAGGCCGCGCAGGCCGACCAGGCCGCCAAAGCGTCAGCCGCGGCGGACCTGTCCGCCAAAGCCTCGGCGACAGCGGAAGCCCAGGCGAAACAGATCGCCGACCTGAATCAGCAGCTTGCTGCGGCCAAGGCCGCTTCCAGCCGGGCGGGCCGGGCGGACAGCCAGGTTGCGAAGCTCCAGGACGATCTCGCCGCGGCGAACAACGAGCGGAAGCAACTCGGCACCGAGCTCACCGCACTCCGCCAGGAGGCCGCCAAGGCCCAGTCCGACAGCACCGCGGCCGTCGCGAAGAATCAGCAGCTCGAGGCCATCGTCGCCGAGCGCACCCGTTCCCTGGGCGACCTCTCCGCCGAAACCGCCATCGTCAAGGACGCGCTGGCCAAGTCTTCCGCCACGGCCGAGCAGCAGGCGAAGCAGCTGGCCGACCTGCAGGCGCAGGTGAAGACGCTCGAAGCCAACCGGACGCAAGCGGCCGACGCCGCGAACAAGGCCACGTCCAGCGCCCGCGACCTCGCCGCCGCCCAGGAAAAGATCAACTCGCTGTCCGCCGACCTCGCCGCAGCCACCGCCGCCAACCGCGACGCCGCAGCCAAAGCCTCGGCGATGGCCGACGCCCAAGCCAGTCTCGCCGCGGAAAAAAATCGTTCGACCAAACTCGCCGCCGACCTCGCCGCGAGCCAGGACGCCCTCGCCCAAGCCCGCACAGCGGCGGCGAACCTGTCCGGCAAAGCGTCAGCGACGACGGATGACCTGCAGAAGCAGGTTTCGGATCTCAAGGGCCGGCTGGCGGACAGCGAAACGCAGCGCACGGCCCTCTCCAATCGTCTCGCCGCGGCCGCGGACTCGTCTTCCAAAGCTTCCGCGGCCGCAGAAGCCACCGCCGCCGCCCAGGCGCAGGCCCAGGCGGCCCAGGCGGCCCAGGCGCGCACCGCCGAGCTCGAGCGTTCGCTCGCGAGCGTGACGGCGGAGAAAAATGCCCTCGCCGCCGCGCGGTCCGACGACTCCGACGCGAAAAAACAGCTCGAGGAGGCCAACACCAAGCTCGAGGCCTCCGTCCGCTCCTACACGCTCGTGCAGGGCGAAAACGAGAAACTGAAGGCCGCGGCCGACCAGACCGCCGGCGAAGTCTCCGGACTGCGGGAAAAAGTTTCCTCCCTCCAGCAGCAACTCGCCGCAACAACCAATCCGCAACCCGCAATCCAAAATCCGCAATCGAGTCCGCCCGTGGCGGACTCGGACGCCGACGCCAAGCTCGCGATGGCCCTGCGCAGCTACAGCCTGGCGCAATCCGAGGCCGACGAGCAGCGCGCGAACAGCGAAAAACTCGCCGCCCAGAATGCCGCGCTCACCGCGCAGCTCGCCGAGATGAAGGGCGTGGCGCCGGCCGCGCAGCAGGCGGGCGCGCTGCGCGAGCAGCTTCGCCAGACCCAAGCCCAGGCCGCGGCCGTCGCCGACGAAAACGCCCAGCTGAAAAGCCGCCTGACATCGTCCGCCCCGCCCGCCGAGGCGGACAGCCTCCGCGCCCGCACCGCGGACGCCGAGCGCCGCGCCGCCGCCGCGCAGACGGCCGCCCGCAACCTCGCCGACGAGAACGCGCGCCTGAAGGAAGCCCTCGCCAGCGTCTCCCAAACCGTCGGCCGCGCCGTCAACGCCGCGCCCGCCGCCGCCGTTCCGGCCCCAACCACGCCCGCCGCAACGCAGCCGTCCCGCCCCCCCGCGGTCACCGCCGCGACCGCCAATCCGCAACCCGCAACCCAAAATCCGCAATCGAGTGTGCGCACGCACACGATCGTTTCCGGCGACACGCTCGCGAAGATTTCCCGCCAATACTACGGCACTCCCGACCGCTGGCCCGAGATCCTCGCCGCCAACCGCGACGTCCTCCGCGACGAAAAGAACCTGGTGATCGGCCGCACCCTGCGGATCCCGTGACAATCCAGCCTGTCGCCTCGCTGAGGTCGCAGGCTGGATTCAACGTTCAACGTCCAACGCTCAACTTTGAACGTTCAACGCGGAATCGGAGCAGGATCGCGCAGCCGCCGACCCTTGGACGTTGAATGTTGAACGTTGAGCGTTGGACGTTGCCCCGAGGCCGCCCCGCCAAGGATTGCCTCCGGGGGGCTTTCCCTCCTTCATCGCCGGCCATGTCCACTTCCTGCATCCGCTCCGGCTTCGCCGCGCTTTCCCTGCTGGCGTTCAGCGGCTGCACGCTCGTGCATTTCGGACGGCTGCCGGAGAACCCGGCGGCACTCGCCCAGGACAACACGCGGCTGCAGGCGGAGAACGGCCGGCTGCAGCAGGAGCTCGCCCTTTCGCAGAAGCAGGGCACGACCCTCCGGGCGCTGCTCGAAAACGGCCCGGAAGCGCCCGCGGCCTCGCGCCAGCTCGTCGCCGAGCTGAACGAGACCACCCGGCAACTCGCCGCGCTCCGCGCCGACTACGCACGCCTGAAGGCCGAGCAGGACCGCCAGGCCGCCGGCACCCCGCCGGCCGCCGCCCCCGGCGCGCCCGCGGCGGACAATGGCGACCAGCCCGATCTCAAGACGCAGCTCAGCGACACGGAGAACAAGCTCGCCGCCGCGCTGCGGACCTACACGCAGCTCGAGCAGGAGAACACCCAGCTGCACACCGAGGTCGACAAGGTGCGCGACGAGAATTCCAAACTGGCCACGCAGGTGAAGGACGTCACCGCCCAGAACCAGGCCGCGCAGGCCGCCCTCGCCCAGCTCAACACCGAGCTGCTCGCCCAGAAGGAGGCGGGCACCCGCAGCCAGCAGGAAGCCGAGGGCCTGCGCACCCAGCTCTCCTCCGCCAACGAACGCATCGCCTCGCTCTCCGCCGCCCGCGCTTCCGCGGCCGGCAGCGCGCAGACGATCTCGCCCGGCGCCAATATCGCGGCCGACACCGGCGCGACCGAGCCCGCCGCCCGCTTCGAGACCAGCGCCGCCCGCGCCCGCGCCCGCGCCGCGGGGGACAACACGGCCGACACCGCCGACCTCGTCTCGGAACTCAGCCGGCTCCGCGCCCGCGTGCAGTCGCTCGAAAACGAGCGCTCCAGCCTCCAGCACCTCCTCGCCGCCACGACAAGCGGCACGCCCGCCGCGGGCAGCGGCGGCGTCGCGCCGACTGACGTGGAAGCCAATCTCGCCACGGCCCTCCGCAGCTATTCCGTCGTCCAGGCCGAGAACGACCAGCTGAAGGCGGAAAACGAGAAAGCCGCCGCGGAAAAGGCCGCGATCGAGGCGCAGCTCGCCGCCACCAAGAGCGCCGTTCCCCTCGCCGCCCAGGCCAACGCCCTGCGCGAGCAGCTCCGCCAGACCCAGGCCCAGGCCATGGCGATCGCCGCGGAAAACGCCGACCTGAAAACCAAGCTATCCCTCGGCGGCCCCGTCGCCGTCGCCCAACCGTCCCGGATCGCCCCCACGGCTCCGCCAACCAATCCGCAATCCGCAACCCAAAATCCGCAATCAAGTGCGCGGACCCACACGATCGCCGCCGGCGACACCCTCGCGAAAATCTCCCGCCAGTACTACGGCACCCCCGATCGCTGGAACGACATCCTCGCCGCCAACCGCGACATCCTCCGCGACGAGAAGAGCCTCGTGATCGGCCGCGTGATCCGGATCCCCTGACCTGGCTCGATGTAGGGGCGTCCCTTGCGGGCGCCCAATCGAGATCGTCGAGATCGTGCAGACGGGCGTCCACAAGGGACGCCCCCACATTGAGTAATTTTGGTTCGCTCCTCCTCACCCGGCCGTCTTGGCTCCGTCTCCCGCTTTCCCCTGTTGTTACTTGTCACCTGACACCTGTTACTTCCATCCCCCCACATGTCCTCCATCGCATTCATCGGCACCGGCGTCATGGGCCGCAGCATGGCCGGCCACCTCCAGAAGGCCGGCCACACGCTGCACGTCTACAACCGCACCAAGGAAAAGGCGCAGGCGCTGATCGACGCCGGCGCCAAATGGCACGCGACCGCCGGCAGCGCCGCGGCCGAGGCTGACTTCGTCATCACGATCGTCGGGTTCCCGACGGACGTGGAGCAGACTTATCTCGGCGCCGGCGGCGTAGTCGAGAAGGCCAAGCCCGGAACGATCCTGATCGACATGACGACCTCGAGCCCGCTGCTCGCGCAGCGCATCGCGGCGGAGGCGGCGAAGCGCAAGCTCTCCGCCCTCGACGCCCCCGTCTCCGGCGGCGATCTCGGCGCCAAGGAGGCGCGGCTCGTGATCATGGTCGGCGGCGACGAGGCCGCCTTCGCCAAGGCCAAGCCCCTCTTTGATCTGATGGGCAAGAACATCGCCCGCCACGGCGGTCCCGGCGCGGGCCAGCACTGCAAGCTCGCGAACCAGATCGCCGTCGCGGTCGGCATGCTCGCGTGGTGCGAGGCGCTCGCCTACGCGAAGAAGGCCGGCCTCGATCCGGCCGCGGTGCACGCCAGCATCAGCGGCGGCGCCGCCGGCAGCTGGGCAATGACGAACCTCGCGCCCCGCGCGCTCGCGGACAACTACGCGCCCGGCTTCTACGTGAAGCACATCCTCAAGGACCTCCGCCTCGCGCTCGAGTGCGCCGCCGAGCTCAAGCTCGACCTCCCCGGCCTCGCCTGTGCGAAGAAGATGTACGACCTCGTCGCATCCCGCGGCTGGGAGGATTGCGGCACGCAGGCGCTCTACCGCCTGTACGCCTCGATGTGAATTTCGTTGGCCACGAAAAGGCACAAAGGGACCGGGGCTGCGAAGACCTCTCCATTGCGCCTATAGGCGCGCGGGAGATTCGAGCAGGAACCCTGGAATTTTCGCGCCTTTTCCGTGGCTAAAATCCGTCGCCCGACTTTCCCATGAAAATGACCGCTGATTTCCGGAACCGCGTGCTCGCGGGCGAGTGGCTCGCCGGCACGTGGCTCAACCTCGGCTCGGCCCTCACCGCCGAGATGGCCGGCCTCGCCGGCTTCGACTGGGTCCTGCTCGACCACGAGCACGGGCCCGGCAGCGACACCACCGTCCTGCACCAGCTCCAGGCCGTGTCGGCCACGCCCGCCGCCGGCCTCGTGCGCATCGCTGCCAACGAGCCCCCGCGGTTCAAGCGCGTGCTCGACGCCGGCGCGCACGGCGTGATGGTCCCTTACGTCAACAGCGCCGACGAGGCCCGCGGCGCGGTCGCCTCGCTGCGCTACCCGCCCCGCGGCATGCGCGGCGTGGCGAAGCTCAACCGCGCGGCCGCCTTCGGCGGCGACTTCGACGCCTATTTCGCGCACGCCCACGAGTGGCTCGTCACCGCCGTGCAGATCGAAACCGCCGAGGGGCTCGACCGCGTCGACGAGATCGCGGCCGTCGACGGCGCCGACGTGATCTTCGCCGGGCCGCTCGATCTCACCGCCAATCTCGGCATCACCGGCCAGTACAACCATCCGACATTTCTCGACGCCCTGAAGCGCATCGCGTCCGCCGCCAAACGCGCGGGCAAGGCCGCCGGCATCCTGCTGCTCGATCCCGCGCAGCTCGGGATGGCGCGCGACCTCGGCTACAGCTTCGTCGCCCTCGGCTCCGACGGCGGCTCGGTCAACGCCGCCCTGCGCGCCACCGCGGCCGCCATGAAGAAAAAGGCCTGACGGTCGGAAACGGATTTCGCGCAGAGACGCAGAGTCTCGGAGGTCGATCTCCGAGACCAAGATCTCTGTGGGATTTTCCCCGCGCCTCTGCGTCTCTGCGCGAACCCTCCGGCTCAGGCCGCTTTTTTCCGCAGGAACGGCTCCGCTTCCTCCCGGCATTTCTTCAGCGCGGCCTGCACCTCGGGATTCTTCAGCATCTCGTCCGCGATCGCCTCGCCGAGGATCTGCCCGCCGACGGTGTCGGAGGGAAAATGCACGCCGCCGATCACGCGGCCCCACATGACCGCGCGCGCCCGCTCGTAGAGCTCCGCGCGCTTTTCGGGAAAGATCTCCGCCAGCAGCCGCGCCCACAGCCAGGCCGCCGAGGAGTGGGAGCTGGGATAGGAATGGGTGGTCTTCAGCTCCACGCACGGATGGACCCGCGGATCCGTGAAGGGCGGACGGTCGCGAGGGTGGATATCCTTGGCGTCGCGGCTGATCGCCTCCCCCTCCGCGTTGGCCTCCTGGAAAAAACGCGCGGTGAACGGCAGGTTCGCCGCGGAAAACCATTCGCCGAGCACGCGGTCGTTCTTGAACACGCTGTCCTGCACGATCTCCTTCGCCCACGCGATCTGCTCCGCCGTGCGCGACTCCTGCACGTGCAGCACGGTCTCGAGATCCGCCCGCGCCGCCAGCGAGCCGGGCGCCGGCGGCAGCGGCAGGATTTTGGCCGCATCGACCGCGCCGGCCGCCAGGAAGGGCCGCGCGATCAGAGCCGCGTCGGCGGCACGCGCGGCCGGCAGCATCGACGCCAGCGCGAGAGCGAACGCAAACCGCCCCGCGAATGAACCAAGCTTCATGCCAGCGGAGTGTGGCGATTTCCCGCGCGAACGAAACCAGTTTCTAACGGCGGGATTGTGGCCATGAAAAGGCACGAATAAACCGGGGCTGCGAAGACCTCTCCATTGCGCCTATAGGCGGGCGGGAGATCCGAGCAGGAACCTTGGAATTTTTGTGCCTTTTCGTGGCCAAATGATTCACCGGCCGGATCCCAAATCCGCAATCCGCACTCCAAAATCCGCAATCGTCCGGCCGCTCGCTCTTGCCTCGCCATCGACCCCCGCTCATCACTGTCACTCATGTCCTCCCTTCCCACCCAGTTCGCCGGCGTCACCGTGCTGGCCAAGGCCAATGTCTATTTCGACGGCAAGGTCGTCAGCCACACGCTGCTCCTGCCGGGGAGCGTCAAGAAGACGCTCGGGCTCATCTATCCGGGCTCCTATCATTTCGGCACCGATGCCCCGGAGCGCATGGAGATCGTCGCGGGCACCTGCCGCGTGACGATCGACGGCAGCGCGTCGACGACGGAATATCCCGCGGGCACCCTGTTCGATGTCCCGGGCAAGAGCGGCTTCACCATCGAGGTGCAGGGCGGGCTCTGCGAATACATCTGTTCGTTCCTGAAGCAGGCGTGAACCTCCATCGGGTGCTTCGCGCCGTCGCGAGCCTGCTCCTCGCGGGCGCCGCTGCCCGCGCCGCCGAGCCGGCGCTGCCTGACGGCCTGTACGCGGAGATCTCCACCGCGCGCGGGACGATGACGTGCGAACTCTATCTTCGCCAGGCGCCGCTCACGGTCGCGAACTTCGTCGGCCTCGCCGAGGGCACGCTCGGGCCGGCGCCGCGCAAGCCGTTCTACGACGGCCTGAAATTCCACCGCGTCGTCCCGGGCTTCGTGGTGCAGGGCGGCGACCCGCTCGGGACCGGCGACGGCGGCCCGGGCTACCAGCTGCCGGACGAATTCGGCCGCGGCCTGCACCTCGACGCGGCGGGGGTGCTCGCCATGGCCAATGCCGGGCCGGACACCGAAGGCTCGCAGTTCTTCATCACGCTCGCGCCGGTCGACCGCCTCAACTACCTGCACAGCGTCTTCGGGCGGGTCGTCCGCGGCCAGGCGGCGCTGCCGCAGATCCGGGAGGACGACCGGATGCGCGTGAAGATCCTGCGCCTCGGCGCTGAGGCGCAGGCCTTCCGCGCGGACGACGAGACCCTCGCGAAGCTGGTGGCGCAGACGCCGCGCTATTCCGGTCCGCCCAGCCCCGGCCCGACGGCGCCCTTCGACGATCCCGATCACCTGCTGCCGACCGACCCGCCGCGCGCGGACGCCTTCAACTACCAGCTCGCCAATTTCGAACGCGCGACCGGCCTGAAGGTCCGCGCGCGCATTCTCCGCAAACCCGCCGCTGCGGACGCGACCGCCCTTCCCGCCGTCGCCAAGCGCTACGCGGAGCAGCTCGGCGTCCTCGATCGGGGAGCGATGGTCGTGTATTTTGCCGATCCCGAACAGTGGGCCCTGTGGATCGCCGAGCCGCTGCGTCCGCTTTTCGGACCGGCCGGCACGGAAGGCTTCCTCCCGCCGCTGCAGGCGAAGGCCGAGGCCTACACGGCCGAGATGGCCAAGTCGCTGCCGCCGCGCCAGTCCGTCTCCCGCGGAATGAAGATCAAGTACCGTCTCGACGCCGTGCTGGACGGCCTGCTGCTGAAGCTGGAGCCCGCAGCCGCGGGACCCAGCCGTTGAATTTTTTCACGCAGAGGACACAGAGAACGCAGAGGACCAACCTGGCTCTGATTTCAGCCTCCGCGTCCCTTGCGTCCTCTGCGTGAACCCTCTCCGACTCACCGCCGCCAGGTGAACTTGGTCGCGCCCAGGCTGGAGTCGTCCTCGCCGCGGTTGAAGATCCGGACCGCCTCCCAGGCCAGGACCACGATCACGAAAAGCAGCGCCCCCACCGAGAGCACCGGGTTGAAGAAATAGCTGCCGAGCAGCGCGCCGCGCATCAGGTCGACGGCGTAGGCCACCGGGTCGAAATGCGCCGCGATCTGCATCCAGCGCGGGGCCGTCGTGAGCGGATAGAGGGCGCCGCCGAGGAAATACATCGGGAGGATCACCGCATTGCTCACGATCGGGAACACCGTCGTCGATGAAAAGCGCGCCGCGAACGCCAGGCCCACCGCCGAGAACGCGAGCGACCCCAGCAGCATCGCGCCCAGCAGCAGCAGGATCTCGGTCAGCCCGAGCGGCACGCCCGCCAGCGGCGCGAACGGCAGCACGACGATCCCCTGCGCGAACGCCTGGAGCGCGCCTGCGACGATCTTTCCGATCGCGATCGAGGCGCGCGGGACCGGCGACACCAGCACGGCCTTGAAGAATCCGATCTGCCGGTCGAACACGATGGTGATCGCCGAGAACGTGGCGGTGAAGAGCAGCGAAAGCCCGAGCACGCCCGGGAAAATGTAGCGCCGGTAGTCGCCGCCGCCCAAGTGAGTGCTCGAGCCGATGCCGGCGCCGAGGACGAACAGGTACAGGAGCGGCTGCGCGAGGCCGGCGAGCAGCCGCGCCCGGTCGAGCCAGAAGCGCTTCAGGTCGAGCACGACGACCGCATAGATGCCACGGATCATGATGCGCCTCCTCCGTTGGGCCGGCCCGGGCGGCCGCCGGCCGCCGGCGCGTCGCCGCCGAAACCGCGGCCGGTGAGCTTGAGAAAGACGTCCTCCAGGCTCGGCTCGTGGACCTCGACGCGCTGCACCCGGACGGGCAGGGTCCGCAGGATTTCCGGCAGCACCGCCGCCGGGTCGGCGTGCACCAGCATGAGTTCCTGTCCGCCGGCTTCCGGCGCGAGATTGCGCTCAGCCAGCCAGGCCCGGGCGCGGGCGTTGTCCTCGGTCTGCAGGCGGATGACGCCCCCGCCGACCCGCGCCTTGAGCGCCTGCGGCGAATCCAGCGCCACCACGCGGCCGTGATCGATCAGCGCGATGCGGTCGGCCACCTCCGCCTCCTCCATGTAGTGCGTGGTGAAGAAAACCGTGCGGCCGGACTCGGTCAGCCCGCGCACATGCGCCCAGAATCCGCGCCGCGCATCCACGTCGAGTCCGGCGGTCGCCTCGTCGAGGAAGAGGATCTGCGGATCCGTCACGAGCGCGCGGGCCAGCTCCAGCTTGCGCCGCTGGCCGCCGGAAAGATTCCGCGCCGGACGGTCGGAGGCCTCCTCCAGCTCCAGCCTTTTCAGGAGGTCCCCGGCCTTCTCCCGCGCCGCCGCCGGCGCGAGTCCGTAGAACAGGCCCATCAGGAGGAGGTTTTCGCGGCCGCTCAGCCGCTGCTCGATCGCCGGCTCCTGGAACACCACGCCCATGGCGCGCCGCACCGCCGTCCGCGCCGCCACGACTTCATGTCCGAGCACGTGGGCCGTTCCGGCCGAAGGCGAACGGAGCGTGGCCAGGATCGAGAACAGCGTCGTCTTGCCCGCGCCGTTGGGGCCGAGCAGCGCGAACATCTCCCCGCGCTTCACCGTCAGGTCGAGGCCGCGCAGCGCCTCCACCTGGCCGTACCGCTTCATCAGCCCCCGCACCTCGATGGCGGGGGAATCGGTCGTCGGGGCCGCGGCGGTCATGCAGGCCGCCGATGAAAGGGCCCGGCCCGCCGCAGGCAATTTTCTTCGGTGGGACGAAAACCGGTTTCACGCCGAGGACGCGGGGAACGCCGAGGTAGGAAACAGAGCCCCCGCTCTTCCCCTGCGTGCTTTGCGTCCTCGGCGTGAAACCGGACTGGAAATCATCCGATCGGCGGCGCCCACGATTGCCTTCGCCTGGCTTTGGTGTCTTTCATGGCGATCATGGCCAAGACTCCGCCGCGCAGCTTCTTCTACATCCTCCTCCTCGGCACGGTGCTGCTGACGATCGCGCTCGTCGTCCGCTCGGGCTGGTTCGCCCGCAAGAACCCGGGCCGGCCGATCAACAGCGCCATGCGCGAGGCGCTCGAGGACCAGGGCATGCCGCAGCTCAGCACCGCGGACGCCGCCGTAATCGCCGAGAAATACGGCACCGCCCACAAGCTCGTCTCCGGCCTCCGCTACGTCGAACGCGCGCCGGGCACGGGCACGGCGACGCCCAAGGTCGGTGACGAGGTCATCGCCAACTACGACGGCCGCCTGCTCGACGGCACGCCCTTCGACAGTTCCTACACCCGCGGCGTCCCGCTGACGTTCCGCGTCGGCATCGGCAATGTCATCAAAGGCTGGGACGAGGCCTTCCTCTCCATGAAGAAGGGCGAGAAACGGACGCTCATCATCCCTTACTGGCTCGCCTACGGCGTGAGCGGGCGCCCGCCGTCGATCCCGCCGCGCGCCACGCTCGTGTTCGAGGTGGAGCTCATCGACTTTCGCTAGGCGAAAGTCGCAACGTTCAACGCTCAACGTTCAACATCCAACGCGGAGTCGGCGTCGAACTCGTTTCGCGTGCTCGCGTTGAAGGTTGGATGTTGAACGTCGAACGTTGAACGTTTGAGCCGGCGAAGCCGGCTCTTACAGTCCCAACAGGCTCCCGTTGCGCTTCAGCCACTGCTCGGCGTCGCGCCAGCCGGGGCACATCTCCTCGACGCGCGCCCAGAAGCGGGCGGAATGGTTCATCTCGCGGAGGTGCGCCAGCTCGTGATGGATGATGTAGTCGCGGACGAAATCGGGGGTCTGCACCAGCCGCCAGTTGAGGGAGATCGTCCCCGTCGTGGAGCACGAGCCCCAGCGCGACCGCTGGTTGCGAACGGTCACGTGCTTCACCTCGACGCCGCTCACCGCCGCCAGCTCCCAGGTGCGCGCGGGAAGCTCGATGCGGGCCCGCCGCGCAAAGTGGGCCTCGAGCGCCGGGCGCAGGTCGTGCTCCAGCGCCGGCACCCGGAAAATGTCGGCGCCGAGGCTGACGGCCGGACGCGCCGACGCGCCGTCGGCCGGGGCCGCCGCCCGGATCTCCGTCATCGCGCCGCGCCAGAGGACGTTCGTGCCCGGCGTCCAGACGTCCGCCGCGCGCGGCCGGCGGCGATGCCGCGCCCGCGCGCGTTCGAGCCAGTCCTGGTGCTGCGCGACAAAGCGCTCCGCTTCCCGCACGCTGCCGCGGACCGGGATGGTCGCGACCGCCGTTCCGTCCCGCCGCAAAGTCAGCCGGTAGTGCCGCGCCCGCCGGCTGCGCTCGAAGACGATCCCGCCGCCCGTCGCCGGCGGCTCCTTGTGCACGCCGGCCGCGGGCGCGAACAGCGCAAACAGGTCCTGTTGCTCGCCATCGCTCATCACCCGTCATAGCCCGAAAAATTTCGCGCCAACGCAAGCGCAGGCGGAAAGCCATTTTCGCGCAAAGACGCGAAGCCGCGAAGGAATGCTCCAGTGATCGGACTTTGCGTCTCTCGCCTCGGCGCGAAACCGGATCGAAAGCCTACAGTCGCGCGAATTCCCAGCGCGTCACCCGTCCGCCTTCCACCTCCAGCCAGGCGAAGCCCGGCAGGCCGTCGCGCGGGCGGGTGATGCAGCCCGGATTGAGCCAGCGGACCTTCCCAAGCATCTCGTCGCGGGCCACGTGCGTGTGGCCGTGCAGGACGACCTGCGCGCCCCGCGGCGCCTCCCGCGGCGGAATGTGCGTGAGATGGAATTTCACCCCGCCGCGTTCCAGGTCCAGCGCGAGCGGCCATCCCGCATTGGCGTCGCAGTTGCCCCGGACCACCCGCAGCGGCGGGCCCAGCTGCTCGAACTCGACGAGCGTGGCCGGATCGCAGACGTCGCCCAGGTGCCAGATCTCCTCCGCCGCCCGCAGGCGCTCGGGCAGCGAGGGCGGATAGCGGTCGTGCGTGTCGGCAAGCACAGCGATGCGCATGCCGAATCCTGGAGCGGCCGCCGCCGGCCGTCGATGCGCGAAACCGCAGCGAGAGACGCGATCGTTGAAAGACCGCTTGCGAATGAGCCGTTGCATCAGGTGAGCGCGTTCCCGCGCCCCTCTTCCTCCCATGTCCCCTCATTCCCGCTTCGAAGATCTTCCCGTCTGGCAATCCGCCGCCCGCCTCTACGACGGCATCGATGCCTTCCTTGACCGCAACCCTCCCCGCCTGCGTCCCGGCTTTCGCAGCCAGCTCGACGACGCAGCCCTGGCGGTGGCCAACCTCATCGCCGGCGGATTCGAGCGCGGCTCCGTCGGCGAGCTCGTTGCCTGCCTTCGCCTCGCCCTCGGTGCGGCCGGCGAGGTGCGCTCCATGCTCATCCTTGCGGGACGCAACCCGGGCCTGGCGCGATTCCGGTTCGAAATCGCCGAGCTGAAGTCGCTCGCCGATTCGTGCGCGCGCCAGATCCGGACCTGGGCGGCCTCGCTTCCGCCGCCCGACGGCGGGGAAACGCCCTCCGAAGCCGCCGGGCCGGCCGGCGAAGCACCCCACAACGGGCCCCCGGGCCGTTCCCGATCGGGTCGGCTGCCTCCTGGCTCATGCCGCGGGGACTAGATGAATCCGCCCCGCAGCCGCCTCCCACGGAACCACTTCCCGCAGCGGAGCACTATCGAGACATGTCCCGCTTCCGTTCGCTCCTTCTGTCCCTGACTCTGTGTTCCTGCGCGCTGCGGGCGTCGGACGCAGACGTGCCGGTCACCCGGGCGGAGGCTGCGCCCATCTTCACCCTCTATTTCGAGAACGATTTCTTCGGCGGCACCGACCGCCATTACACAAACGGCGTGAAGTTTTCCTGGCTGACCCGCGACCTCGTCTCGTGGGCGCCGGACGGATGGCGCCGGAATTTCGTCGACGCGCTGCCCTTCATCAACCGCGCCGGGGCGCAGAAGGACTTCGGCTTCGCCTTCGGGCAGAACATGTACACGCCGCAGGACCGCGACCGCTTCGTGCCCGACCCCAAGGACCGGCCCTACGCGGGCTGGTCGTACGTCGAGTTCTCCTTCCTCAGCAAGACGGAGTCGTCGCTCGACACGCTTTCCTTCCAGGGCGGCATCGTGGGCCCGCACTCCTATGCCGGCGACCTGCAGCGGGCCATCCACCGCTGGACCGGCAATTCGCGCCCGAACGGCTGGGAATACCAGCTCAAGGACGAGCCCGGTGTGAACGCGGTGTACGAGCACAAGTGGCGGCTCTATGCCCGCGCATTCTCCGACGTGCTCGGCGCCGACCTCGTGCCTCACCTCGGGGCCAGCCTCGGCAACGTGCAGACCTACGCCAACGCCGGCGGCACGCTGCGCCTCGGTTTCAACCTGCCGAGCGACTTCGGCGTGCAGCTGATCCGCCCAGGCGGGGCCGGGAGCACGCCGATCGACGACCTCGACCCCCGCGTCTCGCGACGCCGGAAATGGAGCGTGTTCGTCTTCGGCGCCGCGGACGGCCGCGCCGTCGCGCGGGACATCTTCCTCGACGGCAACACCTGGCAGGACGGCCCCCACGTGGACAAGGAGCCGTTCGTCGCCGACCTGAGCTACGGCTTCGGCCTGATCGGCGGCCGCTGGCAGTTCACCTTTTCGCAGGTCGAGCGGACCAAGGAGTTCCGGACCCAGCAGGAGAACTGCAACAAGTTCGGCTCCGTGACCCTGAGTTGCGCCTTCTAGGCGAAACGCGTCGGTGCTTTAGCCACGAAAAGGCGCGAAGGGGCCAGGGCTGCGGCTGGGCCTCCATTGCGCCTATAGGCGCGCGGGTGACTCAAGACGAAGCCCCGGAATTTTTGTGCCTTTTCGTGGCCAAAAATCCGGCCTCCAGCCATAGCTCATGAAATCAGGGCATGACCGCCATTTCTGGGCCCTTGACACTCCCCCGCTTCGTCGGGCATTTCTGACCCTCTTTTTCTTTAAACGTCATGCAACCCACATTCCGTCCGCACCGCAAGAAACGCGCCCGCAAGATCGGTTACCGCGCCCGCATGGCCACCCGCGGCGGCCGCAAGGTCATCAAGAGCCGCCGCCTGAAGGGCCGCAAGCGCCTCACGGTGGTTTGACCGTCGCACCCGCCGGGCCCGGCCCCATGCGCTTCCGCCCGGAACAGCACCTGCGTCGTCCCGCCGACTTTCGCGCCGTGCGGGCCGACGGACGCCGCGTGGAATGCGGCGCCTTCACCCTCTGGTGGTTCCGCCGTCCGGCGTCGCCGCAGGTTTCCTCCCCCCGGGTCGGGGTCGTGGCCTCGATCGCGTCCGTCGGCGCTGCCACGCAGCGGAACCGGGCCAAGCGCCGGCTCCGCGAGGTTTTTCGCCGGCACCAGGAGCTGGTGCCCGCCGACTGCGATCTCCTGCTGGTCGCCCGCGCCGCGGTGACCCGCGTCGACTACGCCGAGGTGGAGCAGAAGTTCGTCACCGCCTGCCGCCGCATCCCGTCTCCGACTCCACCGTCCCATGCCTGACGCCGGCCCTTCCGTCGTTTCCGTCCGCCCCCCGAGTCTGCCGGCCCGCGGGCTCCTCGGACTCATCCGCGCCTACCAGCGCGTGCTCTCGCCGCTGCCGCCGCTGCTGCTGGGCGGAAGCTGCGGCTGCCGCTTTTCGCCGACCTGCTCGCACTACGCGGCCGAGGCCGTGCGCACGCATGGCGCGCTCCGCGGAGCGTGGCTCGCGCTCCGCCGCCTCGCCCGGTGCCATCCGTTCCATCGCGGCGGCCGCGACCCCGTGCCGCCGCGCGTGACCTGCACGGCCTGGGACCGGGCCGCCCTCTCCTGATTTCTCCCTCCCGTTTTTCCGCATGGACAAAAAGAATCTCACCATCGGCGTCTTCCTGCTGATCGCGGCCTTCGCCAGCATCTATTTCCTGCCGAAGACCACGCCGCCCGCCCCGCCCGCGCCCGAGCTGGTGAAGACGCCCGCCGGCGCCGCCGCGACCGCCGCGACGGCCACGGCCACGCCGGACGCCGCCTTTGCCGCCCTCGTCAAGGAGGACACCGCCGCCGGGATCACGACGCTGGCAAACGACTTCATCGAGGTGCGTTTCACGGATTTCGGCGGCGCCATCCGCGATGTCGCCCTCGTCGCCCGCGACCCCGCCAAGAAGAACCAGCCGGGGGTGCACTACATCTACTCGGCGGAAAAGGACCGGCCCGACGTGCCGTTCGTGTTCAACCAGCTCCATGCGGAGCCGATGCTGGCCTTCGTCGATCTCCCCGGGCTCGACCGCCGGACGCGCTACCAGAAGGTCTCGGCCACCGCCAACGAGGTCGTCTATCGCGCGGTCTTCGCCGACCGCATCGAGGTCACGCGCCGCTACGTGCTGGCGCCCAATGAAGTCGGCACGACCGATCCCTACCAGCTGCGCGCCGAGACGACCTTCCGCAACCTCACCGCCGGCAACGAGACGCTGCCCCACGCCCTCCTCAACCTCGGCACCGCGGCGCCGCTCACCGTGCGCGACTTCAGCCTCGCCACCGGGCGCAACGCCGACGGCCACGTCCAGTTCATCCAGCGCACCTCGCTCCAGGGCGGCGGTTTCCTCAGCAACTTCGGCATCGGTTCCCGCGAGCCCCTGCCCAGCATCGAGAGCCCCGGGCCCCTGAAATGGACGTCCGTGAGCAACCAGTTCTTCGCCAGCATCTACACCCCGGACCAGCCCGCGAACGGCCTCATCACGCGCCGCATCGAGCTGCCCCCGATCAGCGACACCCTCGTTCCCGCCATCGGCATCACCGGCGCCGCCCGCTTCGACCTCCCGGTCCTGCCGCCCCAGGGCACGGCCACCCTCGCCGGCAATCTCTACGTCGGACCGAAGGAATACCACCGCCTCGCCAACATCGAGGTGTTCAAGGCCGACCAGGACGCCGTGATGCAGTTCGGCTTCTTCCTCTTCCGCTACTGCAGCCAGCTCCTGCTCACGCTGATGACCTGGATCCACAGCTTCGTGCCGAACTGGGGCGTCGCGATCATTTTGACCACGCTGACGCTCAAGATCGTCACCCTGCCGCTGACGCTCAAGGCCGCGCGCTCGATGAAGCGCATGCAGAAATTCCAGCCCGAGATCCAGGCCCTCCGCGAAAAGTACAAGGACAACCCGCAGAAGATGCAGACGGCGATGATGGACCTCTACCGGGAGCACAAGGTGAACCCGATGGGCGGCTGCCTGCCGATGCTGATCCCGCTGCCGTTCTTCTGGGGCTTCTTCCGGATGCTGCAGAGCGCGGCCGAGCTGCGCTTCGCGGAATTCCTCTGGGCGAAGGATCTCTCGGCGTCCGACACCGTGCTGACGATCTACGGCTTCCCGCTGAACATCCTGCCGCTCATCCTCGGCGCGACGATGCTCATCCAGACGCGCCTCGTCCCGCAGCCCGCGACGATGGACAACACCCAGGCCAAGGTGATGAAGTTCATGCCGCTCATTTTCATGGCGGTCTGCTATTTCTACTCCTGCGCGCTCTCGCTCTATTCCACCGTCAACGGCCTCTTCACCATCCTGCAGCAGCTCTTCATCAACCGCATGCCGGACACCGACCCCGCTCCCGCCGCCGCCACCGGCCCCGGCGGCAAGCCGGTGAAGAACGTGACGCCGGGGCGGCGGAAGTAACTTCCGCCGCGGAGGACCTAACCGGAGGACAGAGCACGGAAGCCGGAGGACAGACGGAAAATTCGGTCTTCCCGAATTGATCTCTTTCGCTCCGCACCGGTTCGATCATTTGTAATGTAATCCCGTCGTCCGTCCGTTCTCCGTCCTCCGAAATGGCTGGTCACAACAAGTGGTCGAAGGTCAAGCGGCTCAAGGCGGTCACCGATTCCCGCCGGGGCAAGGTGTTCTCCCGGCTCTCGCGCGACATCACGCTCGCCGCGAAATTCGGCGGCGGCGATCCCGGCGGCAACGCCCGGCTGCGCACGCTCCTGCTCAAGGCCCGCGAGGCGAACATGCCGGTCGAGAACGTGGACCGTGCGATCAAGAAGGGCACGGGCGAGCTGCCCGGCGTGGTCTACGAGGAGATCACCTACGAGGGCTACGGCCCCGCCGGCGTCGCGTTCGTGGTCAAGGTGACGACCGACAACAAGCAGCGCGCCGCGCAGGACGTGCGCTCCGCCTTCGCGCGCCACGGCGGCAACCTCGCGAGCACGGGCGCGGTCGCCTTCCAGTTCCTGCATGCCGGCCAGTTTCTCATCCCGCAGGGCCAGGTCGGCGAGGAGGCGCTGATGGAACTCGCCCTCGAGGCCGGCGCCGACGACGTGATCGTCTCCGCGGAGGGCTTCGAGATCCGCTGCGGCGTGCCCGCCTTCGACAGGGTCGCGCACGCGCTGGAGAAAAGGGGCCTCAAGCCCGCCAGCGCCGAGATCGCCTACATTCCCGTGACCACCGTGCCCGTCGCCGACCCCGCGGCCGCCAAGACCCTCGCCGCGCTGCACGACGCCCTCGACGAGCTCGACGACGTCCAGCATGTCTTCTCGAACGAGGACACGGACGATGCCGCCGGCGCCAAATCCTAGATTCACGGCCGCTTTTCGATCCGGTTTCGCGCGGAGGCGCAGAGGCGCGGAGATCGATCCAGGGCGCTTCCGTCCTTCGCGCCTCTGCGTCTCTGCGCGAAACCCTTCTCCGGTCGGGCTTCTTCTTCCATGACACAAAAATCAGTGTTCTTCCGTCCCTATCTATGGTTAACACGCCGGTCGCCATGAACGCCGCGGATTCCACCGTCACTCCCCCGGGCGCCGCCGCTCCCGCGGGCGGCGAGATCGGCCTCGTGACTCCGCACGACTTCCATCACCGCGCGGCGTTCACCTTCGACAGCGGCCAGACCCTTCCGGGCTTCACGCTGCGCTACGAGACCTACGGGCAGCTCAATGCGGCGCGCGACAACACCATCGTGATCTGCCATGCGCTGAGCGGCGACCATCATTGCGCGGGCTTCCACGAGGGCGACCGCAAGCCCGGCTGGTGGAACAATCTCATCGGGCCCGGCAAGGCGGTGGACACGCGGCGCTTCTTCGTGGTCTGCGCCAACGTGCTCGGCGGCTGCACCGGTTCGACCGGGCCGTCGTCGATCAACCCTGACACCGGCCGGCCCTACGGCGTCTCGTTCCCCTTCGTCACGATCCGCGACATGGTCCTTTCGCAGAAACTGCTGCTGGACCATCTCGGCGTGAAATCGATCTACGCCGCGATCGGCGGCTCGATGGGCGGGATGCAGGTGCTGCAGTGGGGCATCGAGTTTCCGCAGTTCACCCGCCGCATGCTCGCGATGGCCACGACCGCCCGCGAGAGCGCACAGGCGATCGCGTTCAACGTCGTCGGCCGGCAGGCGATCAAGCAGGACCCCTCCTGGAATAACGGCGACTACCCGAAGGACGGCGGCCCGCGCGTCGGGCTCGCGATCGCCCGGATGATGGCGCACATCACCTACCTTTCCGACGCGAGCATGGACCGGAAGTTCGGCCGCACCCGCGCGGAGACATCCGGCGACGGCGCCGTGACCGACGGCGGCATGAAGCGCTTCGCCGTCGAGAGCTACCTCGACTACCAGGGCAAGAGCTTCATCAACCGCTTCGACGCGAACTCGTACCTGTACATCACCCACGCGCTCGACGACTTCGACCTGGCGGACGACTACGGTTCGCTCGAGACGGCCTTCAAGGACGTCGAGGGCGAGACGCTGGTCGTCGGCTTCACCAGCGACTGGCTCTTCCCCTGCGAGCAGAACCGAGCGATCGCCCTCGCGCTGCTGCGCGCCGGCAAGCGCGCGAGCTACGCCGAGCTCTCGATGGACCTCGGCCATGACTCGTTTCTGCTCGAGTCCCCGCAGCTGTACGACCTCGTGCGCGGCTTCCTCGAGCGCGACCAGCCGTACGTCTTCGACTTCGCCATCTAGGCCCCGAGGTATCTCATGCCCCAGTCAGCAAATAAATCAGCGCCCCTGCTCATCCCGCCGGTAACAGACACCCATATTCATCTCTTGCGCGAACGGCGGGTGCTGCTGGACGGCGATCTCGCCCGGTTGTATCGCGTGCCCACTGGGGCGCTCAATCGCGCGGTAAAGCGCAACCTTTCGCGTTTCCCAGCGGATTTCATGTTTCAGCTGACAGCGGCGGAGTTGGAAAACTTGAAATGCCAGATTGGCATTTCAAGTTTCGGCCACGGCGGCCGGCGTCGCTCCCGGCCTTACGCCTTCACCCAGGAGGGTGTCGCCATGCTCTCCAGCGTACTGCGCAGCCCGCGTGCCGTGGCGGTAAATATCGAGATCATGCGCGCCTTCGTCCGCCTGCGACGTCTCACCTTGTCCGTCAAAGAACTAGCCGGCAAAGTTGAGGCTCTGGAAAAGAAGTACGACGGACAGTTCGGAGTGATTTTCGAGGCCATCAGAGAGCTGATGACTTCATCCCATTCTTCTTCCCGGGAAGAGGGCACGATCGGTTTTCACGGCACGCCGAAACGGAAATTGTCATGACCAAGCTCGTCGAAAAACGCACCGTCGACATGCGCATCATCGGCGAATGGGTCGAGCCCGGCACCCGCGTGCTCGACCTCGGCTGCGGGCGCGGCGTGCTGCTCGACTATCTCGTGCAGACGAAGCAGGTCTCCGCCGTCGGGGTGGACCTCGACTTCGCCCGGATCTCCGCCTGCGTGCGGCGGGGCGTCACCGCCTACCAGGGCGACATGGTCGCGTTCATGCGCGCGTTTTCCGGCCGGCACTTCGCCCGCGTGATCTGCTCGCGCACCGTGCACGAGCTGCACGATCCCGCGGAGGTCATCCTCGAGGCGCTGCGCGTCGGCCATGCGGTCACGGTCGGTTTCGTGAACCACGGTTACTGGAAAAACCGCCTCGATGCGCTCGTCCGCGGCCGCACGCTGCGCAACGCCGTGTACACCACCGACTGGTTCGAGAGCCGCCCCACCAACCCGGTCTCGATCGCGGACTTCGAGCATTTCTGCGCGGCGAAGGGGATCACCATCACCCGGCGCGCCTACCTCGGCGGCGACTGGAAGTCCCCCTGCCGCACGCGGCCCAATTTATTTGCGGGCTATGCTTTGTACGATTTGGCGCGGTAAGTGAGCCGGCGCTCCGGCGTCGCCGGAGCGGAACGTTCAACGTTCAGGCTTCCGAAGATGAATGTTGAGCGTTGAACGTTGAATGTTGGACGTTCGGCTGGCCACGCCAGCCGCCTGCCTCACGCCTCATGCCTCAAGCCTCCTCGCGCCGCCAGGCGCGAGGCTTGGATCACGCACACGCAGTCCGCGCCGTCCTCCGTGTGCAGCCAGTGCGGCTCGAGCGCGGCGAACTCCCGGTCCATCGCCGCCCGGAGGCCGCCGACCTCGAGCACCACGATGCCGTCCGGCGCCAGCCGCGTGCGCGCCTGGCGGAGGAGCTGGCGGATGATCGCGAGTCCGTCGCGGCCGCCGTCGTGCGCCATCCGCGGCTCGGCGCGGAACTCGGGCGCCTGCGCGTCGACCCAGGCGCTCGGCTCGTAGGGCGGGTTGCTGAGGATGACATCGTATTTCGCGGCCGGCACGTCGTCAAAGACGTCGCTGCGGTGCAGGCGCACCCGCCCGCCCAGCCGGCGCGCCCGCACGTTGATCGCGGCCACCGCCAGCGCGTCGGCGGAAAGGTCGATCGCATCGACCCGCGCGCGCGGAAAATGGCGGGCGAGGAGAATCGCCAGGCAGCCGGAACCGGTGCAGACATCCGCGACCCGCGCCACCTTCGCGGGCGCCCGCAGCCAGTCGTCGAGCTGCCCGGGAATGATCTCCACGAAATAGCTGCGCGGGATGATCACGCGCTCGTCGACATAGAACCGCTCGCCGCCGAGCCACGCCTCCCGCGTGAGGTAGGCCGCCGGCACGCGCTCGCACACGCGGCGCCGCACGGCCTCGCCCAGCGCCGCCCGCTGGCCGGCGTCGAGCCGGCGCCGCAGGACGCGCGCATCGCTGTCGAGCGGCCAGTCCAGCGTCCGCAGCAGGAGGTAGAGCGCCTCGTCGTGCGCGGTCGGCGCCACCTGGCCGAGGGCGACCTGTTCCCGCTCGTAGAGGCGCTCGGTGAAATCCAGCCACGCGCCGAGCGTTTCGAGGCCGGCGGCCCGCGCCAGCGGGTCAGCTGGGGCGCGGCGGCTCATCGGTCGTCAGCACGTGCACGTGGTTGCCGATGTGGTCCGGGCAGTAGCACTGGTCGCCGGCGCACTTCGAGCAGTAGCGGAAGTCGAGCCGCGGCTCGTCATTGCTGTTCCGGCCGCAGACATGGCAGCGGTGCCGCGGCTCCGCTTCCACGGTCTCGGCCGCGGCCCGCCGCGCCTGCGACTGCATGCGGCGCCGCCCCACCTTGATGTCCAGCCAGAGATCGTGTCCGAAGAAGATCAGGAAATTCCCCACCGCCGCCACGATCGAGAGCCGGTCCGCGAGGCTGCCCGTCAGGAATTGCCAGATGTACCCGATCCACGTGACGATCGCGACCCAGCGCACCTTCACGGGCAGGATGAAGAGCAGGTAAATGACGAAATCCGGATGCAGGTAGGCGAACGCGAGGAAGACCGTTCCCCCGATGAAGACATTGCTGCCCTCCACGCCCGGCACGGCGAAGGCCAGCGTGACCGTGAGCAGCCAGCCCACGAGGATGAAGAGGTTGTAGCGCAGCGTGCCCCAGTAGCCCTCCAGCGTGTTGCCGATGAAGTAGAAGAAATACATCACGAACGCGAACAGCACGATGCTGAGCTGGCTCTCGTGGCTCGACGGGGGAATGAACAAAAAGGTGAACAGCCGCCAGACCTCGCCCTGCTGCACGAGCGCCGGGTAGAAGACGATCCGCATCGGATCGATCAGGTGCAGGACGAACGACAGGTAGATGAAGACCTGCCCGATCACGAGGTAGAGCGTGAGGTGCGGGATCGCGAAGGGCTCGAGCCGCCGTTCGAGTCGTTTTAGCCAGGACATGAACCGCCAGCGTGGCACAGGGCCGTGCGGGACGCGAAATCAAAAATCCAAGAGAGGCCGCTGGAAGGTTTCGCGCAGAGGCGCGGAGATGCCAACGTCGTCCGGAATTTTGGCCACAAAAAGGCACGAGAAATCCCAGGTCTCAACCCTGCTTTCCCGCGCGCCTATAGGCGCAATGGAGACTTGGCCGCAGCCTGGGATTTCTCGTGCCTTTTCGTGGCCACTCTCCGAAGCCCTACCTGGCGGGCGCCGGCGACGTTGTTTCAGCCATGGCGGCGACCAGCTTTTGCTTCGAGCTTTGCAGCTGCTCCACGGTCACGGTCGCGATGAGCACGCGGGCCTCGTCGTATTTTTTCTGCTGGATCAGGATGTTGGCCGCCTGCAGCCGCATCGCCTGGCGGTCGAAGTCGCTCTTCGCCTTTTCCTCGAGCGCCGCCCAGGCCTTCAGCGCGGCGTCCCAGTCCGGCTTTTCGACGTCCGCGAAGGATTCGGCGTAGCGATAGCCCAGCTCGATGCGGTCCGGCGCGAGCTCCGCCGCGCGCTTGAAGGCCCGCTGCATCGCCTCGTCGAGCGCCGCCCGGGTCCAGTGCCCGCTCCCGAGAAAATCATCGCGCGCCTCGGTCAGCAGCGTCCCGAGCTGGTAGTGGTACAGCGGCTCGTTCGGCGTCAGGTCGATCGCGGAGAGAAAATAGTTCACGGCCTCCAGCGGCCGGCCTTCCTCGGCGACGAAATTGCCCAGCTGGTTCTTCACCAGCGCCCAGGTCCGGAGGAAGCCCGGCGTGCGCACCCCGGGCTTGCCGTCGTCGCGGAGGAAAAGCTCGTCCGCCTTGAGCAGCATCATCGACGACTGCCGGCGCATCCCGATCTTGCCCAGCATCACGCCGTAGGCGGCGTAGGCCGGGCCGTAGTCGGGCCGCTTGCGCAGGAAATCGTCGTAGGCGTTGCCGATGTCCTGCATCGCGGTGCGGTACTCGTTCTCATCGAAATTCGCGTCGCGCTTCGCCGCCTCCGCGAACAGCGCCTGCTGCCGGGCGACCAGGTCCTGGACGATCTTCTCCGCTTCCGAGGGCTGGGCCGGCGCCTCGGCTGTCGGGGACGGACCGGGCGCGGGCGCATCGGCCGCGCCCCGCGCGCCCGCCGCCGCGGCGAGGGAGAGGACCAGAAAAACGAGGCTTTGCTTCATGGAGGCTGCGACAGGCTCACGCGGACGAAGTGCCGGCGCAAGATCGCGGAGGCGAAGTGCCAGGGGGAGCGCGTTGACCCCAACGCGTTGTCTCGCCCCGCCTGTCTTCAGCCGATGTAGGGGCGTCCCTTGCGGACGCCCAGGTTTGCGATCGTCCAGCCGGGCGTC
>DASZQN010000100.1:0-146620 GCA_035549635.1 Opitutaceae bacterium
CCGGTTTGTGATCATCGAGCCGGGCGTCCACAAGGGACGCCCCTACATTGTCGTCAGTCTCCTGTCTCCCGACCACTGTCTCCTGAACTGAAGCCGGCGAATGCCGGCTTCAGTTCGGAATCTCCGGCTCGACGATGTCCCGCAGCTGCTCGAGCGAGTCCTGCCAGCCGAGGTAGCACATCTCGGCGGGGATGACGGCGGGCACGCCTTCCTGGGTGATGGACAGGTCCGTTCCGCAGAGGACTTTTTTCAGGACGACCGTCACGGTGATTTCGCCGGGCAGGTTCGGGTCGTCGAACTTGTCGGTGTAGCGCAGCTTCTCGGGCGGCACGAGCTCGAGGTATTTTCCGCCGAACGAATGGGCCTTGGCCGTGGTGAAATTCGTGAACGACATCTGGTAGGTCCCGCCGACCTTCGGCTCGAGGTGGTGGACCTTGCAGGTGAAGCCGTGCGGCGGGAGCCACTTGGCGAGGGCCTCGGCGTTGAGGAAGGCGCGGTAGACTTTCTCGGGCGGCGCCTTCACGACGCGATGCAGGCGGATGGTATTGGTCGAGGGCATGGTGGGTTCGGGGTTCAACGCCCAACGTTCAACACTCGACGTTCAACGTCCAACTCCAATTCGGATGGCTGCGGTCGGAGGGTGGCCACGAAAAGCACAAAGGGCCGTCCCCTGCGTCGGGAATCTCCATTGCGCCTATAGGCGCGCGGAAAAGTCGGGACGCAGCCAACGGAGCTTGGCGCCTTTTCGTGGCCGCCCTCCGAAACCCGGCCGGATCCCACGGAGAAAGCGTCCTTCGCCTCGCTGAGGTGGCTTGGTCGACGCATGTCCCTGAACCAATGTCTCCTCCCTCCTGTCGCCTGCCAACGGGCTTTGCCCGCACCCTGCGAGGCGGCCGAACTTTGAACATTGGACATTGAGCATTGAGCATTGCCCACCCAGAGTGGGCTAGGCTGGAAGAAAGCCTCCGGATCCGCGGGAAGGGTTTAACCCGACTTCACCCCACTCAACCACGTCAGCCTGCACGTTCTTCGTGCCGCCCGTTGCGGATCCGGGCGCTTCCCCAGGAGAACGACCATGGACAAGAAACTTCCCGCCCGTCCGAATCTCGACCACCTGCGCCGGCAGGCCAAGGCGCTGCTCGCCGACCTCGCCGCCGGCCAGGCCGCGGCCGCCGCCACGTTTCGCGAGCACCTGCCCGCGGCGAAAGGCCTCGATGCCGCCCAATTGAAGGCCGCGCCGTTCGGCCTCGCCGACGCGCAGGCGGCTGTCGCCCGCCAGAGCGGTTTCGCCGGCTGGCCGCACCTGGCGCGGCATGTCGCGCAGCTGCGCGCGCTCGAAGGCACGTGGGTGTTCGAGCGGCTCGAGACCGACGGCGTGGCGCTGCCCGCCGCCATGCTCGGCACCTCGCGCGTCCTGATCGACGGCGACCGGTTCCGGACCGAGACACCCGAGGCGATCTACGAGGGCGTGTTCAACATCGATGTCGAAATGGATCCGGCCGCGATCGACATCGAGTTCGTCGCGGGGCCCGAGGCCGGCAACTGGAACCACGGCATCTTCCGCGTCGACGGCGACCGCCTGGAGATCTGCCTCGACCTGAACGGCAAGGCGCGGCCGGGCGAATTCAAGACCGCCGCCGGCCGCGGCCACGCATGGGAGGTGCTGCGCCGTGCGTCGTCCGCGCGTCCGCCCGAAGTGAAGGGCGGTGTCGCGCCGGCCGCAGTCTCGTCGGCCTCGCCGGCGGATCGCGCGGCGTTCGACTACGTTCCCTCGCCGCTGCTGACGCAGCTGCAGGGCGAATGGTCCGCGGTCGAGGTGGTGCGCGACGGACAGCCGCTCCCGTGGCTGATGCTGAAAATGGGCAAGCGCAGCGCGAAGCGGAACGAGGTCCACATTGCGTTCGCCGGACAGACCGTCATCCACGCGCTGGTGAAGCTCGATCCCTCCCGCGATCCCGTGGCGATCGACTACTACAATCTCGATGGCATGGCGAAGGACACGCTCCAGGAGGGAATCCTGCGGTGGATCGACGGCGACGCCTGCTTCTGCATGGCCGCACCCGGCCAGCCGCGTCCCGCCGATTTCACCAGCACCCCGGGCAGCGGCCGCACGTACAGCCGCTGGAAAAGCAAGAAGCGAACCTGACGATCTGGCTCACGCGAAGCCGCGAAGAGCACGAAGCCGGAAATCCGATTCGGGATCGATGCCGAAACCTTCGCGGGCTTCGCGCCTTCGCGTGAACCTTTCCGGATCAGGGTTTGGGCAATTCCAAGGCGGATTGCAGGGTTGCGACCAGATCATCCGCATCCTCCGGCTCGGAGGTGACCCAGTGGGGGCCGAAGATCAGCTTGGGGACGGCGGTGCCGCCGGCATCGCCGAAGATCCGGACGGAGGTCTGCAGGTAGCGGTCGACCCAGGGATCGGCCAGAGCGGCGTCGAACTTCGCGCGGCCCAGGAGCTCGATCGCCCTGGCCCGCGCGGCCTCGAGCGTCCGCGGACGCCATTGGTCGCCGGATTCGAGCGAGAACATCCATCGGTCGAAGGCGGGGAACGCCTCGCGCTGTGCAGCCCAGACGGCGAGGCCGATTCGCGCCAGGTCGCAGGAATCCGCCGCGAACGCCGCCGTGTCCTGCGGGACGTACGGATTGCACTTCGAGTTCAGCGGCGCCGGGCAGAGCGCGAAGGCGAGCTTGCCGCCGTAGCGGCGCACGGCCTCCTCGAGGAGGAAATGCAGGCGCTGGCAGTGCGGGCAGTTGTAGTCGAATGACAGCGTGATGACATAACGCGCGTCCGGCGAACCCAGCACCGGCACCTCGCGGGGATCGAGGCCGCCCGCGGCGGCGTGCGACTCGCCGCGGCTGGAGATCGTCGCCGGAGCGAGCGCCGCCTGGCCCGCCGCGAGGACACCGGCCGCAAAAATACCGATCAGCCAGTAGGAGACGGTGTCGAGAAGCTTCATGTTCGGTAGGTTCGACCTCCGCGCCTCTGCGTCTCCGCGCGAGACTTCTGAGAAATCGTCATCCGCTTCGCTCAATTGCCGCGGCGCCTGCCACATCACCAATGCCGCGATCAGCAGCCCCGTCACATGCGTCGCCATGCAGTACGGGCAGAAGGCCCCGACGATCCAGCGCTGCACGATGATGAACCACACCGCGCTTCCGGCCGCCGCTCCTGTCAAAACCAGCAGTGTGCGCCACGCCAGCTGGCGGACCGGCGCCGCCGTCGCCGGACCGAGACAGGCGCCGGCGACCAGCATCGCCAGGTACACGCCCATCGCCAGGCCGCTGACGGGAAGGATCCCGCCGATCGACGACCACCGGCTGTTGAGCACCTGCTCGCACGAGCCGCCGGCGCCGCAACCGACGACCGCTCCGCCCGCGAGAAAATGCCAGGCGAGATAGGTACTCAGAGCGAGCGCGAGCAGGTTCAGGGCGACCAGTGCCCGTCGCCACCAGGGCCAGTTTGGGCGGCTCATTTCTGAGGACGGTGGCCGGAGGCCGGACGCCGGAAGCCGGAGGGCGGAGGGCGGAGGACGGACGGCAGGAGACGGGTGAAAGGAAACCGTTGTAGGCCACCTCGCCGAGGTGGCGGGTGGAACGCGTTGACCCCAACGCGTTGTCCGGCCCGGCCCGCGTCGATCGCGCGATCCGACGGCCTCGTCACCTCGTCCGCTACGGGAGAGGAGCGGAGGACGCAAGGAGGCCGGGCTTTTCACGGGCAAGCGACTTTTCCCGTCATGCCGCCTCACGGCGTGCGGTGCGTATAGTGATTGGGCGCGCCGGGAGTGGGCAGCTCGTCGGTGATCTGTGCGCCGCTTTCGTGCGCGTGCGTCAGGGCGGTGGTGAAGGTGATCCCGGTGCCGGCGACGTCGGCTCCCGCGGCGTGGGCATTTTTCAGCGGGGCGGCGAGGGTGAGGGAGGCGTTGGCCGGACCGCGTCCGCCTCGCGCGCCACCGGCGACAGAAGCGACGACTCCTGTCTCCTGGTTCACTCCACGGTCCACGACGATCGCCTGGCCGGGCACGAAGCCCGCGGGATTGGAAACGGGGATGACCGTCGCACCCACGGCCGTCGCGGCGCTCGCGGAGGTGCCCCCGGCGGTGCCGATCGTCGCGATGACGGCGGTCTCGCGGTTGGCGCCCGTGTCGAGGATGAGCGTCTGGCCGGGAGCGAAGTCGGCCACGGTCCCGACCTTGATGTTGTTCGCGCCGGCGGACGAGGCGACGGGCAGCGTCGCCGCGGCCTGCAGTTGGAAGTCGCCGCAGTTGCTGTCGGTATCGGCGCCGTCGGGGAAACGTCCCGCGCTCCGGCTGGTCGGCGCGATCGCCGGACCGCCGCGGCCCGGGCCCGCGCTCGGTGCGGTGACGCGGCAGCCGCCCTGGCCGGTGCCGGACACGCCCTGGTAGCCCTCGGCCGACCAGGGATCGACGAGATTGCCGTAGTTGAGGCTGTCGACGACGAGGCCGGCGGCGTCCCGCAGCACGATGTTGCCGGCGGACGGCGCCAGCGCGGGGCCGCCAAACCACTGGTCGGGCGCCTGCGCGCCCTGGTAGCCGGCGGTCGTGACGGCCGCGTCGCGGAGGACGGCGTCGATCGCGTGGTCGCGCTCGAGCGGGCGGTCGAGCGTGATGCCGCTGCCGAGCGGCAGGACCGGCTCATTGCTCGCGTGGACGACCTTCGTCGCGGGCGTGAAAGTGATGCCCGTGCCCCGCGCGCTGAACGGGATGTTGGCGGCGTGGGCGAACTTCAGCGGAGCGGACAGCTCCAAGCCGGTGCCGACCTCCGTGAGCTTGCCGCTCGAGGGACGGCCGGTCGCCGCCGTGCCGACTTTTGTGACGGTCACGGTCTCGATGCCGTGTCCATTGCTGTCGATATCGAGGCGGATCTGGTCGCCGGCGGAAATGTCGCCGAGGGCCGAGACCTTGATGTTGGTGTCGCCGGCCTTTGCGTCCGCCGCGAGCCAGGCCTGCGTGCCCTGCTTGCCGACGGCGGTGACGGTGGCCACCTCGTATTGCTCGAGCGTGCGCGCGACCGCGGGCGCGGCGGTGCCGAAGCCGAGGCCGATCTTCTGGCCGACCTCGAAGCCGGCTGCGTTCGTGACGGGCACGTTGGTCGATCCGGCGGCGAGCGTGATCACGGGGCCGTCGGGGAGCGGCTGCCAGAGCGTCGTGGCGGCGCCGGCCGCGGTGCCGAGGCTGGCGATCCTGCGGGTCTCGACGGAGGAGCCCGTGTCGATCTCGATCGTGTCGCCGACGTTCATGCCGGCCGTGCTCCGGACGTGGATGACGGCATCGCCCTTGGCCGCGGGAGCGGCGAGGCCCGAGTTGGAGAGCCCGAGCAGATAGAAGCCCTTCGCCGCGAGCTTCGTGCCCGCGGGAATCTTCACCGAGGAAAAGATCGGCAGCTGCGTCGGGTGCTCGGTCAGTGTCCAGTTCGAGAGGTCGACCGCGCCGGTGCCGGCATTGTAGAGTTCGATGAACGCATTCGTGGGATTGGCCGGGGTGCCGGAGCTGGTGGCGAATTCGTTGATCTTGACCGGGCTGACGTTGCGCACCTTCTCGGCCGCGCTCTCGGACTGCATCTGGCCGGCCGCACCGGTCCAGGCCGCCCGGGCGACGAGGTCGCCGTTGAAGCCCGCGGAGCCCGAAGTGATCTTGAACGTGGCGCTGACCGTCGCGCCGGGCGCGACCGGGCCCGCGAAGGTCTTCGACGCGCCGCTGCCGCCGACGACCGCGGAGGTCCAGCCGGCCGGCACGGCGAGGCTCAGGGCGACGTTCGTCGCCGGCGCGCCGGTCGTGTTCGTGAACTGCACGGCGGTCTCCTGCGAGCCGCCGGGAGAAAACGTCTGCAGACCCGGCGGAGCCGCGACCGCCGAAGCGGGCGCGACCGAGACGCGGGCCACGTCATATTTTGCGGCGACGACGTTGGCCTGCACCAGGCGGTCGGTCGCGTCCGACGGAAACGTGCCGCCGGCCGTCATCGCGCCCTCGTAGAACGTGCCCTGCGAGCCGTTGCTGTTGTCGCCGCCGTTGCCGAGGAGGATCGCACCCTGCTTGCGCATCGGATCGTAGGTCTGGTTCACGCGGCCGCCGTCGAACATGACCTGCAGGTCGCCCCGCTGGGCGTCGCCGCCGAGGGAGGTCCAGTGGTGCGGCTCGCCCTTGGCGACGCCGGTGACGAAGCGCGAAGTCATGCTCGGGAGGGTGGGGCAGTTCTTGGAACCGTCGGGATTCACGCAGCCGACGAGGTTGTTCTCCTGGTCGGTCATGACCCACGGCCCGGGCGCGGGCCCGTGGTACCAGCCGGTGGAGTTGCCGTAGTAGGTCGTCTCCATCGTGCCGTTGCCGTCGTCGCGGCTGTCGGTCTCGGCGTTGCCGTAGTCGAAGCAGCAGCCGTTGTTGTAGTGCTGGCCGTTGATGACCCAGTACTGTCCCTCGGCCTGGTCGTCGACCGCGGTGCCCTTCGCGTCGTTCCAGCGCAGGCCCATGCCGGGCTCGATGAAGACGCCGTAGACCTTGTGGCCCAGGACGGTCACCGGCGCCATGTCGGCGATCGGCAGGTTGTTGAACCCGCCCATGCCCGGCCCGCTGAACGCGCCGCGCGGCGCCTGGGTGAGATGATTTCCTTTTCCGGACTGGTCGTAGAGCGTCGTGATCCAGCAGGCGGTATTGGCGCAGAAGGCGTCCTGCGCGGCCGCGTCGGCATAGCCGCCGGCATCGGGGACCGGGCCCGCCGTCGGCTGCACGACGCCGATATCGAGAGTCTTTCCATCCGACTGGCGCATCACCTGGTAAAGCGGCCCGTTGTAAGCCGCCAGCAGCGCCCGCGTGGAGCTATGCGCCGCGACGCACGGCGCACCGCCCGCGGCATAGATGTCGCACGGCCCCTGCGGCCGGGCCGGGGCGTTGCGGTTGGCGGCGGACTGCGCCGCAAACAACAGCGTCACGACCGGGAGCACCAGCGCCAGGCCGAGGAGGGTTAACAGGCTCTTCTTTGTTTTCATCGGGATAGAAGTCCGCGGCGGACCAAGTACCAAGGGTCAGGGAACAAGTGACAGGGGACAGCGGGGTGGAGGCGTGAGGGGGCCTTATGGTCGCTCGATCGGGGGTTGAGGTTCAAAAGTGCTCTGCCCCCGGAAGCGCCTTGGCAAGTTCCGAAACACGACCGGGAGATCGCGTCTTCATTGCGGAGGAGTTCTCACGAAGACACGAAGATCACGAAGGAATCGGAACGACACACCCCGGCGCTGCGCGCCACCCCTCTTTTCAGAGGGGAGCCCGGCGGGATCTGGATCCCCTCTTGAGAGGGGTGCCCAACGGGCGGGGTGTGTGGATCGATCTTCGCGCTCTTCGTGGCTTCATCTGGCATCGCTTGACGGTCCAGTGACTTCGCTTCCGTTACATGGCTTGGAAAGCCACACGGACTCTTAGCCACAAAAAAGCGCGAAAAATCCAGGGCTGCGCCCGCGTCTCCATTGCGCCTATAGGCGCGCGGGAGATTCAAGACGAAGCCGCTGACTTTTCGTGCTTTTTCGTGGCCAAAGATCCGATGGTCGGCCGGCGGTCCCTTGAAGGTTGAACGTTGCGCGTTGGGCGTTGAACGTTGCGCAGCCCATGCCGCTGCACCGGAAAAAGATTTTTCGCCTGCCGATTCCGGCGGCCACGACGATCTACGTGCGGCCCGGGTACAACCGCGTGCTGGCGGAGGAGTTCGAGGCGCTGAAGCGGAAGCGGGTCGAGCTCGTGAAGGACAAGGTCGAGGCGCACAGCCAGGGGGATCTGCGGGAGAACTTCGGTTTCAAGGCGGCGAAGGACGCGATCCGGGCCGTCGACCGGAAGATGACGGCGCTCGACCGGTTCGTGGCCCGCAACACGTTCATCGAGGTGGATCCCGCCACGTGGCTCACGAAGCCGACCGACACGCTGCAGCTCGGGCACGTGGCCGTCATCGAGAAGCAGGACGTCGCGACGAAGCGGAAGCACCGCTTCACGTTCCTCGTCACCACCCATGGCGAGACCGCGACCGATCCCGAATCGGGCATCGAGTGCCTGCCGCACAACTCGCCCCTGGCCGCCGCCGTGCTGGGGCTCGCGGTCGATGCGCCCGCGAAGGTCGCGCTCCCCGCGGGCGAGTCCACTCTTGTCGTCCGCTCGATTCGCAATCCCACCCAGGCCGAGCTCGATCGCCTGCTCACGGCGATCAAGCCGCCGGAGATCGAGGAGGAGTCATTCTGATTCGATCCGGTTTCACGCGAAGCCGCAAAGAGCGCGAAGGCGGAGGGATTCGAACCGGTTTCACGCGGAGGACGCAGAGTACCCAGAGGATGAATTTCTCTGCGTTCTCCGCGTCCTCTGCGTGAAACGGGATTGAATCCCGGCCTCGTTGCCTCGTCCGCTACAATCGGAGAGTTCGAAATCTTCGCGCGCTTCGCGGCTTCGCGTGAGACCGGATCGAATGCCAAGTTTGTCCAGCGCGCAGCCGCGCGCGCACGGTTTTGGCCCTTGTTACTTGGCACTTGGCATTTCTCCTTCCAGCGGAAGCTGGAAGGAGAACGTTGCTCCGCGGTCCACGGCCGCATCGGCCCAGATGCGGCCGCCGTGGCGGGCGACGATCCGCTGCGCGATCGCGAGCCCGACGCCGGTGCCTTCGAACTGCTCGGCCGGGTGCAGGCGCTGGAACACGCCGAAGAGCTTGTCGGCGTACCGCGGGTCGAAGCCGGCGCCGTTGTCGCGGACGAAATAGACTTGTCTGCCGTCGCGCGGCTCGCAGCCGACCTCGATCACCGCGGGATTCCGCCCGCGCGAGTATTTGACGGCGTTCGACAGCAGGTTGATCCAGACCTGCTTGAGCAGGGCGGAATCCCCCTGGCATCCCGGAAGATGGCCCACGCGGATTTCGATCGGCCGGCCGGCGGTGTCGCCGGCGAGCTCGTCCAGGCATTGCCGGACCAGGCCGGCCATGTCCACCGGCCGCCGGGACAGCGCCTGCCGGCTGAGACGCGAGAAGGCCAGCAGGTCCTCGATCAGCCGGCCCATCTGCTGCGCGCCGTTGTTGATGGTCTGGAGGTAGCGCTGGCCTTCCTCCGGCAGCTGGCCCGCGTACTTCTTGAGCGCCAGCTGGGAAAAACCGTTCACCGCGCGGAGGGGAGCCCGCAGGTCGTGCGACACGGAGTAGGAAAACGCCTCGAGCTCCTGGTTCGCCGCGGACAACTGCGCCGTGCGCTCCGTCACGCGCCGCTCCAGCTCGGCATTGAGCTGGTTGATCTTCGCCTCGGCGCGCTTGCGGTCGGAGATGTCCAGGGCCGCGCCCAGCAGGCAGTCCTCGCCGTCGATCGCCACCCGCACGCCGGACCACAGGAGGTCGATCGGGTCGCCGGACTTGGTGCGCAGCCGCATCTCGAAATGCTCGACGAAGCCCTGCGCCCTGAAGGCGGCCATCAGGGCGTCCCGCTGCGCGAGGTCCACCCAGACACTCAGCTCGAAAACGGTGTGTCCGACCACCTCCTCCCGGGTGCGCTGGAACATCCGGAGGAACGCGCTGTTCACGGCGAGATAGCAGCCGTCGCGAAGGCGGGAGAGCGAGGTGGCCGCCGGGCAGGAGTCGAACAGGCGGGAAAACTTCTCCTCGCTCGCGCGCAGCGCCGCCATCCGCTCCTGCGCGTCGCGCTCGCGCGCGATCCTGGACTCCCCCAGCGCGCGTTCGCGGGCGTGCAGCGACTCGGTCAGCGCGCTGATGAGGCCGCCGATCACGACGAGGATGAGCCACTGGAGCGCGTCCACCGACTGCCCGAGGGAGAAGGAGTGATACGGCGGAACGAGGAAATAGCCCGTGCCGACGGCGGCGAGGGCGGTGGCGAGCAGCCCCGGCCCCAGGCCGCCGACATAGGCGCTGAGGAAGATCGGCAGAATGAAAAACACCAGCACCGGCCGGTCGCCGAACCACGGCGCAAAGCCGAGCCGCAATCCGAGGGTACCCAGCGTGGCGACGGCGGCCAGCGCGTATGCCGCCCAAAGGGGACGGGGGCGCGGCGCAGCGCGCCCGGTGGCGCGCGGGGGTGGTGTCGGGGAGAGACCGGGCATCGGAGCTTCGGGATCGGCCGCTGGAGAACAATCGCCGGACATGCGAAGAAGAGAGCGCCGGGAATTTATTTTCCGCCAAACCCAAGGCAAGTTCGCTCTCTCGGCTCTGGCCGAAAGAGCGCAACGTTCAACGTCCAATGTTCAACATTGAACGTTCAACGTCGGAACGGAGGAGTTCGCGCAGAGAACGCAAAGAACGGTTTCCACCTCGCGCCCTCTGCGTCCTCCGTGTTAAATTTCCGGATTTCAGGTCGCCTGTTCCCTTGAACGTTGAATGTTGAACGTTTGCTCCGCCGGCCTGTCTGATCGGATTCCTTATGAAGACACCCAAAAACACGATCTGTCTCTGGTACGACAAGGACGCCCTGGACGCGGCGCGCTTTTATGCGGCGACGTTTCCGGACAGCAAGGTGGGCGCGGTGCACAAGGCGCCGAGCGACTATCCGATGGGCAAGGCGGGCGACGTGCTCACCGTGGAATTCACCGTCCTCGGGATCCCCTGCATCGGCCTCAACGGCGGGCCGGGCTATCCGCAGACCCAGGCCTTTTCCTTCCAGGTCGCGACCGACACGCAGGAGGAGACCGACCGCTACTGGAACGCGATCGTCGGCAACGGCGGTGAGGAAAGCATGTGCGGCTGGTGCACGGACCGTTGGGGCCTGTCCTGGCAGATCACGCCCCGCACGCTTACCGAAGCGATGGCCGCCGGCGGCGCAGAGGCCAAGCGGGCCTTCGAGGCGATGATGGAGATGAGAAAAATCGACATCGCCAAAATCGACGCAGCCCGCCGCGGGTGAACCTCGGATGGCACCACGAAATACACTAAAAACACGAAAATGAGGGCCCACGGAATACACGGACCACACGGAATTCAGAATTTCTCTTCCGTGTAGTCCGTGTGTTTCGTGGGCAACCCCTCCGAAGGGATCCTCTTTCGTGTTGTTCGTGTGTTTCGTGGTGATCTCTTGCTGGTGTTCAGGTGGCGCGGACGGTTTTCAGGGCGCGGCTCCACTTGACGACCTGGTCGAGCATCTCGTTGACGGAGGCTTCGCGGCGCGGGTCCGGCTTGAAGACGCTGAAGTTCTCGAAGTCGGAGAACAGCGAGAGCCCGACCTGCGCGCGCACCGTGGCGATCTGGAGTTCGGCCAGGACGAGCCGGAGACTCTCGACGGCGCGGCAGCCCGACATGCTGCCGTAGCCGATGAAGCCCGCGGCCTTGTTGTTCCATTCGGCGTAGATGAAATCGAGGGCGTTCTTCAGCGCGGCGGACGTCCCGTGGTTGTATTCGGGCGTCACGAAGACAAAGCCGTCGAAGGTCGCGATCTTCGCGGCCCACTTCTTCGTGTGCGGCTGCGAGTACTGGCCCATGCTCGGGGGCACGGGCTCGTCCAGGAGCGGCAGGTTGTAGTCCTTGAGGTCGACGAGTTCGAACTCGGCGTCGGTGCGGCGCTGGGCGATCTGGTGGGCCCACTGGGCCACGGCCGCTCCGTTGCGGCCGGGCCGGGTGCTTCCCAGGACGATGGCGATCTTGAGCATGATGGATTCCTCCGTTGGTGGTTCAGCTTAGGCGGGACGGTGCTTGGAACCGGGAGTCGCGATCAGGTTCGCGGATAAAACCGACGAGCGCTCGTGGTGGCTGGCGCCGCGGGCCCGCCCGGAGCCGGTTCTGGCCGCGAGCAGCGGGCGGAAGGCGGCGCGCTCCTGGATGAACACGACCGTCCAGAGGGTCGCCGCGATCACGGCCGGCGCGAAGCCGCTGGGCGCCATGAAGGCGTGGAACAGCGCGATGTTCACGAGGAGCGGCGCGAGGATCGCGAGGGCCGCGGGCACGAAGCGGTTTACCAGCAGCAGCGCGCTCGCCGCGATCTGGAGCGCGAAGACGACGCGCAGATAGTGGGAGACGTACATGGCGCCGATGAACTGGCCGGCCAGTCCGGTCAGCGGCGGCTGCGGGAGGAAGCTCAGGAAACCGTTCAGGCCGAAGACGAGAAAAACGAGTCCGAGGAGGACACGGGCGATGTGGGTGACTGTTTTCATGGGAGTGGAGTGAGGGTGGTTGTGGTTGCGGAGAAAGGTTCAGTGGCCGGCCGCGCTGGTGTCCCAGGCGGTGAAGAGGACGAGGGCGACGAGGAGGAAGGCGATGGGGAGCATGGGGAGGGGAGGTTCAGGCGATCGTGAGGGAGGCGATTTTTCCGTCCTGGAGGCGGAGTTCGTAGTCGAGCGTCACGGGGCTGCCGGGAAACCGGCCGGCCACGGCGACCGAGAGGCTGAGCTGATCCCCGCGCCGGTCGGCGCGCATGAGCGTGTAGGCCGGGAGGTATTTCCGGCCCGTTTCCTCCAGCCAGCGGCGGACGGCGTCGCGGCCGACGTGGTCGTGGCTTTCATCGTGGACGGTGGCATCGGAGGTGAAGCAGTCGGCGGCGGCGCGGGCGTCGTGGCGGTTGGCGGCGGCGAGGTAGCGGGTGACCGCGGAGGGGAGGGCGGTGGGCGTCGTGGTTTTCATGGAGGGCGTCGTGACGCGCCCAGAATATCGCATCGGCGCGAAACTGCCCAATGCCATGTTTTTTGCCTCGCTCGTACTTTTGGTATGAGCAGCCTCCGGCGGATGGAATTGCGGCACCTGCGCTACTTCGCGGCCGTCGCGGCCCACGGTTCGTTCAACCGCGCCGCGCAGAAACTCCACCTGACCCAGCCGGCGCTGAGCCGGCAGGTGAAGGATCTCGAGGACGAGCTGGGCGTGCCGCTGCTCGTGCGCGGCAAGAACGCGGTGACGCTCACCGACGCGGGCGAGCGCTTCTACGAGGAGGCGCGCGATTTGCTGGCGCGCGCCGACCAGGCGGTCCAGAGCGTGCGGGGCGAGTGCCGGAACGAAGTCCTGCGGGTCGGCTACGCCCCGTCGATGACCGCGGGCCTCATGCCGCGGGCGCTGGAGCGCTTCCAGGCGGCGGGCCCGCGCGTGCGCGTGGAGCTCGCCGATCTTTCCTCACGGGAGATGCACGAGCAGGCCAACGAAGGCCGGCTCGACCTGGTGATCACGCCGGAGCCCGGGGCCGCCGCCGCGGTGCGCGGGTTCCAGTGGAGCGAGTTCCGGCGGGTGTCGCCGGTGCTGGTCGTCCCCGGAACGCATCCGCTCGCGAAGCTGAAGCGCATTCCCCCGACGCGCCTGCGCGGCCAGCCGATGATCGGCCTCGCGCGGGAGAACTTCCCGGACTACGTGCGCTTCGTGCGCGCGCTGCTCAAGCCCTTCGGCGTCGCTCCGAACTTCATCGCGCTCGAGAACGACGGCGTCACCTCGCTGTTTGCCGCGCTGGAGGCGCACAACGCCGCGGCGATCCTGGCCGAGGGCATCGGGCAGATGATGCCGCGCTCGCTGGTCAGCCGGCCTTTCGCCCCCGCGCTGGCCGACACGTCCGTGCAGCTCGGCCTGCCGGCCGTGCGGCCCAATCCGCACGCGGAGACGTTCGCGCGCATCCTGCGCGAAGAGGCCGCGCGGCGGTGAGCCGATTTTTGGCAGGGGCTTAACTCACGCACCTCGTTCGCCTGGAACGGGGCCGGCCGTCGATCAACTGAAGGCGATGCAGAATCGCTTCGCCAAAATCTGCAAATCTGCGGCCTGACCCTTTGCAGGCGGTGCGGATGGGCACCACGAAATACACGAAAGACACGAAAGGGACGGCCCACGGAATACACGGACCACACGGAATTCAGAATCTCCTTTCTGTGTAGTCCGGGTGTTCCGCGGGCAATCCTCCGCGGGATCCTCTTTCGTGTGTTTCGTGGTGAACTCGCTGTGAGGCCCAGCCCGAAAATACTTTAAAACCGCCCTTGACCCCCGCTTCCGAAAGCAACGAAATAGCGATGGCTGTCGTACCTTTGCGTACTGGAGCCAAAAAGGGTTCGGGTTCAATTCGGTTCCCGGAGGTCACTTGGATGGTCGGGCCGCCATCCGCTCAACGTTCAACCGATGCGTGCGCACGCTGGATGCCGGTGTTTCCGGCCGCCCGGGATGTTTCGGCATCGGTTGCAGATTCGATACATCATGCCCGAAGAGATCACCAGCTCTCCCAGCCATCCGCGCATCGCGATGGTTTCAACCCACGGTTACGTCGCCGCGGATCCGCCGCTCGGTGCGGCGGACACCGGCGGCCAGGTCGTCTACGTCCTGGAACTATCCAAGAAACTCGCCCAGCTCGGCTTCGACGTGGACATCTGGACGCGCCGCTTCGAGGACCAGCCGGAAATCGAGGTCGTCAACGAGCGCGTCCGCATCTGCCGGGCCCGCTGCGGCGGCCGCAACTTCATCGACAAGGAGTATCTCGTCCACCACCTCGGCGAATGGGCGGAGAATGCGCTGCGCTTCATCCAGAAGCGGAAGCTCACGTATCACTTCATCAACAGCCACTACTGGGATGCCGGCTATGCCGCCCAGCGGCTGAGCGAGGCGCTCGACGTCCCGCACGTGCACACGCCGCATTCCCTTGGCATCTGGAAGAAGCAGCTGATGGAACGGGACTATCCCGAGGCGGCGGCCGACTTCGAGAAGAAGTACAACTTCACCCAGCGGATCAATGAGGAGACGCTGCTGTACCGGAGTTGCGACGAGGTGATCGCGACCACCCCGCTGCAGGTGGACATGATCGTCGCCGACTACGGCGCGCCGCCCGGGCAGGTGCACATGATCCCGCCCGGATACGACGACAACCGCTTCTTTTCCGTCAGTGCCGCATCCCGCGGCGCCCTGCGGCAGCGGCTCGGCTTCGAGGGCCGCCGCGTCGTGCTGGCGCTCGGCCGCCTCGCCCGCAACAAGGGCTACGACCTGCTGATCGACGCCTTCAGCGTGGTCGCGGCGCGCCTGCCGGACGCCGTGCTTTATCTGGCGGTGGGCGGCACGCAGCTGAAGCCGGCCGAGCAGCAGATCCTCGACGCCCTCAAGGCGCAGGCCGCGGCGCTCAACCTGACGGAACGGATCAAGTTCGCGGGCTTCATTCCGGACGGCGAACTGGCGGACTATTACCGCGCCGCCGACGTCTTTGTGCTCAGCAGCCGCTATGAGCCCTTCGGCATGACGGCGGTGGAAGCCATGGCCTGCGGAACTCCCACCGTCGTGACCACGCATGGCGGCCTGTTCCGCGCGGTCACGTTCGGCCGTCATGCGCTCTACGCCGATCCGTTCGACCGCGAGGACCTGGGCATTTCCATCTACAAGGTCCTCAATCATCCGCGGCTCGCGGCGCGGCTCTCGCGCATGGGCGCCCACAAGGCGCGCAGCCTGTTCACCTGGACGGGCATCGCCCAGCAGCTCATCAGCCTCATCGAATCGCGGGCCACGGCCCTCGCGTTCGGAGACAGCGAGTGGGACGAACCCTGGAACGACGGGGACTGAACCCACCAACCCTCAACTCTTCTCCTGCCATGGAACACCTGGATCCCGAACTTCTCTCCCACCTGGTCAAAAGCACCGTCATCGCCGTCATCGCCCTTGGACTCTTCTTCGGGCTGCGCGGGAGAATCCTGCTCTTCGCGCAATGGGCCGGCCTGCCCCGGCTCGCCTTTGCGCCCGTGCGGCTCCTGCTGCGCTACTCGATTCTCGCCGTCGCCGTCGCCCTTATCCTGGGGCTGTGGGGTTTCCCGATGGGAACCTTGCTGGCGTTTGTCGGCACCGTCCTCGGCCTGGTGGCGATCGGCTTCGTCGCCGTCTGGAGCGTGCTCAGCAATTTTCTCTGCACGTTCGTGCTGGTGCTTTTCAAGCCCTTCTCCGTCGGGGATGAACTGGAACTCCCCGCGGACAACGTGAAAGGCCGGGTGGTCGATCTCAGCCTGATCTTCACGACCCTCCAGACCGGGGCCGGGGAGACCGTGATGATTCCCAACAACACCTACTTCCAGCGGGTGTTCAAGCGGCGGGCCGGCCGGCACACCACGGGCCTGGCGGAGCAGCTGCGGCAGAACGAAAAGGCGCCGGAGGGGCGGTGATCGCCCTGCCAATCCGATTTACCGTGGCGACCTTTCCCGCCCACCCGCTCCCCGTCCGGCTCGTGAGCGCCGATCTGGACGGCACGCTCCTCGGCAATCCGGAGTCGACCGACCGGTTCAGGATCGCGTGGGAGTCGCTCGTCGCGAAGACGAGGCCGCTGCTGGTGTACAACAGCGGCCGGCTGGTGGACGACCTCAGCCGGTTTGTCTCCAACGATGCCCTGCCCAGGGCCGACTATTACATCGGCGGCGTCGGCACCCAGATCTTCGACGTGGCGGCCGGGCGCATGATGGAAGAACTGCACGCGCATCTCGCCGAAGGCTGGGACTCGGCGAAGGTGCGGGAAATCACGGCCCGCCTTCCGGGGATCCGTCCCCAGCCGGACGAGTTTCAGCATGAATTCAAGTGCAGCTGGTTCCTGGACCGCGCCTCCCCCGCGGCCATTCGCGAGCTCACCGAACGGCTGGCGGAAGCCGGCCTGGCGGTAAAGATCGTGTACTCGAGTTCGCGCGACCTCGATGTCCTCCCCCATAACGCGACCAAGGGAGGAGCGATTTCGTGGCTGTGCGGGCGATTGCAGATTCCGCTCGAGGCGGTGGTGGTGGCGGGCGACACGGGAAACGACGCCAGCATGTTCCGGCTGCCGGGGGTGCGGGGCATCGTCGTCGAGAACGCGCTGCCGGAGCTCTTCGAGGCGACCGTCGACATCCCGACCTATTGCTCGCGGAAGATCCTGGCGGACGGTGTCCTCGACGGCCTCCGCCACTACGGGGTGATCGCCACCCTGCCTCCCCGGGAGAAATCGCGGCGGAAAAGCGGCAAGCCCGGCAGCGGCTTCCACCAGCTCTTTGCGGGCACCAAGCTGGGGACGCTGTCCGACAAGGAGCGCACCTACCTCGCCACGGCCTACGAGAAGGCGCTCGTCGCCCTGCGCAAGAACATCACCCCCCTGGGCTTTTCCGCCTGCTCGCTGAGCGACAACACCGTCAGCGGGACGGATGCAAATTACCGCAGCGTCTGGGCCCGCGACGGGGCCATCACCGTGTGGAGCACCTTGCACATCGAGGACGAGGATGTCCGGGCGGCCCAGGTCGCGACCTTGGAGACGCTCCTGCAGGCGACGTCCTCCAACGGCCAGATTCCGTCCAACGTCCGGCTCGCCGACGGGCAGCCCGACTATTCCGGAGTGGGCAACATCGCGTCGATCGACAGCGGACTCTGGCTGGTGATCGCCCTTTACAATCACGCGAACGTCACGGGCGACCTTTCGCTGCTTTACCGCCATGCCGACCGCCTCAAGACGGTCATGAGCTGGCTGAGCGCCCAGGACAGCAACAACGACGGGCTGCTCGAAATCCCGGAGGCCGGCGACTGGACCGATCTCTTCGGCCGGAGCTACCATGTCCTCTACGACGAGGTCCTCTGGTTTCGCACCAACGTCTGTTACGGCCGCATCCTGGAATTGATGGGCCAGTTCGACCGCGCCTCGGAGTATCTCCGCCGGTCCCAGGTCATCCGCAGCCGGTTGCTGGATGTTTTTTGGCCGACCACCCAGGAGGATGCGAACAGCCCGCGAGCCAATCGCTTCACGGACCGCCAGAGCGGCGTCGGCGACGCCCAGTACCTCCTGGCCGAGATCACGCCCTTCGCCTTCAACTGGCGCTGCGACACCTACGGCAACATCCTCGCCTTTCTGATGAACGTGCTCGACGTCGCCCGCGCGCGCACCGCCTTCCAGTTCATGTGGGGAGTCGGCGTCAATCAACCCTGGCCGGTCGCCAATCTTTATCCCGTGGTGCAGTCCGGCGATCCGGATTGGAGGGCCTATTACACGGTCAACCTGCTCAATCTGCCGCACCACTACCACAATGGAGGGGTCTGGCCGTTTATCGGGGGCATGTGGGTGCGGTTCATCCACCGGCTCGGCTTCTATGATGTCGCCTGCCGCGAACTGGTGCGGCTCGCGCAGGTCAACCAGCTGGGACGGAACGGGGAATGGGAATTCAACGAGTGGGTGCACGGGCAGACCGGGCGCCCGATGGGCAAGGCCTACCAGGCGTGGAGCGCCGCCTCCTTTCTTCGCGCCTGCCATGAGCTCGAGGCCGATCCCGAGGAGCCGAGGTCATGAGCGAGGCCATCCGCCACGCGATGTCGTGGCTGTCGGACCCGGCCGCAGGGCCGGTTTCGGTGTGGTCGGCGGCGGGAGCCGTCCTGCCGACGCCGCTCGGCGCCTATCAGGATCCCGAGGGTGCCGGCCTGTGGCGGGTGCTGGCCTACCGCGCGGGCGTCGACCCCTTGAACGTGGTGGCGCTCCTGATCTTTGCCGCCGCGATCGTCCATACCTTTTTCACCGCGAAAATCCGTCGCTGGGCGCACCGGATCGAGGAGCGTCATGCCGCCCGGCCCGATGCCCGCGGGCCGGGGGCGGCCGCCGCCCCGGACGGTGGCCAGCCGCCCGACGAAGTCAGCTTCCCGGGGCAGGTGCTCCATTTCCTGGGTGAGATCGAGGCGGTCTTTGGCCTCTGGGCAGTCGTGCTGGCCCTCGCCATCACCTGGTTGAAGGGAGGGGGCGCCGCCGTCGACTACCTCAGCAACCGGGTGAGCTACACCGAACCGATGTTCGTGGTGATCGTGATGGCGCTCGCGGCCACCCGGCCCGTTTTGGCGCTGGCCGAAGCCTGCCTGAGGAAGGTGGCCCGCCTGGGCCGCGGCACGCCCGGGGCGTGGTGGCTGACGATCCTGATTCTGGCGCCCCTCGTTGGCTCGCTGATCACGGAACCGGCGGCCATGACCATCGCCGCGCTCCTCCTGGCCCGGCAATTCTATGCCTTGAGTCCGAGTCCGCGTTTCGCCTACGCGACGATCGGGCTGCTCTTTGTCAATGTGTCGGTCGGCGGCACCCTGACCCATTTTGCGGCTCCCCCGGTCATCATGGTGGCTCATGCCTGGGGTTGGGGTCTGCCGCAGATGCTCGGCCGCTTCGGATGGCGCGCGGTGGTCGGGATCGTGGTCTCGACCCTCCTGTACTACGCGGTTTTCCGGCGCGAACTCGCCGGCCTGGCGGAGAACCGGACGCAGGATCCCCGCATCGGCGACGAGCGGGGTCCCGCTCCGGCCTGGGTGACGCTCGTCCAGCTGGGCTTTCTCGCCTTCACGGTCTGGCAGGCCCACCACCCGGTGCTGTTCGTCGGCGGCTTTTTGTTCTTCCTCGCCTTCGCCCAGGCCACCGCGCACCACCAGAGCCCCATGGATCTGCGGGCGCCGATCCTCGTGGGCTTCTTCCTTGCCGGGCTCGTGATCCACGGGGGACTGCAGGCCTGGTGGATCGAGCCGATTCTGGGAAGGTTGGGCGAACGCCCGCTGTTCTTCGCCGCCACCGGACTGACGGCCTTCAACGACAATGCCGCCATCACCTATCTGGCCTCGCTGGTGCCCCGGTTTTCCGATGCGCTCAAATACGCGGTGGTGGCGGGCGCCGTCACCGGCGGGGGACTGACGGTCATCGCCAACGCCCCGAATCCGGCCGGCCAGACGATCCTGGCCCGGTATTTTCCCGGCGGGGTGAGCCCGGCCGGACTGTTCCTCGGCGCCGCGGCGCCCACCGCGATCCTCTCGGCCTGCTTCCTGATCGGCTGATGCGGCCGCGACAAAAGCTCGCAGTCCCGGGCCGGCCGCCCGCCGGCGATGACCGGCCCTGCGCCGTCGGCCCGGCGGCGGGCAGGGAGGCCGGGCCGCGGGAGTTGAATTCTCCCCCTCGGAATCGAGAGCAGGCCGTCGTCCGTCCGCCGCCGGACAAAACGGGCATTGACAACCGCCCCCCCGGCTTGGTTCTTCATCCGCTCTTTCGTGCGGCGATCCCGCCCACGCCACGTTGCCCGGTAGCTCAGTGGCAGAGCAGGTGACTGTTAATTCGATTCGGGGTGTTTTTCCGAATTTTGCCCAAATCCCTGTAAGCCTCCTTATCCCTGCATCACAGGAGGTTGAGTAACTTTTTGACTTATCCCACTTTTTCTCAAATTGGCCGATTTTTGCGCTGCACTGTAGAAAAGCCCTGTAGAAAGAAATTTGTAGCCGTTATTCACATACGTGAGGCGATGCCTATGCCTATGATCCATCTTGGGCGCGCACCTCGATCTGAGCCGTGCCTTGTGGCAAGTTCTTGAATGGAATAGCATACTTTGCATCCGGCGTCGGCCCTTTGAAAACTTTCCAGTCGGTTATTTCCCGTGGATGGAAATCCGCGATTTCTTCGTGCAGCACGTTCCCGTTCGCGTCTAGAAAGCGGATGTGCAGGTGCGTGCGTGCCGTTGTCACCGCATAGGGCTTGCGGACGACATAGCCTTGCAACACGTAGCCGCTCCCGTCCTCAGCGCGCTTGATGGAGTTGAATGATTGAACCTCAACTGAGGCGGACGATACAGTGGTTAGTTTGATCTGCCCCAACTCTGACGGCACGGGATGAACACAACCACTCGCGAGCACGACGCCGGCCGCGATGAGCACATTGAATCGTGGGGTTTTCATAACCTGAGGTTGGTGAGTCTCCGCGGCAGCACTAGTGTCCCTACGTTTCACTCCGCTGATTCGGGATCAGGACCGCGCCGCCGAGAAACAATGCACGCGCTCGTAACGCACGAGCGAGCAGCGGGCGATAAACCGCGTTCAGCCGACGCACGAGCCACGACTCGTGGACCGCGATTTTCTTCTTCAACGCGAAGCTGGCCAGTGCCGGAATCAGCGTCAGCGCGAGGATTGTGCCGGTCACGAGCGCGAACGTGAGCGTCAGCGCCATCGGCCGAAAAATGCGCCCTTCGACCCGCTGCAAGGTGTAAAGCGGCACAAATGCGGTCAGTAGGATGACCTTCGCAAAAAGAATCGGCCGGCCCATTTGTTGGACGGCTTCGACGATCACGTCGTGCAGCCGTGGTTTTTGGTCACGGTTCTGCTCCAGCTTGTGCAACACGTCCTCGACGATGATCACCGCCGAATCCACGATGATGCCGAAGTCGATCGCACCGAGCGCGATTAGATTGGCCGGGATGTCGCGCAGATCGAGCAGCAGATACGCGCCGAGCAGCGACAGCGGCACTACGGATGCGACGATCAGGGCGGAGCGAAAATTGCCGAGGCCCAAAAACAGAACCAGCACCAGCAACACGAGACTAATACCTTCAATCATGTTCTTGCCGGCGGTGTGCAGCGTGCGTTCGGTCAAATCGGTGCGATCATAGTGCGGCACGAGCTTGACGCCCGCCGGCAGGTAGTCGCGGTTGATCTCTTCGACCTTGTCGCGGACGCGTTTCAACACTTCGAGCGCGTTCTCGCCGCGCCGCATGATGACGATGCCCATCGCCACGTCGTCCTGATCGGGCTGGCCCGGCACAATTTTGCCGATGCGCCCGAGTCGCAGTTGATTCCCGATCTGCACCTCGGCGAGAGCGGCGGATTGGATTTCGATGTGGCGAGATTGTTCGCAGATGCGTTACGCCGACAGCGGTTGCCCGCTGTTGATGTAGGCGTGGACTTGCCGCTTTGAGAGTCGCTTGTGCCGCAGTCCCGGCAACGGCCTGAGCAGCCGCCGTGCGATTAGGCGATAGACGGTGGGCAACGAGACTCCGAGCACGCGAGCAGTCTCGGTGACGGAATAGGTCAGGGGTTCGAGCGGCGCCGGAGTCGGCTGGACCACTCCGGCCACGATAGAGGCAGTAGAGAAGTTTTCCGAGTTCATGCGCCTACTTTGACACGCGTCAGCAAAACAAAATAGGCCCGAACCGTGGAGCACGATTTGTCCGCAATTCTGGGAGGCTGGTGCGCAAGAGAACTCTTACATTTCTGCAAGAGAGTTCTTGCACCTTAAAACTCCACCACAGGCAGTCCGCCCACACCTACGGCGAATCGATCTGCCGACCCACCGCGGCAGGAATATCCCAGCAGTCACGCACCGCTTGTGCAGTCCAAGTGCCAAGCTGCGGGCCAAGATGCTCAAGCAGGCAAGTGAGGAACGTCGCCGCGTAGCGAAAGACATTGGCCACGTCGTATTCGGTGGCACGTTGTGACCAGCCGATTTTTTCCGGTTCGACACGGAGAAATCTGTTGGCGAGCGCAACGTTCACGTGCGTGAACGACGACAGGTCGCCATAGAAAATATCATACGCTTCCAAGTGATCTACCTCACGCGCCATTTCGCGGATGCTTTTCCCCGACCAAGAGCGAAACAGTTTTCCTTTGGCATCGGTGAATTTACTGCGGACGCGCGCATATTCGGCCTCGATTCGCGTTTTTCTCCCTGCGTATTCGTTATCGTAGGTCAAGGTCATGCCTTCGCGCCACGAAGCATTCGGACTATTCTTGTGCCGCACCACGGCATCCAACATCTGTTTGTTGAGCACGTGCTGGTATTCGATGTAAGCGTGCTGCGTTCGACGGAATCGCGGCTGATGTAATGCGCGGTAACGTCCACCTCAAAGAGCGAACGAACGATCACGTAGCCGGCCGTGATTGGAAACCACTCATTCCCAAATCGGGCGTGCAGGGCGATAAGAGATTCCGCCGACGCCCGGCTATGCATCAACAGGCACACCATGAGAGACGTGTAACCGAAATCTTTCGCGTTGATGTTTACGCCTTGGATCTTCGCCAACTCAACGAGTCGCTCCACCACGAGGCGATGTTCATCGATCGTCAACAGGTGCATCGGTTGGCCTAGTTGACTCCGATCGCATCGCCGAAGCAAACCTTCAGCGCCACCGCGCTACGCGGGAGGATTTATCAACTGCTCGATGGTTCCCATCGCCAGAAAAACGCGATTGGGATGGCTTCCCAATGACGCGAATCCGAATTTTCGATAAAATGCCAGGGCGAGTTCGTCCTTGGCATCGGCGACCACTGCCAGCGAGGCGACCTGAACCGACTGTCGATGCGCTCGCGCCAATGCGTCCATCAAGAGCAGCGAACCGGTGCCCGGAAATCGCTCGTCACGGGCGAGACGGCCGAGAAGCGTTGCCGGCAATCGTGGATACCGCGGCAACTTCTTCTGCATTTCCTCCGGCAATTCCGCCACTTCGACCGTGAACGCGGAAAGGGTGTAGTAACCGACGATTGTTGCCGGGACCGATTCCTCCACCATCACGAAGCTGGCGGCAACGCGCCTCTCCGTATCCTTGCGCGCGAGCTGTTGCAGGTAGGTATTGAGCGCGGGACTCGCAGAACGAAAGCCCGCGCGATCATGCTGCTTGGTCAACGCCTCAAATCGATAGGCCATCAGGCATGGACTTCCCGCCGGTAACGCCCGAACGCGCCGCGAAGGGCAGCGTTCGGAGCCGCCGGCGCTAGCAACGCGTCCACAAAATTCGTCGATTCATCCGTCGTGAGTTTGGCGCGCTGATGCTCCTCGATCACTTTGCTCGCGCTCGTCTGCAACGTGTAGATCATGTAGCTGGTCAACGTCGGATGCCCGGTGACCGCCGCCGCGCGTTCCAACGTCTTTTTTAGGTCACGGGAAATACGCGCCTCCAGCCGAGCCGTCGGCGTGGCGTGCCCCCGAGTGGATTTTGCTGTCAAGGTTGCCATGCGCACATCATCCGGCAATTTGCCGTATGCGCAACTCCAAAGGTGAAATTCAGGTCTTTCCCGAATTTTTCTACAGTTCTTTCTACAGTTTGCCGCGCAAATCACTTGGCTGCAATAGTCTGACCAAATTGGACTTTTTGCGCTGCCGCATGACTGTGGTCGGGCCGCAAATGACCGTAGGTCTTCATCGCCAGCACGCCGCCGTCGCTGTGACCCAACCAGCCGGCGACTGTAGGAATGTCCACACCGCTCTCGATGCAGGTCGTCGCGAAGATATGCCGGAAATCGTGGTGCGTCACCCGCGGAACGCCGGTGCGCTTGCACGCCGCATCAATGGTTTTCTGGCATTCAGTCAGCCGAAGGAGCGGGTCGGTCGATTCGAGGAGCACCTTGCCCTCGGGGTGAAACCGCGCCGCGGACTTCCGCCGTTCCTGGATTTTCCGCAGCAGCGCCGTCAGCTCGGGGAATAACGGGATGAAGCGGGCCGAAGTCTCCGACTTGAAACCCGGCAGGTGCAAAAGCTGACGCTCCCATTGGACATGTTGCCAGAGGGTCACTGGCACCTCGCCCAAACGCGCGCCGGACATCATGAGAAAGCGGCAAAAATCCGCGGCCTCTGCGCCACCACCACCAACTGAGCCGTTGTCTTCCATTGCCGCAAACAGCGTGTCCAACTGCGCCCGACTCGGCAGCACCAGGGCCTTTTTTGTGATCTTCTTTTTCAGCCGACCGCCACCCGAGGCGTGACGCACGGTGACGGGGTTCGCATGGATTTGCCCGCGCTCCACCGCCAAGTCGAGAATCTGCCGCAAGGCGTCGATCGCGCTATTGACCGACGTGGCCGAGTTGCCCTTGCGCGGGGCCTTCGCGCCGGGTGGCTGAAACTTCGTCCCCTCAACTTTGAATCGGGCCGCCCAATCGAACACGGCCGACGGCGTGATCTGGCGCGGTTCCAATGCTTCGATGTTTGGCCACGTCTTGACGAGGCGTTTCACGGCTCCCAGCCGGGCCGTGACCGTTGCGGGCTTGATGTCGCTGTTCGCCTGCGTGCGCGTCTTAAAGACCTCGATCAAATCGTGCATCGTGGCATCGCCCGCCTCGACGTTAGCCGTTGTGCCGCGCAACCTTTGAATCTCTCCGGCCTTGTCCGCCAGACGCAGTTTCGCAACCGAGAGCACATCCGTTTCCAGCGCATACCATTTTTGCTTGCCGGAGATTGTGAACCGCCCGTAGTAATGACCGCTCTGACGGTTTCGAAGGAGGTTTTGGACGCTTGTTCTTTGCCACGTTGTTTTCTGCTGTGAAGCACTTGTTTTCATAGCTCTACTGTAGAAAACGACTGTAGAAGAGTCAAACGCCACATTCCTAAGTCGATTACTGTTAGCGAGATTGCCCGGTAGCTCAGTGGCAGAGCAGGTGACTGTTAATCACTTGGTCGCTGGTTCGATCCCAGCCCGGGCAGCCATTTCGTCCTTCTGCCACGAAGTGACGAGCGATGACAGGACGCGACTATGCTCGTGTTCATGACGCCGCCAAGTGTCGCGCCCGCGGTCTCGCGTTCAATCGCGCGCGCCTACCGAGCTTGGTGGAGGCCGCCTCCCGTTTTTACGGTAGGCGATTTCGCGCGCTTGCTTCGTTCTTCGCGCATCCGAGCCTACGAAGCTCCGTCGCCGCGGGCCCACCCTCAGGGCACTTGTTTGGCCCCAGACGCAATACCCTAAGGAGACCTTCGAGTTCGCGGGCCAGCAAAAGGGGCCTCAGGGTTGCCGCTTGAAGCGTCGCTTCGCGACTACCGTGAATACGGTAGGCCGCACACGATCTGAAAAACGAAAACGCGGCGGCTCGGCTGCGCCTCGGGGGTGCCGCCGCACGAAAAAGCGGGGCGCTCGCCGCCGCCCCCGCACCCCAGGCTCGGGGCAACTAATGACAAGAAAGCAAAAGCCCGCGCGCTCGTTGGCGCGCGTGATCGGAGCGTTTCGCTCCTCATTTTCGCGCCAAGAAACCACCTTTCGCGGCCTCAAGGCCGGTCCAACGAACGGGCACTGACGAACAAATTTCGTTCGCGAAATGGCGGCAGCGCCTCGCGCCGCAGTATTTCGCGCAGCGCTTCGCCATCGGACGGATACCACGGTTCGGCCAAATAACGGGCCGGGCCGCGCACCCACTCAGGAGCGGGAGTTCCCGATTGCTCGGCCAAATGCGCACCGAGCGCGGCGAGAAATGCGTCGCACACGTCGCCTTGAGGAAATTCAGTCGCAAGGATTCTCGGTTCTTCCGCAACCATCGGCACAAGCTCCTTTCCCTCTCGTTTCGCGCGGTTCCACTCATGCAGGAAGTCGCGCGTGTGCTGCCCGAAATCTCCCACCTCAGAAGATTCGCGAGCTATCTCGGCGAGACTGCGAGCACGACCTTGCAAGCCTACTTCGACCAGGGCGAAAGGTCCGCGTGCGCCCGCCCTAGCCACTCGACCACTGTTGTCCGAAGCTCGACCGCGAATTCGCGCAGCTCCTTTGCTTCGGCGGCGCTCACCCGGCCGGCCGCGTCGTATTCGAGTCCGTTGCGTTTGGTGCGACAGGTATCGAGATAATCAGCATCGCTCTGGTGCTCTCGGCCTAGAATTTCAGGGAGGGCCGTGATCGTCCGATAGTGCGCGTTCATTTTGTCGGGACGCCACCCCTCGGCGAGCAGCACGATCGCGCAGAGTTGAAGCGCGGCGTTGTAGGCGATATTGAATCGGCTGTCGGCCGAAATTGACTGCTTGGAATCCTCCAGGTCGCGATCAACCACGCTGAAAATTTTGGCGATCTGATCCCGCGCGGGCTTTTGTGGTTTGAGCCACCCGTTCTTAGCCCAGTCGTTCAAGCTCATTGGCGTTTCCTTTCACGAAGAGTTTTTCTTTTCCGAGGACATCTTGGACAAACGAATCGTTCGCTCGGCGTTTCCGAAATTCTTCTGCGCTCATCGTGATGGGATTGATTTCGCGCGCGAGCACTTCTGCCACCCCGCGCAACGCCGTCGTCACCCCGCGCAATCCTGCGTCGCCGATGATGAATAGATCCACGTCGCTCGCAGCTTTTCCGGCACTCGACGCCAGCGAGCCGAAAACAAACGCCACCTCGACGCCCTTGATGCCGTGGAGCGCATTCGCGAGGACATCATGCAAGCCCGCGGTCTTGAGCACCAATTGCTGCAGGTCTGGGAAAAGCGGGTGAGTAGAATTCGCGCGGTAGTAGCGCCGGTTCCCGTCGCGCCGGCTGGTGACGAGATCGGACGAGGAGAGTTTTTCGAGTTCCCCCTGCACCGTGCCGAGCCCGAGCCCCGACTGGCGTGTCAGGTCGCGCAGGTGCAGCTCGCGGCTAGCATCGGCAAACAGCAGCCGAAGCACCTCCGCGCGCACTTGGGGGAATAGGACGGCCAAGACACTCATGTATGGATAAACCTTACGATTGTTCGGTTATTCCTGTCAATAGCCGACCCTCTATCTGCTAAGTCTGGTCTGCTACCGGCACAAAACGCCCATCCAGCCAACGACCGCGACGAGTTGAGCCGTCCGCCATCCAAGGCTGACAACTTGCGACGTCTGATCGGCCTTCATCGTCATCCAGGGCGGGCAAGCAAACGAGACAAACCAACTCCCCGCGACTCTCGATGGAGCCAGCGTGAAGAAGTTTGGGCACTGGCGTTGCGGCAAAAGGGCTTTCTGGCTCGCGCCAACACTCCAGAGATGCGAGAGAGCATCATCAACGTAGCAACTGGCTACGGGTTCTTCAGCGTTTGGATGGTTGTCTTTGACGGAGATTCAGACATGCGCCAGAGACTGTTCGCGGCATTCAAAGGAACAGCCGCGAATTGCTTCGATCCTCAATGGCAAGCAATCGCCCGGCCTGGCGGACGGGTGTAACGCTGTAACAACGCCATCAGTTCTATTGGCGTTCGATGGCGCTCCGAGTCATCGCCAACACCGCGGCGCGAAAATCACCTGACAATTTCGGCCACGTGAGTATGATTTCGGCGAGGCTTGAGAGTTCCTGTGCGCGCTGTTGTGCGTCGGCGGTTTTGGCGCTCGCCGAAGAAATTGCCCCGGCGCATGCCTCCAGAAAACGGAGGATTGGTTCGATCCCACCCGGGCAGCCATTTCGTCCGTCTGCCATGAAGTGACGAGCGACAACAGGGGGCGACCAAGTCCCTCGGCATCAGGGACGTTCACGTTCCGGATGGATTTCGGGCCGAGGTCAGCGGGTGGCGCGCCAGTCAGGCGGGCGTCGCGGGTTCCCGGGGGGCGGTCTCCCCGAAAAACCGCTGAACCGCCTTCTGGACGGTGAGTCCCTGCAGGGCGATGGAGCACACCACCACCGTGTAGGTCACCGCGACGATGATGTCCCGCTCCCGGGTCGCCGGCAGCGAGAGCGCCAGCGCCACCGAAATCCCGCCCCGCAACCCGCCCCACGTGAGCACCGTGAGCTCGCCGCGCCTGAAGCCGACGTGCCGGCGCAGGAGCGTCACGGGCACCGCCACGCTGAGCCAGCGGGCGAACAGCACGGTCGGCACCGCGGCCAGCCCCGCCAGCAGGAGCGGCCGCGAAAACTCCAGCGCCAGGATCTCGAACCCGATCAGCACGAAAAGCACGGCGTTGAAGATCTCGTCCACCAGTTCCCAGAACTTGTCCAGGTGGTCGCGGGTGCGCTCGGACATGGCGAACTGGCGGCCCTGATTGCCGATGAACAGTCCCGCCACGACAATCGCGATCGGGCCCGACAGGTGAAGCGCGCTGGCGAGGGCGTAGCCGCCGGCGACCAGGGCCAGCGTCAGCAGCACCTCGACCTGGTAGTTGTCGACGCTGCGCAGCAGCCGGTAGGCGATCCACCCGGCGACGAATCCGAAAATCGCGCCGCCGGCCGCTTCCACCAGGAAAAGTTCCGCCACGCGGCCGGCGGTGATGTCGGCCCGGCCCACCGCGATTTCGGCGAGCGCCAGGAAGACGACCACGCCGACGCCGTCGTTGAAAAGCGATTCGCCGGCGATGCGGATCTCGACGCTTTTGGGCACTCGGGCGGACTTGAGAATCGCCAGGACGGCGATCGGATCGGTCGGCGAAATCAGCGCGCCGAAGAGCAGGCAGAAGGGATAGCTCAGCCGCAGGGCCAGGGCGTCCAGGATGAGGTAGACCAACGAGCCGACCACGAACGTCGAGAGCAGCACTCCCGCCGTGGCCAGGACGGCGACGACCAGCTTTTGCTCCATGAGGTCGCCGAGGTCGAGGTGCAACGCGCCCGCAAAGAGCATGAAACTGAGCATCCCCTGCATGAGGGTCTCGTCGAAGTCGATTCGCTCGAGCACATGCCGCACATGCCCTCGCAGATCCTCGCCGAATCCGAAGTGGGTCGCCCCGCCCACGGCGACGGACACGACCAGCGCGATCAGCATCACCCCGATGGTCGTCGGCAACCGGAAGAACCGGAAGTTCACGTAGCTGAACAACGCCGTGATCGACAGCAGCGGGGCCGCGATTTGGAAAATGCTCATGGCAGAAGGTCCGGTCGGGCAATAGGCAGACGTCGCGAATCCCTGGCAAGCGGATGCGCCACATTCTCCGGGGCGGCGGGCAAGGTCGGCATCGTCCTGGTGGCGGTCAAGCGACGGCGTGGCCCGGGGCTTTCGGTCGACCCCGCATGTCGCGTCTTGTGCGTGGCCGCGAGTCGTTCCACACTGGCTCCGCTATGGTGACGTTCCACACCCGACGGAAACGCGGAACGAATGCCGGGCATTCGAGTTCATCGCCCGGCTGCGAGAACAACGGTCCGTCACTGCAATGCCCGCGATCGCCCTCCAAAGTCCCTCGGTCGAAGAAGCCCTGAGAGATGAACGCTGAATCAAAAGGGCCCGAGGCGGGGTATGCGCCGGTGAACGGGCTGAGGATGTATCACGAGCTGCATGGCGAGGCGCGGGCGGGGCGGGTGCCGCTGGTGCTGCTGCATGGCGGCGGGGACACGATCGGGACTTCGTTCGGAAAGATTCTGCCGCTCCTGGCGCGGGGGCGGCGGGTGGTCGCGGTGGAACAGCAGGGGCACGGACACACGGCGGACATCGCGGACCGGCCGTTCACGTTCGAGCAGTCGGCGGACGACACGGCGGCGCTGCTGCGGCACCTGGGGATCGCGGGCGCCGACGTCCTCGGCTTCAGCAACGGCGGGACGGTCGCGCTGCAGCTGGCGATCCGGCACGCGGGGCTGGTGCGGCGGATCATCCCGGTCTCGACGTTCTTCAGCCGCGCCGGCGCGCCGCCGGCCTTCTGGGAGTCGATGCAGAATCCGCCGATCGAGGCGATGCCGCCGGAATTGAAGGCGGCCTACCTCCGCGTCGCGCCGCGCCCGGAGGACTTTCCGACCTTCTTCGCCAAGGCGGCCCGCCGCATGCGCGATTTCAAGGATCTGCCGGAGGCGGATCTTCGCAGGATCGCCGCCCCGGCGCTCGTCATCAACGCGGACGCCGACGTCGTCCTCCCCGAGCACGCCGTGGCGCTCATGCGGCTGCTCCCGCGCGCGCAGCTCGCGATCGTCCCCGGCGCGGACCACATGGGCCTGATGAGTCGCACGGAGGTGCTGGTGCCGATGATCGAGGCGTTTCTCGATCGTACCTGAAGGGGTTTCACGCAGGGGGCGCGGAACACGCGGGGGCGGACTTCGATCGGTCGGAATTTCTCACGCGAGGCCGCGAAGCGCGCGAAGGTCGATCCCCGGGCATGGCTTCTCCGCGCTCTCTGCGTTCTCGGCGTGAAACCCCTTCAGGCCGGAGTTGAAAGATTGGGGTTCGTTGATTGGATGGAGGGATGAATCTTTCGGCGACTGATCTCCTGAAACAGGCGCGGCTCGGAATGACGGCGGGGCTGGCGCTGGTGCTGGCGGCCTGCGGGGGTGCGGGGGCGGAGGCGCCGCATGTGATCCCGGCGCCGGCGGTGGACGAGGCGCCGGCGGCGACGCCGGCGAAAACGGAGGTGGCGGTCTTGGCCGGCGGATGTTTCTGGGGCGTGCAGGGCGTCTTCCAGCACGTGAAGGGTGTCACGAACGCGGTCTCAGGCTATGCGGGCGGGGCGGCGGACACAGCGGTGTACGAGGTCGTGAGCACCGGCGAGACCGGGCATGCGGAGTCGGTGCAGGTGACCTTCGATCCGGCGCAGGTCACCTACGGCCGGCTGCTGCAGGTTTATTTTTCCGTGGCCCACAACCCGACGCAGTTGAACCGTCAGGGCCCGGACCAGGGCACGCAGTACCGCTCGGCGATCTTTCCGCAGAACGACGAACAGGCGCGCGTGGCGAAGGCCTACATCGCGCAGCTCAACCAGGCCCGGGTGTTCAACGCGGCGATCGTCACGCGGATCGAGCCGGGCAAGGCGTTTTATCCCGCCGAGGAGCATCACCAGGATTTCCTCACGCTGAATCCCGACTATCCCTACATCGCCTACTGGGACCTGCCGAAGATCGCGGATCTGAAAAAGATCTTTCCCGATCTCTACCGCCAGGATCCGGTGCTGGTGAGGTCGGGAAAGAAAATGTAGCGGGTGGCCGGAGGACAGAGGCCGGAGGCCAGACGACAGCCGGCTTCCGGCCACCGTCCTCCGGTTGCGCTCCGGTCGCGGACGCCTACTTGGCGTTCGCAACCGCGACTTCGACCGCGAAGGCGTAAGTCGGGCCGAACATATTCGAGCGGAAGATCACGTACTTCATGTCGGGCGAGAAGCTGACGTTGGGCTCGAGGCGGTAGTTGTGCTTCGACATGTTGACGAGTTTCTCGGCGTGGAAGATGCCGGGACGGATCAGGTTCTCTCCAAGCGAATGGTCGTCCGGGATGAGTTCCGGGCGGAAGAGATAGACCCACTGGGCGTCCTTGGCGGTGCCGCCGTCGCCGCAGAACAGCTTTCCGTCGGGCGAGCGGTTGAAATGGATCGAGGCCTGGTCCGGCGCGTACTGGTACCAGGTCTGCTGCTTGGTGTGGATGTCGTAGCCCGCGATATAGGCGCTGCCGCCGAGCGGGAAATGCAGGTCGTACCAGATGTTGCCGTCGGCGTCCCACCACTGGTGGCCGGTGCCCTCCATCTGCATGATGCGATGGTCGATCTGGGTGTTCCCGCTGCCGTCGGTCCGGATCGTCCAGAGCTTGTCGACCTGCTGCCACGCGCCCTGGTGGGCGTACATCAGGAGCGTGGGATCGACGGTCGAGAACTGCAGGTGGTCGAGCCAGTCGGTGCCGGAGAAGATCGGCCGGCTCTTGCCGGTGGCGAGGTCGACGGTGAACAGCACCATGGGCAGGCGCGCGGCGAGGCGGTCGGCCATCGCCTGCTTCTTGCTGACGGCGGCGTCGGCGGCGTTGATCTGTTGCGAGGCGTTGCGGCCGCGGTAGTCCTCGCCGTCGCCGATGATGTAACTGCCGACGCCGAGCGTCTCGTCGGCGTTGATCGAGAAGATGCCACCGCGCCGCGGGAGATCGGCGAGCTTGCGGGTCGCGCCGGTCGCGATGGACGTGCACCAGAGCTCGCTCTGGTTCTGGTCCGCGGTGCCCTTGAGGTAATAGACCGTGGCCGTCTTGCGTCCGACGACGACGGCGCCCGGGCTGCCGCCGACCGGGCCGGGAACGAGCGGCCGGTTCTTGAAGGTGGCCAGGTCGACGACGCCGAGCCCGCGGCCCGGAGTGGTATAGATCATCTCGCGGCCGTCCGGGGTGTAGGCGTTGATGTTGAAATAGAGGCTGGCGGAACCGGGCTCATCCGTGAGGCGGATGACGCGGTGGCCGGTGTCGGGATCGATCCAGGACTTCGGCGGCGCGGGCGTGTCGGCGGCGAACGCGGCGGCGCAGGCCACGAGCAGGAGGGCGGGGAAGAGGTGAATTTTCCGGGGATTCATGGGCGGGGGATGGGGGTTGCCGAAACAATCGGATGAGAACGGGACAGTCAAATTTCGAGCGGAAGCAGTTTCGCGCAGAGACGCAGAGACGCGGAGATCGGAAGGTGGATTGGACCTCAGACCTCAGACCTCAGACCTCAGACCTCCGCGTCTCTGCGCGAAACCGCCCGGAAAGGTAGGCGCTCAGCGGACGGCGGTGTAACCGCCGGGGACGCCGCCCTTGCTGAGGACGAACTGGAGGAGGCCGATGCTGCGCGAGCGGAAGGCGCCGGCGCAGCTCAGCAGGTAGTACCGCCACATCCGGCCGAAGCGCTCGCCGTACGCGGCGCGGAAGCGGGGCCACGCGGCGCGGAAGTTTTTCTCCCACGCGAGGAGCGTCCGGTCGTAGTAGGCGCCGAAGTTGTGGGTGTCCTCGACGACGAACAGTCCCTCGGCCGCGCGCGCGACCTGCGCGGGCGACGGGAGCATGGAATCCGGGAAGATGTAGCGGTCGAGCCACGGATTCGTGCAGACCTCGGAGGAATTGCCGGCGATCGTGTGGCAAAGGAAGAGTCCGCCGTCGGCGAGAGAGCGGAAGGCGGCGGTCATGTAGGTGCGGTAGTTTTTGTAGCCGACATGCTCCATCATCCCGACGCTGGCGATGCGATCGAACGAGCCGGTGAGATTCCGGTAATCCTGGAGGCGGATCTCCACCGGCAGATCCGCGCAGACGGCCGCGGCGTAGGCGCGCTGTTCGGCGGAAAGCGTGATGCCCACGACGGAGCAGCCGTAGTGCGTCGCCGCATGGCGGGCGAGCCCACCCCAGCCGCAGCCGATGTCGAGGAGGCGCATGCCGGGTTTCAGGCCGAGTTTGCGGCAGATCAGGTCGAGCTTGCGGCGCTGGGCCTCGGCGAGATCGTCGGTCCCGCTGAAATAGGCGCAGGAGTACTGCAGCGTGGGATCGAGCATCGCGGCGAAGAAATCGTTGCCGAGGTCGTAGTGCGACGACACCGACTCGCGGGCGCGGCGGAGCGACTGGAGGTTGAAGACGCGGGCGGCGAGGGTGACCGCGAGGTCCGGCCAGCGCAGGGCCACGCGCTCGGCGACGCGGGCGCGCAGCACGCGGCAGCAGAGTTCGTCGATCGCCTCGCAGTCCCACCAGCCATCCATGTACGCCTCGCCGAACGCGAGAGTGCCGCCGCCGAGCACGCGGCGGTAGAGCCGCTCGTCGTGCACCTGCAGATCCCAGGGCTCGTCGCCGTCGACGGTCACGCCGGCCTCGGCGAACCAGCTGGTGACGATCGCCTTCGCGCGGGAGGATCCTGCAGCGGCCTGGGTGCGGGGCCGCGCCTCCGGCCCTGCGGAAAAGCGGGCCAGCCAGGAGATGGGTCCGGTGCCTGGATGATGCGGTTTCGTGGGAAGCGTGGAATCGAGGGGAGGGGACGGGGGAGGGAGACAGGTGTCAGGAGACAGGAGACGGACCGGAAAAGGGGCGGGCGGTTCGCTGTGGGAAAACGGAATTTTAACGCAGAGGGCACGGAGAACACCGAGGTTTCCAAACCCTCCGCTCTCCGCGCTCTCTGCGTCCTCTGGGTTAAACTCCGCTGCCGATCAGGGGAAAAGGCCGCGGCTCTGCTTGGCTTCGGCGACGCGGCCGATGCCGAGGGTGAGGGCGGCGAGGCGGCGGCTGAACTTGAACTTGCGCCGCTGGTATTCGACGGCGTCCTTGGTTTGGTCGAGGAGGCCATGGAGCTTCCCGACGACCTCGTCGCGCGACCAGTAGAAGTTCGAGAGATTCTGGAGCCATTCGAAGTACGAGACGATGACGCCGCCGGAGTTGCACAGGATGTCGGGGATGACCTCGATGTCACCGCGCCGTTCGAGGATGCGGTCGGCCTCGTTCGTGGTGGGGCCGTTGGCGGCCTCGGCCAGCACGCGGCACTGGAGCCGCGGGGCGTTCTTCGCGGTGATGACGCGCTCGAGCGCGGCGGGAATGAGGACGGTGCACTTCAGGCGGAGCAGCTCCTCGTTGGCGATCGGCTCGCCGCCGTCGAAATCCTGGAGCGTCTTCTGGGATCGCACGTAGGCGAGGGCCCGCTGGAGGTTGATGCCCTTCGGGTGGTGGATGCCGCCGGTGTAGTCGGAGATCGCGACGATCCGCGCGCCGGCCGCGGCGAGAGCGACGGCGGTCTCGCTGCCGACATTGCCGAAGCCCTGGATGGCGACGGTGGCGCGGCCGAGGGGAATCTTCAGGTCGGCCAGGTATTTTTTGACGAGGTGGGCGACGCCCAGACCGGTGGCCTCGCGGCGTCCCTGCGAACCGCCGAGGGAGAGCGGCTTGCCGGTGACCACGGCGGACTCCACGTGGCCGACGTGGTTGGAGTAGGTGTCCATCATCCAGCCCATGATCTTCTCGTTGGTGCCGACATCGGGCGCGGGCACGTCGACGTGGGGCCCGAGGAAGTTGACCATCTCCTGCATGTAGCGGCGCGCGAGATGTTCGAGCTCCGTCTCGGAAAGCCTGCCGGGATCGACGATCACGCCGCCCTTGGCCCCGCCGTACGGCAGGCCGACGAGCGAGCATTTCCAGCTCATCCACATGGCGAGCGCGGCGACCTCGCCGAGCGTGACGTCCTGGTGGAAGCGGATGCCGCCTTTCGACGGTCCGGTGGAGAGGTTGTGCTGGACGCGGTACCCCTCGAAGACCGTGACGCTGCCGTCGGCGCGCCGGACCGGCAGCGAGACGGCGAGGCAGCGCCGGGGATATTTCGTGCGGTCGCGGATCGCGTCGGGGAGATTGATGGCGTCGGCGGCCTGGTCGAACTGGCGGCAGGCCATGCGGAAGACATCGGAATCGTAGAGGGAGGAGACAACGGCCTTGGACATTTCTTCCTGTGACACCGGCGCCGGCCAAAGGGCCGGTAGGGTTTCACCCCATGGTCCTGGCCTTGGGTTGTGGTCTTAATTACGGAGTGGGAGCCGAGCGCCTGCGATCGATCCATCGAGGCAGCGCGGATCCTCCCGCCTTGTCCCAATGACGAAACGCCCTGCCTCCGCCGCGCCGCGTCCCCGCGGGATTCCCGCGCGCCATCGGACGGCGCTCCGGCCGGCGGCGAACGGGAAAAACGGCGGTCCGCCCATGCAGGCGGTCGTGCTGACGAACGGCGCCGCCGCGGTCGCCAACGGCCACGGCCGGCACCGCGGAACGGCCGGCCGCAAGAGCCACGAGCAGTACCGCACCCTTTTTCGCGAGTCGCAGGCCATCCAGGAAAAACTGCGGCAGCTCACGCACCTGATCATCACGGCGCAGGAGGAGGAGCGGAAGGAGATCAGCCGCGAGCTGCACGACGAGGTCGTGCAGACCCTCGTGGGCATCAACGTCGAGCTCACGGCGATCACGCAGGGATCCTTCGGCGGCGTGAACGCGCTCCGGGCGAAAATCGCCCGGACCCAGCGCCTGGTGGAGGATTCCGTGAACGCGGTGCACCGCTTCGCCCGCGACCTGCGGCCGGTCGTCCTCGACGACCTCGGCCTGATCCCGGCGCTGCACGCCTACATCAAGAGCCTCGCGGCGGCGAAGAACCTGAAGGTGCAGATGACGGCGTCCAGCGAGGTGGAGGCGATCGACGTCGCCAAGCGGATCGTCCTTTACCGCGTGGCGCAGGAGGCCCTGACCAACGTCGCCCGGCATGCCCGGGCCACCCAGGTGAAGATCAACCTGACCGCGGCCCCGGAGGGGGTCCGCCTGGAGATCCGCGACAACGGCCGCGGCTTTTCCATGAAAAAGACGCTCCTGGCGCCCGGCGGCCGCCGGGTCGGGCTGGTGAGCATGCGCGAACGCGTCGAAATGGTAGGTGGAACCCTTACGGTAAAATCTACACCAAGGAAGGGCACCCTCGTTTCCACTGAAATCCCCTGCACCCCGGAGAACCCAAGAAAATGATCCCGACAAAACCGATCACCCTGATGCTGGCCGAAGACCACGCCATCGTGCGCCAAGGACTCTGCGCGCTGCTCGCGACCGAGCCGCAGTTCAAGATGATGGGGGAGGCGAAGACCGGCCGCGAGGCCGTGGAGATGGCCCAGGCGCTGAAGCCGGACATCATCCTCATGGACATCGCCATGCCGGTGCTGAACGGCCTCGAGGCGACGCGGCAGATCCTCGCCGCCGACCCGAAGGCGCGCGTCATCATCCTTTCGGCGCACAGCGACGACGAGTACATCGACCGCATGATCAAGGCGGGCGTCGCCGGCTTCCTTGAGAAGCAGACCTCCGCGGAAATCCTGACCAAGGCCATCCGCGAGGTGGCGAAGGGGCACACGTTCTTCAGCCCCTCGATCGCGAAGCGCCTGACCGACCAGAACCGCCACCGCGGCCGCGACGGCCAGCCCAGCGCGGCCGCCGCGCGCCTGACCTCGCGCGAATGCGAGGTGCTCCAGCTCGTGGCCGAGGGCTCGGCGAACAAGCAGGTCGCGGCCCAGCTCGGCATCAGCATCAAGACCGTCGAGAAGCACCGGCAGCATCTCATGGACAAGCTGAACATCCACGACACCGCCGGCCTGACGCGCTACGCGATCGCGAACGGCGTGATCGAGAGCAGCGTGCAGCTGACCATCGTCTGACAAATTACGAAGGACGATTTACGAGGTACGATTTCTGGCCGGCGGCCGGGAGATCGTGCTGAAGTTTAAATCGTACCTCGTAAATCGTCCTTCGTAAATTCCGCTGGTAGGTCAACGCCCCATGGCCGTCCGCGGCGACGAAGCCTACTCTGGTTGCAGCAATGAGAACCGCACCGCCGTTTTCCCCCGTTTTTTCCGCCCGGGATCGCGGCGTCCACCCCTCCCGCGCGCGAGCCATGACGACCTGAGCCCTTTCCACCGGCCGCGGCGACGCGGCCGGTCTATCGAACACCCTGCGGCCAACGCCCGTTGGCTGCAGGTTTTTCGGAGCAGACCCCAAGACCGGCCAACCCTGAAAACCTCCGATTCGATGAACCACCTCAGCCACCTTCTCCCGGCCTGGGACGATTCCCCTCCCGCCGCGTGCCGCCGCCTCTATTCCGACCGCATGCTCGGCGAACTCCTCTCCCTCCATGAGGAGATGATCCTGCAGCTGCGTCTCGAGCGCCTGGAAGCGGGGGAGACCAGCACCGATTTCCTGACCGGCCTCATCGAGCAGCACGAGCGGACCGCGGCGATGCTCCGCCTCCGCCTCGCTGCGCACGAGGGCGCGCCGGAGATCTCCCTCGCGCCGGAGCACGCCGAGATGTTTGCGGACCAGGAAGCGGGACTGCCTGCCTGAGCAGCGGGCAAGGGCGGGCGGTTTGTCCCCGCCACAGGTGATGGCGTGCGCTGGTTCGGCGGCGGCGCTGATTTCGGAGGGTTTCGCGCAGAGACGCAGAGGCGCGGAGCTCTGAGATCTGGCATCCGGCTTCTGGCATCTGGCCTCCGATCTGGGCGAAACCGGCTCGCGGCAGCTCCGGGAACAGGCATCGCGCGCGGTGCGCGAACCACTTGGGCTGGAGCGTGTCTAGGCCGGCGCGCCCCCTCGGGGCCCGACTCAACAACAATCCCAACCGCCGTTGATCCACGGCGAAAATCAATCCTATGAAAAACAATAAAGACACCGCTCATCACTCGCCCAAGGAAATCCTCAACGAACTGAAGGCCCTCGTCCTCGAGGCGGAAGGCATGGTCGCCGATTCCGTCACCGAGCATTCCGCCGAGGCGATCGGCAACCTTCGCGCCCGCTTCGGCGCCGCGCAGGAGCGCTTCTCCGACATGTACGACGGCGCGAAGAAGAAAGTCGTCGCCGGGGCGAAGTACGCCGACGAGTCGATCCGCGAGAATCCCTACCAGTCGCTGGCCATCGCGCTCGGCGTCGGCGTCCTCCTCGGCGTGATCGTCGGACGCCGCAGCGGCAAGTAACCCCGACCTCGGCCGCCATGGAGCCCGCGACGCCCGCCTCCGCGGGTTACCTCAGTTCGCTCCGCTCGCTCGCCGACGGCTTTCTGGGGCTCGCGCAGGACCGCATCCAGCTGTTCACCCTCGAGCTCCAGGAGGAGAAATTCCGGCTGATCCAGACCTTCCTCTGGATCAGCGCGGTCGTGTTTACGGGCATGCTCGCGCTCACGTTCGCGAGCCTGGCCTTGGTGTATGTCTTCTGGGACAGCGCGCGGCTCGCGGTGCTCAGCGGGCTGGCCCTCTTTTACACCGGCAGCCTCGTGGCAATCGTCGTCGCGTTCCGCCGGTATCTTGTCCGGCAGCCGAATCCCTTCGACGCCACCCTGCGGGAAATCGGGGAGGACCGGGAATGTATCCGTCCCCCGAATTAGCCCGCCTCGCCGCCCACAAGGCGGCCCTGCGCCGGGACATCGCCCGATGCCGGGAGGAATGCGCCGAGGCCGCGGGCCGCGTGTCGCGCCCGCTGGAGCTGGTCGACCGTGCGATCGGTTTATGGCAAAGGCTTTCGCCGTTGGCCAAGGTCGCGTCCCTGCCGCTGATCTGGATGGTGAAGCGCGCGATCTTCCGCCGCCGGAAAGTCCTCCGCTCGGCCTTTCGCTGGGGCCCCATCATCTTCAGCCTGGTGCGCGGCATCGGCGCGATGATGAGCCGCAGCTGATCGGGGCTGTAGCCCAGGTCGATGACCTGGCGGCCGCCGCGCCGGGGTGGCCGGCAACGCGGTGCCGACGCGGGCGCGGGGACCTTTTCCCCCTCGGTGGCGAAAAAATGGCGGCGCCGCAAAGTTTTGGTTGCTTTCGGGGGGGCGATCCTATGCCCTGAACCTCTTTTCCTTTACTCCTGCCTCCATTCCGGGGTGACAGGAGGAACGAATCCATGAAACAACAGCTCAAGCTCAACGTCGCGCCCCGCGCCCAGACCGGCCGCAGTTCCTCCCGCCGGATGCGCAAGGCCAACCAGGTTCCCGCGGTCCTCTACGGGAAGCACACCAAGCCCGAGTCCCTCTCGGTCGACGGCCCCGAATTCACCCGCCTGGTCAAGGCGATCGCCGGTTCCGCCGCGCTCATCGAGCTTGAGCGCAAGGACAAGCCGGAGAAGGCGCTCTCCTTCCTCCAGGAAGTCCAGCGCGATCCCATCACCGACAAGTATCTCCATGTCGACTTCCGCGAGGTGAAGGCCGACGAGAAGTTCGAGATCCAGGTCAAGCTGCACCTTTCCGGCGAGTCGTTCGGCGTGAAGAACCAGAGCGGCGTGCTCGAGACGCCGACCTACACGCTGCGCATCCGCTGCCTCCCGAAGGACCTTCCGCCGTTCATCGACGTCGATGTCACCGCCCTCAAGGTCGGCGAGACCATCCACGTCGGTGAGATCAAGGCGATCCCGGGCGTCGACTTCCTCGACGACAAGAACCAGCCCGTCGTGTCGTGCGTCGAGCCCGTGGCCGAGATCGTGCAGGAAGTCGTGGCCGCCGCGACGCCGGCCGAGGGTGCCGCCGCCGCTCCCGCCGTGGGGGCCGATGGCAAGCCCGTCGCTCCCGCCGCCGACGGCAAAGCCGCCGCGCCCGCCGCGGATGGCAAGGCTGCCGCCCCGGCCGCGGCTGGCGACAAGAAGGCCGCCGCGCCCGCCGCCGGTGCGAAGCCGGCCGCCGGTGCCGCCAAGCCGGCCGCGCCCGCCAAGAAGTAATTTTCCGCGATCCGGCCCTCCGCTTGACCGCGCCGGGCCGCGTCGATTGTTCTTTGAGTCATGTCCATCTCCCTCGTTGCCGGCCTCGGCAACCCGGGCCGCGACTACGCCGCCACCCGCCACAATCTCGGCTGGGTGGTGATCGAAGCCCTGGCCCGGCGCCAGGGTCTCGCCTGGCAGCCGCTCCCGCGCTTCCAGGCGGAAGCCGCCCGCTGGGACTACGCGCCCGGCCGGACCCGCTGGCTGGTCAAGCCGCTCACGTTCATGAACGAAAGCGGCACCGCCCTCCGGGCCTTTGCGGACTTCCACAAGGTGCCGGTGGCGGCGACCGCGGTCCTGTACGATGACCTCGCGATCGACCTCGGCCGCGTCAAGGTCTCGGTCACCGGCAGCGCCGGCGGCCACAACGGCGTGGCCAGCCTGCTCGAGCATCTCGGCGACGGCTTCGTCCGCTACCGCCTCGGCATCGGCCCGAAGGAGCCGCCCCAGATGGACCTCAAGGACTTCGTCCTCGGAAAATTCACTCCCGCCCAGCTCAATCTCATCTCCCAGAATCTCGACCACTATCTCCAAGGCCTCGCCCTGCTGTTCGAAAGCGGTGTTGCCCAGGCTATGAACACCCTCAACCGTAGAGACCAAAATGAAACCGACCAAACGTAACTACCGCGCGACCTTCATCCTGGACAACCGGGGCAAGGAAGACTCGATCGACCAGATCATCGAGGGCGTGAAGAAGGAAATCTCCGCCGTGCAGGGCGATGTCACGGGCGTCGAGAACATCGGCAAGAAGGACTTCGTGCGCGTCACCGACCGGAAATTCACCGGTGCGGCCTACGTCCACGTGAACTTCTCCGCGCCCGCCGACGGTCCGGCGCAGCTCAAGGAACGCCTCCGCCTCAACCACAACGTCTACCGCACCTTCGTCCAGGCTGTCTGAGTTACCCGCCCCGACGGTTGCGCCGCCTCCATGGCCTACCTCAACAAAGTCTTCCTCATCGGCAACCTCACGCGCGACCCGGAGCTCCGGGTCACGCCGAAGGGCACGGCCATCTGCCAGTTCGGCATCGCGGTGAACCGCCAGTTCAAGGATGAGTCCGGCGCGACCCGCGACGAGACGACGTTCGTCGACATCGAGGCCTGGGGGAAGCAGGGCGAGCTGGTCGCCAAGTACCTGGCCAAGGGCAGCCTCGCGATGGTCGAGGGCCGGCTGAAGCTCGACCAGTGGGAGGACAAGACCAGCGGCCAGAAGCGCAGCAAGATCAAGGTCGTCCTCGACAACGTGCAGTTTCTCTCCAGCCGCGGCTCCGGAGCCGGCGGCGGTGGCGGCGGCGGCGGTGCCGCACCCGACGAGGGCGGCGACGCCCCGTCCCCCGAGCGCCATTCGCCCCCGCCGCGCAATGCCGGCGGCCGGCCCGCACCCGCGGCCGGGAATGTCGACGAAGACGTTCCGTTCTGAGCCGGTCCCTCCTCCCTTTTTCATCACCTTAACCAACCACCCATTCCCATGGCCTACAGCGAAGTTCTCCTCGTCAAGCCCGTCGACGGCCTCGGCGGCGAAGGCGACCAAGTCAAAGTCCGCGCGGGCTACGCGCGCAATTATCTCCTGCCGCGCAGCATCGCGGTGCCGGTCACCCACGCGAACCGGAAGCAGATCGAGGCGCTGAAGAAGCGCCGCGCCGAGCGCGAGGCCCGGGACCTCTCCGGCGCCCAGGAGCTGGCCAAGAAGCTGGAAAAGACCAGCCTGGCCTTCGCCGTGAAGACGGGCGAGGGCGGCCGGATGTTCGGCGCGATCACGGTCAACGATCTCCACGACAAGCTGGCGGCGTCCGGGATCGCCCTCGACAAGAAGCGCATCCACCTGCACACGCCGGTGAAGACGATCGGCAAGCACAGCGTGAAGGTGAAGCTGCACCCGGACGTGACCGTGGAGCTGGCCTTCGACGTCGTGTCGGAGAATCCCATCGAGCCCGCCGTCACTGAGGCGGCCAAGCCGGCCAAGGCCGAAAAGAAGTAATCCGAAATTCCATCTGTCCCGACCCGGGCCGCGTCTTGGGACGCGGCCTTGTTTTTTCCACCGACCGCGCCTCCGGACTGTGAGTAACCCTTGCAATAACTCTCCATTGCCTTGCCCCTCCCGGGACGCTCGCATGGGAGCCTGTCCGCATGGCTGACGAAACGCTGACTTCTCCTCCCCCCCGCCGTCCGGACGCCGCCCCGGGCCCGGCCGGCCGCATGCCGCCGCACAGCATCGAGGCCGAGGAGTACCTGCTGTCCTGCTGCCTGCTCGACGGGGCGGACGTGATCTCGCGCTGCCTCGAGGCCCGCATCCGCCCGGAGTCGTTCTACCTTGGAGCGCACGGCCTCATCTACGAGCGCATGCTCGACCTCTACAACCGGCAGGCGCCGGTGGACGTCGCGATCCTGGCCGAGGAGCTGAAGACGGCCAAGCAGCTGGAGATGATCGGCGGCTACGCGTTCCTGACGCAGGTGAGCAGCCGCATCCCGACGACGGCGCAGGCCGGCTATTTCATCGACAAGGTGCGCGAGCTGCACCTGCTGCGGGAGCTGATCAAGTCGGCCACGGGCGCGGTCGAGGACTGCTACGGTTTTTCCGGCGGCATCGAGGAATTCGTCGACCAGGTGGAGCAGCGCATCTTCGCGGTCACGCAGCACCGCGTGAACGAAAGCGCGAAGCCGATGGGCACGCCGACCCGGGAGGCGATGAACGTCATCACGAAGATGATGATGAAGAAGGGCGAGCTGACCGGCGTCAGCTCCGGCTTCAAGGACCTCGACAACCTCATGTGGGGCTTCCAGCGCCAGGAAATGATCGTGCTGGCCGCGCGGCCCTCGATGGGCAAGACCTCGCTCGCCCTGAACTTCGCGGAGGCGGCGGCGCTGCCGCGGCACGGGGAGCCGACGGCGACGCTGATCTTCTCGCTCGAAATGAGCGCGGCCCAGCTCGCGCTGCGCATGCTGTGCTCGCGGGCGCGGGTGAACATGAAGCTGCTGCGCGACGGCCTGCTCTCCAAGAACGGCTCGGAGCAGGCGGAGCTCATCCGGACCGCGGACGAGTTCACCAAGGCGCCCATCTTCATCGACGACTCGAGCAGCCTCTCGATCATGCAGCTGCGCGCGAAGGCCCGGCGCATCCATGCCCGCCAGCCGCTGGGCTTCATCGTGGTGGACTACCTCCAGCTGCTGAGCCCGACGGACTCGAAGATGCCCCGCGAGCAGCAGGTGGCCGAGGCGTCCCGCGGATTAAAATCCCTGGCGAAGGAACTCAGCGTGCCCGTTCTTGTATTAAGCCAACTCAACCGCTCTTCCGAAAAGGAGAACCGCAGCCCGAAACTGGCCGATCTGCGCGAATCCGGGTCGATCGAGCAGGATGCCGACGTGGTACTCATGCTCACCCGCCCCAAGGACGCCGACGAAAAATTCCAGGTAGCCGCCGATTCCGCCGAGTTAATCGTTGCCAAGCAACGAAACGGGCCGGTAGGAGAATTGAAACTTACGTTCCTCCGCGACATCACCCGCTTTGAAAACTACACCCAGTAACCGCCTCCGGAGGGCCCTCCGACCGCTTTTTGCCATCTTGCTGGCCCTGTCCGTGGGGGGTGCCGGGTGGGCGGAAGTCGCGCAGTCGAGGCCCGGAGGAACGCCCGATCAGCCTGCGACACCGGTGTTTAAGGTGGGCACGATCACCGTGAAATTCGTCGGCACGGCGAACGTGAACGAGCAGATCGTCCGCGCCAATGTGCAGATGCATGAGGGTGGCGATCTCGACGAGACGATGATCGACCGCGACATTAAGTCGCTCTACCGCACCAATCTTTTCGAGTACGTCCAGGTCAAGCACGAGCCTGTCATCGGCCAGAATACGATCAATCTGGTGATCGAGGTGACGCCCCTGTTCCGGGTGCTGGCGGTGAAGTTCGAGGGCAACGAGAAGGTCGCCTCGCGCCGGCTGATGAAGGAGACCAAGTCCAAGGCCAACCTCGCGCTCAATGACCGCCAGGTGAAGGAAGACGCGGAAAAGATCCGCGAGTACTATCAGAAGGAAGGCTATAACCAGGTGTCGGTCACCTACGCCATCGATCGCGACCGCGCCGCGGGCCTGGGGACGATCACCTTCAAGATCAAGGAGGGCAACAAGGTCAAAATCGCCGCCGTGCGCTTCACCGGCAACGCCCACTTCAAGGGCAAGGTCCTCAACGGCCAGATGGAGACGAAGAAGTGGTGGATGTTCTCCTGGCTGACGGGCGGCGGACGATTCAAGGACGACAAGTTCGAGGACGACCTGGACAAGCTGCGGGATTACTACCGCGAGCACGGCTACCTCGACGTCGATATCCCCCCCGAGAAAATCCAGTACGATTACCCGGTCCCGACGAAGCTCATCGTGACCATCGCGATCGATGAGGGCCGGCAGTATCACGTCGGCGACATCTCGGTCCAGGGCAACAAACTCTATCCGACGGAGATGCTGAAGCGCGTCATCCACCAGCACCCGGGCTATGTGTTCGCCCCCTCGAAACTCGACAAGGACCGCGACACGCTGGAGGACTTCTACACCCGCGGCGGCTACCTCGACACGCGCGTGCAGCTGAAGCGCAATCCGAACATCAGCACCGGCAACATCGACGTCGAGTACGACATCACGGAGAGCGAGAAATTCACGGTCGAGTCGATCAAGCTCGACGGCAACACGAAGACGAAGAGCACGGTCATCCTGCGCGAGCTGACGCTCGGCCCCGGCGACGTGTTCAACACGGTGAGCATGAAGATCAGCAAGCTCACGCTGGACAACACCCGCTTCTTCGACTCGGTCGACATGACCAACGAGCAGACGAACCTGCCGGGCCGCCGCGACCTCAAGGTCTCGGTCAAGGAAGGCCGCACCGGCAACCTGCAGTTCGGCGCGGGCTTCAGCTCGCTGGAGCAGGGGACGCTGTTCATCGAGCTCTCGCAGTCCAATTTCGACCTCTTCAACCGGCATTCCTTCTTCCAGGGCGACGGCCAGAAGTTCCGCCTCCGCCTGCAGCTCGGCGCGCATTCGAACGAGGTGATCCTGTCGTTCGAGGAACCGTGGCTCTTCCAGAAGCGCCTCGCGCTCGGCTTCACGCTGTCGCGCACGGCCTCCGACTACACCAGCTCCTTCTACCAGGAAATCCGGACCGGCGGCGAGGTGTACCTCCGCAAGTCGCTCCTCCCGCAGCTCGGCATCGAGGGCCGGCTGTCGTACACCTACCAGATCGTCGAGATCAACAACATCGACCCGTCGGCGTCGGCCATCATCCAGTCGCTGGCCGGCAAGACGCACGTGTCGAAGGTCGGCTTCCAGCTCCTGCGGGACACGCGCGACAAGATCATCAACACCACGAGCGGCAACCGCGCCGAGTTCGACACCGAGCTCGCGGGCAGCGGCCTGGGCGGCGACGAGGACTATTACTCCTTCGAGTTCCGCGGCTCCAACTTCCTGCCGCTGTTCCAGACCCAGACGCAGGTGCTGGCCCTGATCGGACGCGCGGGCGTGAAGCAGAATTTCGGCCGCAGCGCCACGGTGCCGTACTACGACCGTTTCTTCCTCGGCGGCCCGGACGACCTGCGCGGCTTCGAATACCGCACGGTCGGTCCCAAGGATTCCACCGCCGAGCCGATCGGCGGCAAGTCCTACGGCTTCTTCAGCGCCGAGTACTCGGCCGACATCGTGAGCCCGATCCGGTTCGCGGTCTTCTACGACGCCGGCTTCGTCAACGCCGCCGCCTACGACTTCAGCCCGGTCAGGTATAACGACAATTTCGGCGTGGGCCTGCGCCTCTATGTCGCTGGCGCGCCCCTCCGGCTGGACCTCGGCATTCCGATGACGGGGGATTCCACCAACAAAAAGGGCAACCAGTTCAATTTTTCCTTTGGCACGCGCTTCTAAAGCCGCTTGGCTTGCCCTTTAAACACCCATCCGACTCCTATGAAGAATATCGCTCGCACCCTGTTGTCCGCCGCTCTCTTCGGCGCCTGCACGCTGGCCGTCCAGGCCCAGCCCGCGCTCAAGATCGCGGTCGTGGACATGGCCAAGCTCTATGACAGCCACTGGCAGACCGAGGAGCAGAACGCGAAGCTGAACAAGGACCAGCAGACCGCCTCCGAGCAGATGCAGCAGCTGGTCGCCGAAGGTCAGGCGCTGGTCGACCAGTACAAGGATCTCGACGAGCAGTCGAAGAGCCCGACGCTGACCAACGAGGCGCGTGCCAAGGCGCAGGCCGACGCGCAGAAGAAATACGCGGAGATCCAGACCAAGCAGAACGACGTCGCCACGTTCCGGGACAACGCCCAGCGTTCCCTCCAGCAGCGCATCAAGACCTTCCGGGACCTGATGCTCGAGCAGATCAGCAACGTCGCCTCCAAGATCGCCAAGGACAAGGGCGCCACGCTGCTGCTCGACAAGTCCGGCCCGACCGCGATCGGCGTTTCCAGCATCATCTATTTCGATCCGGCCTACGACATCACCGACGAGGTGATGAAGGAGCTCAACAAGGACCGCCCGGCCCCGTCCGCGGTCGCCGCTCCGGCTCCCGCCGCCGGCGCCCCCGCTCCGACGACCCCCGCGGCCGCCCCGGCCCCGGCTCCGGCCCCCGCTGGCGGCGCGCCGATGATCACGGTTCCCGGCGCGAAGAAATAATCCGCCCCCTCCCTTTCAAACCCCGCCCCTTCCGGAGCGGGGTTTTTTGTTGGCGTTGCGCCATGCCCGGAAAACCCCACGCTGAGCGTCCATGCAGGTTTCTCTTACGCCCGATGAGATCGCGGCCATCGTCCAGCCCAAAGCCTCGCGCGGAGCCACCACCGACACCATCCACGCCATCTCCGCGCTCGAGGGTGCCGGGCCCGGGGACCTGACTTTCCTGGGAAACGCGAAATACAAGCCCCAGGTGGCGGGCACGCGGGCGTCCATCGTGCTGCTGCCCCTGGATTACGACGGCCAGCCGGCGCCCAACCAGCTCTTCCTCCTGATGGACCGCCCCTCGGCGGCCCTCGCCAGCCTTTGCACCCGCTTCGAGCAGGCGCTGTGGCCGAAGCCGGCGCCCGGGATCCATCCGACCGCCTGCATCGCCCCCGGGGCGCGCGTCGCAGCCAGCGCCACGGTCGGGCCGCTCTGCGTCATCGAGATGGGCGCCGTGGTGGGCGAGCGAACCCACCTGCAGGCCCAGGTTTTTGTCGGGCGTGGGGCCAGCATCGGCGACGACTGCTGGCTGAAGCCCGGCGTGACGATCTCGGCGGAGTGCGTGCTGCATCACCGGATCCATCTGCATCCTGGCGTCGTCGTCGGCGCCGACGGCTTTGGTTACGAATTCAGCCAGGGGCGCCATGAAAAGGTGCCGCAGGTGGGCATCGTCGTCATCGAGAGCGACGTCGAGATCGGCGCCAACAGCACGCTGGACCGGGCGCGCTTCAGCCGCACGGTCGTGGGCGAGGGCACCAAGATCGACAACCTCGTCCAGATCGGGCACAATGTCGTCATCGGCCGCCACTGCATCCTCTGCGCGCAGACGGGCATCTCCGGCAGCGCGACGCTCGAGGATTATGTCGTGCTCGGCGGCCAGGTCGGCGTCGCCGGCCACATCACGATGGGGCGGGGCTCCAAGGCCGGCGGCCAGTCGGGCGTCAGCGCCAACATTTCGCCCGGGGTCAGCGTCAACGGCACGGTGGCGATTCCCTACATGCTGGAGCGTCGCATCCAGGTGCTCCGGGGACGGTTGCCCGATCTTTTCAAGCGCGTGGAGGCCATCGAGGCGCAGCTAAAAAAGTCTTCCGCCCGGTGACATTCTCGTCACGATCCGGGCTCCACATGAGCGAATCGCGGCTGAAGATTTTTTCCGGCAACTCCAACCGCCCCCTGGCGGAGGAAATCTGCCGCTCGATCGACACCCCGCTGGGCGAGGCGACCGTCAACAGCTTTCCCGACGGCGAGTCGTTCGTGAAGATCAACGAGAATGTCCGCGGGCAGGACGTCTACATCATCCAGTCCACCTGCCCGCCGACGAACCACCACCTGGTGGAACTGCTGATCATGATCGACGCCGCCCGCCGCGCGTCGGCGCAGCGCATCACCGCCGTGCTGCCGTTCTACGGCTACGCTCGCCAGGACCGCAAGGACCAGCCTCGCGTCCCCATCACCGCCAAGCTCGTGGCCAACCTGCTGGTCGCGGCCGGCGCCACGCGCATCCTGACGATGGACCTGCACAGCCAGCAGATCCAGGGGTTCTTCGACATCCCGGTGGACCATCTTTTCGCCTCGCCGGTGTTCTTCGATTATCTCGGGAAGCTGAAGAGCGACCGCCTCGTGGTGTGCTCCCCCGATGTCGGCGGCATGAAGATGGCCGCCGCCTACGCCGACGTGCTCGGCGCCGGCCTCGCGCTGGTGGCGAAGAAGCGCAAGAGCGCCACGAAGGTCGAGGCCATCAACGTCGTCGGCGAGGTCGATGGCTGCGACGTGCTGCTGGTCGACGACATCACCGAGACCGCCGGCACGCTCGCGGCCGCCGCCAAGATCCTCCGGGAGCATGGCGCGCGCAGCATCCGGGCCGCGGTCAGTCACTGCGTGCTCAACGACGTCGCGGTGGAACGCCTCAAGACCGGTCTGATCGACGAGTTGATCACGACCAATTCGACCCCGGTCGAGACCCGCGGGCTGCCCATCACGGTGCTGAGCATTGCCAATCTGCTCGGCCAGGCGATCCTGCGGATCAACAGCAATGAAAGCGTGACGAGCCTGTTTCGGATCAAGGGTTTTTGAGCCGCCGCGGCCGCCGTGCCGCCGTCTTCCGGAACAAGCCTGCCGGCCGGTCTGTCCCTCGTAACCTCATGCGCTCCAAATTTCTCTCCAGCTTGGCCGTGTCCCTCGCGCTGGTCCTGCCCGCCCTGGCCGCGGATTCCGCCGCCAAGCCGGCGGCCTCGACCCCGGTGCCGAAAAAGATGCCGACGCTGCTGACGGACGATTCCCCGGTGTCGCAGGGGGTCCGCCCCGGCCTCGTCGCCAGCTATGCGGACGTGATCGAACCGGTGCAGAAGGCGGTGGTGTCGGTGTATTCCACGAAGATCGTCCGGCAGCGGATCAATCCCTTTTACCGCCAGCTGTTCGGCGACCAGGTCCCGCCCGACCGCGAGGAGAAGGAGCGGGGGCTGGGGTCCGGGGTGGTGATCTCGCCCGACGGCTACATCCTCACCAACAACCACGTGGTGGAGGGCGCGGATGAACTCAACGTGCTGCTGACCGACGAGCGCGAGCTCAAGGCCAAGGTCATCGGCGCCGACCCGAAGACCGACATCGCCGTGATCAAGATCGAGGCGGAAAACCTGCCGGTGGCGACGCTGGCGGACAGCGACAAGCTGCGGGTGGGGGACGTGGTCTTCGCCATCGGGAATCCGCTCGAGGTGGGACAGACCGTGACGATGGGCATCGTGTCGGCCAAGAACCGCCGCAGCGTGCACATCCTCGACGACGTGCAGGGCTACCAGGATTTCATCCAGACCGATGCCGCGATCAACATGGGCAACTCGGGCGGGGCGCTGATCGATGCGAAGGGCCGCCTGGTCGGCATCAACAGCGCGATCCTTTCGCCCTCGAGCGGGAACATCGGCATCGGCTTCAGCGTGCCCATCAACCTCGCGTCCTCGATCATGCGCAGCCTGATCGAGACTGGCACGGTCGCGCGCGGTTACCTGGGGATCAGCCAGCCCAGCCCGATCACCGACGACCTCGCGGAGCAGCTCGACCTGCCGAAGGGAAGCAAGGGGGTGGTGGTGTCGGACGTCGTGCCTGACAGCCCGGCGGAAAAGGCGGGTTTGAAGCGCATGGATTTCATCTCGTCCATCAACGACCGCGCCATCACTTCCCCGGAGGACCTGCGCTTCACGATCGCCCAGATGTCGCCCGGTTCGGTGGCGCGGCTCAGGATCGTGCGGGACGGCAAGGAAAAGGTGATGGAGATCACCCTCGGAAAGCTGACGGAAAATCCCAACGCGCTCTTCACCGGCGTGAACGTGGAGCCGCTGACGGATGAAAAGCGCCGCAGCCTGGGCATCAGCCGGCGGGTCGGCGGACTGATCGTCACGGAGGTCGCGGAGGATTCGCCCTTCCGGGATAATTTCACCCCCAACATGATCATCAGCGAAATCAACCGCCAGCCGGCCACCGATCTCGCCACGGCGAGGAGCCTGCTCAACCCGGGGCGCAATCTGCTCGCCGTCTACGATCAGGGAAGCTTCCGGATCCTCGTCATCACCGTCCAGCACTAGCTCTTGTTGTAGGCCACCTCGATGAGGTGGCTGGCCAGGTCAGCGACCTGGCCTACGGCGCGGGTGATCAGCTGCCGGGCTTCTGCACCGGCAATTTCGCCAGCGCTTCCGGCACGGCGTCGGCGGCGTAGGTCGGGAAACTCAATTCCAGGAGGGAGAGCGCGGGCACGTCGAAGCGGGTCGTCCCGCTGCTGCGGTCGACCAGCATGGCCACGCCCGCCGGCGTGCCGCCGGCCTGGCGGACGATGGCCAGGCATTCGTTCACGCGCCCGCCGCGGGTGACGACATCCTCGACCACCAGCACCCGCTCGCCGGGCGCCAGCGTGAAGCCGCGGCGCAGCACGAGCACGTTGCTCTCCTTCTCGGCAAAAATGTAGCGCGCCTTCGCCTGCCGGGCCACCTCCTGGCCGATCACCAGTCCGCCCATGGCCGGCGCCAGCACGGTGGTGAATCCGAGTTTCGCGGCCCGGATCCTGGCGAGGAGCAGCTCGGCGAGGCGCTCGACCGCGTCCATCCGCTGGCAGACCTGCGCGCACTGGAAATAGTGGCCGCTGTGCAGGCCCGAGCGCAGCACGAAGTGACCCCGCAGCAGGGCCTGGGTGCGGGTGAAGATGTCGAGAACCTCCTGCTGGGTGGCGTCCATGGCGCGACGCTGCGGGATGCGGCGAAAAAAACAAAATCATTTTTGCCGCCGGCCTCGTGGCGGCGCGGGGTTGCATGCGGCGGCGGCCGGCGTAGGGTCGGGGTGTGTTAACCAGCCGCATCCCGCTCGAGGACGAATTGGGGGACGTGCTCGACAAGGCGCTCCATCACGCCGGCCTGTCGGCCGAGGCGGCGGCGGCGCGGGCCGGAGTGGAGGTGGCGAAGATCCGCGACGCGATCGACTACCGCTACGACTTTTCCGCCGCCGAGCTGGCCCGCCTGGCGGCGCTGCTGCAGCTCAACGAGGTCGGTCTTTCCGCCCTCGCGCAGGAGCGGTATCCTCTCCCGGAGATTGGCGCGCTGCCGTTCTGCGTCTGGCCGCTGCGCATGGCCCACGGCATCGGGGTCGCGAATGCCTACATCGTCGGCGAATGCGGCGGCAGCCGCGGCGTGCTTTTCGACGTGGGACCCAGCCTGGCGACGCTGACGGAGCTCTGGCCACGGGGAATCAAGGCGGTGGACGCGGTGTTTCTCACGCACGTGGAGGGCGAGCACACCGGAGGATTGTGCGATGTCGTGGAGCGTTTCGGGGTTGAGGCCGCCTACGTGCCGACGAACGCGGTGGCGCCCTGCGGGCGTCCCATGGGCGAGGGCGAGTCCCGGACGGTCGGAGTCTGCCAGGTCGCGGCCTTCGGTACGCCCGGACACGCGGCCGCGCACAACTGCTACCTCGTGACCGCGCCGGATGCGCCGTCCGCCAGTCCCTTGTTGATTTCGGGCGACCTGATCTTCGCCGGTTCGGTCGGCGGGGGCTATTTCTGTCCCCGGCAGCTCCAGGTTCACCTCCGGCGGGTGCTCAAATCGCTCCCTCCTCAAACCGTCATTGCGCCCGGCCACGGCCCGCTCACCACGGTGGAAAACGAGCTGCGGTTCAATCCGTTCCTCGCCTGAACCGGTCGGGACATTCACTTCGATGGTCGGGGCGGTGAGATTCGAACTCACGACCTCTACGTCCCGAACGTAGCGCTCTACCAGGCTAAGCTACGCCCCGAGTCATCAAAAGAGCAGGTCAGGAAGCGGTACGCACCTGCCTGCCGCAAGCAGAAAATCCGCGGGAAAAGAGGAGCTAGTCGGGCACCTCGATCATGGCCTTGAGCACGGCCGGGTTGCCGGCGATCGATGCCGGGAAGACCTCGGGGGTGTCGGCGAGGCGGAAGCGGTGGGTAATCCAGGGCCGGGTGTCCACGCGGCCGCTTTCGACCAGCTGGATGATCTCGCGGAAGGTGGCTGGCGGGGCGTTCCGGCTGGCGCAAAGCGTGAGCTCGCGGCGGTGGAAATTGGGATCGTTGAAGGTCACGTCGCCCTGGAAAAGGCCGACGAAAACGATCCGGCCGCCGGGCGCCGCCAGGTCGAAGGTGCCGGCCATGGATTGCGGATTGCCGGTGGCGTCGATCACGATCGTGGGCAGGTCGCCGCCGCCGATGCGCTTCAGTTGCGCGGGCGCATCCGGGCCTGCGAGCACGGTGTGTTTCACGCCGAGCCGGTCCCGGCAGAACGCAAGGCGGGACTCGCTGACGTCCATGACCAGAAGGGTCGCGCCGGTCACCAGGACGAATTGCACGACACTCAGCCCGATGGGGCCGGCGCCGATGACGAGAACGACGTCATCCTTCCCCGCGCCGGCCCGGTCCACGGCGTGCGCGCCGATGCCGAGGGTCTCGACCAAGGCGAGCTGCTCGTAATCGAGCCGGGCCGAGGAATGGAGCTTGCGGGCAGGCACGCGGAGGAGCGGACGCATGCCGCCGTCGACGTGGACGCCGAGCACCTTGAGCTCGGCGCAGCAGTTGGGTTTGCCGCGCCGGCAGGCGATGCAGTGCCCGCAGTTGAGGTACGGCTCGACCGAACAACGGTCGCCGCGGTGCAGACCGAGCGGCTCGTCGCCGGGATCGATCACCTCGACGCCCAGCTCGTGGCCCAGGATGCGCGGATAGCTGAAAAAAGGCTGCTTCCCGGCGAAGGCGTGAAGGTCCGTGCCACAAACCCCGATCCGGTGCACGCGCACCAGCGCATGGCCGGGCGCGGGCTCGGGTTCCGCTCCCTGGAGGGCGCGAAAGCGACCCGGCTGTTCGAGGCTGATCTGGAGCATGCGGGTGTTGGCTCAGGCGATGACCGGGTCGCGATTCTCGGTCCGGCCGCGAGTGAAGTTGTGATTGCGGATCGGACGGAGGACATCGAGAACACGCGCCAGCAGCTCCCGGTCGAGCGGTTCCTCGGCGTAGGCGACATTCTTGCGGATGTTCTCCGGGCTGGCCGTGCCGACGAGCGTGGTGGCGATGTCCGGATGGCTCGTGGCGAACTGGATCGCGAGTTTGACGATATCGGTTCCCACCGAGCGGCAGTAGTCCACGGCCTTGCGGCTGCCCTCCACGATGGCCCGGGACGCGGGATGCCAGTCGGGCACGCCCCGTTCGGTGAGCAGGCCCATGCCGGTGGGCGAGGCATTGATGACGCCCACGCCTTTCTGGCGAAGGTAGGGCAGCAGATCGCCGAGCGCGGTGTCGTTGAGCTCGTAGCGGCAGAACGACAGGATGGTTTCCACGACCTGCGGGCCGACGCGGTCGATGACCGCCGGGAAGATCTTCACCGGGAGGCCGGTGATGCCGATATGCCCGATGCGCCCGGCCTGGCGCAGACGGACCAGGGCGGGCAGGGTCTCGTTCACGATCTGGTCGAGGTCGGCGAACTCGATGTCGTGGCATTGGAGCAGGTCGATGTAGTCCACCCCGAGGCGGGCGCAGCTTTCATCGAGGCTGCGGACGACGCGCGCGGCGGAAAAATCGAAGACACCGTCGGCGTACTGGCCCACCTTGGTCGCCAGGATGTAGCGTTCGCGGCGCACGCCCCGCAGGGCCCGTCCCAGGACGGTCTCCGCCCGCGTCGCCCCGTAATACGGCGACACATCGATGAAATTGATCCCCAGATCAAGCGCGGTATGGACCGTGCGGATGCCCTCGCTGTCGTCCGTGTCCCGGAAGACTCCGCCGAGCGGCGACGCACCGTAGCTGAGCAGGGAAACATTGAGGCCGGTCCGGCCGAGCGGGCGGTACTGCATGGTGACAAACGGGGATGCCAACGGCCCGGAAGACCTTCGCAAGCCTCGACACGCCGGGAAGGCTTTCCGGCGGCTGAATTCACCAATTTTGGGGACCGATTTTGTCGCACACCGCCGGAAACGGACGAAAAAAAACGGCCGGTCTTGCGACCGGCCGTCGGGAAATTTCGAGAGGCTGCGCCTCGTCGCTAACTCAGTGCGCCGGTGCCGGCACGATCGGCGGCGGCATGCGGGTGAGCGAGCTGTCGCTGGCGCGATTGGCGATCATCGCGGTCTTGCGCTGGATATCGAGTTCCGCGTTGCGACGCTCGATCTTGGCCGCCTCAACGGACTCGATGAGGGCCAGGTACTCGCGGTTGGCCTGGTCGCGCTGGTTGCGCAGACGGGTGATTTCAGCCTCGAGATCGGCGACCTTCTTCGTGGAGATGGCGATTTCGGCCTGGGCCTTGTTGGTATCCTCCTGGATCTTGTCGCCCTCGGCCTTCCACTTGGCGGCCTTGTCGGCCTCCTTGCGCAGGCGCTCGTCCTCGCGGGCCTTGGCCGCCTTGGCCTGGGCCTCGCTGCTCTCGCGCTGCAGCCTCTCCTTGCGGTCGTCGTCTTCCTTTTTCTTCTTCGCGACCTCCTCGGCGCGCGCGCGCTCCTTTTCGTCCATCTTCTTCACTTCCGCGAAGTAAAGAACAAGGAAGAGGGCGAGCCCGATGCCGGGGAAAATGATGTACATCCACTTTTTCATGATAAGGTCGGGAAGGGGGTTATTTCTTGGCGGCCTTGGCGGCTTCGGCGGCGGCTTTCGCCGCGGCGGCCGCGGCGTCGTCGGCCTCCTTGATCTTCTGAAGCACGGATTCCAAGGCCGCCGAATTATCCTGGGCCTGCTTCACGTAGGTCGCGAGGAATACCTTCTCGGCGGTGGCCTGCTTCTTCTGCTCCTCGATGCCGGCGATTTCCTTCTTCACGGCCTCGATGTCCTTGTTCATGCGGTCGATCTTCTGGGTCAGGCTGCTCGCATCGCGCAAGGCCTTGTTCCGGGCGTCCAGGGCCTGGTCGCGGGCGTCGGCCTTCTCGGCATCGGCCTTGTCCTTGGCCTCCTTGTCCTTCTTCCGCTTCTCATTGGCGGCGGTGGCGTCCTCGAAGGCCTTCTGCCGGTCGCGGTTCATCGCCTCGATCTTGTCTTTCTTCGCCTTCTGGACCGCGGCGGCCTTCGCCTGCTCCTGCGCTTCGTAGCCGGAGGCGAAGTTCCAGTAGCACACCGCGAAAACGACGAGCGCGACGATCGGAACGCCGAAGTAAATGTAGTTCTTCTTCATGATTAAAGCGGAAGGGGGGGTTACTGCTGCTTGGCCTTCTGATTCAGGGCCTCGGTCTGGGCATTGCGGTCCTTGATGGCCTTCTCAACCGCCTCCTTGAACGTGGGCAGCTGCTTGTCCTTCTTGGAATCGGGATAGCTCAGGGCCTTGGTGACGGCCTCGAGCGCCTCGTCGTATTTCCGAACCTCGAAGGCGGTGTAGGCGAGGAAGGACCAGGCCTGCCAGGTCTTTTCGCCGAGCCCCTTGGTCGCGGCGAGACGGGCCTGCTGCAGGGCATCGTCGTACTTCTCCAGCGCGTAGTAGTTCGTCGCCGCCATGTAGTCGAACTCGCCGGAATTCGGGAAGTGCTTGGCGGCCTCCTTGATCACGTCGATCGCCTTCAGCTGCTGGTCGACCTGCTGGTACCACTGCGCCGCATAGGTCCAGTACTTCTGGTCCGAATCGATGGAGCCGTTCTTCAGGTCGGTTGAGAGCAGATCGGCGGCCGCCTCGACCTGGCCGATGTTGTAATAGGTGGCGGCGAGGCCGAAATTGTCCTTCGAGGTTTTCAGGAACCCGTGGTCCTGGGCCCGCTTGAAGCTCAGGATGGTCCGCACGTTGTAATCGAAGGCCTTCTGCTTGTCGCCCTTGTCCTCGGCCCCGAGGTTGAGATAGATCGCGTTGAGCTGGGTCCAGTCGTCCTTCTTGGTCGGATCCTTCTTCAGGAGAAACTCGAGGATCTCGGCGGCGCGGGGATAGTCGCCCTCGGCCAGCACGGTGCTGAGGAGGAGGCGGTAGAACTGGGGATTCGGATTGATGCTGAGCACCAGGCCCTCCTCCGAGAGTTTCTGCGCCTGCTTGAGGAGCGTTTGGTCGATCTTTTCCGGGTTAACCTGGGCGCGCTGCAGCTGCAGGTAGGCGTAGAACAGCACGTCATCGGTGTTGAGCGCGTGGGCCTCCCGCTCCTCGTCGATCAGGCGTTTGGCGTATTCGCCCGACTTGATGAAGGCCTGCTCCTGCTTGGCGACCGGCGTGCCCTTGGCGGAGCCGGCGCCGTAGTAGAGCTGGTAAAGGAACTTGAGCACCTTCTGCTCCTCCTTGGAGTCGAAGAAACCGTGCAGGTCGGAGATGCGCAGCGCGGTCTCCAGCGGCTCGATCGCGGCGTTCTGCTGGTCGATCGTCAGGTAAACCTGGCCCTTCACATAGTTGACGATGAAGGCGTCGAAGGTGTCCGGGGCGGCCTGCTTCTGCAGGTCGGTAAGCAGCGCGATGGCCTCCGGCCACTGCTTGGCCTCCTGCATCGCCGAATACTTGGTCATGCCCTCGCGGATCTTGTCGGAGAGCTGCTTCTTTTCGGCATCCGTCTGCGACTGTTCCGCCGCCGCCACGGGCAAAGCGAGGACGGCCAGCAGGGCCAGCAGACCGGCAACGGGGCGAAAACGGCGAACGAAAAATGAAGAAGGGGAGGCGATCACGATTGATTAGTCGTCGTTGAGGCTGAAAACGATGGGCACCACCATGTGCGTGGGCACGGGCTGGCCGCCGCGCTGACCGGGACGGAATTTCCACTTCGACACCGCCTTCACGGCCTCGGCCTCGAATTCGCGCTGGGCCGACGGACGCGCCGTCGCGTTGAGGACGGCCCCCGTCTTGTCGACGATGAACTCCACCACGACCGTGCCGGTGATCCCGGCGCGGCGCATTTCAAACGGATAGACCGGCTTGGCCTGCACCGTGGCCTGCGGAATCTTGTCGAGCTGGGAAAGGTCGAAGATCTGCCCGAGACCGGCACCCGCGACGAGGCGGCCCTGGGGAATGTTGATGACGCCGGTGACCGGCTGGAGTCCTTCCGGCGGCGGCGGCTGCAGCTGCTGCACGAACGAATCGATCTGGATCTGCTGCGGAACGTCGTTCTGCATCGGCGGCGCGAAATCGACGGTCGGCGCCGGCGTCTCGTCCACTTCCTTCGGCTCCGGGTCATCGGGCTCGAGCGGAGGCATCTTCAGGGCGATGACGTGCTCCTCCTCCTGCTTGACGACTTTTTTGGGGTCGGGCTTCAGCCATTCGCCGACGCCGGCCGTTCCACCGAGGACGGTGAAGGCTACGATAATGCCGATGATCAGATCGCGACGCATGGTGAAAGGAGGAAGCTTATTTGCCGGTGATGCCGGTGCGCGTCTCGACGGAGACTTGGGTGATGCCCGACTTGCGCACCAGATCCAGGACTTTCACGGTGACGCCGAACTTGGCCTTCTCGTCGCCGGAGATCAGAATGCGGGGCTCGGCGACCTCGGTCTTGTACTGGGCGATGCGCGGCTCGACCTCTTCCATCGTGATCAGCTCGTGGTTCCAATAGAGGTTGTTCCCGTCGGAAACCTGCAGGTTCACGCTCTTGTCGTCGGGATCCGCCGGGGTGTTGGACGGCACCGGCAGGGTCACCGGGAGGGACTGGATCTTGTCCAGCGAGAGCGTGAAGAGCACGAAGGTGGCGAGCAGGAAGAAAATGACGTCGATCAGAGGGATGATCTCGATACGCGCCTTTTTCTTGCCGTCGCCTGATTGTCTGGAGCCGCCACCTGCCATGAGGGAAAGTTGTTAAGGGGGATGAAAGATGCAAATCGCGCCGCGGAAGCGGCGCGGCCGATCAGGAAGTGCTCGGCGCGTGGACGCGGGTTTCGATGAGAACCTTCTGGAAGCCGGCCTTGCGCACTTCGTCGACGACGTAGCCGAAAACCTGGCTGAAGTTGGCGTTCTCGTCGCCGTTGATCAGGATGCGGCCGTCGGGATTCGCGACTTTGTACGCCTGCAGCCGCGGGATGAATTCATCGAGGGGAATGATGTCGTGGTCCCACGCCACGCTGCCCTCGGCTGTCACCGTGAGGGTGACTGTGCCAGCCGGGTCGCGGGGCTCCGCCGTCTCCGAGGAGGGGAGGTCGACCCGGATGCCGCCCGACTTGTTCAGCGAAAGCGTGTACAAGACGAAGGTGGCCAGCAGGAAGAAGATGACGTCGATGAGGGGAATGACCTCAATGCGCGCCTTCTTCGCGCCGCCGGTGGCGGGCAGGGTGTTGGGAGCTCCGGCCATGGGGGAGTGGGAGACGGGTGTTGAGAGGATAACGCCGCAGTCGCGCTTTTCTTAGTGGCGCGGGGCAAACGGGGGCATCGTCTCGGACTTCTTGACGAGGATTTCCAGCGCGTTGAAGGCGTCGGCCACCTCGTGCTTCGCTTCCTCGGTGCGTCCGTTCAGGTAATTGAAGGGCAGCAGGGCCGTGGCGGCGATGAAGATACCGCACATCGTGGCGATGAGGGCCTCGGCGACACCGTTCGTGATCGTGCTCATGCCGGAGGTGAGGTCGCCGGTGCCGAGCGCGCCGAACGTCGCCATCATGCCGGTGACGGTGCCGAGCAGGCCGAGCAGCGGGGAGACCGTGATGACGGTGTCGAGCGTGACCATGCCCTGACCGTACCGCGCGAGCTCCTGGCCCGAGGCGCGGATGAAGGCGTTCGTCATCGAATATTCCTTGTTCGTCAGGGCGTAGACGAGGATGCGCGCGATGAAGTCCGGGCTCTTCTTGCCGGCGGCGAGGGCACCGTCGATGTCGCGGCGCTCAACGCACTCGAGCATCTTCTGCACGACCTCGGGCTCGCGATTCTTGTTCTCGCGGATGATGAAGAGCAGGCGCTCGACGACCACCGTGATGCCGACGAAGGCCACGATGAGGATGGGCCACATCACATAGCGGCCCTTCTTGAAGAGCTCCATCGGGGTGGCGTCGCCCAGGATGATCGCAGGCGAAAAGTGGGCGGTGACCAGGTGATGGTGGGTGGCGATATCGAGCGGGAGGTTCGGAGTAATCATGATGAGGAAGTTTTGGTGGATGAAGTTTCGCTTTTGTGAAAGGGCGGACCAGAATGAGGGATGACGGGCGCGCAGGTTAGGGCAGAGACCTTATTCCACGCGAAATCCCATCAATGAGCCCTCGGGCTGGGAGGCAGGATTGCAGGAATCGTTCCCGCCTCGGGTGAATAATTTCGATGGGGAAACGAAAAATGATTCAGCATGTCGCTTCAAAACGGGGGTAAAATCAAAGTGAGAAAGTGAACTAGGATTAAATGAAAGTAGGGTGTCAACCCACATTCCGGGCGACGCGGGAAATTAACTTTCACAGCGGGCCGCATTAGTAACAACCGGGGTCGCGCGGGTCGCGGCGCGGAAAATTTTGGCGCCGCGGCGGGCTCTCAATTGGCTGCCCGACTAGGACTCGAACCTAGACAAAACGAGTCAGAGTCGTTTGTGCTACCATTACACCATCGGGCAGAAAAAATCTGGGTGGCGCGCGCGGCCGGCGAAAAAACGGGCGGGGTGGAGCCGGCGATGGGATTCGAACCCGCAACCGCCTGTTTACAAAACAGGTGCTCTACCGTTGAGCTACGCCGGCGCAACCCCCGCGATGCTTGCCGAAACTTCCTGGGGAGAAAATTGAAAAAGAACGCGAAGCGGGCCGGGCGTCCGCCGGTGAGGCCGACGGGAATTACTCTCGGATTTGGGACTGGCGTGTCGATTCAAACAACGGGACGGATGCGGAAACCCCGGCTCCGACTTTCGCGGAAGAGGCGAAAATTGGTGGCTCCCCGGGGACTCGAACCCCGAACCTACTGATTAAGAGTCAGCTGCTCTACCATTGAGCTAGGAAGCCAAAGGCACAGAGGGAAAAAAACTCATTAAGCCGTCGGGGATGTCAACAGCGATTTCGGCCCGGGCCCGGCTTCAGGGGATTTTTTACCGCGAAGCCAGGGAGAAACGAGCCACCGCAGGGCGGGAATGCACCTCCCTGTCCCGATGCCTTGGCCATCGGCGGCGGCGCGGCGCTCGCCGCGGGCTGGGTTGACTCCATGGGAGGGAGGCGGAGAGTCGCGGTTCTCGCGTCCATGATTCCCGCGAAAACAGATTCACCAGCCTCGCTCGCGAAAACGGTTCCGGAATTTCCGGCCGCGGGAAGCCGTCGCACCTGGATCATGGGCATCCTGAACGTCACGCCCGATTCCTTTTTCGACGGCGGCCGGCATGATTCCCCCGAGGCCGCGATCGCGCGTGCGCGCCGGATGGAGGACGAAGGCGCCGACGTGATCGACATCGGCGCGGAGTCGAGCCGGCCCGGATCGGTTCCGATTTCCGGGGAGGAGGAACTCCGCCGCCTGCTGCCGATCGTCGAGGGCGTGCGCAACTCCTGCCGCTTGCCGGTCTCCGTCGATACCACGAAGGCGTCCGTCGCGCGGGCCGCGCTGGCGGCCGGGGCGACGTGGGTAAACGACATCTGGGGATTGCAGGGCGACACCGCCATGGCCGGAGTCGCCGCCGACGCCGGAGCCGCGGTCGTGATCATGCACAATCAGCGCGGCACCGACTATCCCGACGGCGTCGTCGCGGGCATCGGTCGTTTCTTCGAGACATCGCTCAAGTTCGCCGCGGCCGCGGGCATCGCGCGCGAACGCATCCTGCTCGATCCCGGGATCGGATTCGGAAAAACCCCCGCGCAAAACCTGACGGTGCTGCGCGAGCTGGGAAAATTCCGCGGGTTTGGCCTGCCTCTCCTGATCGGGGCTTCGCGCAAATCCGTCATCGGCCACGCGCTGAACCTTCCGCCCGCCGAGCGGCTCGAGGGCTCGCTGGCGGTCACCGTGATGGCGATCGCGGCGGGCGCGGCGGCGGTGCGCGTGCACGATGTGCAGGCGCAGGTGCGCACGGCGCGCATGGCCGAAGCCGTGTACCGGGATTCCCATGGATAAGATCTTCATCGACGGCTTCACCGTCTTCGCGCGGCACGGCGTCCACCCGGAGGAGGCCGAGCGGGGGCAGCGGTTCGTCTTCGACGTCGAACTGCAGGTCGATCTCGCCCCGGCGGGCCGGTCGGACCGGCTGGCGGACACGGTCGACTACGGGGCCGTGACGGCCCGCATCACGCGCGTGGCGGAAAAACGGCGCCGGCTGCTGGAGTCCCTGGCCGAGGCGGTGGCGGCGGACCTGCTGGCGGAGTTCCCGCGCATCGCGTCGGTGCGGCTGCGCATCCACAAGCCCGCGGCGCCGGTGGCCGGTGCGTTTTCCTCGCTCGGCATCGAGATCACGCGGACGCGCTCGTCATGACACGGGGATTCCTCGGCCTCGGCAGCAATCTCGGCGACAAGCGCGCGCACCTGGAAGCGGCCCTCGCGGCGCTGCGGGCCCGGCCGGACATCGAGGTCCGCCGCGTCGCCCGCTTTTACCGCACTGCGGCGCTGGGGCCCGTGAAACAGGACTGGTTCCTCAACACCGTGGCGGAGATTGCCACCGGGCTGGCGCCGCGGGCGCTGCTCGCGCGCTGCCAGGAAATCGAGCGGCAGCTCGGCCGCGAGCGCCACGAACGATGGGGGCCGCGCACCATCGACCTCGACGTGCTCTGGCTGGAAACCGGGGAGGTCGACGAACCCGGCCTGACGGTCCCGCATCCCGGCCTCCACCTCCGCAGCTTCGCGCTCGCGCCCCTGCACGATCTCGCACCCGGGCTGCAGTTGCGGGGGCACTCCGTGGAGCACTGGCTGCGGCAGGCCGAGCCGCTCGAGCTGGCGGAGGTCCCGTGAGCACGCGGGCGCTGGCCTTGCCTCGTGTCGCCGGCGCCCCGGCGGATATTTTCCTCCGGCTGGCGCGGAGGCCCGGCGTGTTCTGGCTCGACAGCAGCCTGCCGCGGGAAGGCGACGGACGCTTCTCGGTGATGGGATGCGATCCGCGCTTCGTTTTCATCGCGCGCGGCTCCGCCTGGAAAATCGAGCGGTCGGGCCGGATCGTCGAGCAGGGCGACCGCGAGCCGCTCCGACGCCTGGACGATCTCGTGGCCGCCCACCGGGTGACGGTGGTAGAGGGACCGACACTGCCGTTCTGGGGCGGGGCAGTCGGCTGGTGTTCGTACGATCTGGGTCGGCAGTTCGAATCCTTCAACGGGAGTGCCGTCGAGGATCTGGCGGCGCCGGATATCCGGCTGGCGTGGCACGATGGGGCGGTCGTATGGGACCATCGGGAGAAAAAATCCTGGATCGTCGGCGCCGGCTGGGAACGTCCGCCGGAGGAGGCGGCCGCCGAACTGGCGGGTTGGTTGCAGGCCCCGCCGCTGGAGTTGCCAGACGATGCGTCTCCGTCGGCCTTCACCAGCGACCTGTCGCGGGAAGATTATCTGGCGCGCGTGGAAGAGGCCCGGGCCTGCATCGCACGCGGGGAAATCTACCAGGTGAACCTCGTGCAGCGTTTCACCTGCGCACGGCGCGAGCCGCCTGCGCGCACCTACCTGCGCCTGCGGGAGCTGAATCCGGCGCCGTTCGCGCTCTACCAGGATGCGGGCGACTTCGCGGTGCTGGGCAGCTCGCCCGAGCGCTTCATCGCGGTGGATCCGGGCGGCGTCATCCGGACCTGCCCGATCAAGGGCACGCGCCCGCGCGGCGCGACTCCGGCGCTGGATGCGCGCGAGTCGCTCGCCCTCCGCGCCAGCGGGAAGGAGCGCGCGGAACTCCTCATGATCGTCGACCTGCTGCGCAACGATCTCGGCCGCGTGTGTGAGTTCGGGAGCGTGCACGTCCGGCGCCTGCACGACCTGGAAAGCTTCGCGACGGTGCATCATCTCGTGGGTGAGGTGGAGGGACGCCTGCGGCCCGACGTGACCCTGGGCTCGCTGCTGCGGGCGGTGTTTCCCGGCGGATCGATCACCGGGGCGCCGAAGGTCAGCGCGCTCAGGCTCATCGACCGCCTCGAGCCGCACCGGCGCGGCATCTTCATGGGCGCCACCGGCTATGTGAGCGCGCATGGCGGGATCGACCTCAACATCGCAATCCGGACGATCGTCTGCCGCGGGGACCGCGCGTACTTCGAGGTCGGTGCCGGCATCGTCTGGGATTCGGACGCGGCCGCCGAATACGAGGAGACCCTCGCGAAAGGCCGCGCGCTGTTCGCGGCGCTCGGCGGGCGGGAGGGAGCGCCGTCATGAAGCTCGCGCTCAACGGCCGGCTGCAGCCTGCGACCGGCACCGAAATGGTGGAATTGCCCTCGGCGCCGGGCGTGTTCGAGACCCTGCTGATTCGCGGGAGGGAAACCGTCTTTTTCGACGATCACTGGGAGCGCTTTGCCGCCGGTTGCCGCTGGCATGGATTCGGTCCGCCGGCCTTGCCCGAGGAAGTGATCCGGCTGACGGAGATTCTCGCGGCGGAAAACCGGATTTCCACCGGTGTCCTGCGTTTTGCCGCCTGGCGGGCGGGCGAGGGAGTGGAGTGGCGTGTCGAAGTCGCGCCGCCGCGCCCGCATCAGAGCCGCGGCGAGTTTCGCCTCGGTTCCGGGGCCGTGCTGCCGGCGCCGACGCCGGACCGTCCGTTCAAGCACTTGAACCGCGGCCCGTGGCTGGAGGCGTTGCGCGCCGCCCGCGCGGCGAATGCGGACGAGGCGATCCTATGCGACACCGCGGGCCGGCTGGTGGAGGGTTGCGTCTCGAACCTGTTTTTCGTCCGCGACGGAGGCTTGCACACGCCGTCGCTGGAGATGGGACCGCTGCCGGGCGTCATGCGGCGGCGGGTGCTGGAACTGGCCCGGCGGCTGCGGTGGCCGGTGAGCGAGGGAAGCTTCGCCGTCGCGGACCTGGCCGGGGCCGCGGAGATCTGGCTGTCGAACTCCCTCATCGGCCTCCGGAGTGCCGTGGGCCCGCAGGTCCTGCAGGCCGATCCGGCGCGGCCCGCATTGCAGCGATTCCGGGCCGCCTGGAAAAAGAATTACGGCTGGGACCCGGTGGTCGTGGCACCGGCAGGGTAGGAAGGGGCAACTTTCCCCTTGCCAATCCTGCCCGCGACCTCTGTTTTCGACCGCTCTTTCCATGCAAAAGACCAAAAAGTCCGTCGCCAAGCGCTTCAAGCTGACCGCCCGGGGCAAGCTCGTGCGGCGCACGCCCGGTTTCCGCCATCTGCTGGCCTCGAAGAGCACGAAGTCCAAACGCCGTGCCTCCCGCGACAAGCTCGTGGCCGAGGGCCATGCCAAGCCGCTCAAGCGCGCTCTTCCCTTCGGTCTCTGACCGTCATTCCCCTCATTTCGCCCGGCGGGTGATTCCCCAGCCGACCCGCCGGCGACCAACCTTCAAAAAAGGATAATCCAACATGGCTCGTGCAACCAACTCGCCCGCTTCCCGCAAGCGGCACAAGAAAACGCTGAAATACGCCCGTGGCTATTTCGGCAGCAAATCCAAGCTCTTCCGCTACGCGAAGGAAGCCGTCCAGCATGCGTGGCAGTACGCCTACGCGGCCCGCAAGAAGAAGAAGGCCGACCGCCGCGGGCTCTGGATCGTCCGCCTCAACGCCGCCTGCCGCAACGCCGGCATCAGCTACAGCCGCTTCATCGAGGGCCTCAAGGCCGCGAACATCGAGCTGGACCGCAAGGTCCTGTCGGACCTCGCCGTCCGCGACGAGGTGGCCTTCAACGGCCTGGTCAAGCAAGCCCAGGCCGCGTTGAAGACCAAGGCCGGCGCGAAGGCCTGAAGCTGAACGACGCGAGCCGGGCCCGGCCCGTCTCCTTCCCTGACTCCGCGGAGGACGGGCCCCGGCCGGGGCGCCGTCCTCTTTGCTTTTGGCATCGTTCTCCCGCCCTGTTCCCGCAACGCTTTCCCCGCCCATGCAAGCCATCCTGACCACCCTCGTCGCCAAGGCGCAGGCCGATCTCGCCGCGCTGCAGGCGCGCCCGGAGTTCGAGGCCGCCAAGGCCCGCCTGGTCGGCCCCAACGGCGAGCTCACCGCGCTGATGAAGCAGATGGGCACCGTGCCGAAGGAGGAGCGCCCCGCGCTCGGCAAGCTCATCAACGAGACCAAGGTCCGGCTCCAGGCGCTGCTCGACGCCGCGCTCCAGCGGATCGAGGCCGGCGAACTCACGCGCCAGCTCGGCCCGGCGGTCGACCCGACGCTGCCTTCGCCGGACGCCGGTCCCGGGACGCATCATCCGCTCACCCTCGTCCGCGAGGAGATGTGCCGCATCCTGCGCAAGGTCGGCTTCACCGTCGCCGACGGTCCGGAGGTCGAGACGGAGTTCTACTGCTTCGACGCGCTCAACACGCCGGCCGACCATCCCGCGCGCGACGCGCAGGACACGTTTTATTTCCCCGAGGCCGCGCGTTTCGCCAATGTCTCGCGGAGGAATCCCGACGAAAAATACCTGCTGCGCACCCACACGTCCTCGGTGCAGATCCGCACCATGCTCAAGGGACCGCCGCCGATCCGCATCGTCTCGCCGGGGCGCGTCTATCGCCGCGACACCACCGACGCCTCGCACAGCGCGAACTTCCACCAGCTGGAATGCCTCTACGTGGACCGGCGGGTCACGGTGCGCGATCTCAAGGCGCTGCTCGACTACATCTTCGAGTCGCTGCTCGGCGCCGGCACGAAGACGCGTTTCCGCCCGCATTATTTCGGCTACACCGAGCCGAGCTTCGAGGTCGACCTCAGCGCGCGGCACCTGCCGAAGGTGAACAAGGAATGGATCGAGATCGGCGGCTGCGGCATGGTCGATCCTTCGGTGTTCGAGGCGGTCGGCTACGATCCCGCGGAGTGGACCGGCTATGCATTCGGCATGGGCCTCGAGCGCCTGGCGATGACGCTCTACGGCATCGATGACATCCGCTATTTCTACCAGAACGACCTGCGGTTCCTGAAGCAGTTCGCCTGAGCGCGCTTCCTTCCTCGCCGTGAAAATTTCCCTCAACTGGCTCCGTGATTACGTCGCGCTCGATGCGTCCGTCGAGGAGATCTCCCGCGCGGTGACCTTCCTCGGCTTCGAGGTCGAGCAGGTCATCCGCACGGGCGCGCCGAAGCTCGACGGCGTCGTGGTCGGCGAGATCCTCACCCGCGCCAAGCACCCCAATGCCGACAAGCTCTCGGTCTGCACGGTCGACGTCGGTTCGGCGGGCGGCGTCAAGACGATCGTCTGCGGCGCGCCCAACTGCGACGCGGGCCGCCGCGTTCCGGTCGCGCTGCCGGGCGCGGTGCTTCCGGGCAATTTCCAGATCAAGCAGTCGAAGATCCGCGGCCAGCTGTCCGACGGCATGATGTGCGCGCCCGACGAACTGGGCCTCGGCACCGAGCACGCGGGCCTGCTGATCCTCGACGGCCAGCCGGCCCTCGGCACGCCGATCAACGCGGTGCTGCCCGCCGGCGACACGGTCTTCGACATCGAAATCACGCCGAACCGGCCCGACTGCCTGTCCCATCTCGGCCTGGCGCGCGAACTGGCCGCCTGGTTCCGCTTGCCGCTGGTTTATCCGCAGGAGAAGTTCCGCGGCGAGGTGGAGGGCGAGCCGCACCCGGACCTGCTTGGCGAGGTGCGCGTCGAGTCGCCGGAGGATTGCCCGCTTTACACCGCCCACCTCATCAGCGGGGTGAAGATCGGCCCGAGCCCGGCCTGGCTCCAGGAGCGGCTCCGTGCGGTCGGCGTGCGGCCGATCAACAATGTCGTCGACGTGGGCAACTACGTGATGCTCGAGACCGGCCAGCCGCTGCACGCCTTCGACGCGCGCAAGCTCTCGGGCGGACGCATCGTGGTCCGGCCCGCGGCCGATGGGGAGAAGATCACCACGCTCGACGGCAAGGAGCGCACGCTGAACCGCCGGATGCTCGTCATCGCCGACGCCGCGCGTCCCGTGGTCGTCGCGGGCATCATGGGCGGGGAGAATTCCGGCGTCAGCGACGACACGACGAATCTCGTGCTCGAGTGCGCGATCTTCCGGCGCCAGTCGGTGCGCTGGACCTCGCGGCGCCTCGGCCTTTCGTCCGATTCCTCCTACCGCTACGAGCGCGGCGTCGATCCGCACGGCACGCTCGAGGCGGCGTGGCGCGCCGTCGACCTGATCCTCGAGACCGCGGGCGGGCACGTCGTCGGCCCGGTCCACCAGGTCGGCGGTGATGTCCCCTGGAAGCGCGAGATCGTCGTCACGCACGATTTCATCTGCGACCGGCTCGGCTTCGAGATTCCCGCGGCGGAAATGAAGGCCTCCTTCGAGTCGCTCGAGCTCCACGTGGTCCGCGAGGAGCCGACGGCGCAGCGCGGCGTGGCGTGGACCGTCGCGATCCCCAGCTGGCGCGACGATCTCGACCGCCCGATCGACCTGGTCGAGGAAGTCCTGCGCCTGCACGGCACGGAGAGGATCCCGGCGGCGGTGGTGACGATGCCCGGACTGGTCGGCGACGATGCGCCGGTGGTGCGCTTCAACCGCCGCGTGACGGACTATCTCGTCGGCCACGATTTTCACGAGTGCGTGAACTACACGCTCCGTCCCGCCAAGGAGATCGTCACCTGGGTGTCGCAGGCCGCCGCGGCGGAGCTGGCCCTGGCCAATCCGTTCGTGGAGGACCAGTCGCACCTGCGTCCATCGCTCATCATGGGCCTGCTGGACTCGCTCAAGCTCAACCAGTCGCGCGGGGTGGTCGCCTCGCGCTTCTGCGAGACCGGGCGGATCTTCGTGGAGAGCAACGGCCAGAATCTCGAATGCGCCGCGGTCGCCTTCATCGTCGCCGAGCCGGTCGGCGAGCGCGCCTGGCGCCGGCGGGAGCCGGTGGATTTCTACACGGCGAAGCACCACGTCCACGAGCTCGCGGCGGCCGCCGGGGTCGACCTGGCGGCGCAGCCGCTCGTGTCGGTGACCGGCGCCTATTTCGGCTGGCAGGAAGGCCAGTCGGCGGCGGCCGGCGACATGGCCGGCGGCTGGCATGCGCGCTTCGGCCTGCTGAATCTCGCGATGGTCAAGGGCCTCGGCATCGAGGGCAAAGTGTACGGCGGCGTCTTTGCCATCGTTCCCGAGAAGCTCGCGGCCGGCGCGTCCCGCCGGCGCTATGCGGAATTCAGCCTTTTCCCCGCCGCGCTGCGGGACCTCGCGCTCATCGTCGACGCCGCGGCGCCGGCCGAGGAGGTGCGCGCCACGCTGGCCCGGCTCGCGCACGACGCAGCCGGACAGGCCTTCGCGCTCGAAAGCGTGGAGGTGTTCGACGTCTACCAGGGGCAGGACCTGCCCGCCGGCAAGAAGAGCCTCGCGTTCTCGCTGGTCTTCCGCGCGGCCGACCGGACGCTGACCGCCGACGAGGTCAACGCCGTTTCCACCCGCGTCCAGGACGAACTAGCCAAGACGACCTCTTATCAAATCCGGAAATAGCATTGCGGTGGGCGCCGGCGCCCGTTCCGGGGTCCGGCCTCCGTCTTCCGTCCTCTGTCCTCCGACATCATGTCCTCCTCGACCGACCTGAACATCGATCACGTCGCCAATCTTGCCCGCCTCGCGCTCACGCCCGAGGAGAAGGAGCGGTTCGCGCGGCAGCTCGGCGAGGTCCTGCACCACATCGAGCAGCTGCGGAAGGTGGACGTCTCCGGCGTCGAGCCCACGGCGCACGCGTTTCCGGTCTACAATGTCTGGTCCGAGGATGTCGCCCGGCCGGGCCTGCCGGTCGACGAGGCGCTGCGGAACGCACCGGCGCAGCGCGACCACATGGTCGTGGTGCCGAAGGTCGTGGAGTGAGACCCACATGTCCGCCGAACTTCATTTCAAGCCGATCACGGAACTCTCCGGCCTCCTCGCGGCCCGGAAGATCTCGTCGGTGGAGCTGACCAGGGCGATCGTCGCCCGCACGCGGTCAATCGACGACCGGGTCAAGGCCTTCAACTCGTTCGACGAGGGCGATGCGCTGGCGCAGGCGGAGGCGTCCGATCACCGCCGTGCGGCCGGCCAGGCGAGGGGAGCGCTCGACGGCATTCCGGTCGGCCTCAAGGACGTCATCGCCGTGGCCGGCCAGCCGCTGACGGCCTCGAGCCGGATGCTCGCGAACTTTGTCTCGCCCTACGACGCCACCGTCACGCAGCGGCTGAAGCAGGCCGGCGCGGTCGTGTGGGGCCGCCTCAACCTCGACGAGTTCGCCATGGGCTCGTCGACGGAGAACTCGGCGTTCAAGGCGACGTGCAATCCCTGGGACCTCACCCGCGTGCCGGGCGGCTCGTCCGGCGGCAGTGCGGCCTCGCTGGCTGCAGGCGAAGCCATCGCCACGCTGGGTTCCGACACCGGCGGCTCGATCCGCCAGCCGGCCGCACTGTGCGGCGTGGTCGGACTCAAGCCGACCTACGGCCTGGTCTCGCGCTACGGGCTGATCGCGTTCGCCTCCTCGCTCGACCAGATCGGGCCCTTTGCGCGCACGGTGGAGGATGCGGCGATCGTGCTGGGCGGCATCGCGGGGCACGATCCGCTGGATTCGACGTCGTTCCAGACCCAGATCCCCGACTATCGGGCCGAGCTCGCCAAGCGGCCGGGTCCCTGGCGCCTCGGCATCCCGAAGGAGTACTTCGGCGAAGGCCTCGATCCCGAGGTGGCGGCGGCCGTCGAGAAGGCCATCGCGTTCTATCGGTCCCGCGGCTGCGCGATCAAGGAGGTCTCGCTGCCCCACACCGAGTACGGCGTCGGCGTGTACTACATCATCGCCACGGCGGAGTGCTCCTCGAACCTCGCGCGTTACGATGGCGTACGCTACGGCCATCGCGCGAAGGGCGCCGCGGACATGGCGGACCTTTATTTCCGCTCGCGCGCCGAGGGCTTCGGCGCCGAGGTGAAGCGCCGCATCATCCTCGGCACCTACGTGCTCTCGAGCGGGTACTACGACGCCTTCTACCTGCGCGCGCAGAAGGTCCGGACGCTGATCCGGCAGGACTTTCTCAACGCCTACCGCGAGGTGGACGCCATCCTCACGCCGACCTCGCCGACGCCGGCGTTCAAGCAGGGCGCCAAGAGCGATCCGCTCGCGATGTACCTGTGCGACGTCTACACGATCGGCGTGAACCTCGCCGGCCTGCCCGGCCTCAGCGTCCCGTGCGGCTTTTCCTCGGGCGGCCTGCCGATCGGGCTGCAGCTGATCGGCCAGCCGTTCAAGGAGGCCGAGCTCCTCGCCATCGCCCACGCCTACGAGCGGGGCCACGACTGGCACACCAGGCATCCGAACCTCTGAATGGGCCCACGGAAGACACGGAACACACTGAATTGAAATCCATGAATTCGTATTCCGTGTGTTCCGTGGGCCACCCCTCTTAAGATGAAGTACGAAGCCGTCATCGGGCTCGAGGTCCACGTCCAGATCAAGACCGCGTCGAAGATGTTCACGCGCGTCGCGACCGGCTACGGCCAGGAGCCGAACACGCTGACGGATCCCGTCGTCCTCGCGCTGCCCGGCGTGCTGCCGGTGATGAACAAGGCCGCCCTCGATGCCGTGATCAAGGCGGGCCTGATGCTTGGCTGCGAGCTCGCCCGGGTCTGCAAGTGGGACCGGAAGAACTATTTTTATCCCGATTCGCCGAAGAACTACCAGATCTCGCAGTACGACCAGCCGATCTGCCTCGGCGGCGGGGTGGAGATCGAGCTGCCCGGCGCCGCGCGCAACGTCATGGGCGAGCACCGGAAGGTTCCGCTCACGCGCATCCACCTCGAGGAGGACGTCGGCAAGCTCAACCATTTCGCCGGCGATTCCCTCGTCGACTACAACCGCGCCGGCACGCCACTGATGGAGATCGTCTCCGAGCCCGCGATGCACGCGGCCGAGGAGGCCTTCGCCTATCTCACGTCGCTCCGCGCGACCATGATCTACGGCGGAATCTCGGACTGCGACATGGAGAAGGGCCAGCTGCGCTGCGATGCGAACATCTCCATCCGCCCGGTCGGCGAGACGAAGCTCGGCACGAAGGTCGAGCTGAAGAACCTGAACTCCATCTCGTTCGTCCGCGACGGCATCGCGCACGAGATCCGGCGCCAGATCGCGGTGCTCGAGAGCGGCGGCACGATCGTGCAGGAGACGCGCGACTACGATGGCCAGACCGGGGCGTCGCAGTCGCTCCGCTCGAAGGAGATGGCCCACGACTACCGCTATTTCCCGGATCCCGACCTGATGCCGGTGAAGGTGGACGACGCCTGGCGGAACCGCCTGAAGGCGGAATGCCCGGAACTGCCCTTCGACAAGCAGCGGCGGTTCCTCGCGGATTACCAGGTTCCCTACACGATCACCTCGGTGCTGGTCTGGGACCGGGCGCTGAGCGACTACTTCGAGGAGGCCGCGAAGCTTTCCGGCCGGCCCCAGGCCGCTGCGAACTGGATCGTGAACGATCTGCTGCGCGAGCTCGGCCAGGCTGGCGTCGCGCTGGCGGCCTCCAGGGTGCGGCCGGCGCACATCGCCGCGCTCGTGCAGCTGATCGAGGCCGGCACCGTGCTGAACAGCGCGGCGCGGGAGATCTTCACCGAGATGTTTGCGACGGGCGGGATGCCCGAAGCCATCGCGGAAAAGAAGGGCCTCAAGGCCGCACCGACGGACGCCGGCGAGCTCGAGCAGTGGTGCCGGGACGCGATCGCCGCCAACGCGAAGGCCCTCGCCGAGTTCAAGGCGGGGAAGGACAGCGCGATCAACGCCTTCAAGGGCCCGGTGATGAAGGCCGCCAAGGGCAAGGCGAACCCGAAGCTGGTGGACGAAACACTCCGCCGCTTGCTGGCCGCGCTGTGACGCGCGGGCAGCGGCGCGGAAGGTCCAAGGTTCAAGGGCCAAGTTCCAAGGGTCGGATCCTGACTCGGGATTCAGGCGAGCATTCGTGGCGGACGAGATGACGAGACCGGCTCGGATCTGTCGTCGCTCCCAGCCTCGTCACCTCGTCTGCTACATGGCCAGTTCCCATCCATGGGCGCGCTGAAGGCTTGAACATCGAGCATTGAACTTTTGGCGTTTCCGCCGCGCACCGGCGGAAAGTTATTCTTCAGCTGCGCGGCCTTCAAATAAGTCGCGCTTACGATAGAATCCGCCCGGACGCGGCTGGCGGCGTGCTTGGCAAGCAACCTGCTGAAGAGGGTTCCGGCTCAACCGCATCCTTCGCGGGGGGGTCGCAAGCGTTAGCTTATTAACCAACTGCAGGCCTATCAGAGAAACCTACCATGACAAAACAAGCCATCCAGCTCGCGGGTTCAGCCGCGTTGCTCCTGGGACTCGCGATCCCGTCGTTTGCCGAGGTGAAATTGAACGACAATTTCTCGGTCAGCGGCTACGTCGAGGGTTCCTATCAGTTTACCGATCCCGATCCGGGCCCGGCCACTGATAAGTTCAACATCGACTCCGCCCAACTGCTGTTCACCGGCAACTTCAAGCCGGTCACGGCCGTCGCCAGCCTATTCTACGTGCCGAACGCGGTGCAGGAAACGACGCTGCTGGACGCCTACGTCACCTACGACGCGGGTGGCGGCGTCTCGATCACGGGTGGCAAGTTCCTGAGCTACCTCGGCTACGAGTCGTTCTTCACCGTCAACAATCCCGAGATCACCTTCGCCAACGGCGACTTCCTCGCGGCCATCCCGGGCTACCACGACGGCGTGCGCCTCGACTATTCCGACAAGGATTGGGGTGCGGGCGTCGCGCTGCTGGATTCCGTCGGTTCGCCGTTCTACCTGAAGGGCGATGGCGAGCTGAAGCACAATGCCGGCTTTGAGGGCTACCTGTCCTACAAGGGCGTGACCGACCTGACCCTCTGGGCGGGCGCGGCCTACGACACGCAGGGCGGATACCTGGCGCATTCCAATTCGGTTTTTGACTTCTGGGCGCAATACCAGATGGACAAGAAGACCATGGTTGCGGCCGAGTTCGCGACCCGTGACGGCGGCACCGGCGCCAAGGGTTACAACTGGCTCACCCTCTGCACCTATTCCTTCACGGACAAGATCTCCACGGCTTTCCGCCTCAGCGGTGAGAAGATGAACAACGGTGGCCCGGGCTTCATCCGCTACACGATCGCTCCCGGTGTCGCGGTCACCGACAAGCTGACCGTCCGCGCCGAGGTCACGTATACCGACTACGACAAGTTCACCTCGAACAACGCCGTCTTCGCCGGCGTCCAGGCGTTCATCAAGTTCTAAGCCGCCCGTCGGCTTGTTTGGTTCGCGCCGGCGGCCCGTCCAGGCCGCCGGCGCCCACCGCCCGGCCTTTGCCGGGGGTTCTCCTCCTCCACTTCAACTTTCCCGGCCCGGCGGCGAGGGCTGCTGCCTGCACCCCCCGGACCGGCTTTCATCAACATCCATCCGTCATGATTACCAAATTAACAAAAATTCTCGGCGCGGGGCTCTTCCTCCACGCCGCACTGCTGGGTTCGGCGCACGCCGCCGACACCGCCACGGTCAAGGTCGGCGTGCTTCACGACCTCTCGGGCACGATGGCGATCAGCGAGACCTCGCTGCGCGACATCCTCCTTTTCACCTTCGACGAGATCAACGCCAAGGGCGGCGTCCTCGGCAAGAAGATCGTCCCCGTGATCGAGGATCCGGGCTCCGACTGGCCGACCTTCGCCGAAAAATCCAAGCTGCTGCTCGAGCAGGAGAAGGTCGCCGTGACCTTCGGCTGCTGGACCTCCGTCAGCCGCAAGGCCTGCCTGCCGGTCTTCGAGAAGGATAACGGCCTGCTCTTCTATCCCGTGCAGTACGAGGGTGAAGAGGAGAGCCAGAACGTGTGCTACACGGCCGAGGCCGTGAACCAGCAGGCGATCCCGGCGGTCGACTACTATCTCGCGGCCGGCAAGAAGAAGTTCTACCTGCTCGGCACCGACTACGTCTATCCGCAGACGACCAATCTCGTGCTGCTGGAATATCTCCTCAGCAAGGGCGTTCCGCTCGCCAACATCGGCGGCGGCTACAAGAAGGACAGCTCCGGCAAGATCATCTCCGCCGGCAAGTACACGCCCTTCGGCCACAAGGACTATCAGCAGATCATCGCCGAGATCAAAGACTTCGCCGCCACCGGCGACGCCTGCGTGATCAGCACGCTCAACGGCGACACCAATCCGCCGTTCTTCAAGGAATACGCCGCGGCCGGCCTCACCGCCGACACCTGCCCGGTGGTCTCGTACTCGATCGCCGAGGATGAGTTCCGCTCCCTGCCCGCGAAGGACCTGGTCGGCCAGCTCGGCTGCTGGACCTACTTTCAGTCCATCAACACGCCGGCGAACAAGGCGTTCCTCGCCAACTTCCAGGCCTGGCTGAAAACCACGAAGGCCGACGGCGTCGTCAAGGAGGGCCGCGTTGTCGACTCCCCGATGGTGCTCAGCTACGATGGCGTTTACCTCTGGAAAGCCTGCGTCGAGAAGGCCGGCACGTTCGACGTCGACGCGGTGCGCGCGGCGTGGAAGAGCGGCGTTTCCTTCGACGGTCCCGGCGGCAAGGTCACCACGCAGCCCAACATGCACCTGACCAAGACCGTCTACATCGGCGAGACGAAGGCGGACGGCCAGTTCAAGATCCTGAAGACCTTCGCCGACGTCTACGGCGAGCCGCACCTCAAGGGCACGTTCAAGCCCAAGGAATAAGCGGCGGGCCAATCCGATAGCTTGCAGGGGCGGGTTCCTCGGGAATCCGCCCCTTTTGTTTTGGTCCGGAAATCCGCCAGGGCGGGGCGAGCGGTCCCGCTCATCCCGCCCCGGTCGGAACGTCAAGAAAGTCCCCCGCTTCGGGGTGCCGAGGCCGGGAGAATCGTTCTCGTTCTTCTTTCTCGTTCTCGTCCGAAAGGGGCTGAAAACGAAGAACGAGTGGGAGAACGAGAACGATTCTCCCGGAAAAGCCGGGAAATTGGGACGCTGCCGAAAGTCGGCATCCGGCCTGCTAATGCGGAGGCATCCAGTCGCCGTGCCTCCCTTCTAAATCGTGACCAACCCGCCCTGCCTGCCCAAGTTTCTCCGCTGGTTCCTCCTCCCGCTCCTGCTGCCCGCGGCGGCCCTGGCCGCCGCCGAGACTCCGCGCCAGACGATCGTCCGGGCGATCCTGGCGACGGACGACGCCGAGAAGCGGGCGCTGGTCGCCTCGCTGACTGGTCAGGGCGACGAAGTCATCCGCGAGCTGTTCACCGCCTGGCGCCAGGACGAACTTTTCCTCTATGCCGCGCCGGACGGGACGAAGGTGCCGGTGCAGCTGACGGGCGACAAGGACGCGAACGGCGGCCAGACCGCGTTGCGCGTGATCGACGGCGAAGTCCTCAAGGGGCCGGCCGGCCGGCCGCTCCGGTTGGTCGGCGCCGATTTGCCGGCCGTCGAGCATGACGCGCGGCTCCGGCTCGCGATGAAGGCGGTCGTCGACCTGCTCGACCTCGGCTCGCCCGTCGTCGCGAAGCGCCTGCGCGCGATCCAGACCATCGGCTCCGCGCAGAAGCCGGACAAGCTCGCCGCGCTGGAGGCGCGCAGCCGCCTCGAGACCGATTCCAAAGTCCGGATCGCCCTGCGCGAGGCCACGGCCCTGATCCAGATCGCCGACCCGCGCGACGACGTGAAGCTCCAGGGCCTGGCGGAACTGCGGACGCTGCACAGCGCGAGCAGCTACGATCTGATCAAGGCCTGCAAGGCCAGGGCGGAGACCGACGGCAGGCCTGCGGTGGCGAAGGCCGCCGACCTCGCGCTCGCCGCGATCGAGCAGCACAAGTCCTTCATCAACTTTTTCGGCACGCTCTTCCGCGGCCTCAGCGCGGGCAGCATCCTCCTCGTGGTCGCGCTCGGCCTCGCGATCACCTTCGGCCTGATGGGCGTCATCAACATGGCGCACGGCGAGATGATCACGGTCGGGGCGTACGCGACCTACATCACGCAGAATGTCTTCGGCGCCGGGATGAACTTCACCCTGCCATTCATCCACCTCGCCGTCCATCTGCCGGGGCTCCATCTCACCGGCTGGGCCTACCAGTGCTATTTCGTGGCCGCGATCCCGATCGGATTCCTCAGCGCGGCGCTCGTCGGCATCGGTCTCGAGCGCAGCGTCATCCGCTTCCTCTACCGGCGGCCGCTCGAAAGCCTCCTCGCCACCTGGGGTGTTTCGCTCGTGCTGCAGCAGCTCTTCAAGCTCACGTTCGGCTCCAACAACGTCAACGTCGACAGCCCGGTCTACCTCAGCAGCAACTGGACGGTCCTCGACATCACGTTCGACTGGAACCGGGTGTTCGTGATCGGCTTCGCCCTGGTGATCGTATTCGGCGTGTGGCTGGCGCTGACCAAGACGCCCCTCGGCCTGCTGATCCGCTGCGTGATGCAGAACCGCACGATGGCGGCGTGCATGGGCGTGCGCACCGAGCGCGTCAACATGCTCACGTTCGGGCTCGGCAGCGGACTGGCCGGACTCGCGGGGGTGTTCGTCACCCAGCTCGGCACGGTCGGGCCGGCGATGGGGCAGGAGTACATCGTGGACAGCTTCATGACCGTCGTCGTCGGCGGGGTGGGGAGCATCTTCGGCACGGTCGTCAGCGCGCTCGGCATCGGCCTCGCGGACCAGTCGCTCCAGCAGATCCTGCTCAACCCGGTGCTCGGCAAGATCCTCGTGCTCGTGGCCATCATCCTCTTCCTGCAGTGGCGGCCGACCGGCCTGTTTTCGGCGAAGAGCCGCAGTCTCGATTGAACCGCTGCCGCCGTCCCGCATGAGCTCATCCGCTTCCGGTACCGTCACCCGTTCGCGCCACCTGGAATTTGGCGTGATCGCCGCCTTCCTGCTGCTGCTGGCCGTGGTCTTTCCGCTGCTCAACGGCCACGGGGCGATCAGCGACTTCACGCTGACGCTCTGGGGAAAATATCTCTGTTACGCGCTGCTCGCGCTGTCGGTCGACCTGCTCTGGGGCTACACCGGTCTCCTCAGCCTGGGCCAGGCGCTGTTCTTCAGCCTCGGCGGCTATATGCTGGGCATGCACCTGATGCTGCTGATCGGGCCGCTCGGCAGCTACGCCAAGGCCGGGCAGAATCCCGAGGGCCTGCCGGACTTCATGGTTTTCCTGGGCCATACGTTCCTGCCGCCGTTCTGGCGTCCGTTCCACTCGTTTGGCTTCGCGGCGATGATGGTGTTCGTCCTTCCGAGCGCACTCGCGCTGGTGTTCGGGATCCTGGCGTTCCGCTCGCGGATCAAGGGAGTGTATTTCTCCATCCTGACGCAGGCGCTGACCTACGCCGCCTCGATCCTGTTTTTCCGGAACGACCTCACGATGGGCGGCAACAACGGGTTCACCGACTTCAAGTTCATCCTCGGCCACTCGCTCGTCGACAAGGACACGGGCCCCGCGACGATGCGGGGGCTGTTCGTCGCCAGTGCCTTGGCGGTGCTGGGGGTCTGTCTTTTCTGCCACTGGCTGAATGGAACGAAGTTCGGTCTCGTCCGGCAGGCGATCCGTGACGGCGAGAACCGCGTGCTCTTCAGCGGCTACGCCACGGCGCACTACAAGCTCTTTGTCTTCGTCGTTGCCGCGATGATCGCGGCCGTCGGCGGCGCGCTGTTCGTGCCGCAGGCCGGCATCATCAACCCGGACCAGATGACGCCCGCGAAATCGATCGAGGCTGTCGTCTGGGTCGCGGTCGGCGGCCGCGGCACGCTCATCGGTCCGATCATCGGCGCGATCGGGATCAACGCGCTGCGCAGCTGGGCCACCCACGCCTATCCCGACTCGTGGCTGATCATCCTCGGCCTGATTTTCCTCGGCGTCGTGCTCTTCCTGCCGGGCGGCATCGTCAGCCTGCCGGCCAAGCTCGCCGCGCTGCGGCGGCGCCCGCCGCCACCGTCCGCCCCCTAGCCGAAATTTCCGTCCGCCATGCCGCATCCCCTGCTCACCGTCGAGGACGTCTCCAAGACCTACGATGGCTTCAAGGCCATCACCAAGCTCACGTTCTACCTTTTCGAGGGGGAATTGCGCACGGTCATCGGCCCGAACGGCGCCGGGAAGTCCACCTTCTTCGACCTCATCACCGGCCGGGCGCAGCCGGACGTCGGCAAGATCGAGTTCGGCAACCACGACCTCACGGCGCTGAACGAGTACGAAATCAACCGCCTCGGCATCGGCCGGAAATTCCAGACGCCGAGCGTGTACACCGAGCATACGGTCTGGGACAATCTCGTGCTCTCGCTCAAGGGCCCGCGCGGGGTCTTCGCCTCGCTGTTCCAGCGCCTTTCGTCAACGGACCACGACCGGCTCGGCGAGCTGCTGAAGCTGATCCGGCTCGACGCCAAGCGCCACTGGAAGGCCGGCCTCCTCGCGCACGGCGAGAAGCAGTGGCTGGAAATCGGCATGCTGCTCGCCGCCGAGCCCAAGGTGCTCCTGGTCGACGAGCCCGCCGCGGGCATGACCGACGAGGAGACGCACCGCACCGGCGAGCTGCTGATCAGCCTGGCCGGCAAGCACAGCATCATCGTCATCGAGCACGACATGGCCTTCGTCCGCCAGATCGCGCGGGACAACAACGTGACCGTCCTCCACCAGGGCAGCGTCCTTTGCGAGGGGAAATTCGACGAGGTGCAGTCCAACACCAAGGTCCGCGAGGTCTACCTCGGCCGCGGCAAGCACGGAAACCGATGAGCGCCTTACTGCAGCTCGAGGCCCTCGAGACCGACATCGGCGGCTCCCGCATCCTCCGCGGGGTCACCCTCGAGGTGGATTCCGGGGAGGTCGTTGCGCTGATGGGCCGCAACGGCGTCGGCAAGACGACGACGCTGAAGTCCATCACCGGCCTCCTGCCGATCCGCGCCGGCGTCATCCGTTTCGACGGCGCCGACATCGCCCAGCTGGCGCCCGACGTCCGCGCGCGCGCCGGCATCGGCTACGTTCCGCAGGGCCGTGACATCTTTCCCCATCTGACGATCGAGGAGAACCTGCGCGTCGGGCTCGTCGTCCACCGCCGCGGCCGCGCCTCCGACCAGGAGGGGCTCGACCGGGTCTTCACCCTTTTTCCCGTGCTCAAGGAAATGCGCACGCGAAAGGGCGGGGTGCTCTCCGGCGGCCAGCAGCAGCAGCTCGCCATCGCCCGCGCGCTGCTGACGAAGCCCAAGCTCCTCATCCTCGACGAGCCGACCGAGGGCATCCAGCCGTCCATCATCGAGCAGATCGGCGACACGCTGAAGAAACTGAAGGTCAGCAATCTCTCCGAGGAGGAGGCCACCGCGCAGGCCCGCCGCGAGTCGGCCGAGATCCAGCACGCCGTGAAGGAGCTCCGGCGCGAGCGCGCCCTCGCGATCCTGCTCGTCGAGCAGTACGTCGACTTCTGCCGCGAGGTCGCCGACCGCTACTACGCCATGGACCGCGGCGCCGTCGTCATCTCCGGCCGCATCGACACCCTGACGGACGAAATCGTGAAGCAGCACCTGCAGGTGTGACGATTGCGGATTTTGGACTGCGGATTGCGGAATGAATACACCGACCTCGACACCTTTCCTGCCTTTCTCACGCTTGCCGTCCATGGAAGCAGCTCGCGCTGAAATCTCCGGCTCCGCCCGCCAGGTCCGAAGCAATCCGCAATCCGCAATCCAAAATCCGCAATCTGCATGCACCTGACTCCGCGCGAACGCGAGAAGCTCATGATCGTCACCGCCGCCGACCTGGCCCGGCGCCGGCAGGCCCGCGGGCTCAAGCTCAACTATCCCGAGGCCGTCGCCGTGATCACCTACGAGATCATCGAGGGCGCCCGCGATGGGAAGTCGGTCGCCGAGCTGATGAGCTACGGCACGACGATCCTCAAGGCGGCCGACGTCATGGAGGGCATCGCCGAGATGATCCACGAGGTCCAGGTGGAGGCGACGTTTCCCGATGGAACGAAGCTCGTGACCGTGCACCACCCGATACGATGAATTGCGGAGTGCGGCCTGCGGATTGCGGAATGGCGCAACCCGCAATCCGCTCCCGCCTCCGCTAGTCAATCCGCAACCCAAAATCCGCAATCAAATGCTTCCCGGAGAAATCATCGTCGCCCCTGACGCCGCGCCGCTGGCGGCCAACGTCGGGCTCGCCCGACGGAAACTGCGCGTCGCCAACACCGGCGACCGGCCGATCCAGGTCGGCTCGCATTATCACTTTTTCGAGACGAACGAGGCGCTCCGCTTCGACCGCGCCGCCTCGCGGGGCTTCCGCCTCAACATTCCCGCCGGCACCGCCGTCCGCTTCGAGGCGGGCGACACCAAGGAAGTCGAACTCGTCGCCCTCGCCGGCCTCCGCGAAGTCTACGGCCTCAATGCCAGGATCAACGGCCTCCTTGACGCCCAGCCCGATAACAAAGTCCGGAGTTCGGCCGTCAAAACTCCAAAATCCAAACTCCAAACTCCAAAATCGAAATGAGTTTGCCTCTCTCCCGCCGCCAATACGCCGAGATGTTCGGTCCCACCGTGGGCGACCGCGTGCGGCTCGCCGACACGGATCTGTTCGTCCAGGTCGAGCGTGACCTCGTCGCCGAGGGCGGCGGCTACGGCAACGAGATCAAGTTCGGCGGCGGCAAGGTCATCCGCGACGGCATGGGGCAGTCGCCGACGGCGCTCGACGCGGAGTCGCTCGACCTCGTCGTCACCAATGCGCTCATCCTCGACCCGGTGCTGGGGGTCATCAAGGCCGATATCGGCATCAAGCACGGCCTCATCGTCGGCATCGGCCATGCCGGCAATCCCGGCATCCAGAGCGGCCTCGGCTCGATCTACCCGGACCCGCGGACGAAAAAGAAAAACCCGATGATCGTCGGCGCCGCCACCGAGGTGCTGGCGGGCGAGGGCTGCATCGTCACCGCGGGCGGGATCGACACGCACATCCATTTCATCTGTCCGCAGCAGATCGACGAGGCGATCAGTGCCGGCATCACCACGATGTTCGGCGGCGGCACCGGGCCGGCCACGGGCACGTTTGCCACGACCTGCACGCCGGGGAGGTGGAATCTGCACCGCATGCTGGAGGCCGCGGAGGCCTACCCGATGAACCTCGGTTTCCTCGGCAAGGGCAACTGCGGCACCGCCGCGCCGCTGCGTGAGCAGGTCCTGGCCGGCGCGATCGGCCTCAAGTTGCACGAGGACTGGGGCACGACGCCGGCGGCGATCGACGTCTGCCTCGGTGTCGCGGACGAGCTCGACGTGCAGGTCGCGATCCACACCGACACGCTGAACGAGTCGGGCTTCGTCGAGGAGACGATCCGGGCGTTCAAGGGCCGCACCATCCACACCTTCCACTCCGAGGGTGCCGGCGGAGGGCACGCGCCGGACATCATCCGGGTCTGCGGCGAGGCCAACGTGCTGCCGTCGTCGACCAACCCGACGCGGCCCTTCACGGTCAACACGATCGACGAGCACCTCGACATGCTCATGGTCTGCCACCATCTCGACTCGAAGATACCGGAGGACGTCGCCTTTGCCGAGTCGCGCATCCGGCCCGAGACGATCGCGGCGGAGGACTGCCTGCACGACCTCGGCGCGATCTCGATGATGTCGTCCGACTCGCAGGCGATGGGCCGCATCGGCGAGGTGATCATCCGCACCTGGCAGACGGCCCACAAGATGAAGACCCAGTTCGGCCCGCTGACCGGCCGTTCGCACCCGGCGGCCGACAATTTCCGCGCGCTGCGCTACCTCGCCAAGTATACGGTCAACCCGGCGATCGCCCACGGCATCAGCCACATTGTCGGCTCGCTCGAGGTGGGGAAGCTGGCGGACTTGGTTGTCTTCAAGCCCGCGCTCTTCGGTGTGAAGCCCGAACTCGTGCTGAAGGGCGGCTTCATCGCGTGGGCGAACATGGGCGATCCCAATGCCTCCATTCCCACGCCGCAGCCCACGTTCTATCGCCCGCAATTCGGCGCCGCCGGCCGCGCGCTCGGCTCGACGAACATCACCTTCGTCAGCGCCGCGTCGCTTCGGAGCAAGACCGGCCCGAAGCAGCTCGGCCTTTCCCGCCGCCTCGAGCCGGTGAAACACTGCCGCGGCATCGGCAAGAAGGACATGGTCCTCAACGATGCGCTCCCGAAGATCGAGGTCGACCCGGAGACGTACACCGTCAAGGCCGACGGACGCGTCCTCACCTGCGAGCCGGCCAAGGTGCTGCCGATGGCGCAGAGGTATTTTCTCTTCTGAGAACGATTGGTCGGACGAGGCCGGACCCGGAGGGGTGACCACAAAAAGGGGCAAAAATCCTCCAGTTCCGTCTGAAGTCGCCCGCGCGCCCATAGGCGCAATGGAGGCGCAGCCGTTGCCTTGGTTTTCTCGTGCCTTTTTGTGGCCAAATGCCGGCGGCTTCTTTAACTCGGGCTTCTCCAACCCTTATCCCCCATGAAAAAAGTGTTCTCCTCCGCGATTCCCCTCGCGGCGTTTTCCCTGTTGCTGTGCGCTGACCTTGCCCGCGGGCAGGTCAAGGACGTCCCGAATGCCCGGCCCGTCGCCGGAATTCCGGTCAATGACATCGAGGCCAATGTCGGCCATTATACGCTCCCGGACGTCCTCACGCTGTCCAACGGCCAGCCGGTCAAGGACGCCGCTACCTGGATCAACCAGCGCCGCCCGGAGATCGTGAAGTTCTACGAGACGCAGGTCTATGGGCGTATCCCCCCGAACGCGCCGAAGGTGACCTGGGAGGTCGCGAGCGTCGATCGGAACGCGATGGACGGAACGGCGATTCAGAAACAGCTGGTCGGCCATATGGGCGGTCCCGACGGCCCGGCGATCCACGTGACGCTCTACACGCCCGCCCACGCGGCCAAACCGGTGCCGGTGCTGGTGGCTTTTCAATTTGGTGCCCTTCCGCCCCGCGCCGGCCAGGCTCCGGCGAATGCCGCGGCTCCCGCTGGCGCCAACGCGGCGGCGAAGGCCGGCGAGGCTCCCGCCACCCCTGCGGCCGCCGCCCGTCCCGCGCCTCGCGGCGCGCCGATCGCGCAGTTGCTCGAAAACGGCTTCGGCTACGCGACCCTCGCCAAGGGCGACATCGAGACCGACATCGAGGGTCCCACCCTGAACCCGAACATCAACATCGCCCGCAAGCTCGGCCTCGCGCCCGGCCAGACCGCGCCGGCCGCCGACGAGTGGGGCGCCATCGCCGCCTGGGCCTGGGGCCTGAGCCGCGTGGTGGACTATTTCGAGACGGATCACGACGTCGACGCCAAGCGCGTGGCGATCACGGGCGGCTCGCGCCTGGGCAAGACCGTCCTCTGGGCCGGCGTGAACGACCAGCGCATCGCGATGGTGATCGCCTGCAGCAGCGGCGAGGGCGGCGCGGCGCTGGCCCGCCGCAACTACGGCGAGACCATCGCGCACCTGGTCGCTCCCACGCGTTATCCGTACCAGTTCGCCGCCAACTACCAGAAATACGCCGCGCATCCCGAGGACATGCCGATGGACACGCACATGCTCGTCGCGGCCATGGCTCCGCGTCCGCTGCTGCTGCACACCGCGGCCAACGGCGACAACTGGTCCGACCCCAAGGGCGAGTACCTGGCCGCGATCGCCGCCACGCCGGCGTACCAGCTGCTGGGCAAGAAGGGCCTCGACCGCACGCCGCAGCAGGAGCCGGTCACGTCCGAGTTCGTGGGGGGCGATCTCGCCTATTACCTGAACAACGGGGGCCACGCCGCGCTCAACTGGGACATCGCGCTCCAGTTCATGAACGCGCATCTGAAGGCCGCCAAGTAATTGGCGGGACGATTGGCTGACTTCCGAACGTTACAATGGGGCTTTGTGATCGCCTGAGTCCCAGGCGACACACCCCGCCCGTGGGCACCCCTCTTTCTAGAGGGGAGCTCGATCCGCTCAGGCTCCTCTCTAACAAGAGGGGTGGCGTGAAGCGACGGGGTGTGTCGTCCGACGTTTGGACTCGATCCGCCGCCGTTCGCAAAAAATCACCTCGGCCTTGGAACGGCTCCTGCGTAAGGAGTGGAGTCCGTGAACCCTGTGCCGCCTGCGCTCATTCTGGTCCATTCTCCCGTGGCTTCGCCCGATGCGGCGCTGCCGGAGGTGGCATTGGCGGTGGAGCGGCTGACCCTGGCGAAACGCCTCTGGCGGGGAGTGGCGGCCGACGGACGGGAGTTCGGCTTCGAACTCGATGCGCCGCTCAAGCCTGGCGAGGTTTTCTTCCAGGATCGGGCGGCCCGCTACGTCGTCCGGCAGCAGCCGGAGGCGGTCGTCGAGATTTCGCTCGAGATCGCACCGTCCGCGGCCGCCGGCATCGCGTGGGCGATCGGCAACTTGCACCTGGAACTGATGGCGGAGCCGACACGGCTGCTCGCGCCCGACGAGCCGGCGATCCGTCAGCTGCTCGACCGGCTGGGCGTGCCCTTCAAGCCGGCGCAGGCGATTTTCCGCCCGGGCCGCTTTGCCCGCGGCCAGATCCCCAATCATGAACTCGGACCGAGCCACCGGCACTAGGCGCCGCGTTGCCGGGAAAAAGAGAGCGGCATCTCGGCCGACTGCTCCGGTCCGGCCTGGTACCTCGGCGACGCCATCCTTCATTTCAGAGGCCGCGTGGGTCTGCGGACTCCTGCAGGCGGGCGATTCGTTTTATCCGACCGGGAGTTACGCGCATTCGTTCGGCCTGGAGACGCTGGTGGAGGCGGGTGTGGTGCACGACCGCGCGACGCTGCGGCGCTTTATCCTTGGTTCAACCCTGCCTGCGCTCCGGCAGGTCGAGCTTCCGCTGGCGGCCCGGGCGCACGAGGCGCTGGCGGGGCCGGACTGGGAGCGCGTCGGGGAAATCTGCCGGTTGTCGTCGGCGTTGAAGACGGCGCGGGAGGCCCGGCTGGCCGCGGAGAACATCGGCCGCCAGCGGGCCGAGCTGGTCGCGGGATTGCGGGCGGATGCCCTGAGCCGCGAATTCCTCGCACGGGCGGGAGCGGAAGCGTGGCCTTGCGCCCCGGCGGTGTCGGCCGCGTTGGAGGGAAGGGCGCTCGGTGCGCCGCTCCCTGCGATCCTGGCGGGCATCGCGTATGCAACCCTGTCGTCGCTGCTCGCGGCGGCGATGAAACTGCTGCGGCTCGGCCAGAATGCCGGCCAGTCGCTCCTCACCGAGGCGCTTGCGGCCGTCCCGGAGCTCGTCTCGGCTGCCCTGGAAATCCCGCTGGCCGACATCGGCTGGTTCAACCCGTGGCTCGACATCGCCGCCGCCCGCCACGAAACCGCCGACGCCCGGATGTTTATTTCTTGAAGTAGCGAGTAGCGGGTAGCGAGTAGCGAGCATATCCAAATTTCAGCCTTTCTACTCGCTACCCACTACCCGCTACTCGCTACTTTCCTCTTCCTATGACTCGTCCCCCCCGCATCGGCATCGGCGGCCCGGTTGGCTCGGGCAAGACCATGCTCTGTCTCCGTCTCTGCCAGAAGCTGCGCGAGCGCCACTCCATGGCGGTCGTTACGAACGACATCTACTGCTCGGAGGACGCGCAGTTCCTCATCCGGCACAGTGCGCTGCCCCCGGAACGGATCGCCGGCGTCGAAACCGGCGGGTGCCCGCACACGGCGATCCGCGACGACACGACGATGAACGAACAGGCCTGCCGCGCCCTGGAGGCGAAGCTGCCGGACCTCCAGCTGCTGCTCGTCGAGAGCGGCGGCGACAACCTGACGGCGACGTTTTCGCCCGAGCTGGTGGACGCGTTCATCTACGTCATCGACGTCGCCGAAGGAGACAAGATCCCGCGCAAGGGCGGCCCGGCGATCCGTTTCAGCGACCTGCTGATCATCAACAAAATCGACCTGGCCCCGCTGGTCGGCGCCGATCTCGGCGTGATGGAGCGGGACGCGAAGGTCCAGCGTGGAACCCTCCCGTTCCTGTTCTGCGACCTCAAGCGCGAGCATAACCTCGACCAGGTGATCGCATGGATCGAGCGCGAGGTGCTGTTCGGCCGGAAGGCTCGAGCCTGAGTGGCCACGAAAAGGCACGACATGACGCGAAAAACGATCATCGGATTGGGAAGGTTTTTTTCGTGTCATGTCGTGCCTTTTCGTGGCCCAGAATCCGTCTCCTAGATGGACGCCTTTTCCGGACATCTCTCGCTGCGGGCCGCGGCGCGGCCCGATGGTCGCACCGTGCTGGCGGGCCAGGCGTTTCGCGCGCCCTATCATCTCAGCAAGCCTTATTGGGACCAGGACGCCAAGGTGCTGCTCGTGCAGGTGGTGAACCCGACGGCGGGCGTGCTGGCCGGAGATCGCCTGGAGGCGACGGTTGCCGTGGAGAAAGAGGCTGCGCTGCTGGTGACGACGCCGAGCGCCAGCCGGATCTTCCAGATGAAGGACGGCTCCGCCGAATGCCGCCAGAATTTCTCGGTGGCGGACGGCGGCTGGCTCGAGGTCATGCCCGAGCCGCTCGTGCCGCACCGCGGCTGCAGCTATCGGCAGGTCACCCACATCGCCGCGGAGCCGAAAGGGGAGCTTTTCTTTGCGGACCTGCTTATGCCCGGACGGGTCGCGCATGGTGAAGCGTGGGAATGGAACAGGCTGCTGCTCGAGACCGAGGTGAGGCTCGGCGGCGAACTGATCCTCCGCGAACGCTTCGAGCAGACCGGCTCCGGTTTGCTCGAGCTGGCGCAGCTGGCGGGCTCGGGGCCGGGCGCCTGCTTCGGCAACGCGGTGCTGGTGGCCGGCAAAGGCGGAGATGCGCCGGAGTGGAGAGGAAAAATTTCCGCGCTGCACGGCGATGGGCTCTGGATCGGCGTGAGTCCGCTGCGCCGCGGCGGCTGGAGCATCAAGTGGGTGGCGGCCGACGGCGTGCGGCTGCGCCAAGCCCTGCGCGATCTCCGCCGGATCCTCGCCGGTTATTTTCCGCGGCTGACGTGCGATCCGCGCAAGCTCTGAGCACCGCGCGGTTGCATCCCTGGCGGGCGCCACTCCCGCTCAATCTTCCGAGCGCTTGGCCGCGGAATCGTCCGACCTGATCTCCTGCGGGACGAGACCGCCCCATTTGGCCAGCTGCAAGGCGCACCAGGCGCCGGCGGCCAGCACGGCGAAACAGCCGAGGGTGGCCAGCGGATGGGCGGCGAGATGACGGAAATCCCAGGTCACTTCGTGGCCGCCGTGTCCGGGATGCGCGAGGGCGAGCGAAGGAAAAAGCGCGAAGAGACCGGCGAGCGGCAGGAAGCGGCGAAGGCGGATCGTCATGCCGCACAGTTTAGCAGCTTTTGCGCCAGCGCCAGCCGTTTTTGGCCGGGAAACCGGCCGACCCTGCCGCCACCGCTCACACGCTGCACCGCTGCACGGCGGCGCGCAGTTCGGTGAGGGGATCGCGGGACGGGATGAATTCCTGCCCGACGAAACCCGTGAAGCCGGTGGCCTTGATCGCCCGCATGATGGCGGGGTAGTGGAGCTCCTGGCTGTCGTCGATCTCGTGGCGGCCGGGAACGCCGCCGGTGTGATAGTGGCCGATGCAGCCGGCGTGCTCGCGGATCGTGCGGATGACGTCGCCCTCCATGATCTGCATGTGATAGATGTCGTAGAGCAGCTTGAAGCGCTCGGAGCCGACGCGCCGGCAGAGTTCGACGCCCCAGGCGGTGTGGTCGCACATGTAATCGGGATGGTCGACCCGGCTGTTGAGCAGCTCCATGCAGACGGTCACGCCCGCCTGCTCGGCGGCCCCGACGATCCGGCGCAGGCCGGCGGCGCAGTTGGCGAGGCCCTGCTCGTCGTCGAGACCGTCGCGGTTGCCGGAAAAACAGATCACGCCGGGGATTCCCGCCGCGGCGCAGACGCCGATCCGCTCCACCATCGACGGGACATAGGCCGCGTGGTGTTCCAGGCGGTTGAAACCCTTCGCGATGGTGGTTGTGCCATTGGCCATCGCGCAGGTGAGCCCGTATTTTTTCAGCACCGGCCAGTCCACCGGGTCGAGCAGCTCGATGGAATCCAATCCGAGCCCGCGGGCGGCCTGGGCCAGGACCTCGAGAGGAATGTCCGGGTAGCACCACTTGCAGACGGAGTGGCGGAGTGATCCTGATGGGGCGGGCATGGATTTGATTTTCAGGAAGCCGTCGCGGGTTTAGGTTCTTGCGGCCTGGGTTAACTGCAACCATCTATCGCCGCATCCACCCGTCGCTGCCATGTCTGACCAGCCCCATTCTGCCGAATACTTTGGCAAGCAGCGCGATTTTTGGTGGAATCGCGATTTCCTCGACCTGATGGCCGTGCGCTGGAGGTTGAACGAAGCGTCCTCACTCGCTGATATCGGTTGTGGCTTGGGCCACTGGTCGCGGCTGCTTTACCCGTACCTGCGTCCACCGGCCCGGCTCATTGGCGTGGATCGTGAACTGCACTGGGTGAAGGAAGCTTCGCGGCAGTTCCCACAGCTGTTCCCGGATGTCGCGCCCGAATGTTTTTCATTCTGCGAGGGCGATGCGGACCGGATTCCCCTCCCAGATGACAGCTGCGACGTCGTGACCTGCCAGACGTTACTGATGCATCTGGACCGCCCTCTCGAGGCCTTGCGTGAAATGCTGCGTATTCTGCGTCCCGGTGGATTGCTCACGTGCGTCGAGCCAAACAATTTTTGGAATTACCTTGCCTACAATTCGCTTACCGAGGCCGCGTCGGTGCCGGAGCTGGTGCGTAGATTCGAATTCTGGCTGCGCCAGCATCGCGGGCGGATAGCGGCGGGTCTGGGCAACCATAGCATCGGCGATCTGCTGCCCGGATATTTCGCGCAACTCGGACTGCACGACATCACCGTCCATCAAAATGACCGGACTGGGCCGCTCTATCCGCCTTACGAAACGCCGGACCAGCGCGTGCGTCTCGAGCAGGATTGTGAGTGGAAAGATTCCGCAACGGGCCCGTGGGACAAGGCCGAGCTGAGCCGGCTCATTCTCCTGGGTGGAGGCGACGAAATCTGGTTCGAGAACGGTTTTTCCGAAATGCTCGGAGAACACCGGCGTGAAGAGCAGGCCATCGGTGCCCGCACCTTGCATGCCGCCGGTGGCGGCATCATGTATCTCGTTTCGGGCCGGAAACCCTGAGAAGAACCAAACATCTAGCCTCGGTGGAACTAGCCGCATCGCCATTTGCCACCGTGTCGGTCGGGGACTGAATGAGCGTTGCCATGGGTCGCGATGGCCCTTGTTTTTGAAGACCCGCTTGCGCGTGAACAAACGACTCCTGCTGCCCCTCGGCGGTTTCGCGGCCGCCGTGCTTGGATTCACGGCCCTGCTGTATGCGTGCGCCGCGTGGTTCCGGCCGGACGTCTCGACCCTGCCGGCGCCACCGCCGGAGGCCGAACTCAAGAAGGTCCAGGCTGCGCGAAAGAACGCGGAGGTCCTCGACACCGCGCACCCGACCGTCCTCACCCGCGAGGTCAACTATGGCAACGCCGCCCGCTCAGCCTGGTGGCCGAAGGGCGAGGCACCCGTGCTGTCCGAGCTGGTGAAGGAGGGCCGGCTGCCGTCCGTGGCGGAGCGCACCGGCTCGGAGCCGCTCGTGATGGAGGGCGTGGACGGCATCGGGCGCTACGGCGGAACCTGGTATCGCCTCGTGAACGCCAATTTCGACTTCGGCACGATCTACTGGCGCCTCTCCGCGGCCAATCTCGTGCGCTGGTCGCCGCAGGGCTACCCGCTCGTGCCGCACATCGCGAAATCGTGGGAAATCTCGCCGGACTACCGCGTCTACACCTTCACCCTCCGGCGCGGCATGCGCTGGTCCGACGGACAGCCCTTCACCAGCGAGGACATCTCCTACTGGTACGAGCACGAGGTGAAGTATTTCAACATCCAGCCGCCGTTCCTGCGCGCGGGCAGCACGCTCGGCCGCGTGGAGACGCCGGACGAGCGGCACGTGCGCTTCGTGTTCAGCGAGCCCAACCCGCTCTTCCTCGAGCGGCTGGCGTCGACTGGCCAGAACTACGACGACTACACCGAGTACATCGTCCCTGCCCATTACCTCCGGCAATATCACCCGGCGCTGGGCAACCAGGAGCTCATCCGCAAGACGATGGAGTCGCTCAAGCTCTCGAGCCCCGTCGCGCTCTACAAGCGGATGAAGCACTACCTCAACCCGGAGCATCCGCGACTCTGGCCCTGGATTTACCACACGTACCAGCCGACGACACCGCAGACGTTCGTGCGCAACCCGTACTATTTCGTCGTCGATTCCCGGGGCAACCAGCTGCCGTACCTCGACCGGCTCGTGCTCGACATCAAGAGCGCCAACCTCATCGCGGTGTCCGCCTCCAACGGCGAGCCCTCGATGCAGGATCGGCACATCCGCTACGAGGACCAGATCCTCCTCCTCGAGAGCGCGGCCCGCAACGGCTACGAGGTCTACCATTGGAAGCCGTCCTCGCAGTCGGCTTTCACGATCTTTCCCAATCTCAACCGCCAGGTCGATCCGGCCCGGCCGGAGACCAAGTGGAAGCACGCGTTGCTCAACGAAAGCCGGTTCCGCCAGGCGCTGTCCCTCGCGATCAACCGGCGCGACATCATCGATGCGGAGTTCAACGGCCAGACCGTCCCCGCGCAGATCGATCCCGGGATGGATTCGCCCTACCACAACGAGCATCTCTTCAACGCCTTCACCCGGTACGACCCGGCGCGGGCGAACGCGCTGCTCGACGAGATCGGGCTCACCCGGCGCGACGCGGAGGGGTACCGCACGTTTCCCGACGGCACGCGGATGACCTTCATCCTCAACCTCACGGATTTCACGCCGGTCAGCCCGGCGCAGTTCATCGTCGACGACTGGGCGCGCGTCGGGGTCCGCCTGATCCCGCACCTGCGGGCGCGCAAGCTGTTCGACCAGGAGAAGCTCGCCTACGAGCACGACTTCACGGTGTGGACCGGGGAGAGCGAATTCTATCCGCTGGTCGAGCCGCGCAACTTCGTCCCGACCTACGGAGAGGCCTACTACGCCCCGGGTTTCGGCGAATGGTACCGGAACGGCGGACTCTATGGCGACCCGGCGGCGCGGCGGCCCAACGCGGTCGAGCCCCCGCCGGGTCATCCCCTGCGCCGCGCGATGGAAATCCTGCAGGAGGTCAACACGCTGCCCGGCGAGGCGGCGCGGCGCGCGCGCTTCGACGACGTGCTCGAGATCGCGGCCCAGAATCTCTGGAGCATCAGCATCTCGACCGCCCCACCGCAGCTCGTGGTGGTGAAGAACGGATTCCGCAACGTGCCGCGCACCGCGCTGTTCGGCGGCAAGTACCAGACGCCGGGCAATACCGGCATCGAGACTTATTTCTGGGACCAGCCCGCGGAGGATCCCGCGGTCGTCGAGCAGACCAAGAGGGAGATCGCGACCATCACCCCGCCGCCGAACACCGTGGCGGCCGACGGCGACACCGCCGACGCGTCCGAGGGCGAATCGACCGGCCGCGTGATCCGCATCCTGCTGCTGGTGGCGCTGGCGGCCGGGCTGGTGCTCGCGGGCCTGCGCCATCCTTTCATCGGACGCCGGCTGCTGCTGATGATCCCGACGATGTTCGTCGTGTCGGTGATCGTCTTCGCCCTCGTCCAGCTCCCGCCCGGCGACTTCGCCGACACGCGCATCGCCCAGCTGGAGATGCAGGGCACGAGCGGCAACGACCAGCTGGCGGCGGATCTCCGCAAGAACTTCCACCTCGACGAGCCGATCGCGAAGCAGTACGCGCGCTGGGTCGGGCTGGTCTGGTTCACGAGTTTCCGGGCGAGCGACACGGGGCTGCTGCAGGGCAATCTCGGCCTCTCGATGGAGCACGAGAAGCCGGTGAACGAGGTGATCGGCGACCGGATCGGCCTGACGGTGCTCGTTTCCATCGCGACCGTGCTCTTCACCTGGGCGATCGCGCTGCCGACGGGAATCTATTCCGCCGTGCGCCAGTACTCCGCCGGGGACTACGCCCTCACGCTCCTCGGCTTCCTGGGGATGTCGGTGCCTTCATTCCTGCTGGCGCTCGTGCTCATGTATCTCGCGAAACGGTGGTTTGGGGTGAACATCGACGGATTGTTCTCCCCGGAGTTCGCCACGATGCCCGGCTGGAGCTGGGCCAAGGCCGCGGACCTGATGAAACACCTTTGGCTGCCGGTCATCGTGCTCGGTTTCGGCGGCACGGCGGGCATGATTCGCGTCATGCGGGCCAACCTTCTCGACGAGCTGAAGAAACCCTATGTCACCACCGCCCGCGCCAAGGGCGTGCGCCCGCTCAAGCTGCTGCTGAAATACCCGGTGAGGCTCGCGCTCAATCCCTTTGTGTCGGGCCTCGGCGGACTTTTTCCGCAGCTCGTATCCGGCGGCGCGATTGTCGCGATGGTGCTCAGCCTGCCGATGGTCGGCCCCACGATGCTCGACGCGCTCCTGGTCGAGGACATCTACCTGGCCGGCTCCATGCTGATGGTGTTGAGCCTCCTCGGCGTCGTCGGCACCCTGGTCAGCGACCTGCTGCTCCTCTGGCTCGACCCGCGCATCCGCCTCGGCGAGCGCGCCGGCTGACGCCGGACAACCGCATCGGCCGCGGCGAGGGTCAGGGGCGGCCTCTCTTCGCGTGGCAGGTCCTGTTTTGGCTCGGACCGGGAGGGGGCCGCCCGAGGCTGGCTCATGTTGCTTCAGGAAAGTAATTTGCGCATCGCACGGCCGGCGCCGTAAGTCGCAATTATTGCTTCGGGGCAGACCCGGGTTGGTACGTTTGCTGCATTTGGAAGGGCACCAAAAACGGCGTGTACCACGAAATTGCTGCAGGTTGGCTGACGATGAGGCGCGAGCCCAAAGACGGAACCTTGGCCGCGCCGGCGGAGGACGCTGGCGCGGCGTCCATCCCTCGTCGCGAGGAAGAGCCGCCGCGTGAGCTTTCGTCGCCGCGCGAATACCTTGGGGTCCTGGTTGTCATCGCGGTGGTGACGATCGTCGGGCGGTTCGCTCCGCTGAGCTATGCGGCCTTCGGCCACATCTATCTTTTTACGGTGATCGCCCTCAGCCTTCGGGTTGGCCGGCGGCCGGCCTTGTTTGCCGCGGTCGTCAGCGCGCTCACCTGGGATTTTGTCTTCGTGCCGCCGCAGCTTTCCTTTTCCGTGCCCGACTTCGACGATGTGCTGCTGCTCGGCACCTATTTCGTGGTGGCGATCATTGGCAGCCAGCTCACGGCCCGGATGCGGGCCGAGCAGCGCGAGGAACGCCGCCGGGCCCTCCTCGCGGAATCCGAGCGTCTGCATCGCACGCTGCTGGACAGTGTCTCCCACGAACTCCGCACGCCCCTGTCGGTGCTCAACGGCGCGGCGGAACGTCTTTCCTCGGCGCCGCCGGAACGGATGGGCGCGCTCGGCGATGAAATCTGCACGGCCACGCGACGCCTCGATCACCTGGTGGCAAACCTGCTCGGCCAGACGCGGCTGGAAGCGGGCGCCCTCCGGCCGCAGCTCGACTGGTGCGATGCGCGCGACCTGGTCGCCTCGGCCCGCCGTCCGCTTGAGGAAGCCCTGTCGGCTCGCACGATCCGGGTGGCAATCCCTGATGAGTTGCCGCTCTTTCGGGCGGATGCCGTGCTGATGGAACAGGTGCTGGCGAATCTCCTCTTGAATGCCGCGCGGCACACGCCCCCCGCTGCCGCCGTCAGGATCAGCGCCGGCCTCGTGGATGACCGGATCTTCATCGCGGTGGAGGATGACGGGCCGGGCCTGCCGCCCGGGATCGCCGAAGATCCGTTCCGGAAATTCCACTCCAGCCGTCAGGGGGGGGCCGGCGGGCTGGGGCTCGGCCTTTCGATCGTGCGCGGATTCATGCTGGCCCAGGGTGGCGAGGTCACGGCGGGAAAAAGCCCCGGGGGCGGAGCCGTCTTCACGGTGTACCTGCCCCACACCCTCCACACCCGTGTTCCCGAGGATGAACTCTAATCCCAATCGCCCCGAGGTGCTGGTCATCGACGACGAGCCGCAGATCCGGCGGCTGCTGCGACTGATCCTCGAGGACGGCGGCTACGCCGTGCGCGAGGCCGATTCCGGCCGGGCCGGGCTCGACGAGGTGGCGCGTCGCAGCCCGACCGTCGTCATCCTCGACCTCGGGCTGCCGGACATCCCCGGGCTCGAGGTGCTGAAAAAACTGCGTGAGTGGAACACCATCCCGCTGCTGATCCTGTCGGTCTTTGGCCGGGAGGGCAGCAAGATCGCCGGGCTCGATGCGGGTGCCGACGACTACCTCACGAAACCGTTCGACGGGGGCGAACTGCTCGCCCGGCTGCGCGCGCTGCTGCGGCGCATCAAGCCGGCGCTGGCGTCCAACGCGTTTCATTTCGACAGCGTGGAGGTGGACTTCGGCCGGCGGCAGGTGCTGAAGCACGGGCAGCCGGTGAAGCTCACGTCGATGGAGTACGCCCTGCTCCAGCTCTTCATCACGCACCGCGACAAGGTCCTGACGCACCGGCACATTCTGCGGACATTGTGGGGCCCGAAGGCCGAACTGCAGACCCATTACCTTCGCACCTACATGCTGCGGCTGCGCCGGAAGCTCGAGGACGACCTCGATGCGCCGAAATATTTCCAGACCGAGTCCGGAATCGGCTATCGTTTTGTCAGCGAGCCGAAGGCCGTGGCCGGCTGAAAAGGCGGGGGCCGGGACCTCGGGCAGCACAGGAGGCGGTATATGTTTTGTCCATGTTTCGCCGGGAAGAATCTATTTTCTGTTAACCGGCGGTGGTATAAGCCCTGCACCCTTCCAAGCCGCTAGCTAGCACCACGGCCGGTGTGTGGAAACCCGGCCCGGAAGGATACGTACATGCAGATAGGGGGCGGCCTCCGGAAACAGGGGGCCGCCCTATCTTCCGCCGGTCCCGAGAAAGAGCCATCCCCCCAGCGCCAGGATCGGCAGCAGGACCGGCAGACTGTATTTCAGCATGTAGCCGAAAAAGGTCGGGCACGACACCCCGGCGCTCTCGGCGATCGATTTCACCATGAAATTCGGACCATTGCCGATGTAGGTCATCGCGCCGAAGAAGACCGAGCCAAGGCTCACGCCGATGACGAACAGGGGCTGCTGGTCCAGCAGCAGCCGGGTGGCCGCGGCCGGATCGGTCCCCACCGCGGCGAAGGCGGAGGGCGCATGGGCGGCCGCGGTCGCCTGCGCCAGCTGGAAGAAGTTCGCGTAGGTCGGCGCGTTGTCGAGGAACGAGGACAGGGCGCCGCTGGCGAAATAATAGTCGAGCGGCCGGTTGAAACCGAGTTCCTGGCCGTGCCGCTCCAGATAGCCGAGCGCCGGCAGCATGGTGAGAAAAATCCCGCAGAAGAGCCAGGCGACCTCCTTGATCGGGCCGAAGCTGAAATGATTTTCCTCGTGGGCCACCCTGGGCGTGAGCCGCCAGCTCGCGAGCGCGGCGGCCAGCATCGCGCCCTGGCGGATAAAATAGCGGTCGGGCAGGAACACGGCGCCGATCACCGCGAACAGGAACAGGACGTTGATGGCTCCGTCGAGCCTCCAGGTCTCCGCATGCGCCTCGATGTCGTGCTGGATCCGCGCCGGCATCCGCCGGTAGCTGCGGCGGTCGAAGAAGTAGAACGCCGCCAGCACCGCGCCGAGCATGCCCAGCCAGGGAAGCATGACGTGGTCGATCAGCCAGAAAAACGGCACTCCGCGGAGGTAACCGAGGAACAGCGGTGGATCGCCCACCGGCGTGAGCGCGCCACCGACATTGGAGACGACAAAAATGAAGAAGACGACATGGTAGCCGCTGACCCGGATCTTGTTCATCCGGATCCATGGACGGATCAGGACCATCGACGCCCCGGTGGTCCCGATGACGTTGGCCGCGGCAGCGCCGAGCGCGAGGAACACGAGGTTGGCGAGGGGAGTCGCCTCGCCCTTGACCTTGAAATGGATTCCGCCGGCGATGACGAAAAGCGAGCCGACGAGGACGATGAAGGAAAAGTAGTCGCCCAGGGTCTGGCCGAGCGCGGCCGCGCCGTCCGGCACCTGCGCCAGATAGTAGACCGCGACCACCGCGCCGAGCGCGAGGCTGGCGAAGTGATAGTAACGATCCCACAGGCCCTTCAGGGCCGGCGGGGTCAGCGGCATCGTGGCGATGAGCAGCAGCAGCAGCCCGAAAGGGACGAGCAACAGCGCCGGGACATCGCTGCCGGCCGAGACCTCGGCCAGCACCCCTGGATGAATCATCGGGATACGCTTCGAGACCGTGGCGCGCCTGTCGAGCCGGGACGACGCGCGGAGCGCGCGTTCGATCCGGCCCGCCAGGCGAGAGGAATCAAAGCGCGGATTCCCCTTGTTCGCCGGTGCGGATCCGGATCGCGGCCTCGAGCGGCAGGACGAAAAGCTTGCCGTCTCCGATCTTGCCGGTGCGCGCAGCCGCGAGGATCACCTCGGTGGCCTTGGCTACCCGTGAATCGGCCAGCGCCAGCTCGATCTGCACCTTGGGCAGGAAATCAACCGTGTACTCGCTGCCGCGATAGACCTCGGTGTGGCCTTTCTGGCGGCCGAAGCCCTTCACCTCCGTGACGGTCATGCCGTCGATGCCGGCAGCGGCGAGGGCTTCTTTCACTTCCTCGAGTTTGAAGGGTTTGATGATGGCGATGATGAGTTTCATGAACCGGTGGCGTTGGAGTGCGCGGGAAAGGAATGGCTCATCTGGGTGAAGCCTTGAGACGGCGGCGGAGCTGCTGCAGGAGGGTCCAGCCGTAGCCGGCCACGACGCCTCCGGAAACGCTCCACTGGATGCCGTTGCTGAAGAGCAGCGGGCAGACCAGCTGGACGAGCGCGAGTGCGATCAGAAGGTAGGCGACGCGGACGCCCGCGCCGGGCATGAGCGACCAGCCGTTTTTGAGCTGACCGCTCTGCTGTTGCTCCTCGTGGCGCCGCAGCGCGGCGGCTTGGAGGACGCCGAAGGCGAGGCCGATCGCGCCGCCGGCCATGAGGCCGGCGACGCTCAGGACGAGACCGAGAATGGAGAGTTGCATGATGGAGAGGGCTGGGCAGGCCGGTTGGGCTTAGTTCGCAGCCGGGGTTTCCGACTGCTTGTCCATCACCATGCCGCCATAGCCGGGCACGCCCATCTCCGGAATATCCAGGCCCTCGATCTCGACCTCGACCGAGACGCGGTTGCCCACGGTCTTTTCCGCGATGAAATAGGCGATGAAGGAGAGGATCGACAGCGTCACGAAGCAGGCCACGACGCCGACGAGCTCGGCCCAAAACTGGCTCATGCCGCCTCCGTAGAACAAACCGGTGACGGTGCCGGAGACGCCGTTCCAGCCGTCGCCGTAGGTACCGTCGGCGAAGAGCCCGATGGAAAGGCAGCCCCAGGCGCCGTTGACCCCGTGGACGGAGATGGCGCCGACCGCGTCGTCGATCCGGATCTTGTCGAAGAAGAACACCGCCTCGACCACGAGGATGCCGGAGATGATGCCGATGACCGCGGCGCCGCCGGCGCTCACGAAGGCGCAAGGAGCGGTGATCGCGACCAGGCCGGCAAGCATGCCGTTGCACATCATCGAGGGATCGGGCTTCTTGGTCTTGAACCACCACATGTAAAGGGTCGTCGCGAGGGCGGCGGTGGCGGAGGCGAGCATGGTGTTGACCGCCACGACGGCGATGCGAAGGTCCGTGCCGGCGAGCGTCGAGCCGGGGTTGAAGCCGAACCAGCCAAAGGCGAGGATGAACGTGCCCAGCATGACCATCGGGATGTTGTGGGGCATGATCGGGTGGACGAGCTTGCCGTTCTTGTCATACTTCCCGTGGCGCGGCCCAATGAGCCAGGCGAAGACCAGGGCGATCACGCCGCCCTGCATGTGCACAACCGAGGAGCCCGCGAAGTCGACGTGACCATGGCCGAGGCCGAAATTCGTGCCGAGCTGCGCGAGCCAGCCGCCGCCCCAGACCCAGTTGCCGAACACGGGATACATGAAGGTGCCGATGCAGCATCCGTAGATCATGAACGCAGAGAACTTCCAGCGCTCCGCCGCGGCGCCCGTCGGGATCGTCGCGGTCGTGTCCATGAACACCATTTGGAAGAGAAAGAGCGCAAAGGCCGCGGTGTCGTAGCCCGCGCCCTGGAGCAGGAAGCCCTTGAGTCCGAGCAGGCCAAAGGGATGGCCGGCAATGTTGATCGTGAACTCGTTGTTCAGCCCGGCGTAACCGCCCATTGTGCCGATGGCTCCGAGGCCACCGAACATGAAGGCGAAGCCGCAGAGGTAGAAGCCGAGCATGCCCATCGGGTAGATCATGAAGTTCATCGCCATCGTGTGGCTGGAGTTCTTCGCGCGGCACAACCCGGTCTCGACCAGGGCGAAGCCCGCCTGCATGAACATGACGAGAAACCCGGTGACGAGCGTCCACATGAAGTTGATCGCCACCCGATTGTGGCCGACGTTGTCCGCCAGCTTCACGGCGAGCGGCTCCGTCTTCGCCTGGGCCGCATAGTCGTCCGCGGCCTTCTTCGCGTCGTCATAGGCCTTCACCTTGGCCGCGTCCTTCTTGTCGTCGGCGCTCAGGTCCGAGGGCGCGGAAACGACGAAGCCGGGGACATCGGCTGCGGTGCCGGTAGCCGTCCCGGCGGGATCGGGCTTCGGGTCATCGGCGAGGAGGCGCGAGACATTGAGGCTGCAGAAAAGCGCGAAGCCGACGAGGAGTGCGCGCGACCATTTGAGGCTTGGATACCGGTTTCTCATAGAGGAGTTCAGGATGGAGAGTTGCGAGTCAGTCATTTCGCTGTGCTCGTGGAACAATCCCTCTTCTGCATCTGGCATACCAAGGGTTATAAATAGAAAATAGAGAATGGTGGCAGAAATATATACGAACTGTATACAATCGGCGCCCGATGGCCGTTCTGGTTGACGAGGACGGCGCGTGGCCGAGAAGTTGCTTCCGGCGCCCGCCGTCCCCGGCGGCGCCTTCACTTGATGACCGCCTTGTCTCTTCCCCCCCGCCATCGTGGCGCCCGCGCGGCGCTGGTCCTCGGCGCGCTGGGGGTGGTTTTCGGGGACATCGGCACCAGCCCGCTGTACACCATGAAGGAGTGCCTGATCCGCCTGCCGGCCGGGGATTCGGGCGACAATATTCTCGGGGTGCTGTCGCTGATGTTCTGGTCGCTGGTGATCGTCGTGTGCGTGAAATACCTGCTGTGCGTGATGCGCGCGGACAATCAGGGGGAGGGCGGCATCTTTGCCCTGCTCGGCCTGCTGCAGGCCGGCCGGGATTCCGATCGGCGCTCCGGCACCGGCGCGATGACGCTGCTGATCCTGGTCGGGGCGGCGCTCTTGTACGGCGACGGCATCATCACCCCGGCCATCTCGGTCCTGGGCGCGGCCGAGGGGCTGACGGCGGTCGATCCCGGGGCCCAAAGGTTCGTGCCGTGGCTGGCCGCCGCGGTGCTGGCGGTCCTGTTCTGGTTCCAGCATCACGGCACGCATCGGATCGGCGGAATTTTTGGCCCGCTCATGATCACTTGGTTCGCCACGCTCGCGCTTCTCGGCGGATGGCAGGTCGCGCAGCATCCGGAAGTCGCGGCGGCGTTGAACCCGCTCCGGGGTTGGCTGCTGCTGTGCCGCCACCCGCGGGAAATCTCCGCGCTCCTCGGCGCGGTCGTGCTGGTGGTCACCGGCGCGGAGGCGCTTTATGCCGACATGGGACATTTTGGAAGGGGTCCGATCGCCCTGGCATGGTACGGCGGTGCATTTCCCGGGTTGGTGCTGAATTATTTCGGCCAGGGAGCCTGGCTGCTGGCCCATCCCGGCGCATCGGAAAATCCCTTTTTTGCCCTCGCTCCTCCCGGGCTGGGCCGGGCGCTGCTCACCGCCCTGTCGATCCTGGCCGCGATCGTCGCAAGCCAGGCGCTGATTTCCGGATCCTATTCCCTCACCCGCCAGGCCATCCAGCTCGGCTACTTTCCCCGGCTGAAGGTCAGTCACACCAATCCCGACCAGCCAGGCCAGATCTACCTGCCGCTCGTCAACACCGTGCTTGGCCTGGGCTGCATCCTGACCGTGGCACTGTTCGGATCGACCGACCGGCTCGCTGCGGCGTACGGCATCGCGGTGACGGGGACGATGGCCATAACGACGATCGCCTATTTTTGCGTCACCCGTCGCCTGCGGTGGCCGCTCGCGCTCACGCTGCCCGTCTGCGCGATCTTCCTGTTCGTGGACCTCGCCTTTCTCGGCGCCAACGCCCGCAAGATTTCCGAAGGCGGCTGGTTCCCGCTGGCGATCGGGGCGGTGGTCTTCGCCATCATGCACACCTGGAACACGGGGCGGCGCGAGATTTTTCACCGTCTGTACCAGCAGCGTGTCACCGACACCGAACTCTTCGGCATCATTCACAGCCCCCATCTCAAGCGGGTCCCCGGGGTCGCGGTGTTCATGGTCAGTTCGCCCAAGGGACCGCCGATCGCGTTGCTGCATCACGTCAAGGCCAACCGTTGCCTGCATCGCACGGTGGTCCTGTTGAGCATCCTCACCGACGATTTGCCCGCGGTGCCTCCGGAGGAGCGGCTGCTCACCTTTGAGCTGGGCGACGGACTCTGGCGGGTCGTCGGCCGGTACGGCTACATGGAGTCGCCCGACGTCGGCGCGCTGCTCGGGGAGGCGCGCCGACGTCACGTTCCGGTCGAGGCCTCACGGGCCGTGTATTTTTTCAATCGCGAGATGATCATCACGGGCGGCAGCGCGCCGATGTGGGAATGGCAGAAGCGGCTCTATGCCTTCCTCAGCCGCAATGCGCGATCGGCAAAGGATTATTACCAGATCACGCCCACGCAGATCGTTGAGCTTGGACTGCCGATCCACCTCTGAACCGCCGGGATTTCGGCCGAGACGGCTCCGTATCCCGCGATGACGGGATGCCGCGGGAACGGGTCAGGCGGAATCGTCGGCCGCCGCCGGGGCGGAATTTCCGCGGGCCAAAAAAAACGCGGATCCAGAAGATCCGCGTTGCGCCTCAAAATCTTCCGCCTTCAGCGCTGAATGGGAAAGGGCGGGGGCGTCAGCTCCGCGGCGCTGCGCAGCACCTGCGGCGACACGCCGAAGAACTCCACCATGTGGGAGACATCGGTGTAGCCGCGAGCCTTGAGCATCTCCTCGATCCGGATGACGGCCGCGCGCAGTTCGGTGGTGGTCTCCGCATCGATTTCCTCGACCCGGTTGCTCGCCTTGCAGATCACGTGGTAGCGGCTGGTTCCGGCGAGGTTGATCTCGTAGAGGCTGGTGCCGTTGTGGAAAAAGGAACGGCGCACAAGACCGAGTTCCTCGAACACCGCGAGGCACCGGTAGACCGTCACCAGGTCGCAGGAGTCCGCCGAAAGTTCGCTGTGGATACGCTCGATGCTCGCCGGCTGCCCGAACTGGATCATCGCTTCCAAGATCGCGATCCGCGGCTGGGTGATACGCAATCCAGCCGCCTTCAGCCGGGCCGTCGCGGTTTCGATTTGCCTAGGGGCATTTACCGTCCCGCCTGTGCCGGAAGGGACCCCTGTGATAGGGTGATTTGTCTGGGTTGAAGCGATCATGGAGCGTGCGGCGGTAAATAGAACCATTTGCGACAGCCATGCGAGGCTATTGTTTCGAATTCGCAACAAAACAAAAACAGCGTTCCGGAACGACAACTCGTTGCGGATTGCGCAGGGTGCGGGCGTGTGCTACTTCTCCCGGCAGAATTCCATGCAAGACCTCGAATTTGCCGAAGTCGTCGCCCTCATCCGCAAGGAGGATCCGCGATTTGACCGCAAAGCCTACGATTTTGTCCGCCACGGCCTGGACCACACCGTCAAGGAGCTCAAAAAAAAGGACTCAGGCCGGGTCAGCCGTGCCACGCACGTCACCGGCCCGGAGCTGCTTGATGGGCTGAGAGTTTACGCTCTCGACCAGTACGGTCCGCTCGCGAAAACGGTGCTGAATGCGTGGGGAGTCAAACGCTGCCCCGACTTCGGCGATATCGTGTTCAACCTTATTGAATACGATGTGTTTAGCAAAACCGAGAACGACCGGCGCGAGGATTTTTCCGATCTCTATTCCTTCGACGAGGCTTTTGTAAAACCGTTCCTGCCGGCGAAGCCGAGAGGGACGGGCCTGCCGCCTTCGACGACGGAGGCCGTGGAATCCGCCTGATCCCACGCAACGGCGGGCTCGCATCGTGCCGCCGCTGCGCTGACTGTCCGCCGACATGGCCAAGACCTCGTCACTTTCCGCTGATTTCAGGCTCCTCGAGACGTTCTGGCGCGAGCCGGTGGAGCGGATCGTCCTTCCCAACGGACTGACGGTCATCCTGAAACCGGATCACTCCGCCGCGCTCGCGTCCGTGCAAGTGTGGGTGAAGACGGGCAGCCAGCACGAGGGCGCGCACCTCGGTGCGGGGCTCTCGCACTATCTCGAGCATATGCTCTTCAAGGGCACGACGCGCCGGGCCGGACGCGAGATCTCGGCTGCGGTGCAGGCGCACGGTGGCTACATCAACGCCTACACCACCTTCGACCGTACGGTCTATTACATCGACCTGCCGAGCGAGCACGTCGGCGTGGCGCTCGACCTGCTTGCGGACGCGGTGCTCCATTCCACGCTGCCCGAGGCGGAGATGACCAGGGAACGCGACGTCATCCTGCGCGAGATCGCGATGACGCACGACGATCCGGACAACCGATTCTGGGAGGCGCTTTTTGCCACGGCCTTTCGCGAGCACCCCTATCGGTTTCCGATCATCGGCCACCGCGATGTTTTCTCGGCAGTCAGCCGCGACGATCTGCTCGGCTACTACCGCGAGCGCTATGTGCCGAACAACCTGGTGCTGGTGGTCGTGGGCGACATCGACCCGGCTGCCACGCGCGCGGAGATCGAGAGCCATTTCGCCGCGGCGCCGCGCGTCCGCCTCGCGCCCGTGCTGGTGCCCGAGGAGCCGCCTGCGCTGGCGCGGCGCGAGCTGCATCGTTTCGAGGATGTGGAGGTGACGCGGGCCGGCCTGGCGTGGCAGATCCCGGGCCTGACCCATCCCGACGCCCCGCTGCTGGATCTGCTCGCCACGGTGCTCGGCACCGGGGACAGCTCCGTGCTGTGGGAGGCGGTCCGCGAGAAGGCACGGCTCGTGCACACGATCGACGCCCAGAGCTGGAATCCGGGCAGCAGCGGCCTGTTCTGCGTGAATTTCACCTGCGACGCCGCGAAGCGCACCGCCGCCACCGCTGCCGTCGAACGCGAGCTCGTCCGCGCGGCCGCCCGCGGCTTCACCGTCGCGCAGCTGCGCAAGGCCGTGCGGCAGCTGACGGTGGGGGAAATCAACACGCGAAAGACCATGGCCGGACAGGCATCGCGGCTCGGGGCCGCGGAGGTCGTCGTGGGCGACCTGGATTACGGCCGCAACTATTTCGCCCGGCTGGCGGCGGCGCGTCCGGCGGACCTGCGCCGCGTCCTGAAGCGCTACCTGGTCGCCGAACCAGCCACCAGCGTCTCGCTCAATCCGACGGCCGCCGCGCCAGCCCCGGCGAAATCGCGCGGGAGCGCGGTCCCTCGTCCCGATTTCGAGGACATCCGCCTGCCGAACGGCGCCTGCCTGCTGCTGCAGCCGGATCCGCGGCTGCCCAATCTTCACCTCCGCCTGCTCTGCCTTGGCGGCCCGGCGCAGGAAACGCCCGGCCGGCGCGGGGCCTCGGCGCTGCTGGCCACGCTCCTCACGAAGGACACGCGCCGGCGCAGTGCGGCCGCGGTGGCGCGCTTCATCGAGGAAGTGGGCGGCTCATTCTATCCGTTCGCAGGCAACAACAGCCTCGGCCTTGCCGCCGAGGTCCTTCCGCCCGACGCGGACCGCGCGCTTGCGGTGCTCGCCGACGCGGTGCTCGCACCGGCCTTCAAGGCCGAGACGTTCGCGATCGAGCGCGACGCGCAGCTGGCGGAACTCCAGCAGGACGACGACGACGTGGTCACGCTTGGCCGGAAGCTCGTGCGGCGGAAATTCTTTGGCACCCATCCGCTGGCGCTGGACTCGTCCGGCGACCAGGCCGGGGTGAAGGCGCTGGCGGCGGGCGACCTCGCGGCGCTGCATCGGCGGCTGTTCGTGGCGCCGAATGTCGCGCTGGCCGTGGCCGGCGATTTCCAGCCGCGGGCGCTTGGGCCAAAATTGAAGGCGTTCCTCGCGCGCCTCCCCGCCGGCCGCCGTTCCGCCATGGATCCGGCTTCCTGGCAGCCGGGGCCGGCCGGCGATTTCGTCGAACAGCAGCCGCGGGAGCAGGCCGTCGTGTTCCAGGCCTTTCCCGGGCCCTCGCTGCTGGCGCCGGACTTCTTTGTCGGCGAGGTCGCTGACGAGCTTTTCAGCGGCATGGCCTCGCGGCTGTTCGAGCGCGTGCGGGAGGAAAAAGGCCTGGCCTATTTCGTGCGCTCGGCGCGGGTCGCCGGCCTGAACACGGGAATGTTCTATTTCTACGCCGGCACGGCCCCCGGCCAGGTCGCCGACGTGCTCGCCGAGATCGAGGCGGAGATCGCCCGCGTCCAGGGCGGCGGGGCCGAGCCGGCCGAACTGGAGCGCTGCCAGGCCCGCCTGATGGCCGGACGCCGCCAGAGCCTGCAGACCAACGGCGCCCGCGCCATGCAGGCGGGGCTCAGCGTCCTCTACGGCCTGCCGGCCAACGACTGGAAGAACTACGACGCGCGCATCCGCGCCGTCACGCGCGGCGATCTCGCGGACTTCGCGCAACGGTATTTCCAGCGCGACCGGCGCACGCAGCTCGTGGTGCGGCCCTGAATTTCGGCAGGTTTCGCGCAGAGACGCGGAGGCGCAGAGAGAAAAATAGGGCGGCAGAATCGATCGAGTCACTCGACCGAGGAGCTTCGGAGATTTCCGGCCAATCCAAACTCCGCAATCCAAACTCCAAAATTGCGCGGCGCCTCGCGCGCTGTCGCGCGAATTTTGAAAGATGCCGTGGCGCCCGGGCGTTTTAGATGGGTGCCATGAAAACCAAACGTTTCATCCAGCTCTACACGACGCTGGCGGCCCTCGCGGTCGCCACGGTCGTTTTTGCGCCAGCGCTCGCGGCCGCCGAAAAGACGGACGCGGCGGCGAGGAAGGCGAAGCAGGACCAGGAGAACCTGGAAAAGTACGACAAGAACCACGACGGCAAACTCGACGACGAGGAAAAGGCCGCGATGAAGGCCGACGAGGAGAAGCTCGCGGCGGAGAAGAAGCAGGCGGCGGCAGACAAGAAGCTGGCCGCGGCCGAGCGAAAGGAGGCCGCGGCGGAGAAGCGCGAGGCGGCGGCGGAGAAAAAGGCGGCGGCCGCCGAGGCCAGGAAGGAGCGGGACGCCGCCCGCAAGCCGCCCGGGCAATAGCCCGGAGGCCGGTGAGGTTGCTGCGGCAGGTCCCGTCCGCGCGGGGCCTGCCGTCCGTTCTCCACCCCTCAGGCGGGATGATCCACGAAGCCGCCGCTCCACTTCAGCTTGGTGCGCACGACGGAGAAGTGCGAGTAGTCGGTGCGCTGGGCCAGCGGCAGCTTGAGCGCGGACAGGGAGATCTCGATTGGCGATCCCGCGCAGACCACGAGGTTGCGCTGGCCGTCCATGGCGACGAGCAGCTTCGAGTGCTCACCGCGGTTGAAGACCCTGAGCCGCACGTTGTGGCGGAAAATGATGGACCGGTTGCTGAGCGTGTGCGGGCAGATGGGCGTCATCGCAATCACCTCCGCGTTGGGATGGATGATGGGGCCGCCCGCGGAAAGGTTGTAGGCCGTCGAGCCGGTGGCCGTGGAGAAGATCAGGCCGTCGCAGGTGTAGTCGGTCACCAGTTCGTCGTCGGCGCGCACCTCGAGATTGACCAGCCGCGAGTTCACCTCGTCCTTGATGAGCACGTCGTTGAGCGCCAGGTCGTGCGAACCGGGTCCGGTCGAGCAATCGAGCATCGACCGGTGGGCGACCGCGAAGGCGCCCCCGAGCAGGGCGGGAAATTGGGCGCGCGCCTCCTCGGCGGAAAAGGTGGTCAGGAACCCGAGGCTGCCGCGGTTCACGCCGATGATCGGGACCTGGGCCGTCGCCGCCTCGCGCGCGACGCCGAGCAGGGTGCCGTCGCCGCCGATCACGCAGCAGGCGTCCTGGCCCTGGAGAAAACCCGGGGCCACGGGGAAGGAATCGGTCTGTTTCAGGGCGACCCCGGCGCGCCCGGCGATGTCCGCAAGCACGCGGCCGAGCTCGGCCGCGCCGGGCTTCTCGGCATTGATGACGAAGGCGAGCTTGCGGATCGGTGGCATGTGGGAACCGCCAGACTACGCCGGGAAATCGCGGGGGGAAACCTTTTTAAGCTAAGCCGGCGTTCAGGCGGGCCTCCTGAGGCCGAGCAGGAACTCCCGGTTGCCATCGGTGCCGGTGATCGGCGAATCCATCGAGCCCACCAGCGCGGCGTTCGGCAGCTCGTGCAGGGCAAAGGCGGTCAGGTCCGCGAGCACTCCATCCTGGACCGCGCGGTCGCGAATGACGCCGCGGCCTTTGTCGACCTCCGCCTTGCCGGCCTCGAATTGCGGCTTCACGAGCGCGATGAGGATGCCGCCCGGCCGCACGAAGGGCCACGCCGCCGGCAGGACGGCCTTCAGCGAGATGAACGACAGGTCCATTACCACGGCGTCGAATTCCGTCCGGGGAAGGTCGCCGGGCCGGAGATGACGGGCGTTGATCTTCTCGAGGTTGGTCACGCGCGGATCCCCGAGGAGGCGGGCGTGGAGCTGTGCCCGGCCGACGTCGACGCACACCGCGTCGGCGGCGCCGGCCTGCAGGACGCAGTCGGTGAAGCCGCCCGTGGACGCCCCGAGGTCGAGGACGTGGGCGCCGCGAAGATCCACGCCGTACCGTTCGATGAAGCCGGCGAGCTTCTCCCCGCCGCGGCTCACGAAGCGCGGTGGCTGTTCGACGGTGAGCGCGGTGTCCGCGGGGAATTCCCGGCCGGGCTTGTCCAGCCGCTCGGTGCCGCGAAGCACGCGGCCGCTCATGATGAGCGCCTTCGCCTGCGCCCGGCTGGCGGCGAGGCCGCGGGCGACCAGCAGTTCGTCGAGGCGCGTCTTCTCCTCGGGCATGTCAGGGGAGCTTCTGCCGCGCGGGCGACCAGCAGGTGGTGCGTCCGCCGATTTCCGCATGGGCGAGGGGCTGCCCGGTCCGTGGGCACCGTCCGCCTTTCTGCCAGCGATGGTTGAAAAGCCAGGAGTCGGGAATGTGCACGTTGAGGTCCGGCGGCAGCGAGCGTCCGCGCCCCGCGATCGTGTCGAGCGCCAGCCGGCAGACGCGCCGGCATTCCCGCCAGAGGCGCCGCACCTCGGCGGGCCGCAGCGATCCGGCGGCGCGCCGCGGATGGATGGCCGCGCGCCAGAGGATCTCGTCGGCCATCCAGTTGCCGACGCCCGGGAAGCGCTCCTGCATCAGCAGCACCGCCTTGATCGGCGCGCGGCCGCGGCGGCGGAGAAAGGCGGCGACCGCTTCGGCAGTGAAGGCCGGCGACAGGATGGCGGGCGCAATGCGCGTCCACCATCCCGGCGCCGTCGGGCCGAGGTGAAACTGCACGCGGCCGAACATCCGCGGATCGGTGAACACCAGGCTGGTGCGCGAGGTCTCGAGCACGAGGTGGTCGTGTTTCACGGGCACATAGGAGGCCGGCTCCGCGCGCAGCTCGCCGCTCATGCCGAGGTGGATGCCCAGCCATGCCTTCCCGCTGAAACGGAAAAGCATCTGCTTGGCCGCCGCCTCCGACGATTCGAGCCGGGCGCCGGTCAGCGCGCGCGCCAATGCCGCGGGGGAGACGCCCCGGAAGATGCGGGCGGTAGGATGCAGGCGTACCCTGAGCACCCGCGCGCCACCGGCGGCCTGCTGCCAGCGCTTGCGGAAGAACTCCACCTCGGCGAGCTCGGGCATGGCGACGGCGGTCAGGCGAGGGTGGCCGCGAAATCCCCGAGAGTCGTGAAGACGGGCACCCGCTGGGCCGCGACCTCGGGCAGCGTCTGGGGATCGACCTTGCCGGTGCGCACGGCCGCGACCTTGATTCCCGCCGCCAGACCCGCGCCGATGTCGGCGGCAGAGTCTCCGACCATCCAGGATTGCGCCGGATCGAGGGCGTGCTTCGCGATCATCTCCTGGATGAAACGCGGCGAGGGTTTGCGATAGACGACCGGCTGGTCGGGGGCCTCGGGCGCGATGCAGATGCCGGCGAAGACCGGACGGGGCAGGCCGATCAGTTCCTCCATCCGCGCGTTCACCTTCAGCGTGTCCTCGAGCGTGTGCAGGCCCCGGCCGATGCCCGACTGGTTGGTAAAGAGAAACAGCTGGTAGCCCCGCGTCCGGGCCAGCGTCAATCCGTCGGCCACGCCGGGCAGAAGTTCCACGCCCGCGGGATCGGCGAGATAGACCTTGTCGAGGATCAGCGTGCCGTCGCGGTCGAGGAACAGGGCTTTGGCCATCGTCGGGGGCGTGGGGGTCGCTCGGCGGAATCAGGGGCGATGCCCGACGTAGGCGACGAGCTCCGCGGGAGTGACGGTGGCGGTGCCGATCTTGCCGACCACGACACCGGCCGCGGCGTTGGCGAAGTGGGCCGCGGTCTCGAGGTCGGCCTTGGCCGCGAGCGCGAGGACCAGGCCGGCGATCGAGGTGTCGCCCGCGCCGGACACGTCGAACACCTCCCGGGCCGCGGTCGGGATCGTGTTGAGGACTTTGCCGTCCCGGCTCAGCAGCAGCCCATCCTCGCTCAGCGTGATCACCAGGTTGCGCGTATGAAATTTTTCATGGAGGCGCCGGCAGACTTCCTGCGCGGGAAAAGGCGCGTGCGGGCTGAGATCGACGCCGGCGAGCAGCGCGGCCTCCCTGCGGTTGGGCGTGATGAGGTCCAGCCCCGCAAAGGCGAGCGGCCGCTTGGGTTTCGGATCGAGCGCGATGAATTTCCCGGCGGCCCGGGCGAGGGCCGTGACGCGGGCCACGAGGACGTCGTCGAGCAGGCCCTTGGCGTAGTCGGAGAGGATGATGGCGTCGGCCGCGCGGATGGCCGGGCCGAAAAGCCCGTCGATTTTCCTGGGATCGATGCGGTAGGCGGCGGGCGGCGATTCCCGGTCGAGCCGGCAGAGCTGCTGGTGCTGCACGAGGACGCGGGTTTTCACCATGGTCGCGCCCTGGCCGGGAGTGGGCAGCATCTCGACGCCCTTGTCACCCAGGACACCGGCCAGTTGCCGGCCGGCGTCGTCCTTCCCGATGAAACCGGCGACCGTGCACCGGGCGCCGAGCGAGGCGATGTTCAGCGCGACGTTGCCCGCCCCGCCCGCCGTGTGGCTGTCGCGATGGATGTCCACGACCGGCACCGGCGCCTCGGGGGAAATGCGCGTCGCGTCGCCCCAGACGTAGTGATCGAGCATCACGTCGCCGACGACGAGGATGCGCAGGCGGGCGATCTTCTTCAGCAGGGCGCGGGTCTGGGTCGGGGTGATGGCCATGTTCAGCGAAGTTCCCATTGGTGGTGAAAACGCGAGAGAAGCTCGGCTCCGCTGGCCTTCACCTGGACGACATCCTCGATGCGGCATCCGCCCAGCCCGGGATAATAGAGTCCGGGCTCGACGGTGACGACCGAGCCCTTTTTCAGGACGTAGTCCACGCTGCTCACGCGCGGAGCCTCATGGATGTCGAGGCCAAGGCCGTGGCCGGTGCCGTGGAAGAATCCGACCGAGCCCCGCGCGGTGCGCTTCGTCTCGAAGCCGCGCGCCGTGAAGACCTCGTTGACCCGGCGATGGACCTCCCGGCCGTTCACGCCGGCCCGGATCGTTCGGAGGGCCGCCAGCTGTGCGGCGCGCACGGCGGCGACGAGCGCGCGCTGCGCGTCGGAGGCGCGCCCGCGGAGGAAGGTCCGGGTCATGTCGCCGAAATAGCCGCTCGCGGTGACGCGCGGAAAAACGTCGACGATGATCAGCTCATTCGCCCGCAGCGGTCCGCTGCCGCGCTCGTGCGGGTCGCAGGCCTGGTCGCCGCCGGCCACGATGGTGTTGAGCGAAGCGCCGCCCGCCTCGAGGCAGGCGACCTCGACGGCAAACCTCAGCCGCTCGCTCGTGAGCGGCCGGCCGGCATGCACGAGCCGGCCGCGGCGGATGCGGCTGCCGCGCAGCATCCGTTCCGCGGCGGCAATGCCGCGCGCGCTGCACCGGTTGCCCTCGCGGATGGCGGCGGCCTCGGCGGGAGTCTTGATCTCGCGCTGCGGCAGGAGCGGCCCGGCGGCGACAGCCAGCTCGACTCCCAGCCGGCGCAGGCGGCCGTGGAGGCCCGCGGGAAAATCCTCGGCGACGGCGAAGCGCGGCTGCTTCAACTCGCCGGCGAGCAGCCGGATGACCTCGGCCGTGCCGACGGGACGCCGCGGCCACTTCGCCCGCGCCCTGGCCAGCCAGGCTTCCAGCGGCAGCACGACGTCGAAATCCGACTCCCGGCGCACGCGGCCGAACTCCAGCGCGCTCACCACGGCGTATTTTTTCCCGCGGGCCGCCAGGGCGATGAAGGGATCGGGAACGCCGACCCGGCCGAAATAGCGCATGTCGGCGCTGCGTTCAGTGTCGGCGTAGAGGAGGGGCGGGAGAGGGGCCACGGTGGCGGGATCAGGTTGACGGACGGGAGCAATTACCCATGCGCGGCGCGAAAAACGCAAATCCGGTTTCGCATCCGCGCGCCCGGGTGCGGATCCGTCGGCGTCTCATTTCGGCTGCAGGCGGACCTCGAAGAGCTTGGGCCAGTTCTTGCCCGTGACGAAGAGCCGGTCCCCGGCCGCATCGTACGCGATGCCGTTCAGCACGTCGGTGGTCTTCGTATAGTCGGCGGGCGTCAGCAGCCCGGAAAAATCGATCAGGCCGAGCACCCGGCCGTCGGCGGGATCGATCCGTGCGACGGACTGGGTCTGCCAGATGTTGGCGAAGATCTCGCCTTTCACGTACTCGAGCTCGTTCAGGCGCGGGAGCGGCAGACCCTGGTTGAGGACGTGGATGGTTCGGAGAACGCGGAAGGTCGCGGGATCGAGGAAGCGGATCTGGTCGGTGCCGTCGCTCATGATCAGCACGTGGCCGTCGGTCGTCAGGCCCCAGCCTTCGCCGGTGTAGGAGAATTCGCCCTTCGGCTCGAAGGTCTCGAGGTCGTAGACGAAGCCCTTCTGGCTCTGCCAGGTCAGCTGAAAGATCTTTCCGTCCAGGACCGTCATGCCCTCCGCGAAATATTGCGCGGAGAGGCCGACCTGCTGCAGCACGCGCCCGGTCTGAAGGTCCACGCGGCGCAGGGAGGATTTCCCGTTCAGGCCCGTGCTCTCGAAGAGCACGCCTTTCAGGAACACCAATCCCTGCGTGAAGGCGTTGCGGTCGTGCGGATGGACGTCCACGACCTGATAGGTGTAGGTGGCGACCGGCGCCGCGGCCTGGGCCGGCGGCCGGGTGTCCTGGCTGCCGGCGGACTTCTGCCCGCAGCCGGCGAGGAAGACCAGGCTGAGCGCGAGCACGAAGCCAGCCCGGCGGCGGCGGACGCAGCCGTGGGGCCGAGGGAGCGAGAAGGACGGAAGGCTCGTGCTCACACCGGGCGGCGGATCCCGTCACTCCTTCGGGATTTCGTTGCTCGTCTTCACCACGAGCACGGGCGTCTTGGTCTTCACCCAGAGATCGGCCTCCTTGAGAAACTTGGCGGGAACGTTCTCGAGCGCTTCGCCGACCGTCTTCACGGGCATGAGCCGGCCCTTCTTCGTCGTGTTGAAATCATACGCGCCCCGGAACAGCCGGTCGCGCGTGGTGGCGGGGCTCTCGTTCTCCGGGATCTGCAGCACCCAGCCGACGAAGTCGTTCTTCGGCAGGCGGCCCTCGGGATCGCTCACGAGGATGACGAACTGCTTCTTCACCGCCGGCGGCTTTTCGTCCTCGCCCGGATCGGGCTGGACCGCGAGGTTCATCTCCTCGACGACGCGCCGCAGCACCGCGGGATCGATGTGGTTTTTCTTTAAAATCTCGGCGACTTTGCTGACGTCAATTTTGGCCATGGAAACCTTCAGATGGGAGTCACGAATGGACACGAACCGCCGGCAAAGTAAAGGCCTCGCGCGATGAGCGAGGAATTCTTCGACCTCGTCGACGAGCGCGACGCCGTCATCGGCCGCGCCCCGCGCCGGGAGGTGCACGCGCGCAAGCTCCGGCACCGGGCGATCCACGTGCTCGTGTTCGATCCGGCCGGTCGCGTGTTCCTGCAGAAGCGCTCGATGACCAAGGACTCTTCGCCGGGGCTCTGGGACTCGTCGTGCTCGGGGCACGTGGATTCAGGCGAAGACTACGATGCGGCGGCACGGCGCGAACTGGGCGAAGAGATCGGCGTGCATCTGGCCGCTCCTCCCGCGCGCTGGTTTCGCATCGAGGCGTGCGCGCAGACCGGTTGGGAATTTGTGTGGGTCTACCGGCTGGCGTATGGCGGCCCCTTCGTGCTGCACCCGGAAGAGATCGAGCGGGGAGAATGGTTCGAGCCCGCCGACCTTGCGCGTCAGCTGGCGGCGAGGCCCGCGATCTTCGCCGCGCCTTTCCGCCTGATCTGGGGATTGGCCGTGGAGAAAATGAAGCCCGGTGCGCCTCCTTCCTGAAGGACCACTTCGGTCCGGGTGTGAGACAACACCTCGGGAGCTGGAGTGAGAAGCGAGTCGATCGAAATCCGCAGTCCGGACTCCAAAATCCGCAATCGACTCAGCCGGAGGAATAGCGCGCGCGGTTTTCCCGCAGGCGCTCGATCTCGGCGAACTGCTTCGGAGAGATCAGCCGGCGCGGCACCCGCTTGCCGGCCTCGTGCATCAGGCGATCCCAGTCCGCCTCGGAGGGCGGATGGTCGATCCACGATGTGTGGTGGCCCTGCTTGCGATGCCAGGCGATGTTGCCGCCGTGGACCGTGGCGCGCACCTGCATCTTGCCCTCCTCGGGATCCTTGTTCCACCAGCCGAACTCCATGCTCATGGCCTTGGTTGTGGGCTAAGCGGGCGACTCCGCCAGCGCAAACTCGGCGAGGGTGCGACCCGGATGAAATTCTCCGTCCCGCTTCTCGACCCGGCGCACGGTGAGCTGGACGTCGGTCAGGTCGACCGCGAACGCCCCGAGCGGCCGCGTGAAGGAGCCGGTGTTGACGACGATTCGGCCGTCGCGCGTCGTCCACACGCCGGGGCGATGCGTATGGCCCATGAGCACGAAACGCGCGGCGGGACGGTGCATCCGTGCGAGAGCCGCGGCCCGCTCCGGGGCGACCCACCAGGCCCAGAACACGCGCCACAGGCTCTTCGGCCAGAGCGTGTCCGCGGAATAACTCAGGAGATGCTTCCAGCGGTTTGTCTCGACCTGGTGGCGCTGCGGAATCCGGGCGCAGGCGCGACGAAAGATCTTCAGCCGGCCTTCCAGCGAATCGGCATCGGGTCCGGCGTAACGCGCTCGTTCCTCCTCGACGAGCCGCCGGATGAGCGGCACGTCGCGCCCCCACGGGACGATTGTCTCGAACAGGACGTCGCCATGGGTCACGAACACCTTGCCCGCGCCGAGCGTCTGCGCGTGGAGGTCGGAGAGATCGGGATCGTGATTGCCGGTCATCAGGACGACCTTGGGACCGGCACTGGCGAAAAATCCGGTGGCTTCCTCGCGCAGCGCCGCCGTGCGCTCGGGGTAGGGTCCGTGGCGGGTGTCGAGGGTGTCGCCGTTGAGCACCACGGTGCCTACGCCCCGGAAAAGAGGGGAGAGCTGCGTGATGGACCGGACCCGGCTGCTGCGGTCGCCGTAGTGGATGTCAGAGAAAATGCGGGTGAGCGGGCTGGCCACGGATGAAGGGGCACGAGAAGCGAGCGCCGCGGGAGGGGCAATGCTTTTGCCGCGCGAAGAAAAATCGGCGGCTCGGTCGGCTGGCAGCAATGTAGGGGCGTCCCTTGTGGACGCCCGTTTGTGACCGAAGCAGGGCGTCCGCAAGGGACGCCCCTACATCAAGGCTGCACCAACGAAAAGCGCCGGCCATGGGGCCGGCGCCGTCGAAACAAAAATTGGCGGTCCGCTCAGTTCCCGCCGCGCATGCCGGGCATTCCCGGCATGCCGCCCATGCCCTTCATCATGTCGCTCAGGTTCTGCCAGCCTTCCGGCGGGGCAAAAAGCGAGGCGGGCAGGGACTGCTTCTCCACCGAGGACGCCTCCATGCGAAAGGTTTCCTTGCCGGCGGCGTTGTGGGTCACGACGCGGAGGGGGAAGAAACTCTTTCCCGCGAGGGCCTGCGCCCACGCCGGATTGTTCGCGGCCGGCGCGCCGCCGCGGCGCCCCATCATGCCTCCGGGGCCTCCGCCCATGCCCAAGCCGGGGAAGGCGCCGAGCTGGTCGGTCGTCCAGATCTCGGTCGTGCCGTCCTTGGTCTTGGCGACGAACTTCACGCAGTCGTAGCCGAGGATCTTTTCGGTGTCGGAGGCCTTCTCGAAGGAGACATCGGCCGTCGACTCCGGCACGCCGGCCGTCGCCGCCGCCGCGGCGAGGGTCATGGGCTGCACCATGTACATCCGCTGCTGCGGGATCAGGATGGTCATCTCCTTCTTGGCGGAGTCCATGATCATGCCGGGGTTCGCACCGCCGGCCTCGATGTCGATGCGGGAGAGGCCCTCCTTGATGCTGAAGTTCATCGGGATGGTCTTGCCGTTCGGATCGGTGAGCTTCATCGCGACCTTTCCTTCGAAAACCTCGGCCGAAAGCAGGCCGGGGAAGAGGAGAACGCTGCCGATCAGCAGCGAGGATAGTTTTTTCATGCGGGGGGAAATAGAGTTCGGCCGGGGCTGCGGTGCAATCCCGGTTTCGCGGCTTGCCAGCTTCCGGGCGACCCGCGAAGTTGCCGCGCATGGCCCTCCTCGGCACCCTTTCCACCGTCCGCGCGCAGCTGGCGAGGCCGGAGCATTTCGCGGCGTCCTTCGCCTATCTCGAGGAATGCTTCCGTCCCGGCACCGCGGCCGGCCGGATGATCGCGGGGCTGGCTGCCGGCCAGACCGAGCGGATCGAACTCGAGGGCGGGGCCTTCGCGCTGCTCCAGGCCTACCTGACCAAGCCGCGGAACGAGGGCCGGTGGGAGACCCATCGCGCGTACATCGACATCCAGGCGATGATCGCGGGCGAGGAGCTGATGGAGATCGCGAGCCGGGAGCGTCTCATCGTCGAGGAGGATCTCACGCCGGCGAAGGATCTGATTTTCTATCACCCGTTCGAGCAGGGCGCGGTGCTGCGCTTCGATCCCGGCTACGTGGGCGTCTATTTTCCCACCGACGGCCACCGGGGCGGACTGCTCGTGAAGGCGCCGAAGCTCGTGCGGAAAGTCGTGGTCAAGGTGCCGGTCGGTCCCTTCGGGGCGTGACCGGCCGAAGTCCGCGGGCGTGAACTACCGCCATCATTTTCACGCGGGCAATTTCGCCGACGTGGCGAAGCACGCGCTGCTCGTGCTGCTGTTCCGCGCGCTCCAGAAAAAGGAGAAGGGCCTGCTTTATCTCGATACCCACGCGGGCCGGGGGCGCTACGACCTCGCGTCCGCCGCGCGGGGCGACTCGCTGGCGCGCCAGCCGGAATGGCCGCTCGGCATCGGCCGCCTCTGGGATCGCCGCGACCTGCCGGAAGGCGTCGCCGACTACCTGCGGCTCGTGCGTGAATTCGACCGCAGCGCGGGAAATCTCGATGCGGGGCCGCGCTTCTATCCCGGCTCGCCCGTGCTTGCGCGTGCGCTCGCGCGTCCGCAGGACCGGCTGGCGTTGTGCGAGAAGCAGCCGGCGGAGTGCGCGGCGCTCCGCGCGGAGTTCCAGTTCTCGGCCGGCAGCAGCGTGCAGGAGATGGACGGCTACGTCGCCCTCCGCTCGATGCTCCCGCCGCCGGAGAAGCGCGCGCTGGTGCTCATCGACCCGCCGTTCGAGGACCAGGATGAATGGCGCCGGATCGCGGCCGCGCTGCGCGAAGGGCTGAAGCGTTTTCCCAGCGGAGTGTTTGCGGTCTGGTACCCGCTCACCGAGCGGGCGAAGGTGGAGGCATTTTTCCTGGAACTGCGGGCGCTGAAACTGCCGCCGACGCTTGCGGCTGAAATCTCCGTCGCCGGCGACGACCAGCCGCTGAAGATGAAAGGCTGCGGCCTCGTGATCCTCAATCCGCCGTGGCAGTTTGAACGCGCGGCCGGCGAGATCCTGGCGTTCCTCGCGGATGTGCTCGCGCAGGCGCCGGGCGGCGGGGGCCGGACGAGATGGCTGGTGCCGGAATGACGGGACGAACGGCGGCGAGGCGCCGGCGGTCCGCGCTCAGCGGGCGGACTTGGCGGCCGGCGGCGCGGGCCGGCGGAGATTCGTGCTGAACGGGGCGAGGTTCGCGGCATTCGGCTGAACATTCAGCGGCGGCGCCTTGAAGAGCTTCCGGTTCCACTGCACGTCTTCGCGCGCGACAACCCGCACCATGGCCGGAGGCTCGGTGAAGGCTTGGGGGCGGAAGTACGGCGCGGGGATATGCACGATATGCAAGTTGACGACGATATCAGGGGAAAGTTCCAGTTTTTTTTGAACAAAATATAGACTTTCGCGTCCTCTCGTCGTCCTCTTGATCTGAAATCGCCCCGTCCCCCGCCGGCGGCTCACCCCACAGAAACCCCAAATCCCGGCCTGGTTCCATCCCACGGAACCCTTCTTTCTGCCGTCGTGGACAGTGCAATGCGGGCGACCTCCCGGTCCGTTGCGACTGCTTCGACGGCGGCGTGCGGGGCCGGTGGTTTCCTTCGGCCGGATAAACTGCATCCGCCGCCCTCCATGAAACCCTCCCGCCTGTTCGCCGCCAGTTGCGTCGCCCTGATTGTCACCGCCATGAGTTTTGCCCTGCGTGGCGCCGCCGCCGGCGCCTGGGCGGCCGAATTTCATCTCAGCAACGAGCAGGTGGGCTGGATCAACAGCACCGCCTTCTGGGGTTTCACGCTGGCGATGATTTTCGGGGGCCCGCTCTGTGACGCCCTCGGGATGCGCTTCATTGTCGGCTGCGCTTTCCTCGGCCACGCCGTGGGCATCCTGCTCACGATCTTTGCCTGGGATTTCTGGAGCCTGTATGCCGGCACGCTGATCTTCGGCCTCGCCAACGGCTCGGTGGAGGCAGCCTGCAATCCGCTGATCGCAACGATGTTCGCGGAAAACAAGACGACCAAGCTGAATCATTTCCATGTGTGGTTCCCGGGCGGCATCGTGATCGGCGGCCTGATGTCCTATGCGCTGGCGGCGGCCGGCCTTGGCTGGAAGATCCAGTTCGCCACCATGCTGGTGCCGCTGGTCGCGTACGGCTTCATGTTTCTCGGGCAGGAATTTCCGCGCACCGAGCGGGTGCAGCGGGGCATCTCCACGGGGGAGATGTTCATCGCCTGCCTGAATCCGGCCTTCCTGCTGATGGTCGGCTGCATGCTCCTGACGGCCGCCACCGAGCTGGGGCCGGGACAATGGATTCCCAACATCCTGAGCAATGCCGGGGTCTCCGGCATCCTGGTGCTGGTCTGGATCACCGGCCTGATGGCGGTGGGCCGCCAGTTCGCCGGGGTCTTCGTGCACAAGCTTTCCCCGCTCGGCATGCTGCTCATGAGCGCGGTGCTCAGCGGACTCGGACTGTATGCGATGAGCCATACGACGGGAACCACGCTCTTCGCCGCGGCGACAGTCTATGCGCTCGGCGTCTGCTTCTTCTGGCCGACCATGCTCGGCTTCGTGAACGAGAGCTTTCCCCGCACCGGGGCGCTGGGACTCGCGATCATGGGCGGGGCCGGCATGCTCAGTGTCAGCCTCGTCCTGCCGATCATGGGCCGTTTCTACGACCAAGGCATCGCCGGCCGGCTGCCGGCGGGCGTGCATGCGGTCGATGCCTCCGTCGAAATCCAGGCCGCGGCCGGGCTGGAGACCCTGGGCAGGGTGGCCGTGCTGCCCGTGGTCCTGGCGGTGGTGTTCGGGCTGCTGCTGGCGACGCGACGGAAGCGCGCGGCGGCTGGAACCTGAACGGCGCGAAAACCCCGGGCGCCGCTCAGGTCGCGAGGCATTCGCACGGGGTGCGAACCGTTCGCGCCTGGCGGCGGCTCGGGGGCAAGTCACGCGACGCGCTGCAGCCGGCCGAAGGCGAGCGCATCGTGCGCCACGCGCTTCGGCAGCGTCACCGTCAGGACACCCTGGCGGATCTCGGCGTGCATCGCGGCGAAATCGAAGCCCGTCCCCAGCCGGAGCCGGAGCTGGTAGTCGCGCTGCGCGCCCTCCAGGTGCAGGGCCTGCCAGTTCACGCGCACGAAGTGGGACTTGCGGGCGGTGATGACGAGGTCGGGACCCCGGGCCTCGATGTCCACGCCCGCGGCCTCGACGCCCGGCACGTAGACGACGATCTTCACGGCGTCGGACTGGTCGCGGCAGTCGTAGTTCGGCTGGCGGAAGGCGTCGGAGGGCGCGGCTTCCGCAAGGCGGGTGCGACGGACGGGACTGGGAGCGTGGATGATCGTATGCATGGGAGGGACGGAAAAAAGGGAAAGGGAGGGAGAATTTGAGGAAGGGCGCGGAAACGCAGTGGCCTCCTCGGCGATTGAACCGCCGGGCTTCAGGAGGGCTAAACGTGTTCCGCCAGGTGCGGTGGTTTAGGCCTGAAAGCCCGGGCCGGTCTGTTTGTTCCACTGGGAAATGACGACCGGACGCATCGCGGCACAGCACAGCTGGACGCAGGCCTTCGTGTACGAAGTGCCCGCGCGGCTGCGGCGATGTTGGTGAGTCCGGTTCATTGGTGGAACGTGATGTACCCTGCATATTGCAGCCGGCATGCCAAGCCGGAACTATTTTCAGCACCCCGGAGATTGCGTCATAACAGCCTGGGGCGCACCGTGGGGGCATGGCCCTCACCGATTCCTCCACGACGATCGCCGAGCTCAAGGCGCGAGTCCTCGCCTTTGTGCACGAGCGCGACTGGGAGCAGTTTCACGCGCCCAAGAACCTCAGCATGGCGCTCGCCGCCGAGGCGGGCGAACTGATGGAGCATTTCCTCTGGACCGCGCCCGAGCAGTCGCGCGCCGTCGCGGCCGATCCGGCCAAGCGGGTGAAGATCGCGGAGGAGCTCGCCGACGTGGTGATCTATGCGCTGGAGTTCGCCAACATCACCGGGCTCGATGTGGCCGCGGCGATCGAGGCGAAGATGGCGGCCAACGCCCGGAAATATCCGGTCGAGAAGGCGCGCGGCCGCTCGGAGAAATACAACGAGCTGTAGAAATTTTGGATTTTGGAGTTTGGGTTTTGGATTTCGATCCGCCGGCCGTCGACATCGGCGCGCCGTCGCTCCCTCAATCCAAAATCCGCAATCCAAAATCCAAAATTCGAATTTGCCTCACGGCTTGCCGCCGAAGGTGACGTAGTCGTCGAGTTCGAGCCAATCGAACCAGGTCGCGATATCTTCGCGCTTCGGGGCGTTCTTGCGGTGCACGTCGTTGAAGAAGGCGCGCGTGTCGGGCGGCGTGGGCGTGAGCTGCTCAAACCAGGTCGACCAGCCGGCGATCTCGGCGGGATGGCGCTTCGGCTGGGCGTGTTCCTGCACGTAGGCCAGGAGCTCGCTGTCCGTCTTGCCCGCCTTCACCTCGGCCATGAAGAGCTCCGGGTTGACGCCGGAATACGTGAAGAAGCGCTGGTCGATCGGGCAGTTGTAGTGGTAGTCGCCACCGACGCCCGCGGCCACGGCGCGCGCCTTGTCGATGAGCCGGGGAAGATGGACATAGCCGCCGAGCCGGGTGCGCGGGCTGCGCGGCGGATGGCGGGTGAGGTTCGGGGCCCCGAGATTGAGGCCGGCATTCGTCGCGGGGGAGTTCTGGTAGGCGTTCTGGACGGTGGAGTTGGACATAAAAGGGAGGCGGGGAGAGCGCATCGGTAGTCCGAAAGGGGTGATTGTCAAAGCGGGCGGCGAAAATCGGGAAAACATTTGCCGCGAGGCGCAAAATCCCGCGGGCTCGCCGCGCGATGAAAAACCAAGGGGTCGTGCGCGACTACTACGTCCTGCCCTGCTGCCTGCTGCTCCTGAATCTCTGCATCGAACTCGTGAGCTACAAGGCGCGGGTCATCGACAGTCCGTTCCTGCGCACGCTCGCCATCATGGGCATGGTGCTCGTCGGTGGTTCCCTGGTGGGGTTCGTGGTGGCGCCTGCGATCGGCGCCCTGGTGAACGCGCTGCACCGCGGCAGCCGGCAGCGCGCGGGACGTCTCGGCGAAATCCTTTTCCTGGTCGGGCTCGGCGCCGTGGTCTTCTGGCTCTACTACCGCGTCTATATCCTGGGGCCGGGCTCCGTGTTGCCGCCGGAATGGCGCAACCCACGGCATCTCTGACAGCCGTGTCAGCCCTTCGGCCTGAATGCCTTCATCACCGCCTGGTTGGTCTCCAGGCGGGGGCCGCCGACCAGATCGATGCAATAGGGGATCGCGGGGAAGACCGCCTCGAGATTCTCGCGGATGGATTTCGGCCGGCCGGGCAGGTTGACGACGAGGGTGCGGCCGCGGATGCCGGCCGTCTGGCGCGAAAGGATCGCGGTCGGCACGTATTTCAGGGAGGTGGCCCGCATGAGTTCGCCGAAGCCGGGCAGGAGTTTTTCGCAGACGGCCATCGTGGCCTCGGGCGTGACGTCCCGCGGCGCAGGACCGGTGCCGCCGGTGGTGACGATCAGGCAGCAGCCGGCGTCGTCCGCCATCCGTCGCAGCTCGGCTTCGAGGAGGGCGCGCTCGTCGGGGACGATCTTGTATTCCACCTCGAACGGCGTCGCCAGCCACTCACGCAACAGCGCCACGCAGGCCTTTCCCGGCGTGTCCTCGTAAACGCCGGCACTGGCGCGGTCGGAAACGTTGAGGACGCCGATCTTCGGAAGCATTTTCACAGGAGGTAACGGAGAAAAGGGAGGGATGTCGAAATGAGTTTTCAGCGTCTCTGTTTCCTCCGTTTTCTCCGGTTCACGTCATTCGAAAAGATTCGACGATCGATGCCGGGGTGACGCCCTGCGCTCGCAGCGTCCGCAGGCTGAGCGCGTCGTGGCGTTTCGCGAGGCGTTCGCCACGATCGTCGGTCATGAGCGGGCAGTGGAGGAAGCGCGGCGGAGGGCGGCCGAGCGCGCGATACAGCAGCAGCTGGCGGAAGGTGCTTTTGACAAGGTCGGCGCCGCGGACGACCTCGGTGATCTCCATTTCCGCGTCGTCCGTCACGCACGCGAGCTGATAGCTGGGGACGTCATCCTTGCGCCAGACGAGGAAGTCGCCGAAGTCCCGCCCGGCCACGGCCTGCTGCCGGCCGAGATGAATGTCATCGAACATGATCGGCTCGTCGTCGGGCACCCGGAAACGCCAGTTGACCGAGATCGCGTCGCCCAGCGCGGGGATCGGCGCGCCGGCCGGCGGGCGGAACTCGCGCGGGTAGACCGGTTCGTCGTCCGCGCCGGCCTCGTGCGGGGCTCCGGCCGCCTCGATCACGTCGCGCCGCGAACGCGTGCAGGGAAAGATCAGGCCCGCCGCGTGCAGCCGCTCAAGCGCTGCGCGGTAGTGCGGACGGCGTTCGCTTTGGTTGTAAGGCGCGTGCGGGCCGCCGATGTCGGGTCCCTCGCTCCATTGGAGGCCAAGCCAGCGCAGGTCCTCGAGCATCGCATCCACGAAATCCAGGCGAAACCGGGTCGCGTCGAGGTCCTCGTTGCGGAGGACGAGCCCGCCGTTCGCGGCGCGCGCCCGCTGCTGCGCCAGCCAGAAGGTCCGCGCGTGACCGAGATGGAGGTGACCGGTGGGCGACGGCGCGAGGCGGCCGCGGTAGCTGCTCGGGCTCGGCGACATTTTTGTGCTGCGCTTTGATGGCGGTTAATGAATCAAATGAACATGGCAAAGTTGCTCTGCGTCTACTGCTCCTCCAGCGACCGGCTCGATCCGAAATACTACACGGCGGCGGAGGAGCTCGGCCGCGAGATGGTCGACCGCGGCTGGGGCCTCGTCTACGGCGGGGGCCGGACCGGGCTGATGGGCGCGGTGGCCCGCGCGGTCAAGGCGCGCGGCGGCCGGGTGGTGGGCGTGATCCCGGAATTCATGAAGGCGCGCGAGCTGGCCTTCGACGCGGCCGACGAGCTCGTCACCGTGATCACGCTGCGCGAGCGCAAGATGCTGATGGAAACGCGGGCCGACGCCTTTGTGACCCTTCCGGGCGGCTGGGGCACGCTGGAGGAAATCATGGAGATCCTCACGCTCCGCCAGCTCGACGTGCTGCGGAAGCCCTGCGTGTTTCTCAACCAGGACGGATTCTACGACGACCTGATGCGGTTCTTCGAGAAAATGGTGCGTGAGCGCTTCAACAAGCCTTCCAATCTCGGGCTCTTCCGCTCCGTGCCGGCGGTGGGGGACGTCTTTCCCGCCATCGAGGAGGCGAAGGGCGCCGCGGCCGAGACAAAGTGGTTCGAGACGCGCTGAGCTCCGATGCATCGCGCCGCCGTCCTCTCCCTGCTCCGCGCCCACGCGGCGCGGCCGCTCGATGCCAACGAGGCGGCGATGACCGCGGCCACGATCCGCTTTGTCGAGGAGCATCCCGACTGTCTCCTGCGGACCTGCCTGACCGGACACCTGACCGGCTCGGCCTGGATCGTCAGCCCCGACCGTTCGCGCACGCTGCTGACGCATCACCGCAAGCTGGACAAGTGGCTGCAGCTCGGCGGCCACGCCGACGGCGATCCCGATCTCAGGGCGGTCGCGCTGCGCGAGGCGCGCGAGGAGAGCGGACTGACACGGCTGCGGGCCGTGGCGCTGGAGCCCTTCGACGTCGACCGTCACTGGATTCCTGAGCGCAAGGGCGAGCCAGCGCACTGGCATCACGACCTTCGCTTCGTGATCGAAGCCGATCCGGCGGAACCGCTGGTGGTGTCGAGCGAGTCGAAAGATCTCGCCTGGGTGGACGTCGCCCAGGTGACCGCGCTTAATCCTGAAGAGTCGATGGCGCGGATGGTGCGGAAGACATCTTTGGCTCGGTCGTAGGCCACGTCGTCGACCTGGCTGGCCGGCTCAACGCGCTGGCCTACAACTTCCGGCATTCGCCTTCGCTATTTCCACAGCGGCACGACGTCCTCGTTGCGCACCCAGCCGGTCTGGCCGTTCTCGAAGGAAAGGCGGCTCCAGCCGAGGAAAGTCTTGTCGACGAGGGCCACGCTGCCGGCGGCGAGCGGCGTGGTCTTCTGCGCGGTGTCGGCCTCGGTGGGAATGGAGCGCAGCGTGCCGGCGCGCCACGCAATGACGGCGCGGGCATCGGCGGTGAGGCCGTACGCCCGCTGGCCGGTGATCGCGGCGAGTGCGAGCAGCCCGCCGAGGCTCACGGCGACGAGGGCGGTGGGCCGGGCCCAGCGTGATTTCCAGCCGTAGGCGTGCAGCAGCCCGAGCGCACAGGCCACGGCGACCAGCACCGCGGCGGCCGGCAGCGCCAGCTGCCATTCGGCTGGCGAAGCCCAGGCGGCGGATTCCTGCAGCGGACCGGGCTGGACGAACGTGTCGAGCGGCGGGGCATTGAAACCCGCCTTCTGGAAGGAGGGCCCGAGATGCCAGCGAACCGACGGGTCGCGCGGATGCTGGACGAAAGCCGCCGCGGCCTGCGCCGCGGCTTCTCCGTTCCGGTCCTGCTGGGCGAGCGCGAGCGAAAGATCGTGCCGGGCAATCCAGTCGGTCGGATGCGCGGAGAGCGCGCCGCGCCAGGATTTTTCCGCGGCCGCGAAATTGCCCTGCCGGTAGGCGGAGAGCGGGTCGACGGCCGGCGACGCCTCCTGCGCCCACGCGGTGGCGACGACGGCGAGACCGAGCGAAAGACAGACGGCGAACGGTGCGAGGTTGCGCGCCAGGAACAGCTGGAAGGGCGAGAACGAGTTCACGGGGCGCGCCGCGAGCGCCGCCTCGGCGCGGCCGAGCCAGTCGGCCGGCAGCGCGGTGCCGGGGCCGTAGAGCGCGCGATCGACGTCCTGCCAGAGCGGCTCCCAGGTGGCGGCGCCATCCTTGAACACCGCGGCGGGCGGCGCGGCGTGCTCGATCTTCCACAGCGTGGCGGCGTCATGCTGCCAGGCCAGGAGCAGCCGGCTGCGCTCGGCTTCGCCGCCCGCGGAGCGCAGGGCCGCAAGCGTGGCGGCGAGCCGCCGGTGCGCTTCGCGACGCGGCCGGAGCGGATCGGTGAGTCGCGCGCGGCGGAGGGCGAGGCCCAGCCAGAGGAGGAGGACCACCCCGAAGGGTGCGGCGGTGCCGACGACCGTCGCACGCTGCGACTGCGGCGCAAAGGCACGGGCGGAGCCGGGCAGGGGATCCCGGGGAATCGGCCCCGGCAGTCCCGGCGAGACGGGCGGCTTGGCCGGGGCTGCGCCGGAGCCCGGCGCAGCGGTCGAATCGCTGGTGGTCAGGGGCACCGTGATCCGGGGCGTCGTGACCGGCGCCGTGACGGTCACGGTGAATTTCTCACCGTTGACCGTCTTGTACGTGCCGCTCTTCGGATCGAAGCAGGTGTAGGCGACCGGCCCGAGCGTGTAGGTGCCGGGCTTCGTGGGGACGAGGACGACATCCTCGCTCAGCGTTGCGTCGAACAGCTTGCCCTCGGGGGAGACGCGCTTCGCCTGCGGCTGCACGACCTGGAAGTCGCGGGAGACGTCGCGCGCCGGCAGGCCGGGAATGTCGGGCCAGTTGCCCGTGCCTTCGAGGGTGAGCGTCCAGGTGATCGGCTCGCCGACGGCCGCGGTCTGCGGCACGACCTTGGAGGTCAGGGTGAACTGGCCCACGGCGCCGTTGAACGACGCGGGCGCGCCGGCCGGAAGCGGACGGATCGTAAACTCGGGCCGGTTCGACGTGACGGAGATCTGCTCGATCCGCGGCTGCTGGAAGAAGCCGAAGCCGATGCTGCCGGTCTGCAGATTCACCAGTTCCTGGGCGGCGTTGAGAATGATCCGCCCCGGGGCCTTGGCATAGGCGCGCGTCCGGAAGAGGATGTTCAGCCGGGCCTCGCCGTTGGTGGTCGATTCCTGCACCTCCGGCTGCTTCGGCCAGTCCTCGGTCGCGAGCGGCGCCGGGGCCCAGTCGATGCCGCTGGCGAGCTGGTTGAAGTAACGCCGCGGCACGCTGAGGTCGTAGGTGAGCGGGAAGACTTCCCCGGCCCAGAACGTGGTCGCGGGAGCCGAGAGGGTGGAGGTGGTGCCGACATCGATGGCCGCAGCGGGCTGCCCGCCGCGGAAGGCCGCGACGCGCAGGGAGCCCTTGTTGGTGTCGACCGTCATGGCCGGGATCTGGATCGGGCTGCCGCGCTGCGAGCGCGCCCGGTAGGAGAGGACGTAGAGGCGCGAGACCGCGCCATTGACGATGTTCGTCTGGGTGGAGGTGCCGGTCGGCGTCAGGGTGAGGCCGTCGAGCGGCGGCAGGGTCACGCGGCTGTTGGTCGGCTCGCAGTCCTCGAACACCAGCTGGAGGTCGGACGGATCGCCCGAATCCGAGTTTTCCCAGTGCACCGTCTGCGCACGAAGCGCCGCTGCGCCCAGGAGGGCCAGGAAAAGCATGAAAAGTTGGCGTAGCGTGGTCACCAGTTTTTCCCGTTCTTTGGCGTTGGAGGTTTCGGTTGGTCGCCTTCCATGATCTGGAAAAGTTTAGCGGGCGAGTCCTGGTTGCGAAGCTGGTCGAGCTTCTGGAGGGGGAGGGTCAGCGCGGGATCGAGGTCCTTCTCGTCCCCGGATTTTTTCTCCGGGGCGCCGCCGACCTTTTGGTTTTCACCCGACGAGGCCGACTCCGGTTTCGGCTGCTGCTGGTCCTTCCGGTCCTGGGACGCATCCTGCTGGTTTTTCTGATCGGACTGATTCTGGTCCTGCTGCTGTTGCTGCTGTTGGTCCTGCTGCTGCTGGTTCTGCTGATCGGGAGATTTTTGGGACTGATCCTGTTGCTTCTGCTGTTGCTGCTGCTGATCCTGCTGCTGGTCTTTGTTCTGCTGCTGTTGTTGCTGTTGGTTTTTCTGCTCGGGCGGCGGCTTTTGCTGGTCGTCCTCGGACTTTTTCAGAAGCGCCTCGAGATCGCGGCGCAGCTGGGGCCAGTCGGCGGCCTTGGCGTCGCTGGCTTCACCGGCATCGACTCCCGCCAGCGCATCGCGCACCGGCCCTTCGGGGACGGCCTGCTTGGAGGACTGCAGGCGCTGGCCGTAGGTCAGCGTGGTGCGCCCGAGCTCGGCCCAGTCGGCGGCAAGGCGTCGGTCCTCGTTGGCGAGGCGGCCGACGACTTTGGACAGGGGCGCGACCAGCGCATCGCCTTCCTCGGCGGCGCGGGCCGAAAGAGGATGGCCGAAAGTGAAGGCCAGCAGGCCGAGGGCCACCGCCGCGGTGACGGCTCCGGCTTTCTTCTCCCGGCTGTCCGTACCCAGCGCCATTTCCCGCGGACGGGGGCGCACGGGAAACTCCCGCCAGAAACTCACCAGCAGGCAAAGCAGCGCCGGAGCGAGCGCCCATTGAAAACGCTCGACCAGGCGCACCTGGTTTTTCTCGACGAAATCCCCCTTGCGGCCGGCTTCCACCGTCGCTTCCAGCAGCGAGGGCAGGTCGATCCACGTGCTGGCGTCGCGGTAGGTTCCACCGGTCGCCTGCGCGAGCTCCTGCAGCGTGCCGTTTTCCAGCTTCGAGAGCACCACGGCGCCGCGGTCGTCCTTCACGAAGCCGCCGGCGCCGTCGGGAATCATCGCGCCGGCGCTGGTGCCGACGCCGAGGCCGATCACCCGGATGCCTTTTTTCTTCAAGGTCTCGACGCCGGATTTCCAGTCGTCGTCGGTGGCCTCGCCGTCGCTGAGCACGATCAGGAAGCGGTCCGCCGCCGTGCCGGCGCCGAAGGCCTGCACGGTGGTGTCGATCAGCGCGCGGTAGTTGGTGCCGCCCTCCGGCAGGTAGTCGGGGTTGAGCGCCGGCAGGAACTCGCGCAGGATCTCGTAGTCGGCGCTCAGCGGACTCTGCAGGAAGGCGGTGCCGGAGAACACCACAAGGCCGACCCGCTCGCCCTCCAGGCGCTCGAGCAGGGACTGGATCAGCAGCTTGGACCGCTCGAGGCGGGAGGGCTTCACGTCCTGCGCCAGCATCGAGCGCGAAAGGTCCACCGCCAGGAGGATTTCCCGCGACTGGTCGAAGACCTGCTCCTCGATGCGTCCCCATTGCGGGCGGGCGAGCGCGACGACCGTGAGGGCCAGACCGGCCGCCAGCCAGGGCCGCACGCGTCCGCCGGCGGCGTGGCGGGGGACAAGCGCGAGATGCCGGGAGTCCGCGCGGGCGCGCAGCATCTTCGGGTGCGCCTCGCTCGCGGCGAGCCGGCGGCGGGACAGCTCCCACGCGAGGAGCGCGGCGGGCACGGCAAGCAGCCAGAGGAGCTGGGGCCAGGCGAAGCTCATGCGGGATTCGCGGGCTTGAGCGGCGCGGCCGGGAACGGGGCGGCGCCGGCGGGATGGCGGGCGAGACCGGGCCGGCGGACCAGCCCGGCGCCGAGCAGCAGCAGTGCGGCGCCCGGGGCCGCCAGCCACCAGAAGAGCTCGGAGGTGACCAGATAGCTCTTGGCCTGGAATTCGATCTTCTGCGCGCGGTCGATCGACCGGAAGGCCGATTCGATCGTGCCCGTGTCGAAGGCGCGGAAGAACTGGCCGCCGGTGGCGCTGGCGATGTCGCGCAGCGCGCCCTCGTCGAGGTCCGACATCATCCGGCGCATGCCGATCTTGTTGCCGTGCTCGTCGATCACGGGGAAGGGCACGATGCCGTCGCGCCCGGCGCCGATCGTGTAGACGGGAATGCCGCGCGCCTTCGCGATGTCGGTCGCCTGCTGCGGGGAGAGCGCGCCGCGGTTGTTGGCTCCGTCGGTCAGCAGCACGACGAACGCGCCCTGGCGGTGGCCGCCGCTTTCGCGCTTCGCCTGCTCGAGCCGCGTGAGGGCGACGCCGAGGCCGTCGCCGATCGCCGTGCCGTCCTCGATCATGGCGATCTTCAGGCGGTCGGTCTGCCGCGAGAGCCAGTCGTGGTCGAAGGTCAGCGGCGCGAGGGTGTAGGCGCGTCCGGCGAACACCACGATGCCGATCCGGTCCGCCGGCCGGTCGTTGATGAAAGCCTTGATGACGGGCGTGATCGCCTGCAGGCGGTTGATGGGTTCGCCGTTCTTCTCGTAGTCCTCCGCGTACATCGAGCCGGAGAGGTCGATCGCCAGCATGATGTCGTAACCCTGCGAGCGCACCTCGCGCTTGTCCTCGACCCGCTGGGGCCGGGCGAGGGCGCCGGCCAGCAGCACCAGCCCCGCGAACGCCAACCCCACCGGCCAGCGCGAGGCGCTGCCGAGCGACGACCGATGCCAGGCCGCGGCGAACGGCACCAGCACGACCGGCATGCTCCGCCGGCTGCGCAGCCAGAGCATCGCGGGGATCGCGAGCAGGGCGAGGAGCCACCAGGGGTCGTGCAGGACGAAGTCTTTCATCAGGGAGCGAAATCCCAAATTCCAAACGTCAAACGCCAAATAAATTTCAAGGTCTTTGAAATTGGGCTGACGAAGCTGGAAAAAATTCTGTTTCCCTGGGATTTGATCATTGGAATTTTGGGATTTGCGCCCGTCAGGGCGCCCCGGCTCGGAGTCTCGCGTGGAAGAAGCGCACGAGGGCGTCGAGGCGGTTCTGGTCGGTGCCGACGACGAGGCGGGACAGCGGGTTCGGAAAGAGCGCGCTCCAGGCGGCGTCGCGGGATTGCCGCCAGGCGGCGTGCGCGGCGCGTTCGGGCCCGGACCCGTCGAGCGTCACCAGGCGGCCGGCGGCGGGATCGTAGACGGCGAGCGCCTCGTCGACAGGCAGTGCACGTTCCCAGGGATCGTCGACACGGAATCCCATCGTCTGGTACCGCCGCTGCAGCACCGCCCAGCCCTCGGGTTCGGGGCGCGGCGGAAAGTCGCCGAGCCAGAGCAGGATGCTGTGCTTCGGCGCCGCGCGGGAAAGGAACCGCCACGGGATCTGCGCGGGCTCGCGGGTGAGCGCCGGCGCGGGCCGGGACAGCAGCGAGGCCGCTCCATGCAGGATCGCGCCGCGGCCGCGCACCGGTTCGCGGAAATCGTAGCCGTCCGGCGACGCGTGCACGAAGCCGACGCGATCGCGGTTCACCGCGCTCAGGAGCATGACGAGCCCGGCCAGCTCCAGCAGGGCCTCGCGTTTCGACTGCGCGCCGGAGCCGAACTGCAGGCTCGGGGAATCCTCGAGCACCAAGAGGAGCGTGACCTCGCGCTCCTCGACGAATTTCTTGCGGTACGGCTCGCCCAGCCGTGCGGTCACGTTCCAGTCGATGTCCCGCACGTCGTCGCCGAACTCGTACTTCACGACCTGGTCGAACTCCATGCCGCGTCCGCGGAAGGCCGAGCGGTATTCGCCGCTGAGGACGTTCTCGACCGCGTGGCGCACGCGCCACTCCAGCTGGCGCAGCAGCGCGAGCGGGTTGGGCTGGGTGGGCGGTTCGGTGTTCACGGAAAAACGTTCGCGTCTCCTGCTGGCCGGTTCGGCCGCGCCCCGCGGGAGGGCAGCGGACGCAGAAAAACGGAAGCGGTCAAAGGGCGGGCACCGGGGTGCGCTCGACGACTTGGGAAATGATCTTGTCGGCCGTGATCTCCTCGGCCTCGGCCTCGTAGGTGAGCCCCACGCGATGCCGCATGACGTCGGACGTGAGCTCCTGGATCAGCGCCGGGGAGACGTAGTCCTGCCCGCGCAGCCACGCGAGCGCGCGGCCGGACTGGTAGAGGGCGAGGGACGCACGCGGCGAGGCGCCGAAGCTCAGGTGCTTCTTCGCGGCCGGGCCACCCTCGGCGAGGGAACGGGTGCCGCGGACCAGCGCGAGGATGTAGCCCTGCAGCGCGGGGGCCACGTGCACCCGGTCGACCGCGGCCCGAAGCTCGAGGAGCTCGGCGCCGCTCGACACGGCGGCAAGCTCGGGCTGCTTGGTCACGAGACCCCAGCGCTGCATCATCTGGGCCTCGTCCTCGGCGCTCGGGTAGTCCACGAGCAGCTTGAACAGGAAGCGGTCCGTCTGCGCCTCGGGCAGCGGATAGGTGCCTTCCTGCTCCACCGGGTTCTGCGTGGCCATGACGAAGAACGGCCGCGGCAGCGGATGCGTCTGACCGCCGATCGTGACCTGACGCTCCTGCATCGCCTCGAGCAGGGCGCTCTGGACCTTGGCGGGGGCGCGGTTGATTTCGTCGGCGAGGACCAGGTTGGCGAAGATCGGGCCGCGATGGGCGGTGAACTCGCCGGTCTTGGGCTGGAAGATCATCGTGCCGACGACGTCGCTCGGTAGCAGGTCGGGCGTGAACTGGATGCGTTCGAACTGGACGCCGAGCGCCGTGCCCAGGGACTTCACCAGCAGGGTCTTGGCCAATCCCGGCATACCCTCGAGGAGGACATGGCCGTTGGCGAGCAGCGCGACGAGCAGGCGCTCGACCACGGCATTTTGGCCAATGACGGCCTTGCCGATTTCATCGCGGAGTTTCTGGGACCAGGCGGGACCGGTGATCATGGGAAAAGGACGGGCAAAAGGAGAATGCCGGGGGTGTGGATTTGACTCCGGGAACCGGCAAGAGTTTCCCTGAGAAAAGACCACCGCCCATGCCTTTACCAACCCAAATCGAGCAGCGGCTGCGGGCCCTCGGCGTTGCGGTCACCGACGTGGAGGAGCGCTTCGTGCGCGGGGCGGGTCCGGGCGGGCAGAAAATCAACAAGACGTCGTCGACGGTCTGGCTGCGCCACCGGCCGACGGGCATCGAGGTGCGGTGCCAGCACGAGCGTTCGCAGTCCGTGAACCGCGAGCTCGCCTGGAATGAACTGTGCGGCCGCCTCGAGGCGCGGGCGCGCGACGCCGCCCTCCAGGTCGTGCAGGCGCGCGAGGTGGAACGGCGCCGGACGCGGCAGAAAAGCCGCGGGCAGAAAGTCGCGATGATCGTGACCAAGAAGCACCGGGCGCGGCACAAGTCGCGCCGCGGGCGGGTCAGCTGGGAGGAGTGAATTCAGGGGACGGGAGACGGGGGACAGGAGACGGTTGATGCTACTGACGACTGTCTCCTGACCACTGTCACCGGTCTCCCGAGACCCCAAGGCCTCACAGGACCTCGACGGGGTCGCCCAGCTTGAGCATGCCGGATTTGGTCTCGTGGTTGAAGTTGCGGCCGAAATTCACGTCGGTCGGATCGTCCGGATCGCGGCGGTAGGTCGCGAGCAGACGGAGCGGCTCCTTCCCGCGCTCGCCGGTGAACTGGTCGGTCGTGGTGACGATGCAGCGGCTGCACGGGCCGCCGTCGCGAAACACGATCCCGCCGATGCGGAGCCGGGGCCATCCGTCTTCGGCGAAGGCGGGACAGCCGGCCACGACGAGGTTGGGACGGAAGCGGTTCATCGGCAGGGCGGGGTGGCCGCCGAACGCGAGCCGGGCGTTCAGGTCGCCGAGGGAAGCCTCGCTGATCACCAGGAACGGATGGCTGTCGGCGAAGCCAATGCGGTCGCCGGGAAGCGCATCGGCCTTGAGCATCGGGCGCCGGAAGTCGCGGCCGACCCGGACGAGCCGGCAGCTGGCGCCGAGCAATCCGCCGAGCCAGCGCGCGGGTTCATCCCCGCAATCCTCGGCCTGCAGGCCCTCGCTCTTCCACACGCTCACCCTCCGGAGCGGCGCGGCGGGATCGGAAGCACGTGGCACCCGCAGTTCGCCCGCACCTTCCGCCGAAAGCGTGAGCTCGCCGTCAGCGAGCGCCGTGGCGACGCGCGCCATGCGCGGCAGGGTGCGCTGGGTGAGAAAGCGCCCGTTTTCGTCGACGATCATGAAACGGCGGTCGCCCACGGCGCCGAGCGCGTCGATCTCCACGGACTCCACCGCGCACGCCCGCAGCGATTTCACGGGATGGATGAACAGACCGCTCAGGTGCACGGCCCATCCACACACCGGACCGGCCTGCGCTCAAGGCGTTTTGCGCCGGTAGGTGACGAGATAGCAGTTCGAGCCCGCACCGGCGGCGAAGCCTTCCGGCGGCCGGCCATCCAGTCCGACACAAAGCCGGAGCCGGTTGCCCGCCAGCTGGTAGAGGGAGGGAAGGGAACGGCCGGCGTTGGTGCCTTCATGTCCATGGAGAATCAGGGTGCCGGGCGCGTGGGAAATCCGCGCCCAAATGCCCGCGTCGGCGATGCGGCCGCCGAAGCGCACCCGGTAACGATCGCCGGCGAACTCGAGCTCCGTCTGCTCCAGCACTTCGTCCGGGGCGGCCTGGCCGTCGAGCTCGGCCCGCAGGGGCTGCCAGCGGCCATCGAGGCCGTCAACGGTCATGGCTTGAACTCCGGCGCGGTGAGGGATTTTCGCTCCTCGTCCACCTTCCGGGGCTCGACGATCTTCTTCTCGCTGCCGGATCCGAGCTTTTCGAGACGACGGCCGGTGACCAGGAGCTGGCTCTCGGCCTGGAAGACCGTGCTGTTGTAGGCGCCCACCGCCTGCGTCAGACGCTGGCCGAGGTCGTCAAGATTCCTGGCCATGGCGGCGAGGCGTTCGTGGAGCTCGAGTCCGAGCCGGCGGATCTCGTCGGCGTTCTTGGAGAGCGCCTCCTGCTTCCAGCCGTAGGCCGCGGCCTTGAGCAGCGCGATGAGCGTGGCGGGGGAAGCCAGGATCACACCGACGCTCGAGCCACGCTCGAAAAGATCGGGCTCGTGGCGCAGCGCGGCGCTGTAGAAGGCTTCTCCGGGGATGAAGAGCACGACGAACTCCGGCGCCGGCTGGATGTTTTTCCAGTAGGCCTTGTTCCCCAGCGCGTCGATGTGGCCGCGCACGATGCGGGCATGCTCGGCGAACTTGGCCTTGCGCACGCCCTCGTCGCTGGCCTCGAGCGCCTCGAGATAGGCCTGCATCGGCGCCTTGGCGTCGACGGCGATCGACTTGCCGCCGGGCAGCCGGACGATCATGTCCGGCCGGAACTCGCCCGCATTCTCCTGCTGGATGAAATCGACGTGCTCGACCATGCCGGCGAGCTCGACCACGCGCTGCAGCTGGATCTCGCCCCAGCGGCCCGCGGTGCTGGTGGAGCGCAGCGAGCGGGAGAGCTTGGTGGTTTCCGCCTGGAGCGAGGTCTGGGCCGTGGCAAGGCCCTTGAGCTGCTCCGTGAGCGAGCCGTAGGCCTCCTTGCGCGCGTTCTCGATCAGGCCGATCTTGGCGTCGACCTGCTGGAGCGACTCCCGCAGCGGCTTCACCATCGCGTCGATCGCCTGCTGGCGCTTTTCGAGGTCGCCGGTGGACTGCTGCTGGAGCTTGGCGAACGATTCCCGCGCCAGCTCGAGGAAGGACGCGTTGTTGCGGCTCAGGGCGTCGGCGGAAAGCGCCTTGAACTCGTTGGCGGCGCGCGCCTGCGCCTCGCGCTCGGCCGCGAGCTGGGTCGAGAGCTGGGTGTTGAGGGCGAGGAGCCGCGAAACCTCCGCGCGCACGGCCGCGAGCTCTCCCGCCAGCCGAGCGGCCTCGTCCTCGCGCAGACGCGCGCGCTCAGCCAGCGCCCCTTGACGCCCGTGGAGGAAGACCCACGTGAAAACCGCGGTGAGCAGGCCGGCGGCGAGGCTGACGGTGATGGTAAAAATCACGTAAAGATCGTTTTTAAAAGGTTTGTTTAAATCGAACGCAGGCTGCACTCCTTGACACGCCCAAACCCACTCTGCAAACACGCGCATGCCAATGTTTTCCCCGGCTGAAAACAGCTAAGTTGCGCGCCAACATGAATGCCCTCACTGAAAAGCCTTTAGCACCGGTGTCTCCGGAGCAGAAGCCGCTGGTTCTCGTGGTGGACGACGAGTACGGTCCGCGGGAGTCCATCGCCTTTACCCTTTCCTCGGAATTCAACGTCGACACCGCCGGGCGGGCGGCCGAGGCGCTGGCCAAGATCCGCAAGCAGACGTACGCGGCCGTCGTCCTCGATATCCGCATGCCGGAAATGGACGGCATCAAGGCGCTCGAGGAACTGCGGCGCATCGATCCGGACGTCTCGGTCATCATGCTGACCGGCTACGGCACGCTCCTGACCGCCCAGCAGGCGATGGTGGCGGGCGCCAGCCAGTACCTGCGGAAGCCGCCCGACGTGGCGGAACTGCTCGAGGCCGTGCGCAAGCAGACCCAGGCCACGCGCCTGCGCCGCCACCAGACCCATCTCACCCGCGAGATGCAGGAGATGAATGGCGCGCTCAAGCGCGAGATCGAGCAGAACGAACCCCAGATCTGGCAGGGCCGGGCCTCGGTTGAGCTGGTGCACGACCTGAACAATCCGCTGACGGTGGTCATCGGCTACGCGACGCTCCTCGTCGAGGAGGCGCGGACCGTTTCGAAGACCGACCCGGACCGCGGCCAGAAGCTGCTCGAGTACGCCAGCATGGTCGAGCGGGCCGCCGAGTACTGCCACCATCTCTCCGAGAACTGGCGCCAGGCCACGAAGAAAACGGGCGAATACGCGCCGGTGGAACTGGTCCAGGTGATCAACGAGGTCCGCCAGGTTATTTTCTTCGGCAACGCCGCCGTGCAGGTTTCCGGCCTGACCGCGGCGACCGTGCGCGGCTCGAAGTACGAGCTCATGCGCGTCTTCCAGAATCTGCTGAAGAACGCGCTCGAGGCCGGCGCGACCCGCGTGCACGTCACGCTCGCGCAGGCCGGCACGCATATCGAGGTCACGATCGGCGACAACGGCTCCGGGATGAATCCGGACGCGGTGAAACGCGCGTTGCGGGGCGGCTTCACGAGCAAGCAGAACGGGACCGGCCTCGGCCTGAGCATCTGCCGCCACCTCCTCGGGGCGCACGGGGCGACCTTCAACCTCGAATCGGTTCCGGCCAAAGGCACGACGGTGCGGCTGGCGTTTCCCGTCCTCACGCAGGCCTGAGGCCTGGCGCACGCATGAGGCGGCGGAGGGTAAAAATCACCGGCATCGGACCAGTCACGCCAGCTGGGATCGGGCGGGAGGAGTTTTGGAAGGGCATTCTCGAGCCGGTGAGCCGGGTGCGGCCTTTTGCCAAGCTCGGCGAGGAGTACGGCCCGCTGGTGGCGGCGTACATGGACAAGTTCGACGTGGGCCAGTACCTCGACCGCAAGCTGCTGCCGAAGGGCGCGGCGCGGCACACCTTGTTCGCCGTCGCCGGCTCGGTGCTGGCGCTGCAGGATGCCGGAGTCTCGAAGGAGGAGTTTGCCGCCGCCAACAGCGCGATCATCACGGGAACGTCGCTGATGGATTTCGGCGGGACCATCAGCACGATCGATTCCGTGGCGCGCCGCGGCGTGCGGGGGGCGCAGGGGCGGGCGGTGTACACCGCGAATCTCGCCAGCGTCCCGACCGCATTGAACGAGGCCTTCGACATGGCCTCACGCTCGATGGTCATCCAGAGTTCGTGCTGCTCGGGCCTCGATGCGATCGGCTACGCGGCAAACCTGATCGCGACGGGCGAGGCGGACATGGTCCTGTGCGGGGGCACGGAAGCGCCGCTGCATCGCTGTCCCCTGCTGGAGCTGAGGGCCACCGGCCTGACGCCGATGACGGACGAGATGCCGGAGCGGCTTGCGCGGCCGTTCGACCTGTGGCGGACGACCGGGGTGGTGAGCGAGGGCGCCAGCATGTTCCTGATCGAGGCGGAAAAGAGCCCGCGCCAAGGTTACAGCTACATCACCGGCTATGCCTTTGCGAACGACAAGCCCGGCGATCTCTGCGGCGGTATTGCGACGGCCGGGAAGCAGGCGCTGGCGGACGCGCGTTTGCGTCCGGACCAGGTCGAGGCCATCAACGCCTGGGGTCCGGGACACAAGCTGATCGACCAGACCGAGGTGCAGGCGATGATCGACCTATTCCATTCGGATCTCGCCGGCATTCCCGCCGTCTCGATCAAGGGATCGGTCGGTAGTCCGCTGGGAGCGGCGCCGGCCATCCAGGTCGCGGCCGCCGCCCTGGGGCATCGCTGCAACGCGATTCCCCCCACGGTGAACTGGGAGTATCCCGATCCGTCCTGCCCGTTGAATCTCAGCAACCAGGCCCGCTCGGTCGCTCATGCCGTGACTTTGGTCAACGCCCACGGGCTGGCGGGAGTCAACAGCAGCCTGATCCTGGAGAAATGCTGAGCTCGAGCGCACTGTTTGTCTCGGCGTTCGTCACCCTGCTGGGGCTGCTGATCCTGTGGTCGAATCCGGCGCGCGTGGTGAACCGGGTGACGTTCACCTGCTCGCTGCACATGGCTGCGTGGCTCGCCTTCCTGCATCTGGCGCTGACGTCCCCCCGCGGTTCCGCCGAGGGGCTCTTCTGGCTGAGGTGCACCTATACGGTCAGCGCCTCTCTCCCGCTGCATTTTTTGTTGGTCAAGGAAAGCATCGTCCTCGGCCTGGAACGCGCGAAGTTGCGGAGAAACCTGGTGCTTCTCGGGTGGATCGTCGTGTCGATCGTCCTGACGATCCTTCCCTTCACGGATTTCTTCATTCCTTCGTCCTCGTCGGCGTCCCAGCCGGTGCGCGGATGGGCCTACCATTGGTTCGATTACGGCGTGATCATCCTGTACGCGCTGCTTTTCGAGAATGCGCTCAGGACGATCAAGAAGGTCACGGGCGCGCAGCGGCTGGAGATCCAGGTCTGGCTCGTGGGCGGATGCGCGACCGCCGCGACGATCCTCACGCTCAAGGCGCTTTATGCCGTCACGCATGACTCGATCTACGTCCTGCTGCAGCCGATCGTTGCCCTGGTTTTCTTTGGCGGCACCGCCTTTGCCATCACGACCTCCCGCGTTTTCGATGCGCGCCAGCTGATCCTCGTCACGCTGGAGCGCATGATCCTGGTCGTGGGCGTGGCGGGAGTGGCCTATGCGCTCGACTGGGGCCTGGGAAATCTTCTGTCGTTGTCGCCGATCCTCGCCCTGGTCGCGACCACCGCGCTCGCCCTCTGGTTCGCGGTGGCATTCAACGGCTGGCTCGACCGCATCTTTCAGTTCTATCCCCAGGCGACGGCGGCGCGGCAGGCGGCCTACGCGGTCGCGCGGCGCGAGGTCAAGGTGGACAGCCTCGAGCAGTCCTTCCTCTCGGTCCTCAAGGGCTGGGGCCAGACGGATCACGCCCTCATGCTTTCCGGCACCAAGGGGATGCTGAAGGGCGGGGGCGGCGAGATCGCGGAGGATTGCGTGGCCGTCCGGATCCTCCGGCAGCTCCGCTGGGCGACTCCCGAGCGCCTCGCCCGCGAAAAGAGCACGCCCGAGCGCGAGGCGCTGGGCCGGTTCCTGCAGGAACACCGGCTCGGCGTGGTGGTGTTCGGCGAGGGCCCGACCCTCAGCGTGCTCATCGGCGTCGGCCTGCCGGCCTCCCGCCGCCCCTTCACCTACCCGCAGGTGACCCAGCTGATGGAGCTCGCGTCCATCGTCGAGAGCGCGCTGGAGCGCAGCCACTTCTCGGTGAAGGCGCAGCACGCGGAGCAGCTCGCGACCGTCGGCCTGCTCGGCGCGAGCCTGGCCCACGAGATCCGCAATCCGCTGGTCACGATCAAGACCTTCGTGCAGCTGCTGCCGCAGCACTACCAGGACGCCGCGTTCCGCGACAAGTTCTTCCGCCTGATCGGCGACGAGGTCTCCCGCATCGACCGCCTCACGGAGCAGCTGCTCGATCTCGCGTCGCCCCGCGTCTACACCGCCGTCCCGACGCCGCTGCACGCGCTGCTGCGCGCCGGGCTCGACCTGGTGACGACCAAGGCCGATCACCGCCAGATCCGGATCTATGCCGAGTTCGACGCCTCGCCCGACGTCGCCATGACCGACGCTGCCGCCACGAAGCAGGTGCTGCTGAATCTCTGCTTCAATGCGATCCACGCGGTGGAGAACAAGGAGGGCGAACGATGGATCCGCGTGGCGACGCGGAACGTGCCCGAGGGAATCGAGATGGCGGTCTCCGACAACGGCCCGGGCATCTCGCCGGAAATTCTGCCCCGGCTCTTCCAGCCGTTCCAGTCGACCAAGTCGACGGGCTTTGGACTTGGGCTCGCCATTTGCAGCGATATCCTTTCGGGTTTGAAGGCAACGATTGCGGCCGATCCGCCGCGCCCCGGTGCTGGCGCGACGTTTCGGGTGCATTTCCCATGTCCACCACCTTCATCCTAGCGACCACCGACCTCCAGCTCGCAGCGGCGTGGGAAGCCCAGATTCCAGCCGACCAGCCGATCGTCCGGCTGTTCTCGGCGGCCCACCAGCCGGTCACGCAGCCGGGACTGTCCGCGGTGGTGGTGCTGGATGCGAGCTCGGAGCCCTCGCTGCCGTCGAGCCTCGTGCGGTGCCCCACGATCTACGTGGGCGAGCCGCGCAGCCTGCCGTTCGAGCAGGCGCGCCTCGCGGCCCGGGCCCGCGTCTTCCTGGATTACGAGGAGAGCACCCACCGCCTGGCGGAGTTCCTGCCGCTGATGGGGGAGCTCGCGGCGAAGGAGTCGATGATCTCGCTGATGGTGGACAAGGACAAGGGCCGCCGGGCGGAGATCTCCGGCTCGCGGCCCCCGATGCGTCCGCCGTCGAACGTCGGCACGGAGACCGCCGAGCTCTGGGATTTTCTCGAGGGTGCGGTGGACAGCATCGATTCAAGGGACCGGCTGCTGGGAGAGTTCCGTCGCGCCTCCCGCTATCTGCTGCGGGCGTCGCACGCGGTGTTCTTCCTGCGGGACGGCGACGGGTTTCGCGCCGACCGGGGCACCTCCTTTTTTCCCAACGACGATCCGCTGGTGGCATATCTCGAGAGCCATCCGGCGGTGATCGACGGCGCGAACTGGGACGGGCCGGCCGATCCGATGGCCGAGCTGGCCGTGCGCAACCGCCTCGCGATGTGGGGTGCGCGGCTGCTCGCGCCGATCCACGACAACGGCCGCCTGCTGGGGCTGATCGCCCTCGGCGTGCGCGATGACGGCCAGCCGTACGACGAGTCGGACCGCGTGCGCACCGTGTGCGTCGCGCGCCTGCTCCGCCAGTTCCTGAACAAGTCGCTCCAGCTTGGCCGGCTGCAGATCTTCGCCAACCAGGCGACGCTCGGCGCGAAATACCTGCCGAGCACGCTCATCCTCGCGCCCGAGGAGACGGTGCCGCGGCACGTCCCGCTGGTGGTGCGCGATCTCATCGGACGCGTGCGTCGCACGCGGGAGGTCAGCCGCGCCACGCCGGGCGAGGGCCAGCCCTTCCGGGCAAGCGCGGGACTGGTGGCGGAGACGGGCGGCGTCTGGGTTTTCTGGGAGGAGGCGAGCAGCGAGGTGCACGACGCCGCCAGCCGCCGCCGGGTCGCCCGCATGGGCCTGCTCCGCGAGCTCGCGCTCACCCTCAGCCACGAGCTCGGCAACGCGCTCGTCTCGCTCGCGACTTTCCGCCAGGTGTCCGAGACGACGCCGCTGCCTCCGGCGATGCTGGCGACGATCAAGGCCGACATCGTCAAGCTCGAGGGGCTGTCGAGCCGGCTCGCCGTCATGCAGACGCTCGACGAGCTGGTGGCGACCAAGGTCGACCTGCGCGAGCTGGCCCAGGGCATCGGCGCGGCGCTCGGCGTGAAGGTCGAGGTCGGTCCCGATCCCGTGGCGATTTCCGCCGCGCGCGAGCTCCTCGATTTCGCCCTCCGCTCCCTGGTCGAGACAATCACCGAGAACCGCGGCGAACTCGGCGGCCGCGATCTCGTGCTCCAGGTGCGGTCGACCGGCACGGGCAAGGAACTGACCGGGCTGCTTTCCCTCAAGGGCAAGCACCTGGAACTCGAGGGCATCCTGCCCGAGCCGGTGGTCGGCGCCGTGCCGAACCAGGGCCGGATGGGTGTCTTCCTCGCCAAGGAAATCCTGCGGCTCCACCACGGCGAGATCCACGCCGGTCCCGGCATGGAGGGCACGGAAATCCTGATCTCGGTCCGCTCCTGCTAGCGGACCGGCGCCGGCGGGCCGGCCGCCCCACGTTTCTTTCTCCATGAACACGCGATCCATCACCGTCCCCCGAATCCACCAGAAGGACATGAGTTTCGACCGGTTCTACACCGAGTTCTTCCAGCCCGAACAGCCGGTGATCATCGCCGGCGCCACGGACGGCTGGGGCGCCAACCAGAAGTGGAACGCCGAGGCGCTCCTGGACCAGCTGAAGGAATCGAAGAGCACGGTGAAACGCCAGTTGTGGTACGACAACGACAGCCAGTTCCTGCGCGAGGACTACGCGGTGCCGGCGTTCGTGGAGCGCAGCCTGGACGGCAAGTATTCCTACACGCGGGACAAGAACTGCCGCTTCTGGATCCATCCCCCGGGCAACGTCACGCCCTGGCACTACGACGGAAACTACCTCTACGTCTTCAACGTCCAAGTGAAGGGCGCGAAGGAATGGTGGATGGTCTCGCCCGAGACCCCGCTGGCCAGCTTTCCCTTCTCCAACATCACCGCGCCCTTTTCCTGCCCGCAGCCGAGCCGCGAGATCGTGTACGCGACCTTCGTGGCGGAGGAGGGGGACATGGTTTTCCTGCCGCCCCTCTGGGCGCACCGGGTGCTGACCGTGAAGAACTCGATCAACCTCAACTGGGTCGGGACCAAGAAAGGCGCGACGGCCAGGTCGAAGCTCGATGCGCGGGAGAAGGAGATCCTCAAGCTCGCGACGCTGCCGGGCGGCGCGAAGCTGATCATCAGGATGGGCGGCGCCGGCTCGATGGACTATTTCAATCAATACGGCGGCGGCGGCTGGCCCCTGATCCGGGAGCTCACCGCCGACACCTCGGCCGTGGCGGCGCTGGCGCGGGCCGCGAAGGAGCTGGCGGCGGCGCGGTCGCTGAACCGGACGGAGGTCAACGGCGCCAATGTCCTGAAGAAAAAAGTGACCGAGCCCGGCCCGCTGCCCGTGCGCTGAGCCGCCCGCGCCCGATCCGCCGTTCCCGAGGAGAGACATGAGCACCCGCCCGGGCGACCTGCTGACGGAAATCACCGGATGGTTCGCCCAGGAGCCGCGGGTGGCCTCGGCCGTGCTCTTCGGCTCGAGCGCCCGCCGGCCGGAAGGCGGCGCGGCCGCCGGCCGCGCCGATCTCGACCTGCACGTGGTCGCGCGCGCACCGGCCGAATTGGAGCGCGTGGACTGGGCGCGCGCGCTGCCGGGGCAGCGGTTCTGCCACCAGGCGGTCCGCGCCGCCACCGGCGGCGTGCGCAAGGTCACCGTCCTGTTCGCGGCAGGGGAAATCGACCTGGTGCTGGTGCCGCTGGGCCGTTTCCGCCTGGGCCGCTGGGCGGTGCGCTGCGGGCTGCACCGCGGCAATCCCGGCCTGCGTGGCGCGCTCAACGAGGTGGCCACCTGCCTGCATTCCGGCTACCGTTTCCTCAAGGGCGAAAAGGAATGGGGCGACTTCTACGGCTTCGTCGCCCGGGAGATGCCGGGCGTCAGGCTCGGCGACGCCGAAGCCCGGGCGCTGGCCGACGTCTTCCTCTGCGATCTGCTCTGGGTGTTGCAGAAATCCGGGCGCGGAGAGCTCTCGGCCGCGCAGCACCTCCTGCATCGCTCCCTGGCCGAAGCCAATTTCCGGTTCATGCGCGAACTCCGCCTGCGACGGGGCGAGCCGCTGCTTTCCTTCGGCCTGGGCCGGCGCGTGGAGGCGATCCTTTCCCCGCAGGAACTGCCCTGGGTCCAGGTGAGCGCGCGGCTGGATGCCGGTGAACTGCGCCGCGCGGCGGGCACCGCGTTTGCCGGGATGCAGGCGCTGATGGCCCAGCTGGTGCCCCGCTGGCGGGTGCCGGACGGGATCGGGCCGCTTTTGAAGGACGCTGGGTTGTAGCACTGTAGGGGCGCCCCTTGCGGACGCCTTTCCGGCACTCCCAGCCAGGGCCTCCGCGAGGAACGCGCCTGCGGGATCAGTTGCGGGAATTGAACAGCTCCGCGATCACGTCCTCGAGCGGAACGTCCTCGATCGTGATGTCGGCGACGGACCCGGTGCTGAGGATTTCCTGCGAGACGGCGGCGATCTTTTCGCCCGGCACGCGAAGGGTGAACTTGCCGTCGTCACTGCGTTTGGTCTCGCCGTGCCGGGATTGCCAGCTGTCGGGAAAAGAGCCGGCCTGGCCGGCCGCGGGCAGGAAGGTGACGATCTTCATCCGGCTCCCGGAGCCGGCCTCGAGGCGGTCGAGCGCGCCGTCGTAGATCTTCTTGCCCTTGTGGATGACGATGACGCGCTCGCACAGCTCCTGGATGTCGGCCATGTAATGGCTCGTCAGGAGGATGGTCACGCGGTGCCGGCGGTTGTAGTCGCGGAGGAACTGCCGCACGGCCTTCTGCGAAACGACGTCGAGGCCGATCGTCGGCTCGTCGAGGAACAGCACGCGCGGCCGATGCAGCAGCGCGGCGATCAGCTCCATCTTCATGCGCTCGCCGAGCGAGAGCTCGCGCACCATGACGTTGAGCTTCTCGCGCACCCCCAGCAGGTCGACGAGTTCGTCGAGCGTCTGCTGGTACTGCTCGGCGGACAGGCCGTAGATGTGGCGCAGCAGGAGGAAGGACTCGATCGCGGGCAGGTCCCACCAGAGCTGGTTCTTCTGCCCGAGCACGAGGGCGAAGAGGCGGCGGTAGGCGTTCTCGCGCTTCGCCGGATCGAAGCCCGCGACGCGCGCGGTGCCGCTGGTCGGATAGATCAGGCCCGACAGCATCTTCAGCGTGGTCGTCTTGCCGGCGCCGTTGGGGCCGAGAAAGCCGACGAACTCGCCCTCGGCGATGGTGAAGTTGATGTCGTCCGCCGCCCGCGTCTCCTCGAAGTCGCGGCTGAACAGGCCGCGCACGCCCCCCCAGAAGCCGGGGCGTTTCTTGTACGTGCGGAAGATGCGGGTGAGATGCGAAACCTCGATCATGGAACCGGGGATTGAATGGCGAAGCCGCGCAGAAGCAAAACCCTTCGCAGGCCGCCGGCATCACCCCGCCGGCGGAACGGGCAGGGCAAAGCCCATTTTCCGAGGAAAGTTTCGCGCCGAATCACGGCGAGGCGGAAACGAATGAAAAATGGAGGGAGCGCCGGGCTGGATGTCACGTAATACGTGACACCACCTTCGGTCGCGTCGGCTCTTTTCACCGCTCTTCCATTACCCGCGATCTCCGCGTCTCTGCGCGAAACCTTCCGGCTCTTCCGCTGCGCGGGATGTTTTGACGGCGTGCGTGCGTTCCCTAGATTGCGGCCATGAAGATTCCGGCCCGACCGGTGTCCGCCCTCCTCCTCGCGGGAGCCTTGCTGCTGCTGTCGGGATGTGGCTCGTCGCAGATGTCGCGGATCGACGCCAACCGCGCACTCTACGAATCCTGGCCGATCGACACCCAGCAGGCGGTGCTCGAGGGACGGGTCGAGCCGGGGATGACCAAGGAGATGGTGCGGATGGCGATCGGCGATCCCACCGAGGTGACCGACCGCTCCGCCGGCAACAACGAGGACGAGATCTGGATCTACCGGAAGGGCGGCGACGATGTCGTCGATCCCGGCATGGGCATGGGCGGCTCCGGATTGTCCATGGGGGGCTCGCTCGGAGGCCTCGGCGTCAGCACGGGTCGGGGGATGGGGACGTCGATCGGCACGGGCCTGGGCTCGGGAGTCAACCTCGGCATGGGTGGCATGTCCGGCCCGATGCCGGCGCGCACGCCGGTCGAGGAGCGGGAGATCGTTTTCCAGGACGGTGTCGTCCTTCGCGCCGATCCCGAGCCGAAGTGAGCGCGACGGTGGAAGGGGGCTTTACGTCCCGACTGAATCACTGCCCCTGATCGGGACGTAATTCTACAAAATCACATTCCCCGTCCCGGGGCTACGCCCCCTCTCAAAAGAAACAGAACGTTTCACTCCCCTAACCTTACCATTGGGCCTGTAAGGGTGAATGAGTCCTGATAGGGTTAATTGTGATTGGTAGGGCTACGGAGTTAGCACGTCCATCAAACGTCGCCAAAATGCAGGACGCCATTCTTCGATGAAAGCGAGGGTTAGCTCAATTTCCTCAAATAGTCTTGGCGCGCCTTTTCCCTCAGCTCTCCAGCCATCCCCAAGGCCTCGAAGAATTCTTTTCGTTACCTCAAAATAGCGTGGGAAATTCCGCAGTTCAAAAACAACTGCTACTTGTCGATCTAACATCATGGAACACTAAGATCGCTTGGGATTTGCATCGGGTGGTATTGGAGCCGGGGGTAAGTGTTGCGCTGCGTCCGAGATACCGATTGGTTGCTCATCTAGTCCGGCAGCATTAGCCGGAGCGTCTTTCTGATCGCCCGAAGCCGCTGATTCATTTCCCGATAACTCGTCGCAGGGATATTTATCAGCCACACGTGCCCACCGAAATCATAGCGACAACCAAAGGTGTGATATGGCAAAGCATCCAAAATATCAGTTCGAAGTCCTTCGGAGTAAGAAGAACGGGAAGTTTTATTGGCACTTGAAGGCCCCGAATAATCGGCTGATCGCTTGGTCCGGCCAAGGGTACGTGGAAAAGGAATCATGTGAGGAGGGTTTAGAGCTGGTGAAAAAATATGCGCGTGGCGCTCCTGCTTACGATTGGTCGAAGGAGGGCATTTTCAGGCTGATTGACCCCGGCGAATTCGAAGAATCGTTCGCCAAAGAAGCCCCCGAACTTCCTTGAGCTTTTCCGGGCGCTTCGCGCCCGGTTTTGGGGCCGCGAAATGTGACAAAGTGGAAGTAAGGCCCCTCCCGCTGTTTTAGACGGTATCAGCGGCCGAGCTGCCGATAGTCGAGGACCGAGTGGCTGATCCAGCCCGCCGCCAGCGCCGCGCGGTCGGTGAGCGGTTCGGTGGGCGAGACGTCCTCGCCGAGCTGGAAGACAAAATGGTGCGTGCCGTCGTCCTGCGCCGGACTGAACAGTCCCGGCACGATGACGCGCGAGGGCACCGTACGGCGGACCTCCGTGTCCGGACGGCAAGGGAAGGGGAAATTCACGTTGTGCACGGTGAAGCTGCGGGGCTCCGTCGCGGCGGCGAGCGGCGCGACGAGCCGGGCGGCGTGGGCGGCGGAAGTCTTGAGGACGGCGAGCAGGTCGGGCGCGGGCACGCCGCCGGCGTATTTCAGGTGATCGTAGGCCTCGAACGACAGGTCCTGGGAAAAGGCGATCCCGGGGAGTCCGTGCACCGCGCCTTCCCACGCGCCGGCGATGGTCCCGCTCGCGAGGATGAAGCCGAGGCTGGCATTGAGGCCCACGTTGATGCCGCTGACCACGGCCGCGGGCCGGAATCCCGGCGGCAGCAGGTGGGCGAGGGCGATGTTCACGCAGTCGCTCGGCGTGCCGTCGACGATCCACGTCGGGCAATCCAGACCGCGGTCGGCCGCGCCGGCACTGACGGGCCGGTGCCGCGACTTGGCGGCGCCGATCCAGCTCTGCTCCTGTTTCGGGGCCACAATGGCGAGCGAATGGCCGGCGGCGCGGAGCGCGTGGACGAGCTCGTGCAGGAAGACGCTGCCGATGCCGTCGTCGTTCGTAACCAGGAGATTCATCGCCAGCAGGAAGGCACGAAGGGCTCCGCGAGGAAAGGAGCGAAATGGCGCCGGATTTCCGGGGTGGAACGCGTTGACCTCATCGCGTCGTTCGGGTCCGCCCATGGAGACCATGGGCAGGCGCGGACCGAGCCATCCAACGCGTCGGGGGCAACGCGTGCCACCTCGAACGACTCCGGTCACGAGTGGCCGGCCCGCCGGTTGGTGTCACGTATTACGTGACACCAACCGGGCTCGGACCTGGAGGAGTCGGGGCTTGGGGAAATAAAAAAGCCGCGACAGGCGTCGCGGCTTTTGCAGATGAAAAAGAAACGGCGACGCCTTACGGCGCGGCCGGGGCGGCGGCCGCGGCGGGCTGCTGCTGGCCTTCCATTTCCTTCATCGCGGCCTTGCGGGAGAGGCGCACCTTGCCGGAGCGCTCGTCGATGCCGACGCATTTCACCCAGATCATGTCGCCCATCTTGACGACATCCTCGGTGCGGCGGACGCGGAAGTCGGCGAGCTCCGAGATGTGCACGAGGCCTTCCTTGCCCGGGGTGCATTCGACGAAGCAGCCGAAGTCCTTGATGCCGGTGACGCGGCCATGGTACAGCTTGCCGACCTCGATCGGGGCGCCGCCGCCGCCGGAGCCGCCGCCGCAAAGGCCGTCGATCTCCGCCAGGGCGCGGTTCATCGCCTCGCCGTTGTTCGAGTAGACGAACACCTTGCCGGAGTCGTCCTCGGCGATGTCGATCTGCGCGCCGGTCGTCTCGGTGATGCGGCGGATCGTCTTGCCGCCGGGCCCGATGAGCAGGCCGATCTTTTCGGGATCGATCTGGATCGTCTGGATGCGCGGGGCGTACTTGCTGAGGTCCTTGCGCGGGGCCGGCAGCGCGGCGAGCATGACCTTGAGGATTTCGATGCGGGCGTCGCGCGCCTGGAGGATGGCGGTCTTCGCGATCTCGAACGGCAGGCCGTGGATCTTGAGGTCGAGCTGGAAGCCCGTGATGCCCTTGGTCGTGCCGGCGAGCTTGAA
>DASZQN010000101.1:0-1655 GCA_035549635.1 Opitutaceae bacterium
CAGCGGCTTTTCCGGGTGATGGCTGTTGTAGACGCGGATCTGGCTGAGGAAATTGTCGATGACATTGGGCACCAGCGGGCCGCCCGCGACCGGCTGAAGCTGCGCCCAGCTCGCCACCAGCACGATGCCGCCCAGGATGCCCGGCTTGGCGCGGACTTCCTTGAGCGTGTTGATCGGCTGCCCGCCGGCGGCGACGAAACGATAGGCGCCCATCGAGATGAGGCCGTGGATCGGCTGCTTGACGGTGTGCACCTGCGCACGGACGGCGGAAGGCGCACCGCAGAGCAGCGCGGCGGCGAAGAAGGGGACGATCGGCGCGAAACGGAAAGTCAGGCGGAGGGTCAAGCGACTTCTCCTTTTGCAATACCGCAGGGCATGGCACGAAACGAGGCGCCGACGCGACGCAAGCCGAAGGTCAGCGTTAGCTTTTGGTTATTTAGAGCGTGATCCAACCACATTGATCCGCAATTGCGACACCGAGCGAAGCGAGGGGACTATTCAGAGGCCGCAAGTGCGGTCGTGGCGGCGGTACAATACTGTGCGGAGAATTGGCAGTAGATATTCCGGAGATGTGGGGACGAAGGCGAGGACGGTGGCAGAGGCGAGAGGGGACGAGTAAGAAGCGAAAGCTCGACGCTTCTCATCGAGAAGCACGTAGCACGTAGGGCGGATTAGCGCAGCGTAATCCGCCGTCTTTAGAAAAGCATGGCGGGTCACGCCTTCCGCCTTCGCTCTACGAGCTTCGGCGGACAGGTCGGCTAACCCGCCTTACGAGTCCGAGACCCGCCTACTCCGCCGCGACCGGCGTCAACTCTCCCGCTGCCGCCATGCGCTCGTGCAAGGCGATGGAATCGAGGTCAAAGCCACTCGGCCAAGACAGGGTGCCGAATTCCAAAAATACCCGCCGGAACATCGCCGGGTCGCGCAGGGGTTCGACCATCACCCCGCCCTCCGCCAGCATGTCCGCAAAATCATGCACGCCCTGTTTGCCGTTCGAAAACCGAACCCAAATCCGGTGGTCGTCGAGCGCCCGCGCTTCCACGACTTTGATGACCTCGATCATTCGACATCCGCTCCGGGGACGCGTTCGAAAGGCTCGCGCTGCCGCCCGCGCTCCCAGTTCTCGAGCAACTCGACGCGCCGGCGAACAACCCATGGCCGTATTATACGCATGGCCGCGGGTGGAAGCGAGCCACCGATGATCTCGCCGGAATCGATGGTCACCAGTGCTTCAAAGCCCTGGTAATAAACGTGGACATGCGGCGGTGGATGGTCCCGCCAGTACATTTGAACCACAAAACCGAAGAAGATCGAGATCGTCGGCATGACCCGCCTCGGATGATTTTCCCTCGCGCCAAGCATCGCCTCCCCGCTCATGCCGGCACAAGCGGGAATTGTGCGCTAAATTGAAATAAAAACGGCGGGCTTTGGCCCGCCGTTTTGATTCGGTAAGTACTGGATGCCCGCCTGCGCGGGCATGACAGCCTGAGCTAGTTGTCGAGGAAGCTCCGCAGCTTCCTGCTCCTCGACGGATGCTTCAACTTGCGCAGCGCCTTCGCCTCGATCTGGCGAATACGTTCGCGCGTCACCGAGAACTGCTGGCCGACTTCCTCCAGCGTGTGGTCGGTGTTCATGCCGATGCCGAAGCGCATGCG
>DASZQN010000102.1:0-37502 GCA_035549635.1 Opitutaceae bacterium
CGCATTGGCGGCCGGTGCTGCCGGCGCGGCGGCGGCATCGGCCCGCGCGGCGGCGCCGGCCAACGCGATTTCGGGCGGAAGAAGGATGTCCATGCCGCGTCCCTCCATTGGTCCCGGCGCGAGCCGCGGCAGCTGGGCCCCGCCCGGAGGCGAACCGCCCGGCTGGATGACGGACGGAAACGGGCCGCCCTCCGCCGGAGTGAGGATGCCGACATCGAGGCCCAGCTTCTCCCCGGGACCGAAGGTAAGGTGCACGAGCCGGTAGCGGTATTTCACCTTGCCGTCGATCGAGACATCCTCGGAGCGCACGACCGCGCCCTTCACGTTGCCCGGCGGCGGCGGCATCCGGCCGACATGGTAGTACTCGAGCGTCTGGCGGATCTCCTGCTGCCGCTTCCTGAACTGCTCCACGGTGGTGACCTTCGTGCCGTCGTTCATCACGAGGGCATCGGGCATCTCCCGGCGGACCGGCAGCTGATCGACGCCGGGCAGCGAGCCGAGGGAGGTCTTGATCTCCGGCACGGGAATCTCGCGCGGATCGGGGCGGTCGGGCAGCACCGCCGCGGGCTGCGCGGCGGCGGCGAAGGGCAGGGCGAGGGCCAGCAGCGTGGCGCCGGCCGAGAGGGGGAAGCGGGGGCGGGGAGTGCTCATGGCGGTCCGATCGGGGGAAATTAGGACACGTGTAGCTTTTTTTGCCGGCCGTCGCGGCGCAACGCTATTTACGCAGGAACGGACGGGGATTTCGCGCAGAGGCCGCCGAGAGCGCAAAGCCCGGACAGCACGCACACGGTCTCTTCCGAACCTCGTGTTCTCCTCCTGCTCCGCGTGAAAATTTCGGTTCGGAATCAGCGTCCGGATTTCCGCCCCAGGCGCAGCACCAGGTGATATTCCGGATAGTATCGGCCGTTCACGAAAAGCGATTCCGGCTCCTTCGCATAGCGGACGAAGCCCAGCTTGCGGTAGAGACGGAGGGCGGCGCGGTTCGAGGTCGTGACCGAGAGGCGGACCCACCGCAGGCCGCGCAGGGCCTCGACCCGCGCGAGGGCCGCGCGAAAGAGCGCCAGCCCGATTCCCCGCCGGCGGAAACGCGGCGCCACATACATGCCCCAGATGAAGCCCTTGTGGCGGTTCTTGAGGCCCGCGTCGCGGACGAAGCCGATCACGCCGACCAGTTTTTCGCCGGCAAAGGCGCCGAGCGCCCACCGCTCCGGCGTGGCGACGATGCGCTGCTCGAAAAAGCGGAGGGGCTGTTTGCCCTCCTGCTGGTGACTCGAGCCGAAGGCAGTCGGGCTTTCCCTCAGGCCCTGGAGCCGCAGGCGCCGGTAGGGGGAGACGTCGTTTTTCCCCAGGAGCCGGATGGCCATCATGTCAGCGCCGGTCCGGCGGCAGTTTCCGGATCTCCGCGGCGAAAGCGGCGTGGACCGCGGCGACGACCGGCTTGTGCTTCGGGACCGTGCGGGCGGGAAAAGCGCCCAGATAATTTCCGTTCCGCCAGTTCCGCGCCGGCCGGATCGGCCGGGGAGCGAACCCGCCGCCGCAGTTCGGGCAGACATTCCCGATCACGCGCTCCACGCAGTCGGCGCAGAAGGTGCACTCGAAGGAGCAGATCCGCGCCTCCGGCGAATCGGGCGGCAGCGCCCGGTTGCAGTGCTCGCAGGTCGGCCGGAGGGCGAGCGCCTGGATGACGTCGCACTCCTCCTCGGACAGGCGGTACTTGCGCTGGATCTCTTCCTTGGAGGTCGGCATGGCTGAAACTCAATCGCGCGCTCCTGCGGCCGCAAGCGCCCGCGCGATCCGCCGGTCGGGAACGAGCCACATCAGGGCCACGCCGACGTAGATCCCGGCCGAGAGCAGCGGCCACGCGAAGGCCAGGCCGATCGCGGCGGCATAGAGGAGCGGCGAGAGCTTGCCCTTGAGATCGCGCCCCACGGCGGCCGCGAGCACGGAGCGCCGGCCGCCGTCCCGGATCAGGACGGTCTGCAGGATCCAGTACGCGATCGCCGCCATCATCAGCACGACGCCGTACATCGCCGTCGGCGCGGGCGCGAGGCGGGTTTCGCCCATCCAGTCGGTCACGAACGGAAACAGCGAGAGCCAGAAGAGCAGATGGAGGTTCGCCCACAGCGCCGCGCCGCCGACGCGCTCCGTCGCGTGGAACATGTGATGGTGATTGTTCCAGTAGATGCCGACGTAGACGAAGCTCAGGACATAGCTGGAAAGGGGCGGAAGCAGTGTATGCAGCCCGGAGAGGCTGCCCTCGTGGGGCGCGTGCAGCTCGAGCACCATGATCGTGATGATGATCGCAAGCACGCCGTCGCTGAAAGCTTCCAGGCGGTTCTTGGGCATATTCCGCGCGAAGGTTTAGGACGGCCGGAGACGGGGAACAAGCCAAACGGGCGGAGGGTTCGCGCAGAGACGCAGAGACGCGAAGGAAGACAATAAAAAGCCCCGCCGGCAGGGCGGGGCTTGAAGAGGAGAACTATCCGACGCGCGTTATTTCTTCAGGTCGGCCACGGCCGCCTGCGCGGCAGCGAGGCGGGCGACCGGCACGCGGAAAGGTGAACAGCTGACGTAGGTCAGGCCGAGCTTGTGGCAGAACTTGACCGAGTCGGGATCGCCGCCGTGCTCGCCGCAGATGCCGAGCTTGATGCCGGGGCGGGTCTGGCGGCCCTTCCTGATCGCGATCTCCATCAGCTGGCCGACGCCGGTCTGGTCGATCGAGGCGAAGGGATTCTTCTTCACGATCTCGGATTCCTGGTAGGCGCCGAGGAAGCTGCCGGAGTCGTCGCGCGACATGCCGAGGCAGGTCTGCGTGAGGTCGTTCGTGCCGAAGCTGAAGAACTCGGCGGTCGACGCGATCTCGTCGGCGGTGAGGGCGCCGCGCGGGATCTCGATCATCGTGCCGACGGAGTAGTTGATCTTCACCTTCTTCTCGGCCTGCACCTTGGCGGCGACCTCGTGGACGATCGCGACCTGCAGATCGAGCTCCTTCTTGAAGCCGACGAGCGGGATCATGATCTCGGGCTTCGCCTTGAAGCCCTTCTTCGTCGCGTCGGCCGCGGCCTCGAGGACGGCGCGGGCCTGCATGGCGGTGATCTCCGGGTACTTGATGCCGAGGCGGCAGCCGCGGAAGCCGAGCATCGGGTTGAACTCATGCAGCTCGTGCACGCGGTGCATGATCTTCTCGACCGGCAGGTTCAGCTTTTTGGCGAGGTCCGCCTGCTGCTCCTTCGAGTTCGGGAGGAACTCGTGCAGCGGCGGATCGAGGAAGCGGATCGTGGCGGGATGGCCGTTCAGGGCCTGGAAGATCCCGAAGAAGTCATCGCGCTGGTAGGGCAGCAGCTTGGCGAGGGCCTTCTCGCGGTCGGCGAGCGTGTCGGCGAGGATCATCTCGCGCATCGCGTCGATGCGGTCGCCCTCGAAGAACATGTGCTCGGTGCGGGTGAGGCCGATGCCGACGGCGCCGAACGCGACGGCGTTGCGCGTCTGTTCGGGCGTGTCGGCATTGGTGCGGACGGAGAGCTTCGTGGCCTGCGCGCACCACTTCATCAGCTGGGCGAAGTTCTTGAACTTCTCCGTGGCCTGCGCGGCCTTGTCGCCCTGGATGAGGCCGGCGATGATCTCGGACGGCGCGGTCGGGATCTGGCCGGCGTAGACCGTGCCGGCGGTGCCGTCGATCGAGAGGAAGTCGCCCTCGGCGAACGTGTGGCCGGCGACGCCGGCCGTCTTCCTGTCGTAGTCGATCGTGAGCTCGGCGGCGCCGCAGACGCAGACCTTGCCCATCTGGCGGGCGACGAGGGCGGCGTGCGACGAGACGCCGCCGCGGGCGGTGAGGATGCCCTCGGCCGCGATCATGCCGCGGAGATCCTCGGGCGAGGTCTCGACGCGGACGAGCAGGACCTTCTCGCCCTTCTCGGCGGCCTGCACGGCGCGGTCGGCGTTGAAGTAGATCCTGCCGGTGGCGGCGCCGGGGCCGGCGGGGAGGCCGTGGGCGATGACCGTGGCCTTCTTGACCTCGGCGAGGCTGAAGATCGGGGCAAGGAGCTGGTCGAGCTGGTCGGCCGGGTTGCGGAGGATCGCGGTGCGCCAGTCGATGAGCTTCTCCTTCACCATGTCCATGGAGAACTTGAGCGCGGCGGCGGCGGTGCGCTTGCCGTTGCGCGTCTGAAGCATGAACAGCTTGCCCTCCTGGATCGTGAACTCGATGTCCTGGACGTCCTTGAAATGCTTCTCGAGCGTCGCGCGGACCTTGAGGAGCTCGGCGTAGGAGGCGGGCATCTCGTCCTTCAGCCTGAGGACGGGCTCGGGCGTGCGGACGCCGGCGACGACGTCCTCGCCCTGGGCGTTGATCAGGAACTCGCCGTAGAATTCATTGGTGCCGTTGGCGGGATTGCGGGTGAACGCGACGCCGGAGCCGGAGGTGTTGCCGGTGTTGCCGAACACCATGGCCTGGACGTTGACCGCGGTGCCCCATTCGGAGGGGATGTTGTACTTGCGGCGGTAGACGATGGCGCGGTCGTTCATCCACGAGCCGAAGACGGCGCCGGCCGCGCCGCGGAGCTGCTCCCAGGGATCGTTGGGGAACCCCTTGCCGGTGCGCTCGAGCACGAGGGCCTTGAAGCGGCGGACGAGCTCCTGCTGGTCGGCGGCGGTGAGCTTCGAGTCCTCGATGTCGGAGTGGTATTTCTCGTGCTTGAACTGATGGATGGCCGTCTCGAACGGCTCGTGGTCCTCGTTCTCCTTCTTCTGGACGCCGAGGACGACGTCGCCGTACATCTGGATGAACCGGCGGTAGCAGTCCCACGCGAAGCGCTCGTTCTTCGTGGCGTTGACGAGGGCGACGACGGTCTGGTCATTGAGGCCGAGGTTGAGGATCGTGTCCATCATGCCCGGCATCGAGTCGCGCGCGCCCGAGCGGACGGCGACGAGCAGGGGGAAGCCGTTCGCGTCGCCGAACTTGTACCCCATGATCTTCTCCATGTTGGCGATGCCGGCCTCCATCTGGGCCTGCAGGGCGGCGGGGTAGGTGCGCTTGTGCGCGTAGAAATAGGTGCAGACCTCGGTCGTGATCGTGAAGCCCGGGGGCACCGGGAGGCCGATGCGGGTCATCTCGGCGAGGTTGGCGCCCTTGCCGCCGAGGAGGTTCTTCATGCCGCCATGGCCGTCGGCCTTCGCGGCGCCCCAGGTGTAGACGTATTTGACGCCCTTCGTCTTCGAGGAGGCGGATTTCTTCTTGGCGGGTTTCTTGGCTTTGGATTTGGCGGCCATTGGATGGTGGTTTTGGAAGTGAACGGGTGCCCGGCAGCGGGCGCAAAGAGGGCTACGGCATACCTGCGGGCCGGAGGCTGTCAACGGCGCAGCGGGAGACCCGGGGGAAGCAAGGAGGAAGAATCGGGAACGAAGGATCGGCGGCGGCGTCCGGGGAGTGCGACTTCCTCCTTTTTGCTTCGTCCTGCTAACTTCAACAACGCTCTTCCGTTTTAACAAAAAAACCCCACGCTGGTTCTTCCCTTTTTTCCGTGAGCGACGATTCCGACGACCCCAAGCCAGCAGAACTCAGCCTGACGACGGTGATGAACCGCGGCCGCGACCGGCCGATGGGCTTCTTCGAGCACCTGGAGGAGATGCGCTGGATGATCATCAAGTGCATGGTGGTCTTCGTCATCTTCGCGGTCATCATCGGTTACTACCTCGCGGAGTTCAACGGCCTGCTCCTGCAGCCCCTCGTGAAGGTCCAGCGGGAATACCCGACGGTCGACCTCACCCTCGGCACGAACAGCGTGCTGGAAGGGTTCAACGTCGTGATCCAGATGTGCATCCTCGGCGGCCTGCTGACGGCCGCGCCGTTCATGCTTTTCTTCATCGGACGGTTCGTCTCGCCGGCGCTGAATGAGAAGGAGTTGAAGGTGATCCTGCCGCTCTGCGTCTCGGCATTCGTCCTTTTCCTCTGCGGCGCGGCGTTCGGTTTCTACATCCTGGTGCCCGGGACGCTCCGCACCTCCACGGAGATCAACGTCATGTTCCACTACACCACCCGGTGGACGGCGGGCAGCTACTTCAGCATGCTTTCCTGGCTGGTGCTCGGCGTGGGCGGCACGTTCGAGTTTCCCCTCCTCATCCTCCTGCTGGTCTGGCTGGGCATCATGAGCACGGCGTTCCTCCGGAAATACCGCCGGCATGCGATCGTGCTGATCGTGATCATCGCGGCGATCGTGACGCCGACGCCCGATCCCGTGAACATGCTGCTGATGGCCACGCCGCTCTACATCCTGTTCGAGCTGGCGATCCTGGTCGCCTCGCGGGTGGAGAAGCGCCGCTTGGCGCGAAAGCGCTAAGCGGAAGTTCCAAATTCCAAGGTCCAAGTTCCAAGGGGGACTCCAGCCTGCGGCTTCGACCTTTGGGGAATTGGACTTTTCCTGGAACTTGAAACTTGGGACTTGGGACTTGGAACTTCCGTGGCCCAATAGCCGGGCGCAGGGACGCCCAGGTATGGTCAAGCGACGCCCCGCGTCTTCCTAACGCTTGAGCTTCGCGGCCACGGCGGGGTTCTGGCCGAGCCAGCGCGAGAGGGCCTCGATCGCGCGGAAAGTCTCGGGGCTGATGTGGTGCTCCAGGCCCTCGACGTCGCGCGCGATCACATCCTCGGGCAGGCCGAGCTGGCCGAGGAAGGCGGTGAGCAGTTCGTGGCGGTGGGCGATGCGCTGCGCGACCTCCTGGCCGGCGCCGGTCAGCACCAGGCCGCGGTATTTCTCGTAGTTCACCAATCCCTCGGCATCGAGGCGCTGGACCATCGCGGTCACGCTCGCCTGGGAGATCTTCAGCTCGGCGGCGATGTCGACGACCCGCGCGTAGCCTTTGCGCCGGATCAGCTCGCTGATGCGCTCGAGATAGTCCTCGGCCGCCGCCGTGGTGCGGGGAGGTTTCGAGGGAGCGGCCACGGCGGAAAAATCGGCCCGTGGGCCGCGGGGAGTCAATCCGCCCGGCGGCTCACTTCCTCTTCGCCTCGCGCTGCGCGCGGAACACCACGCGGAACATCTGCACGCACAGCCAGAACACGCCGGTCATGCAGGCGGAGGTCGCCGCGCCCCAGATCATGATCATCTTCGGATCCGTCGACGGCACGTGCGAGCGGTTGACCCCGTAGAGGTACACGAAGCACGCGAGGCAGAGAACGGCGTCGACCGCCAGGGAAACCGGCGTGACGAGCTTGGTCTTTTCGGGCTGGGCCATGGCGCGAAGGGAGACGCAGAGGGCGGAGTTTGTCCAACCGTTTTTTCGCGCCGCGCCGCCCCGGATCACGGCGGAGGATACGCCGGCGTCCTCCTTACGTCGGCCGCTACTTTGGGGCTTCAGAGACCCTTCTTTACGAAGGCGATGTCGCCGTCCTTGTCGTCCTTGAGCCGGATGTTCTTCTCGCCGCTGGTGTCCTTGCCGATGTAGCCGATCGTGGCGGCGGCCATCAGCGGGATGTATTTGCGGAGATTGCTGCTGGAACCCTCGCTCGTCACGTCGATCGACCAGACCTCCATGGGCTGCTTGCCCTCCGCGGCCACCTTGTTTTCGCGCGCGGACAGCCGGAGGTATTTCTCGTAGGTCACGACCGGCACCATGTATTCCTCATCGCCGGCGTATTCCGTGCGCGGCGGCTCCTGGGTGGTGATGGTCGTGAAGATCGGATTGCCCTGCCGGTCCTGGCCGACCTGCACGGTCTCGGTGCGAATCTGGCCGGGCGTGGACAAGTAGACGGGCTGCGTGCGGCGCTCCTCGGTGACCTTCGGCGGGTTGATGCCGTAGTCGAGATTCACGATCAGGTCGGCCGTGGACTCGTCGGGCGCCTCGTACATGCCGCGGCCGGAGAGGGCCGTCTTCACCGCCTTCTCGACCTCCTTGTAGCGGAGGCTGTCGGAATCGACGGTCGGGTTGCGGTTCACGATTTTGTAGGAGGCGGTCGTGTCCAGCTTCGGCCGGGTGAGGGCGTCCACCTTCATCTCGTAGCTGCTGGCGCAGCCGGACAGGAGGAGCAGCGCCGCCGTGGCGGCAGCCAGGCGCACTTGGGCAAGGGCGGTCGGCGCGTCGCGGGTGCTCATCGGGGAAAGAAGGGGACGACTCCAGGCGCCGTGGTCAGAGACCCTTTTTCACGAACGCGATCGCGGGGTCCTTCTCGTTCACCTTGATCGTCTTGATCTCGCCGCCGGAATCCTTGCCGATGTACTCGATGCTGGCGGCGATGAGAACCGGCAGGTATTTCCGCAGGTCCTTGCTCTCGTCCTCGCTCGTGACCTGAACGCCCCAGACGGTCTTGGGTGCCTTGCCCTCGACGGACTCCTTGTTCTCGCGGGCGGTGACGATCAGGTGCTTCTCGTACATCGTGACGGCGATCATGTACTCGCGATCGCCGAGGTATTCCTGCCGGGAGGGCTCCTGGGTCGTGACCGTGGAATAGATGGGGTTGCCCTTGGGATCGGTGCCCGACTGGACGACCTCCGTGCGGCTGGAGCCGGGGATGTTCTGGTAGATCGGCTCGGTGATCGCCTTGCGGGTGACGATCGGCGGCCCGATCCCGTAATCGAGGTCGATCACCATGTCGGCGAGCTCGGGCTTGGGTGCCTCGTACATGCCCTTGCCCGAAAGCGCGGTCTTCACGAAGTTCTCCGCTTCCTGGTAGCGCAGCGTGCTGGTGTCGATCGCGGGATTGTTGCTCTCGATCCGGTAGGAGATCGCCGGCTTCGCCTGGGCCTTGGCCGCGGAGTTCAGCTTCACGTCGTACGACGTGCTGGAACAGGAGGCCGCCAGCAGCGCCAGGGCCGGCGCCAGCCAGCGCCCGGCGGATCCATAATACCGGCCAACGACGAACTCGGAGACGGCTTTCACGGGGGCGAAGCCGAACCTAGCTGGAGGCATGCCGAAATCAACCACAACAAGGTAACAGCTTCGTCCGTTTCGTGTCGGGTTGGTTCCCCATTGCCGGGCGCGACGCCGGTGGCCTTTCACGATGACAGCGGAGGTTCGAACAGGGGAAGGATTTGCATGCCGGGGACCGTCACGAGCCCGCGATCGGTGATGCGGATCTCCGGAATCACCGAGAGCGGGATCAGGTTGAAGCCCATGTAGGGCAGCGTGCAGCCGGCGGCCGACCAGGCGGCCTTGAGGGCGGTGGATTTGGCCGCCACCACGCTGGCGCGCTGGTCGGAAAGAAGGCCGGCGACCGGGAGCGCCACTTTTGCCACCACGCGGCCCCCCTGCACCACACAGACTCCGCCACGCATGAGCCGGATGGTTTTCAGCGCGAGCTGCAGGTCGGCCTCGTTCGTCCCGGCGAGGATGATGTTGTGGGCGTCGTGTCCCACGGAGCTGCCGACCGCGCCGTCGCGCAGGTTGAAGTCCTTGAGCAGGCCGTGGGCGACCACGCCTCCGCGTCCGTGGCGCTCGACGATGGTGACGAAGCACAATCCGTGGCGGGCGAGCAGGCCGGGCCACGTTTCTCCCGGGGCCGGCGCCAGCGGGATTTTTTCGTGGAAGAGGATGATCCCCGGCAGCGCGGTGCGGATCACGTTGGCGACGACCGCGCCCGCCGGGAGGTCCGGCGTGAGTTTCAGCTTCGGCGCGACTTTCACCGTCTGGTAGGCGGCGCGCGGGTACCGGTAGCGCTTCGAAAGGGCGCGGTCCAGCAGCGGGGTGATGCGGCGATGCTCGACGACGAGTTCGCCGCCGTACCACGTGTTCTGCGGGACGAGATCATCGTTGAGCAGCACGACATCCGCCCGGCGGGCCGGGGCGAGGCCGCCGATCTCGCCGTCCCGCGCATAACGCGTGGCGGGATGCAGCGAACCCAGGCTCCAGGCGGTGACCGGCTTCAGGCCGTGCTTCACCGCCTCGCGCACGACCCAGTCGAGGCCGAAGAGGAAGAGGTCGTCGGCATCGCGGTCGTCGGTGCAGACGCAGACCCGCTTCGGGCTGGCGCCGAGCTCGGTGACGGTGCGGATCGCGAGGGGCAGCGAATGCCACGGCGTGGTCGGCGGGCCGCCGCGGAGGAAAATCCAGAGGCCGTTTTCCAGGAAGTCGTCGGCGATCTCACGGTCGATGGACTCATGGGTGTCGTTGATGCCGCTGGCCGCGCCGGCGGCGACAAACTCCCGGCCGTAAATGTGGCCGCAGACCGGGAGACCGCGCTTGATGGCCTCCGCCAGGACGGCGTGGCTGCGCTTGTCGCCCATCGCGACCTGGACGAAATCCATCTTCTCGCCGAGGGCCACGGCCTCGGGCCAGCGGTCGAAGAGGCGCCCGATCTTCGCCGGGGTCAGGTCGCCGCCGGCGGTCTCGAAATGGGCGGAGGTGGCCGGGACCGTGCTGGGCACCGTCAGGAAAATGCTGAGCGGAGCCTGGCGGGCATCCCGCAGCATCCACTCGATCCCGGCGGCGTCGCAGACATTGCCGATCTCGTGGCTGTCGCAGAAGATCGTGGTCGTGCCATTGAGCAGTGCGCCCTCGGCATAGGCGCAGGCGGTCATCATCGAGCTTTCGATATGGATGTGCGGATCGACGAGCCCCGGGGCGAGGATGCCGCCGCCGGCATCGTAGATCCTGGTCCGGGCCTGCGGGCCGGCCTTGAAGGTGCCCGCCGCCTTCACGGCGGCAATGCGGCCGGACTTGATCCAGATTTCCCGGTCCGCGTGCATCCGCTCCGTGTAGGTGGACAGCACGCGTCCGCCGGTGATGACGAGATCCGGGGCCTCGCGCCCCATCGCGACCGCGGCCAGGGAACGGGTGAGCGTGTGCAGCGGTGGAACGGAGAAGCGGGTCAGGGCCATGACACCTTCCAGCACCCCCGATGCCAACGACCGGCGGCTAGCGCTTCACCTTCCGCGCCGCTTTGATGGCCGGCGGGACGATCAGGACCGGGCACGGCGCCTTGCGGAGCACCCCGTGGGCCGTGCTGCCGGCGAGAAGTTCGTAGAGCGCGGTGTGGCCGTGCGATCCCATCACGATGTAGTCGGCGCCGAGGAGGCCGGCCTGCTCGAGGACCTGCGGCACCGGCGCGCCGCAGGTCTGCAGGACCTCGAGGACGACCAGCCGGTCCTGCAGCTTTTTCTGCAGGCGGGCCAGGCGGCGCGCGGCGGCCTTCTCGCCGGACGCCGTGATCTCCGCCATGTTCTCGATCATCGGGGAATACTCGCTGGTGATGATGGGCGGTGGGACGCTGTGCAGGAGGATCACGCGGCCGCCCACCGCCTTCGCGAGGCTGAGGGCGGCCGCACAGACGCGTTCGGTGATCGGCGAGAAATCGATGGGAGCGAGGATCGTCTTCATGCCCCGACGGTAGCCGCCGGAGTCCGGCGGTTCCCGAAAACCCGGCCGGCGAGGCAGTAGGCCGGTCCCCAGCCTCGGCCGGCTCCGGCGACCCGGCGGGCTGGGCGCGGCGTGGTCCCCGAGGCACGGGCGACATTTGCGTCACGAAGGCCGATGTTGCTTTGACTTTACGGCGGGGGCGGGGAAGGAGTGATGGCGGTGAAAGACATCCTGCCTTGGTTTCAAGCCTTGCAGCGAAACCCCCGCCAGATTGGAGCGATCCTTCCCGCGACGCGGGCGCTTGCGCGGGCAATGGCGGAGACGGCCGTCGATGGCCGGCGGGATTCCGGCATCATCGAGATCGGCGCCGGCACGGGACGCGTCACGGAACAGCTGTGGCGCCTGAGCAACGGCAGGATTCGCATCCGGGCCGTCGAGGCGGACGAGACCCTGGCGAACCGCCTGCAGCGCCGGCTCCCTGGGGTCGAGGTGTTCTCGGGGATGTTCGAGGACGCCCCGGAGAGGATTTTCTCGGGCATGGAGCGAGCCACGGTGGTCTCGTCGGTGCCGCTCTTTGCGCTCGAGAACGACAGCCGCCTGGCCTTTTTCGCCTCGCTCACCGCCGCCATCAAGCGCGGCGGGATCGGCCGCTATGTGCAGTACACCTACTGGCCGGTGCTCCCCTGGGCCGGCGCCAAGACGCTGTGCGGCACCGATCCCCGCCTGATCGCGCTGAATTTCCCGCCGGCGTGGATCTGGAGCCAGGATCACTGAGACGCGCGCGCCTCAGAGGCGTGAGGCCTGCGGCTTGAGGCGCGAGGCGACTTCAGCGGGTGAGTGGGAAGAGCAAAGGGACGAAGGCCCCTCGATTTTCCGAAGCCTCACACCTCAGGCCTCATGCCTCACGCCTCAGCCTTTCCGCGCCGGCTGTGCCGGCGCGGAAAGGCTTGCCGCCGGGAGCCATCTCCCGACGCTGGCGGACCACTCCCATGTTTGGATTTTTCGAATCGCCGGAAAAGAAGATGCGCGAGAACGCCGCCCGCTGGCTGGAGCAGGCGGCCAAGGTCTGGAATTTCCGGCGCGATGTCCTGGGAGCGGAGGAGGCGCGCGAATTGAACCGCCGCCGGGACGAACTGAGCGCGCGCCTGCGGGAACGGGCGGGCGCGGACCAGCTCAAGGCGTCCATCGAGGGCCTCGAGGGCGTGCTGCGCCGGACCGGCGGCGCGATCTACCCGCTCAGTTCGCTGAAGGAGAACGTCGAGTTCTTCCTCGTGGCGGCGATCGTGATCCTCGGCATCCGCACCTATTTCCTGAAGCCGATGGTGATCCCGACGAATTCGATGTGGCCGACCTATTACGGGCTCACCGCGGAGAACTTCCCGCCCGGCACGGCGGCGCCGGGCTGGGGTGCGCGGCTGTTCCGGCTCGCGGCCTACGGGGCGGTGCGCAAGGAAATCGTCGCGCCGAAGTCCGGCGAGGTCTCGGTGCTGCTGACCTCGGACTCCTCCGGGCTGCATCCGCTGCCGATGCGCGTCGATGGCCGCTCGTTCATCTTCTTCCCGGCCAAGCTGAGCGAGTACACGTTCTTCGTCGACGACGAGCCGGTGAAGATCCGGCTGAACGAGGACTTCCACGATTTCGACCGCGTGTTCATGGAGACGTGGTTTCCCCAGCCGGAGCAGTTCCGGGCGCAGCTCGAAAAGGCCAAGTCGGAGGGTGCGATCAAGGTCGTCTCCGTCACCGCGAACACCGGCGAAACCTACCAGGCCTACCGCGTGCCGCTCGGGCGGACGGTCCAGGCGGGCGATCCGCTGGTCCGCTTCGACCTGATGAAGGGCGACATGCTCGTCATCGATTGCGTCAGTTACCACTTTGTCCGCCCGAAGATCGGCTCCGGCTTCGTGTTCGAGACGGGAAAGATCCCGCAGCTCCTGCTCGAGGGTTATCCCGACGAGTATTTCATCAAGCGCCTCGCGGGCCTGCCCGGCGACCGGATCGAGATCCGGGAGCCGGCGATCTACCGCAACGGCAAGCCGATCGAGGGCGCCGCGGCCTTCGAGGCCAATGCCCGGCGCGAAGGGCTCTACCGCGGCTATTTCAACGATCCCATGGGCCGGGCCCCGAATCTCCGGGCCGGCGTCACGCTCACGGTGCCGCCGCGTTCCTACCTCGCGCTCGGCGACAATTCGCTGATCAGCGAGGACGGACGTTACTGGGGCTTCGTGCCCGACAAGGAGGTCATGGGCCGGCCGCTCTTCATCTATTATCCGTTCACGCGTCGCTGGGGGCCGGCGAAGTAGGGGAGGATCGGAGTCGAGAGGGGGAGAGCTGAGAGTCGAGAGGCGGAGCGGCGTGAAGTGGTCCCGCTGCTCTTGACCCTCGACTCCCGGCTCTAAGCCGGCCGATCGGCCCTCACTGAAAGAAGTGCCGCTCCTGCGCCGTTAATAAAGGGCGTGAATTCCTGCTGCCGCCCTTCGTGTCGAAAACTCTTTTGGGCGGTGCTGTGCTGGATCGTCGTGGCGGCGCTGTTTGGCGGCGATGCGCCGCCGGGCGAACTCCCGCCGGAGGCGGCAAGCCGGCGCATCGAGGAACTCCGCCGGGAGATCGCACATCACGACGAACTCTATTTCCGTCACGCGGAGCCGGAGATCAGCGATTCCACCTACGACGGTTTGAAACGCGAACTGGCCGCGCTCGGGGAAGCCTTTCCTGCGCTCGCCGGCGGCCTTTCCCCAGCGGACGGCCTCGGCGACGACCGCACCGGCCTGTTCCCGACCTACCGTCATCGCGAGCCGATGCTGGGCCTGGAGAAAACCTATTCCGAAACGGAGCTGCGGGTGTTCCTGGCCCGCCTAGCCCGAAGCGAGGGGAGGGACGACCTGCCGTTCGTGATCGAGCCCAAGGTGGACGGGCTGGCGGTCAGCGTGACCTATGAAAAGGGAAAGCTGGTCCGCGCCGTCACGCGGGGAAATGGAACGGAAGGGGACGACATCACCGCGAACGCGCGGAACCTCCGCCGGCTGCCGCGGGAACTCCGAATGAACGACCCCGCCGGCGGCCCGCCGCCGGAATCGATCGAGCTGCGCGGCGAGATCTACGTTCCCTTCGCCGATTTCCGCCGGGTGAACGAGGAGCGCGAGGCGGCGGACGAGAGCCTTTTCGCCAACCCGCGCAACCTCGCCGCGGGAACGATCCGTCAAACCGATCCAGAGGAAGTGGAGCGCCGCGGGCTGGACGTCGTCTTCTACGGTTTCGCGGCCTGCGAGCCGGCGTCCGCCGCGCCCGCCACGCAGCGCGAATTGCACGAAAGGATGCGGGCCTGGGGCCTGCCGGTCTTTGCGGCGATTCGCACCGCCCGCAACGCGGACGAAGTCTGGTCGGCCGTGCAGGAAGTCGGCCGTGAGCGCGCGAATCTCGCCTTTCCGACCGACGGCGCGGTCGTGAAGCTCGACCCGGTGGCGCTGCAGCGCCGGCTCGGGGCGAGCGAGACGGCTCCGCGCTGGGCGGTCGCGTACAAGTTTGCACCCGAGCGCGCCCGGACCCGCCTGCTGGCGATCTCGGTGCAGGTCGGGCGGACCGGATTGCTCACGCCGGTGGCCGAGCTGGCGCCGGTGGCGATCGCCGGATCGACAATCTCGCGGGCGACGCTGCACAACTCCCGGGAAGTGGCGCGCCACGATTTTCGCATCGGCGATACGGTGGTCGTGGAGAAAGCCGGGGAGATCATTCCGGAGCTCGTGGAGGTCGATTTCGCCACGCGCCCGGCGGGCAGCCGCCCGTACGTCTTTCCCGCAGCCTGTCCCGTCTGTGGGACCGAGATCGCGGCGGAAGGGGACGTGATCCGACGCTGCCCGAATCCCTCCTGTCCCGCCCAGGTGCGCGGGCGGATCGGACATTTTGCGTCCAAGGCGGGCGTGAACCTTCCCGGACTGGGCCCGGCGCTGATCGATGCGCTGGTGGCGCGGGGAAAAATCCGGACCATCGCGGATCTCTATCGATTGAAACCCGCCGACCTCGACTCCCAGGGGACCGGCCCGGATCGCACGGCGGATCGCCTCATCGCGGCGATCGCGGCCAGCAGGCAGTCCGAACTCTGGCGCTTCATCAGCGGACTCGGCATCCCGCGCGTGGGGGAGGCGGCGGCGAAGGTGCTTGCCCGGCGCTTTGGCAGCCTCGCGGCCCTGGCTGCGGCGCAACCGGCAAATCTCATTGCGGACCGTGGGAGCGCGGTCCCTGGATTGGGCACGGCCGCCGCTCTTTCCGTTCGGGACTTTCTCGCCGACCGGGGCAACCGGGCGCTGCTCGCCGAGCTGCAGGAGGCAGGGGTAAATCCGGCGGAGCGATAGCGGGGCTGCTGGCACGCCACGGAGTTGTTTCGCGCCGAGACGCAAAGGCGCCAGGGACGGCGGGCGGCTCCGGCCTTTCGCGCGAAATAAATTCTGTTCGGTTTTCCGATTGGCGCCGGTAATATTGCTGAAGGCCATGACCGAGGACGCCGAACTGCTCCGCCGCTATGCCGACGACCGCTCCGAGGCGGCGTTTGCGGAACTCGTGCAGCGGCACCTCGCGCTGGTCTACTCGGTCGCGCGGCGCCAGGCGGAGCCCGACCGGCATCTGGCGGAGGACGTCGCCCAGAAAGTCTTCGCCGACCTCGCCCGCAAGGCCCGGCCGCTGTCCCGGCACCCGGTGCTGACCGGCTGGCTTTACCGCAGCGCGCAGTTCACCGCGATCGACCTCGTCCGGTCCGAACGGCGCCGCCGCGCCCGTGAACAGGAGGCCCAAACCATGCAGGAAATCATGAATTCGTCCGACGGGGACATGGAGGGCGAAAAGCTTCGCCCGGTGCTCGACCAGGTGATCGGCGAGCTGAACGACGGGGACCGGGATGCCGTCATGCTGAGGTTTTTTGAAGGCCGGCCGTTCGCGGAGGTCGGAAGAAAGCTTCAGCTGTCCGAGGATGCCGCCCGGATGCGGGTGCAGCGCGCGCTCGACAAGCTTCGCGCGCTTCTCGTTCGGCGTGGCGTAACCTCCACGACCGCTGCTCTGGCGGGCATCCTGGCGGGGCAGGGAGGGATGGCCGCTCCGACTGGCTTGGCGGCCGTGGTGACCGGCGGCGCCTTGAGCGGCGCCGGCGGCACGGCGACGCTGGCAACTTTCATGAGCATATCCAAATTGCAGATCGGGATCGCTGCAGTCCTCGTCGTAGCGACCACGACCGGAATCGTCGTACAGCGGCAGCTGAATGCCAGGCTGGCCAACGAGACGGAGACCTCGGACGGACAAGAGGAGATCGCACGCCTGCAGGCGGAAAATCGGCGTCTAGCCCAAGTCGCGCAGGAGGTGGAAAGTTATCGAAGTGACGTGGCTGACTTGGAAAGATTGAAACAAGAGGCGGCCGCGTTGGAGGAGCGGGCCCGCGCAGCCGAACAGCAAAGAGCTGCGGCCGCCCGTGCCGCCGCTTCTGCTGCGGCTGATGCTGCAACGATCTACGATATCTCGCAGGTCGATCAGGTTCCGGTCGCAACCGCGTCCGTGAAACCAGTTTATCCCTTTGAACTTCGGAGGGCCGGCGTCACGGGTCAGGCCGTCGTGGGCTTCGTGGTCGATGCGAGCGGCCAGGTCCAGGATGTGCGCGGAGTCAGCGCGACCCATCCCGAATTCGAGGCGGCGGCCGTCGACGCGATCAAGAAATGGAAGTTCAATGCGGGGCAAAAGGCGGGCATTCCGGTTGGAGTCCGGGTGCAGGTCCCCATCGTATTCAACTGAGATGAAGTTTCTCGGAAAATTCCTGTTGGTGGCGTGGCTGGGGCTGGCCGGACTAATCCTGCTCCATCAGTGGCAGGATAGGATGGAATTGCGGGGAGAACTGGCCCTGCGGCACGCCCGGCGGTCTGAGATAGATCGGCTGCGCGGGGAGAATCAGCGACTGGCCGCCGGTCGCGTCTCGGATGCCGAGTTGGAAAGCATGCGATCGGATCACGCGGTCGTGGTGCGCCTCCGCGGCGAATTGGACGCCCTGAAGCAGCGGGAGCAGGCGGCTGCGCCGGCGTCTCCTTAGCATGGACCTGGGAGCAAGCGCGAAGGTGGTCCGGTCATGGGCTTTGGTCGGGCGCTATCTGTCCTGGAGCGCGGCAGCGACGCTGTCGGGTTGCCATCATGCACCGCTTCCGACGGGACAAAGCTCGATCGAGTTCCTGGGAGCTCCACGCAGCCAATCACCCAAGCCCGCCTCTCAATCGACCTTGGTTGGTTCCGAACCGAGGGACATGTATTTCCCAGCGCATCCTCTCGGCACCCTGGCCTTGCCGGTTTATCCCGCGGAGGCGCTCGCCGCTCATGCCGGACGAACAAAGATTGTCCTGCAGATCACGGTTGGAACCGATGGACGGGTCACGCAGATCACTGACGCGCTCGCCAGCGTGCCATTTCTCGGCCCGTTCTCCCCGCAGTTTCGGGCCGCAGCCGAAGCAGCGGTGGCGCAGTGGCGCTTTGAGCCGGCGGAGCGGCAGCATCTCGATCCTTACGACGTCAACGGGACGAAAGTCTGGGAGATCACTCGCTCCGAGAAAGTGGAGACGGTTACCCAGGTGGCTTTCACCTTCACCGAAAGCGGAAAAGTCGAATCCAGCAGGCAATAGCGGCCGACTGTTTGTCACCCGCCTGTCCCTTGGTGCGGACTTGAACCAGCAAGGGAAGCGGTGTGAGGTGTGAGGCAGCGAACCCCATACCTCATCTCCGCCATGAATCTCCTCCGTCATCTTCGTCTCCCCGTCCTGATTTCCAGTCTGACCCTCGCCGTGCAGGCCGCGCCGCAGCTGCCCGGCGTCGGCGCCGCGATGCAGGGCGCGATCGATGCGCATGAGATCGCCGGCGCGGTGACGCTGGTGGCGACGAAGGCCGGGGTGGTGCACCTCGAGGCGACGGGTTTCTCCAACGTGGAGAAGCGCGTGCCGATGGCCGTGGATTCCATGTTCTGGCTCGCGTCGACGACGAAGCCGTTCGCCGGCGTGTCGGTCCTGATGATGCAGGACGAGGGCAAGCTGAACGTGAACGACCTCGTGGCGAAATACATTCCGGAGTTTGCCGCGCTCAAGACGCCTTCCGGCAAGCCGGCCAATCTCACGCTCCTGCAGCTGCTCACGCACACCTCCGGCCTGGGGGAGACGAAGCGCGAGGATTACCCGAAGACGAAGACCCTCGCCGACCTGATTCCCCTCACGCTCGCACTGCCGATGCAGTTCGAGCCGGGCGAACGCTGGAAGTACACCAGCTCCGGCATCAACACGCTGGGACGCATCGTGGAGATCGTGAGCGGCCAGCCGTTCGAGGTCTTCGTCCAGGAGCGGATCCTCACGCCGCTCGGGATGAAGGACACGACTTTCTATCCGACGGCGGAGCAGCTCGCGCGGCTGGCCGGCAACTACTCGAAGGACCGCGCCACCGGGGAACTCCATGCCCAGACGCCGAGCTGGTTCGTCCAGGTGGGAAACAAGTGGCCGACGCGGGGCAATTTCCCGCCGGTCGCGGCGGGCGGACTGTTTTCCACCGCGAGCGACCTCGGGCAGTTCGGGCGCATGCTCCTGAATCACGGCACGCTCGACGGCCACCGCTACATCAGTGAAGCGGCCTACCAGGTCCTCACGACGGTGCACACTGGCGACCTCTCGACCGGCTACAGCGCGGGCCAGATGAACAAGGTCCTCGGCTGGGGTGCGGCGGTGTTCATCGTGCGCGCGCCGCATGCCGGGCTGACGGAGCCGCTTTCGGCGGGATCGTTCGGGCATCCCGGCGCGCTGGGAACGGACCTGATCGTCGATCCGGTGAAGGGCGTCGTCTACGTGATGATGATCCAGCGCTCGAATCTTCCCGACAACTTCGAGAACGAGCCCGGCCGCGTCTTCGTGCAGGCGGCCTCGGCCGCGCTGGCGAAGGGGCGCTGACCGAGGGCATTTTCCGGAAGCCTCGCACAGAGACACGGAGTCACAGAGATCAGAGGACGGAGGACCTTTCCGATCCCGTTTCAGTCTGACCGACCTCTGCGCCTCTGCGTCTCTGCGCGAGACCTCCGGCACCTCCGACGTTGCCAGGCGCCTTGCTATCGCTCATGAAGGACCAAAGTCCCGCTGCCCCGTCCTCATGAAATCCCACGGTCTTTGGCTGGTCGGCCTCTGCCTGCTGCCACCGCTCTTCAGCGAGGACCAGCCGCCGGCCAAGGCGCCGGCGCCGCTGAAGCCTTCGAACCGCGGCGGGGACTTCGTGTTTTCGCTCCTGCCCAAGTCGCTGTCCCGGAATCCGCTCGTGAACATGACGGTGTTCACGGAGATGACCGACGAAGGCAGGAAACTCACTCCGCCCGATGCGGATCATCCGGCGTATTACGTGACGCAATCGGCGGGCTTCCATGTCCTGGGCCCGCCGGCCGGCAACGTGGTGCGCCGTCGCAGGAGACCATCGCGGCCATCCTCGGCAAGACGCTCGCCAGCGAAGGTTATCGGCCCGAGGTCCTGCCGGACCATCCGGCCTCGCTGGTCGTCATCTACAGCTGGGGCCTGCACGCCAAGATCCGCGACAATCAGGACAGCGACGGCAACGACATGCCGAGCGACCCCCGCGAGGGAATCAAGAACCTCTACGACCGCGCGGCGCTGATCGGCGGCGAGAAATACGCCAGGCAGCTGATCGAGGCGAACCTCGCGGCGATGCAGCAGGCCGAGGACATCGGTACTTCCGGGGCGAGCAGCAGCCGCATCGGCAGCCCGGTCCTCACGCCCGAGGCGGCGGCGTTCATGCAGAGCCAGAATCCGATCCAGCGGATGCACGAGAGCAGCCCGAACATGGCGAACCTGATGGAGCAGACCAACGAGGACGTCTATTTCGTGGTCGCATCCGTCTATGACTGCGCCGCCTTGCTGAAGGGGCAGCGGGTGCTGCTCTGGCGCACGAAGATGACCGTGGATACCCGCGGCGTGGCGATGGCGGACACGCTGCCGGCGGTGATCGTCGCGGCCGCGCCCTATTTCGGCCACGAGACCGAGGAGGCATTCGCCCTGGACAAGCGCGTGGTGCGCCAGGGCAAGGTCGAGGTCGGCACGCCGACCGTCGTCGAGCCCGGGAAGGCGCCGGCGAAGAAGTGATCGTCTGCCGGCGCCTCGAGAGCGGCGCCCTGCGTTGGGCCAGGTCGATGACCTGGCTGGCCACCTCAGCGAGGTGGCCTACAACCTGGCAAAAATTCGCCGTTGCAAGGCTGAATCCGCAAAAACAAAACGCGCGCCCCCGAAGGAAGCGCGCGTGGCAAAAAGAGAGGATCGATCCCGCTTAGAAGTCGAACTGGTCGATGTTGGCCTTGTTGAAGATGAAGGGCTTTCCGAGGAGGATGTTGTCGCCCTTGATCTCGAACGTGCCGAGCGAGCCGGCCTTGAAGCTCGTGGCGCCGGCCTTGAGCTCGTTCTTCGCGACGGCGACGCCGGCGTAGATGCTGAGGTAGCCGAGGTCCATCGTGTTCCAGAGGATGACGCTGTCGGTCACGCCCTCGTGGACGTAGCGCTTGTTCTCGTTCGGCAGACCGAGACCGATGACCTTCACCTTGCCGGTCTTGCCGGCCTGCTTCACGGCCTCGGCCGCGCCGGGGACGCCGGGCGAGCAGATGGCCATGATCAGCTTCAGGTTCGGGTTGGCGCTCATCATCGCGGTGGCCTCGGACTGGGCCTTGTCCTTCATGTCGTCGCAGGGGCGCTCCCCGGCCAGTTTGATCTTCGGGTACTTCTCGGCGAGGCGGGCCTTGATGTACTTCGTCCACTCCTGCTGGTTGGAGGCGGTGAGGCTGGCGGTGATGATGTCGAACTCGCCCTCGTCGTTCATCAGGCGGGCGGCCTCGTCCATCAGCGTGTAGCCGATGCCCTCGGGCGTGGCCTGGTTGACGAAGAACGAGCGGGAATCGGGCAGCGCGTCGGCATCGTAGGTCACGACCTTGATGCCCTGCTTCTGCGCCTTGCGGAGCGCGGTGGAGATGCCCTCCTTGTTCTCGCAGGCGGCGACGATCACGTCGACGCCGAGCGTGATCCAGTTTTCGACGATCTCGTTCTGTTTGGCGGCGTTGGAGTCGGTCGGGCCGTCGAACAGCAGCTCGACGCCGAGCTCCTTGGCGGCCTTCTCGGCGCCGGCCTTGCAGGAGATGAAGTAGGCGTTGCCCTTGGCCTTGGGCAGCATCGCGACCACGAGTTTCTGGTTCGCGGCCGCGGCCGACGCCACGGGGGCGACGGCGGAAAGCAGCAGGCCGACCAGGAGGAACGAACGGAGCAGGAGGGATTTCATGCGGCAGAGGGGGTTTGAGGTTGGGAACGGGCAGAGTGGCGGGACGCCCGCCAGTTAGACAAGTATTTTGGCAGGACGCTCCCGGCCAGCGCGACGAGCAGGAGGGCGCCGGTCAGCATGCCGGAGAGTTCCTCGGCGCCGTTCATGCGCATCACCGCCGGCAGGCAGGCGAGCCCGTTCTTCAGCACCGCGATCGCGGCCACGCCGAGCAGGGTGCCGGTCACGCTGCCGACACCGCCGAAGATGCTCGTGCCGCCGAGCACGACGGCCGTGATGGCGAAGAGCTCGTACCCGGTCCCGGCGTCGGCCTTGGCCTGGCCGAGGCGCGCCGTGTAGATGAGGCCGGCCAGCGCGGACACCAGGCCGGCGATGACATACACCATCGCGAGCCGGCGCTCGACGGGCAGGCCGGCATAGCGTGAGCCCTCCGGGGAGAAGCCGATCGCCCGGAACGAGCGGCCGAAAGTCGTGCGGTGCACGAGCAGCCCCATCAGCGCCGCCACGGCGAAGAACACCCACGCCTGCGTCGGCAGGCCGTGCCAGCGCTCCTGCCCGAGGAAGAGGAAGGACGCGGGAAAATCCGTGTAGGTCACGGCGCCGTGCGTGATCGCTTCGGCCAGGCCGCGGAAGAGCGAGTAGGTTCCCAGCGTGACGATCAGCGGCGGGAGCCGCAGCCGGGTGATGAGCACGGCGTTGAGGCTGCCGCCGAGCAATCCCACCAGGAGGGCGCCGGCGGCCGCGAGCGGGATCGACATCCCGTAGTCGTGCCAGAACATGCCGAACAGGATCGCGCAGAGCCCGAGCAGCGATCCGACCGAGAGGTCGATGCCGGCGGTGAGGATGATCGGCGTCAGCGCCAGCGCCAGCAGGCCGATTTCGCAGGAGTGCCGGAGGATGTCGAACTGGCGGTCGACGGTGCCGAAGCCGACCACGATGCCGCGCCGGTTGATCGAGGTGCCGAAGTGGTAGAAGAAGACCCATTCGGCAACGAGCACGAGGAGAAGGATGCCCTCGTGGCTGAAGAGGACCGATTTCCAGGTGGAGGTGGGGGCGGGGGAGCGCATGGCGGATCAGCCGCCTCCCTTGCGGCCGCGCAGGCCGTCGCCGACGACGGCCAGCAGGATGATGGTGCCCTGGATCGCCTTCTCCCAGTAGGCCTCGATGTGCAGGTGGGTGAGCGCGGGCGAGACGCACGCGAGCAGCAGGAGCCCGACGAACATGCCCCAGACGCTGCCGCGTCCGCCGGAGATGGCGACGCCGCCGACCACGACCGCGGCGATGACCTTCAGCTCGAGCCCGCTGCCGGAGAGCGGCTGCACCTGCGGCGACTGGATGATGTTCATCGTCGCGGCGAGGCCGGTCAGCACGCCCATGAGCACGAACACGGAAAACTTCACCCCCTGCGGGCTGACGCCGGCGAGGCGCGCGGCCTCGGTGTCGGAGCCCACGGCGTAGACGAAGCGGCCGGCGGCGAGGTGCCGCAGCGCCACGGCGAAGACGGCGAGGAGCACCAGCGCGGACGCGACGAGCGTCCACTGGCCGTCGGACTGCGGGAGCCCGAACCACTGGAGGCTGTCGGGCAGGTTCACGAACTCGCCCTGCTGGAGGAGATTCAGGCCCTGCCGGAGCGAGACCATCGTCGCGAGCGTGACGACGATCGAGGGCAGCCGCAGCACCGCGACGAGGAAGCCGTTGAACGCCCCGAGGACCGCGCCGAAGAACAGCGCGGCCAGGGCGACGAGCGCGGGCGGCCAGCCGTGCGCCGCGAGCAGCCCGGCGCCGACGCTGCACACGGAGAACTGCGAGCCCACCGAGATGTCGATCTCGCGGCAGATGATCACGAGCGTCATGCCGCAGGCCACGACCAGCGTCGGCGCCTCGCGGGTGGCGAGGGAGAGCAGCGGCTGCGGCTGGTAGAACGCCGGGGCGACGATCGCCAGCATCGCCAGCAGCAGCGCCAGCGCGCCGGCCACGGAAAGCTCGCGGAAATACCGGTTCATTTGGCGAACCTCCAGATGCCAGGGTCCAAACGCCAAAAAATGCTCAAGCCGCAAACCCCAACCCGCGGAAGGGAGCCGCTGGTTTTATACTTCAATGAGGGGAAATTCATTGGCGTTTGGAGTTTGGAATTTTGGCTTTTCATGCACTCGTGCCGAGTGCGAGCGACATGACCTTCTGGGCGTCCGCCTTGCCGGGCAGGATCGCGGCGATCGTGCCGTTGCGCATCACGCCGATGCGGTCGCTCATGCCGAGCACCTCGGGCAGGTCGCTCGAGATGAGGAGCACCGCGAGGCCCTCCTTGGCCAGCCGGCGGACGATCTTGTGGATCTCGCTCTTCGCGCCGACATCCACGCCCTGCGTCGGCTCGTCGAGGATGAGCAGCTTCGGCTTGGTCGCGAGCCAGCGCGCGAGCGAGACCTTCTGCTGGTTGCCGCCGGAGAGGCTGCCGCCGGGAGCTTCGGGGCCGTAGGCCTTGACCGCCAGGTTGCGGATGAAGTCGAGCGCGTGCCGGCGCTCGGTCCCGAAGCGCAGCCAGGTGCCGGGAAAGATATTGCGGTGCACCGCCATCGACATGTTCTGCGCGATCGGCATCTCGAGCACCACGCCGTGCCGGCGCCGGTCCTCGGGCACGTACGCGATGCCGTGGGCCACCGCCTCGCGGGGCGAGTGCAGCACGACGCGCTGACCGTTGAGCAGGATCTCGCCGCTGTCGGCGGGCGTCAGGCCGAAGAGGATCCGCGCGAGCTCCGTGCGCCCCGCGCCGACCAGGCCGGCCAGGCCGAACACCTCGCCGGCGCGCACCTCGAGGGTGACGTCGTGCACGGGACAGCCGGAGCAGCCGACGCCCCGGAGGGCCAGCACCACGCCGCCCGGCTCGGTCTCGGCGGGCGGATAGATCTGCGTCACTTCGCGGCCGACCATCATCCGGATGAGACCGGCCTCGTTGATGTCGCCGACCGCCGTGGTGCCGACGCTCTCGCCGTCGCGCAGGACCGTGACGCGGTCGGCCAGCGCGAAGATCTCGTCGAGGCGGTGGGAAATGTAGATGACACCGACCCCGCTGGCGCGCAGTTCCCGCACCACGGCGAAGAGCAGGTGCTGCTCCTTCTGCGTGAGCGAGGCGGTGGGCTCGTCCATGATGACGATGCGGGCCCCGGCGCCGAGCGCGCAGGCGATCTCGACGAGCTGCTGCTCGGGCATGGACAGCCCGCGGACCTCCGCGTCGGGGGAGATGGCGGCGCCGATGCGCGCGAGCAGCTCGCGGGCCCGTTCGCCGCGCTCGCGCCAGCGGACGAGCCGCAGGGCGGTGGCGGGCTCGAGCCGGAGCGCGATGTTCTCGGCGACGGTGAGCTCGGGAAAGAGGGCGGGCTGCTGGTAGATGCACGCCACGCCGAGGGCCTGCGCGGCCGAGGGCGTGAGATGGGAGACCTTCTGGCCGGCGATCGCGATGCTGCCGCGGTCGGGCTGGTGCGCGCCGGTGACGACGCGGATCAGCGTGCTCTTGCCCGCGCCGTTTTCGCCCAGCAGCGCATGGACCTCGCCGGCCTGCAGCTCGAAGTCGACCCCGCGCAGCGCGTGCACCCCGGCATAGGACTTGGTGATCCGGTGGAGCTCGAGGAGCGGCGCGGACAGCGGGGGTGTGGTGGCAGACTTGGGGACGTCGTTCACTCCGGGGAAAAACGTACATCACGGGGCGACGGCGACAATCCGGCAAGCGAAGAATGAAAGCCATAAGACCGCGTCGCGGGGACGCGGGGATGTGCTTCTGGTCGGAGCCGGGAAAAGGCGGTCGGAATCGGAGGGTTTCGCCCAGAGGCACGGAGGTGGAACAAAGCAGCTGGGACAGCGACCTTCGGTCGCCTTCGATGCGTCCGCAGTTCGCAGCCCACCTGTGCCCCGCTGACCTCCGCGTCTCCGCGCCTCTGTGCGAAACCTGCCGGAGAAAAATCGCGCACTTGCCAGCCTGCCGGCGCGAACCATGATCGGCCCGCCCTCCGCGCATCTTTCCCGATGGGTGCGCGTCCCTTCACCGACCCCTTCGTGCCACCCCCATGCACCCCGTGAATCCTGCCGGCCGCAGGCTTTTACGACTGCGCGCCGTCCTGCCTTTGCTCGGCCTGTGCGGTCTCGCCTCAGCCGGACCCGCCCAGGCGGCGGACGACGAGGCCGGAATCAGGTTTTTCCACGAGCGGATCGAGCCGGTCCTCCAGCGGGAATGCTACGAGTGCCACTCCGCGCAGGCGAAGAAGCTCAAGGCGAACCTCCACCTCGATTCCAAGGCGGGCATGCTTGCCGGCGGCGACTCGGGCGCGGCGGTCAAGCCGGGCGACGGCGAAAGTTTGATCCTGCAGGCGATCCGCCACCAGGGCGACCTCGAGATGCCGCCGGACAAGCCGCCGCTGGGGCCGGACATCATCGCGGACTTCGAGCAGTGGGTGAAGCTGGGCGCGCCCGATCCGCGCGCCGATGCGGTCGCGCCCGTGGACCCGAAGCGCGATCCCGCGCAGGCGCGGCTGAACTACTGGGCATTCCAGCCGGTCAAGCCGCCGGCGCCGCCCGCGGTGAAACGCGCGGCCTGGGTGGCGAATCCCATCGACCGGTTCGTGCTCGCGAAGCTCGAGGCCGCAGGCCTGCAGCCGGCGCCGGCGGCGTCGAAGGCCGAGCTGGTCCGCCGCGTCTATTTCGATCTCACCGGATTGCCGCCGTCGCCCGAGGAGGTGCAGGCCTTCCTCGGGGACCGCGCCCCCGACGCCTACGAGCGGCTGGTCGACCGCCTGCTCGCGAGCCCGCACTACGGCGAGCAGCTCGCGCGCGATTGGCTGGATGTCGTGCGCTATGCCGAGTCCGAAGGCTTCGAGTACGACCGGCACCTGCCGGACGCCTGGCGCTTCCGCGACTACGTCATCAACGCCCTCAACCGCGACAAGCCCTTCGACCGCTTTCTCACCGAGCAGCTCGCCGGCGACGAGATCGCGCCCGGCGACCAGGAGTGCGAGAGCGCGGCGATCTTCCACCGGCTCGGTCCCGTCCGGCGCAACGCGGGCAATCCCGAGATCGCCGTGAGCCGCAACGAGGTCCTGATCGAGCGGACCGACATCATCGGCGCGTCCATGCTTGGCCTCACGATCGGCTGCGCCCGCTGCCACGACCACAAGTTCGACCCCATCCTGCAGAAGGATTACTACCGGCTGCAGGCCTACCTCGCGGAGACCCAGGAGAATGACCAGTTGCTCGTCTCGGCAGCGGAGAAGAAGCAGTGGGAGGATGCGACCAAGGTCATCAACGACCAGCTGCGCGGGCTGCGCAAGACGGTCACCACCGCGGAGGGTGAGGACCGGAAGAAACTCAACGACCAGATCGACGCGCTCGAGGATCAGCTGCCGCCTTACCCGGCGACGATCCCCGGCATCCGCGACGACCCCGCGCAGCGCACCGAGATCCACGTGCTCAAGCGCGGCGACTGGGACCGCAAGGGCGACCTGGTCGCGCCGCGTCCGCCGACCGTGCTGGTCAGCGACGACCGGCCCGAATCGCCCGCGGACCTGGCCCAGCCGCGCGCCGAGCTCGCGCGCTGGATCACCGATCCGAAGAACCCGCTGACGCCGCGCGTGGCGGTGAACCGCCTCTGGCAGCACCATTTCGGCTTCGGGCTGGTGAAGACGCCGAACGATTTCGGCCAGAACGGCGACCGTCCGAGCCACCCGGAACTGCTCGACTGGCTGGCGTCGCAGCTGATGGAGCACGGCTGGAGCCTCAAGGCCGTGCACCGGGAGATCCTCCTCAGCAGCACCTACCGCCAGTCCTCGCAGACGCCGCAGGCCGACGCGGCCACGACGGTCGATCCCGAGAACCGGCTGCTCTGGCACGTCCCCCGCCGCCGCCTGTCCGCCGAGGAGATCCGCGACGCGATGCTGGCCGTATCCGGCGAGCTCAACCCGAAGATCGGCGGCCCGAGCGTGATGGTGCCCGTCGATCCCGACCAGGTGAAGTTCCTCTACAAGCCCTCGCAGTGGAGCGTCGCGAAGGATCCGGCGGAGTTCAACCGGCGTTCGGTCTACCTGATCGCCAAGCGCAACCTGCACCTGACGTTCATGGAGACCTTCGACCAGCCGGACCTGCTGTCGAGCTGCGGCCGCCGCGAGTCGAGCACGCACGCGCCGCAGGCGCTCGAACTGATGAACGGCAAGCTGTCGAACGACCTCGCGGCCGCGCTGGCGGCCCGGCTCACCCGCGAGGCGGGCACCGACCACGGGAAGATCGTCGACCGCGCCTACTGGCTCGCGACCGGCCGCGCGCCGACGCCGGCGGAGCGCAAGCTGTCGCTCGCCTTCCTCCAGGACCAGCCGCTCAAGGAATTCGCCCTCGTGATGTTCAATCTCAACGACTTTCTCTATGCACCCTGAAGCCCACGAGCACTCCCGCCCGACGCGCACCCGCCGCGAGTTCCTGCGCGACGCCTGCTGCGGCTTCGGCGGCCTGGCCTTCGCGTCGATGCTGCACGCGCAGAGCCTCCGCGCCGTCACGGCGAATCCGCTCGCGCCGAAGCTGCCGCCGCTGCCGGCCAAGGCCAAGTCGGTGATCTTCGTCTTCATGGCCGGCGGCCCGAGCCACATGGAGACCTTCGATCCCAAGCCCCTGCTCAACGAGCTCAGCGGCCAGCCGCGTCCGAAGGAGTTCGGCGAGGCGAAGTACCAGTTCATCCAGTCGACGGCGAAGCTCCTCGGCACCAGGCGCACGTTCAAGAAATACGGCCAGAGCGGCATCGAGGTTTCGGATCTCTTCCCGCATCTCGCGACCTGCGTGGACGACATGGCGGTGGTGCGCTCCTGCTACGGCAACTCCGTCGTCCACTCGGCCGCGCAGTACGAGCTGTTCAGCGGGCGGGTCGTTCCCGGCGCGCCGAGCATGGGCTCGTGGATCACCTACGGCCTCGGTTGCGAGAGCGACTCGCTGCCGTCCTACGTCGTCATGCCCGACCCCCACGGCGCGCTGCCGGGCGGCCAGCCGATGTACAGCAACGGATTTCTCCCGGCGATCTACCAGCCGACGATGTTCCGCCCGAGCGCGAAGCCGGTGCTCAACCTCGACCTGCCGCCCGGCGTCACGCTGGCCGAGCGCCGCAGGACCCTCGACCTGCTGCACCAGCTCAACCAGGCCGAGCGCGACGCGCACGACGAGGAGTTCTCCGCGCGGATGAACGCCTACGACCTCGCCTTCCGCATGCAGACGGAGGCGCCCGCGGTGCTCGACCTCTCGACGGAGCCGCAGGAGACGCTCGACCTCTACGGCATCGGCAAGGAACCGACCAACGACTACGGCCGGCGCTGCCTGATGGCGCGCAAGCTGGTGGAGAAGGGCGTGCGCTTCGTCTGCGTCGTCTCCGGCGGCGGCTCCGGCAAGCTGACCTGGGACGCGCACGACGACATCGAGGAGAACCACCTCCGCATGGCGGTGCAGACCGACCAGCCGATGGCGGCGCTGCTGCAGGACCTCAAGCGCCGCGGGCTGCTCGACACCACCCTCGTGCTCTGGGGCGGCGAGTTCGGCCGCTCGCCCGAGGCGGAGTCGGGCAAGGGCCGCGACCATCACAACCTCGGTTTCAGCATGTGGCTGGCGGGCGGCGGCATCAAGGGCGGCCAGGTCGTCGGCGCGACCGACGCGATCGGCCTCAACGCGATCGAGAAGCCGTACCACCTGCGGGACGTCCACACCACGATCCTCAACCAGCTCGGCCTCGATCAGAACAAGCTGACCTTTCCACACCTCGGCCGCAACGAGCGCCTCACGTTCACCGAGGGCAAGGTGATCAGGGAAATCGTTTGAGCCGGCGGAGGACCGCCGGGGCTGGCGCAACGTTCAACGTTGAACGTTCAACTCGGAGGCAATCGTTCGTTGGCGCTCTTTTGCCGAGTTGGACGTTGAGCGTTGAACGTTGGACGTTGAACGTTCCGAACAGCACGAAGTGCTGTCGGTCAGAGCGGCTTCGCCGCTTCCTCAGGGGTTTCGAGCGGCGTGACCGGGTCGATGAAGAACCACGAGATCGCGCCGACGACGTAGACACCCGCGGCCAGCAGGATGGCGAGGGTCCAGCCCTCCATCGTTGGCGGACTATCGGGCGTCGCTTTGTAGTGGCCGAGGATGCGGCTCACGATCCACGGGCCGAGCGCGCCGCCGAAATTGCCCATCATGTTGAAGCTGCCGGACAGCGAGCCGGAGAGCCGGCCGCCGACGTCCATGACCGCGGCCCAGCCCGGGGCCATCGCAAGGTCGTTGGAAAAGCTGGCGAGCCCCATGGCGATCATTGCGAGCACGGCGTTGTCGATCCAGGCGGCGAGGCCGAGCATGACCGCGGCGGAAAAGAGACCGATGCAGGAGGTCACGCGGCGGGCCCGCCGGACATCGAGCCATTTTTCGGCGAGCCGACGCGCGATGATGCCGCCGACGACCGAGCCGATGCCGCCGAAGAAGAGCGGCAGGGCGGCGAGCACCGTGCTCTGGCCGAGCGGCACATGCCGGGCCTCGCGCAGGTAGGTGGGCAGCCACGTGACGTAGAAGTACCAGCCGTACGACATGCAGAAATACTGCAGCCAGAGGAGCCAGACCGTGCGGCTGGCCATCAGCTTCCGCCAGGGAATGCCGACGTGGCTGGGAGCGTTGGTCTCGGCGCCGTCCATGAGCGCCAGCTCCGCGGCGTTAACCGAGGGGTGCTCCCGCGGCCGGTCGCGAAACCAGCCGTTGAACGCCACCGCCCAGACCACGCCGAGCAGTCCGAAGATGGTGAACGCCCACCGCCAGCTGACGAAGCTCATCAGCGCCCCGACGAGCATCGGGGTGAACGCGCCGCCCCAGCGGGCGCTCAGCCAGAGGATGCTCTGCGCGCGGACGCGCTCGGAGGAGGGGAACCAGATCGTGAAGATCTTGGTGGCATTGGGAAAGCAGCCGGCCTCGCCCACGCCGAAAATGAGGCGGCAGACGAGGAGGGAGATGTAGTTCCAGGCCCAGCCGGTCGCGGCGGTGAAGATCGACCACATCACGACCACCTTCATCAGCACGCCGCGCGGGCCCCAGCGGTCACCCATCCAGCCGGCGGGAATCTCGAAGAGCGCGTACGTCATCGAGAAGGCGAAGAACACCCAGCCCATCTGCTTCTCGTCGAGGCCGAGATCCTGCCGCATGGCGGGGGCCGCCTGGGAAATGCAGACGCGGTCGACGTAGGTGATGATCGCCAGGGTGACGATGAACGCCATCACGACATGTCGCGCGCGGGTGGGTCGGTCGTCGGAGACTCGCGGGGTCGGAAGCGAGGTCATGGGGTTTGGCGATGCAGCGGAGTTTGCGCGCCCAAGGCAACACCGGCCTTCGGGAATTTTCGACGAAGGTATCGCGAGACCGACCGCTCAGTGGAACGACACACCCCGCCCGTTGGGCACCCCTCTTTTTAGAGGGGAGTTCGATCCGATCAGGCTCCCCTCTAAAAAGAGGGGTGGCGCAACGCGACGGGGTGTGTGGATCGGCGCCGAAGGGAAAACGCTGTCGGAACGCGTCGGAGACAACGCGTGCCACCTCAGCGTTTCCGCAGCGGCTCGACGACGGCCGCCATGTCCTGGTCCCCGTGGCCGGCCGCGACGGCCTGCTGGAAAAGCCCGAGCGCCGCGGTGGCGGTAAGCAGCGGCAGCTGGCGGCGGCCGCTCTCGTGCACGGCATAACCGAGGTCCTTGGCCATGAGCCGCAGGAGGAAATTCGGCGTGTAGTCGGGCGCGGTCATGCGCCCGGCGATCGTCTTCACCAGCGGGCTGCCCGGCGCGCCGTCGGTCAGCACGGCGAGCGCCTTGCCGCGGTCGAGCCCGCTTTTTTCGATCCACGCGAGCGCCTCGGCCAGCGCGGAGATCTGCACGCCGCAGACGAAGTTGTTGATGAGCTTGATCAGCGAACCGCTCCCGGCCGGACCGAGATGCGTGATGCTGCGGCTCATCACGGCGAGGACGGGCCGCGCCTTTTCCAGCGTCGCCGCGGAGCCGCCGACGAGGAAGTTGAGTTCGCCGCCGGCCGCGTGGACCCGGCTGCCGGTCACGGGTGCATCGAGGAACTCCCCGCCGCGCGCGGTCGCGGCCTGCGTCAGCTCCATGATCCACCCGACGGTCAGCGTGCTGCACTCGACCAGCACGGCGCCGCGGGCCGCGCCGGCGAGCGCGCCGTCCGGCCCGAGCCAGACGCCGCGGGAGGCGTTGTCGTCGGCGACCATGCTGAGGACGATGTCCGCGCCGGCGGCCGCCTCGCGCGGAGTCGCCGCGGTCCGCGCGCCCTCGGCCGCGAGCGCGGCGGTCTTCGCCGGATTGCGGTTCCAGACGGTCAGCGGAAATCCGCCGCCGAGGAGACGCCGGGCCATGCCCGTGCCCATGATGCCGAGTCCGAGGAGTGCCACGCGTGGTTTGCTCATGGCGAATATTTTCAACCATCCCGGCGGGGAGGCACGCAGAAAAACACGCGGGGAACCTCCTGATTTCGAAATTTCACCGCCGAGGCACGGAGAATGTCCCGCTCCGAATGCTCGGGGATGGATCCTGGTCTCTCTCTGTGCCTCGGTGGAGGAATTCGGCCGCTTCGCGCCTGCCTCCCGCGGATGCCGAAGCCGGCTTCATTACGGTTTCGTCATCCGGACAATGCTTTCTCGCCATGTTGGCCGGCTAGAATTCTGTGTCTTTCGATGCTCGCTCATCTTCGGGCGCATCCCCGATCCGTTCCTCCTATGAAAAAACATCCCCGCTCCCTCACCGCGCTGCCCGCCGTCCTTGCGGGCGTTTCCGCGCTCCTGGGCCTCGGCGCGATCGCGCCGGCGGCCGAGTCCGCCTCCAAACCCTACAAGATTCTCGCCACCACGCAGATTCCGGCCGCGGGTGGCATCGACTATGTCACGGCCGACAGCGCCAACCGCCGCGTCTATGTCGCGTGTGGAAGCACGGTCAGCGTGTTCGATCTCGATACCTACAAGCTGGCCGGCAGCCTGCCCAACGCCTCCGGGCACGGGGTCGCGATCGATCCGGAAAACCACACCGGCCTGGTCTCGGGCAATCCCGCGACCTTTTTCAACACGAAGACCCTCGAGGTCATCAAGACGGTCCCGGCGCCGGGAGCGGACGGCTACATTTTCGACGCCCCGACCCATCACTTCTTCATTCTCAGCCACCGCGCGCCCAATCTCCTGGTCGTCGACTCCAAGGATGGCTCGATCGTCGGCACCGTGGACGCCATCGCGCCCGATGGCGCCAACGCCGCCGTCGAGCAGGGTGCTTCGGACGGCGAGGGCCATCTCTATTTTGACGTGGCCAATGCGCACCACATCGCGGTGGTGGACGCGAAGACCCTCAAGGTGACCGGACATTTCGACCTGGGCGAAAAAGGCAACGGGCCGGCGGGCCTGGCCATCGACGTCAAGAACCACATCCTTTTTGCCATGTGCCGCGGAGGAACGGGCGGCACGCCGGCCTGCGTCGTCGTCAGCGCGGTCGACGGCAGGATCCTCGCCACGCTGCCCCTGGCGGGCAGCAGCGACGGCGCGACCTTCAATCCCCGCACCATGGAGGCGTTCAGCTCGCACGGCAACGGCACGCTGTCCGTGATCAAGGAAGTCAGCCCCACGGAATTCGTCGTCGAGGACACCGTGCAGACGAAAGCCGGCGGCAAGACCTGCACCCTCGATGCCAAGACCGACCACGTGGTGGTGATCACGCGCGAGGCGGACCCCAGCGCCCCCGCGCCGGCCACTCCGCCCCCGGCTCCGACTCCCGCTCCCGACGCCAAAGGCGGCGGCGGTCGCCGCGGCGGTCCCACAGGGCCGCAGCTGCTGGATGTCCTGTTCATCGGCCGCTAGGCAGTTCCATACAGAAGGCGCCGTGCGGTCGATGCTCGGCGCCCTGGTTTGGGCGATAGTGTATCTAAGTCGGTGAATCCTATTGCCGAAAATGTAGGGGCGTCCCTTGCGGACGCCCGGCTTGATGATCGCAAACCGGGCGTCCACACGGGACGCCCCTACAGGATTTCAAGGCAGTGCCAGCGGCATTGCTGAGTCTGTGGTGCTCCCGGTGACTTGACCGGAAGAAGGATCGAGCGTACGCGAAAGCGATGCCACCCCGATCATACCCCGCCGGGGGCCTTGGCCCCGCCTCGTTCTGGCTTCGCGTCGGCGGCCTGATGGCCGGCCTCGCCATCTGCACCGCGCCGCTGTCGGCACAGAATGTCCTCGGCGTCGAGCACGACGGCAAATTCGACATCGTGCGCCGCGCCGAGAACAGCGGCTCGCTCATCCTCGACGGAGGAAAATCGGTGCCCCGCGAGGGAAGCCGTCCGGTGCTGCGACCGGCCTCGGAATACCTTCCGGTCTTCATCACCGTGCTGGAGCAGGATTTCCAGCGGGGCGCCCGCGCGATCTCGGACAACGGGCCGGCCCAGGCACGCCTGGCCAACTCGGGGCGCTTCGTGTTCACCGCCAAACTGGAGGCGCCGCGGGCGCTCGACGACGTCGTCCTCGCGCTCGTGCTGGAGAGCAAGGATATCGGGAACAGCATTTATCTCCGGGATCTCGGCCACCTCAACGCCCATGAGATCAAGCGGGTTTCGGTCGATGAGATCACCGCCTTCCGCCTGCTCGGCGTTCGCCTGGCCGGCGTGCATTTTTTTGTCGCGGGGAAGGAGGTCTTCAACGCCGCCGTGAAGGACGCCAAGTGGGAGGCCCTGCTGGACCGGATGGTCGCGACTCGCGTGGCGGCGGCGAAGGACGCGGAGCTGAAGCCGCTGTTCGTTTCCGATCCGGTCTATCCGAAGGCGCTGAAGGAGCGGGTGGCCGGCCACGTGGTCGTCGCGTGCGAGATCGACGAGCACGGCCGGGTGAACAATCCGACGGTGACGAGCGCGACGAATCCCGCCCTCGGGCCCGCGGCGATCGACGCGATCCGCACCTGGCGTTTCGTGCCCATCGTGAAGGCCGGCCAAGTCATCGGCGCCCGCGCCGAAATTCCGGTCGACTTCGCGCCGTGACGCGGTCGCAACAGCAGGTGCCCGATCCGTAGATCGGCACGGCTCCGCGCGAGGAACCTTTTTCACGCGGAGGACGCAGAGAAAGGCCGGTGCCGGTCCGATCTCTGCGTCCTTTGCGTTCTCTGCGCGAAACCGGTTTTTATTCCGTGACCTTGAATTTCTTCAGGGCCTTCTCGTCGACTGTCAGCCCGAGGCCGGGGACTTTTTCATCGAGGTCGATGAAGCCGTCCTTCGCCATCGGCTCGCCCTTGAAGATGTACCAGAAGAGCTCGTTGCCGACCTCGACGTCGACGGGCGGGAAGAACTCCGCCATCGGCGAGTTCAGGCTGGCCATGACGACGTGGTAGTTGTGCATCTGGCCGGCGTGCGGGATGACGGGGATCGAGTGCGCCTCGGCGAGGGCGGCGATCTTGCGCGCGGCGGTGAGGCCGCCGACGCGGTTGGTGTCGAACTGGATGTAGTCGACCGCGCGGGCCTCGATCAGCTCGCGGAAGCCGTAGATCGTGTGCTCGTGCTCGCCGCCGGCGATCGGCACGCGGTTGGCGCGCTTGAGCTCGGCGTAGCCGTGGATGTCGTCGGGGATCACGGCCTCCTCCAGCCAGCGCAGGTGGAACGGCTCGAGCAGCGGGAGCATCCGTTTCGCGTAGTCGAGGGTCCAGCCCATGTAGGCGTCGGCCATGACGTCGATGCCGTCGCCCACCGTCTCGCGCACCGTGCGGACCAGCGCGACGTTGCGCTGCATGCCCTCGGCGCCGTCGACCGGACCCCAGCCGAAGCGCAGCTTCATCGCCTTGTAGCCGGCGGCCTTGTACTTCCGCGCCTCGGCGGCCAGCTCGTCGAGCGGCGTGCTGTAGAGGCGGCTGGCGTAGACCGGGATGCGCGGCTTGGTGCGTCCGCCGAGGAGCCGGTAGACCGGCTGCTTCGCGGACTTGCCCAGGATGTCCCACAGCGCGATGTCGACCGCGCTGATCGCGACGAGCGCGACGCCCTTGCGGCCGAACGCCATCGTCTTCCGGTACATGTGCTGCCAGAGGAACTCGAGGTCCCAGGGATCGGCGCCGATCAGCAGCGGCTTGAGATAGAGGTCGATGAGCTCCTTGGTCACCAGCGGCGAGAGCGCGGCGTTGCCGACGCCGACGAGGCCGTTGTCGGTGAAGATCTCGACCACGAGCCAGCCGTGGAACGTGAACGTGCTCATCGTCGCGCGCGTCAGCATCGGCGACACCAGATCCATCGGATTGGTGCAGAAGTGGGGCGGCAACGGGACGGTCTTGCCTTTCCATTGGACGACGCGGGTGCGGATTTCCTTGATTTTCATGAGGGTGGAAGGGGCGGGTGGTGAATCGTTCTCGTTCTCCTTATCGTTCCTCGTTCTCGATCCGCTTTTTGCCGAGCCGAGAACGGGAAAGAGAACGAAGGACGAGAACGATTATTTCGGAGGGGAGATTTTCAGCGGGGACGTGAATTCAACGGGCAGCGCCTGCAGCCGCGGGATGCCGAGGCAGATCACCGCGAACGCCGCGAGATGCAGCGAGCCGGCGAGGATGAGCACGGGCGTGAAGCTGGAGCCGTGGTCGCGCAGATAGCCGATGACCTGGATGAAGATCACCCCGCCCAGCGCGCCGCCGAGGCCGACGAGGCCGGCCAGCGTGCCGACGGCGCGCTTGGGGATCATGTCGGTGGGAAGGATCATCACGAGGGTGGACCACGACTGCTGCCCGAAGAACGCCAGGCTGAAAATAAAAATCACCCAGCCGACCGAGTGCAGCCACGGCACGAGCATGACCCACGGCATCAGCGCTGCGCTGGCGCCGAGCGCGATCTTGCGCGCGCGGTCCACGGAGGCGCCGCGCCGGAGCAGCCAGCTCGAGAGCCCACCGCCGACGAGGCAGCCCACGCCGGACGCGGCGTAGGGAATCCAGCCGACGCGGCCGGCGCTCTTGAGGTCGAGGTTGAAGGCCTCGAGCAGGATCTTCGGCAGCCAGAAAAGATAGAAATACCAGGCGCCATCGCTGAGGCACTTGGCGAAAATCACCGCCCAGGTTTCGCGAAAGCGCAGGATTGCCGCGAGCGGGATCGCGGGCGCGGATGCCGCCGCCGGCGCGTCCAGCACGGACTGCAGCTGCGCGCGCTCGGCGGCGCCGAGGCCGGGATGTTTCTCCGGCGGCTCGTAGTCGAGCCGCCACCAGACCGTCCAGAGCAGCCCGAGCGCACCCGTGAGCAGGAAGACCCAGCGCCAGGGCGCGAGGCCGAGCCATCCGGCGTGCATCAGCACGGCGACGATCAGCGGAGGGGCGACGACGGCGCCCACGGCGGTCCCGGCATTGACGATGCCCATGGCGGTCGAGCGTTCGGCGACGGGAAACCACTCGGTGACTGCGCGGGTCGCCGCCGGAAACCCGCCGCCCTCGCCGGCGCCGAGCAGCAGCCGGCTGCCGGCCAGCACGAGCACCCCGAACGACAGGCCGAAAAACGGCGGCATCCCGTGATTGCCGGCGAACGCGTGGCTGGCGCAGGCGAGCGACCAGAAGACCATGACCCACGTGAAACCCCGCCGCGTGCCCAGCCGGTCGAGCAGACGGCCTCCGCCGACGTACATCAGCCCGTAGGTGAGGAGGAAGGCGGAATCGAGGAACGCCTTGACCTGGTTGGAAATCGGGATGTCAGCCTGGATCGCGCTCAGCGCCCACGGCAGCGTCTGGCGGTCGAGATAGCTGATCGCGATCGCGGTGCTGACCAGGAAGGCAATGCGCCAGCGCAGCATGGGACGGGGCGGGGTGGGAAGGCGCCAATACGAATTAAAAAGGAGGAAGGAGGAAGGATGAAGTTGATGGAAGGCGTTCACCGCGTAGGGGCGTCCCTTGCGGACGCCC
>DASZQN010000103.1:0-16974 GCA_035549635.1 Opitutaceae bacterium
GGGGAGGGAGCTCTGCGTTCTCCGCGTCCTCTGCGTGAAACGCTTCCGGGGTCCATGATCATGGATCCGGCCACGGCGTCAGCGCTGCCTGCCGCGCTTACTTTTGGTTTTCCGCCGCGGCTGATCGGGCCGCCAGCCGCGCGTTCGCCAGCTCGAGTTTCTCCTGCTCCCGGCGAAAATTGTCGACCATGTCGCCCAGCGCGGCGCACATCGCCGAGATTTCGCCGCGGTCCCGCGGCGGGGGCAGCACGGAGAGGATGTCGCCCTCGCGGATCCGCTCCGCGGAGGCGGCGATCGCGCGCAGGCGGCGGGTCAGGCGCGCGGCGAGCAGCCCGGCGGCGAGGGCCGACCCGGCGGCGAGCGCGGCTCCGATCTCGACGATCCGGCGCTGCAGCACGGCCGCGGGCGCGAAGACGTCCGCCACCGGCTGGCGGACGACGGCCAGCCAGCCGAATCCCCGGAATTCCCGGTAACCCCGGCTGCGCGCATAGCCGGTGAGAAACGTGACGCCGTTGGGTGTGTTCTCGATGAAATAGCCCTGGGGCGCGCGGCGGTCGGGCAGGGCGGGGGCGTCGAAGGGCTCCGTCCAGCCGGACGTGCCGGAATCGAGCAGCACCTCGTTCTTCGCGGAGTAAAGCGTCAGGTCGAGATGATCGCGGCGGGCCGCCGCCGCAGGGACGAGCGGCGCCACCGCGTCGGTCGCGAGCGAGCCCCATGAGAGATACCCGCCGAGCACACCCAGCAGCTGTCCGTCCGGCGCCGTCGCCGGGACGCTGAGATCGACGACGCGCGCTTCCCCGGCCGCCGCGTCGGACCGTCCCCCGTCCTCCGCTCCGCGCAGCTCGGGCGCGTCGCGGACGTCGCCCGCATAGGGTTTGCTCCGGCCGTTGCGGAACCAGTTGCGCGCCGACGCATTCGTTCCCTCGAGCTGCCGGGAGGTCGCGGCGGTCACGAGGCCGGCGGAGTTGGCGAAGCCGATCCAGGCGTAGTCGGGCGAGGTTTCCTTCAGCGCCTCGAGCACCTCGCGCCGCTGCGCGGGGGAACCGGCCGCGGAACGCAGCGGGCCGGGCCCCGCCGCCAGTTGCAGGGCGCGGTACCGCTCGTAGATCGAACGCTCGATGCGGTCGCCGGCCTCGCCGGCCAGGTGCTGGAAGCTCGTGCCGAGCTGCACTCCGATCTGCTGCCGGAGCGCGCGGGCCGCGAACCAGCCGGACGCCAGGGCGACGGCAATCACCGCCACGGCCGCCAGCAGCGCCGCGCGGGCGGGCAGGCTGCGCCGCGGGTCGAAAATCCGGCCGATGCCGTTGTCCGGGCGGTCGCTGGAGGGTTTGGCCGGCATCGTGGGGCAGGATGGCTTGGGTTGAGGAATTAGGAAGGCGGAATTGAAAAGAGGGAATCGGAGAGCGCTCAGATGAGAGCGTCGGATTTTTGGCCACAAAAAGGCACAAAAAATCCAGGGCTCCGGCTCGAATCCCTCGCGCGCCTATAGGCGCAATGGAGATGTCGCCGCAGCCCCGGTGCCTTTGGGCCTTTTCGTGGCCAAAAATGCCGTTTCCGGGATGTTGGCATCTGTCTTCCACCTTGCCAAAGTGGACGCCACCGACCGGGAGGCCCGCTTGCGCCCCCGCCGGTTTGTGCCATCTTGTATCAATCATTAACCACGCTGCGCGCAACCGGCCGTCGGTCCGGAATTTGCGGCGATTTTCACCCGCGGCCGGATGAAACACCGCCGCCGGCCCGATGTCTCACGGAGCAGGAAAAATCCAAACATCATGAACACTCGAAAACTCTTCATTGCCTCACTCATTGCGACCGGGGTCGCGACGGGCGCCGGGCTCTTCGCCCAGGTGCAGTCCGTCACCCCGGCGCCGAGTCCGACGACGGCCGCTGCTTCTGCCGCCGCGCCCGCTCCGAATGAGATCAACTACGTGAGCCAGCTGCCCACGCCGTCCGAGCTCAGCCGGACCCAGCCGCCCGCCGGCGCCCGGATCGCCAAGATCCGGCAGACGAGCGCGGAGATCGCCGCGACCTACGTCTACGCCAACGGCCAGAGCCAGGTGGTAACCTACCGCCTGCTGGGCACCGAGAACGACGCGGCAGCGCCCGCGCCGGCTGGAGTGGCCGCTCCGGCGCCGGGCTCCGACCAGCGCCCGGTGGTCGTGCAGTCCGCGCCCCCGCCTCCGCCGGTCTACTATTACGACGCCCCTCCGACCGTCGTATATTACGATCGCCCGTATTCCTACTATCCGTGGTACCCGCCGATCTCGCTCGGGCTGAACTTCGGCTTCCGCAGCGGCGGTTTCCACGGCGTGGGTTTCCGGGGCGGTTTTTTCCACGGGGGCTTCCACCGCTGATTCCGGAAACAGTTCCTGCCCTTCGAGCCTGCGCCATCCGCGCAGGCTTTTTTATGTCGGGGCGTCGCTCGCGGACGCCTTGGTTCGCGATGTCGAACGGGCGTCCACAGGGACGCCCCTGCAACCGGAGGTGGGTTCATTTCCCCACGAACCGCCGGCGGCGGAACGCTACTAAGCCGCCATGAACCTCACCAAAAAGTCGCTCCCTGTTCTGGTTTTCGCCTGCGCGGCCCTCGCGGCCGGCGGCTCCTCGCTTCTGGTCGGCTGCGCCGGCTCTCCGACCAAGGAGAGCACGGGCGAATACGTCGATGACAGCACCATCACCGCCAAGGTGAAGGCCGCCCTGATCCATGATCCCACCGTCAAGGCCGGCGAGGTCTCGGTGGAGACCTTCAAGGGCGTTGTTCAGCTCAGCGGCTTTGTCGCCACCTCGACCGAGAAGGTCCGCGCCGGCGAAGTCGCCGCCGGGGTCTCCGGGGTCAAGGACGTGAAGAACAACATCACGATCAAGTAAGGCGCCTTTCGCGCGTCAGATCTCACCGTTTATTCCGAAACCAATCGTTCTCGTTCTCTTGCTCGTCCTCGTTCTCGCCGCTTCCGGAGGGAGAACGAGGAACGGGAACGATAATCACTCCCGGAAATTTCACCCATGCCCAAGACCGCCGCCCTCCGCCGCGCCCGCGCCGACGCCCGCCGCGGCGAAAAACCCAGCACGCAGGCCGGCGAATTTGTCCGCGAGGAAATGCACGCGCTCCGCACCGGCAGCAGTCCCCACGTCCGCTCCCGCAAGCAGGCCATCGCCGTCGGCCTCTCCGAGGCCCGCCGGGCAGGAATCAAGGTGAAGCGATGGAAGTGATGGTCGGGAGGAAGTGCCACGGACCAAGTTTCAAGTGCCAAGGGAGAGTACGGACGGGCGCACTGTAACCCAATGGGTGACACTTAACCCGAACGAGACGCGCCGCTGGCAGGCGAGGACTGCGGAAGGCCATCCCCGCGGAGGGCTGGTTTTCACCTCGGCAACGGTCACTTGGCTCCTGCCACTTGGCAGCTGCATCCCGTGGCACTTGGAACTTGGCCCTTGGCACTTGCCCTCACGCGGGCGTGAGGGCAGCCACTGTCTCCCGCAGCTCCGAAGGGCAGGTCGGCTTGTAGACGATCCGGTCCACGTGCAGGCGGCGGTAGGCGTCCCCGATGGGCGGGCTGAGGTCGGAGGTCACCACGAGAATCTTGCCGGGAAAGGACACGGTGCGCAGCCAGGAGACCAGCTCCACGCCGTTCGCCCGCGGCATGTGGTGGTCGGTGATCACGAGGTCGAAGGCCAGAAGGTCGGGCTCGAGCCGCGCCCTCGCCTGGAAGCCGTCCTCCACGCATTCCACCGCATGGCCGTCCGCGACCAGCGCGAGGCGCGTCACCTCGCGCAGCCCCGGCAGGTCGTCGGCGTAGAGGATCCGCAGGCTTTTCCTCTCGGGCGCATCTTCCGTGGGCGTGGCGTCGGGCATGTTCGTGGGGAAAATCTTCCCCAACCAGAATGACTGTCCCGCTCCCGAAGGGTTCTATCAAAAAACCGCGAATCGGGCTTCGCTGCGCTACGCATCACGGGTGATGCGCACGGCGCTGCGCGCCGCAACGTCCAACGTTCAACGCCCAACATTCAACGTTCAACTCGGTCAGCAGGCTTCCGTCCCCTGGACGTTGAACGTTGAGTCCCCGCCTTCACCCGGATCCACGCCGGCAAAAACGGAGAGTCCGCGGGATTGCCGGTGATCTCCGCGCGGAATCTGGTGCCGGGCAGGTGCCGGCGGCCCCAGCTCGACACCTCCCGCAGGATGGGGCCCAGGGCCTCGCCGGCGGGCGTGAGGGTGTACTCGTGCCGCGGCGGATTGTCCTGGTAGGGCGCGCGTGCGACCAGCCCCGCCGCCTCGAGCTTGCGGAGGCGGTCGGCCAGGAGGTTCGTCGGGATCTTTTCCAGGGCGGCGGCGAAGTCCCCGTAGCGCCGGCGGCCCGCGAAGAGGTCGCGCACGACGAGGAGCGTCCACCGGTCGCCGAGCAGGTCCAGCGCCCCGGCGATCGGGCAGGGCGAACGGCGGGCGGGGGAGGAGACGGGGGAGCGGCGGGCCATGCCGGCAGGCTGGCTTTTGACTTGCAAAAAGCAAGCGACAAGGGCGACAGTCACTTTCAGATAAAAAGTGACTGTCGCCAAAACCCGGATTTCAAATTTCAACCTCCCAACAATCAGCTCCGGCCGTGAAAACCTCCGCCTGCCGTCTCCTGTTCCTCGTGCTCGCCTGGGCCGCCGCCGCGGCGCTCGCGGGTGCTTTCCGCCTGTTCTCGCACCTGCCGCCGGTCGGCGTGCAGCTCTCGATCCTCGGGTTGACGGTTGGCTTTTCCGTCGCCCTCGTCTGCGCCGGCTGGCTCCGGGCGGCGATGGCGGACCTCGGGGTGCGGCCGGTGCTGGCGTTCCACGTCACGCGCTTCGTCGGGATCTATTTCCTCTGGCTGCACGCGCAGGGACGCCTGCCCGCCGAGTTCGCGGAGCGCGCCGGCATCGGCGACATCGCCGCCGCCGCCGGCGCGCTGGTCCTGCTGTTCTGGCCCGAGGGCCCGGGTTTCCGTCGTGCGCTCCTCGTCTGGAATATTGCCGGCGCCGCCGACCTCCTCCTCGCCGTGGGCACCGCCGGCTGGCTGAACGTCACCCGCCCCGGCTCGATGGCCGAGCTGGCCGCCCTGCCGCTGACGCTCGTCCCGCTCTGGATCGTGCCGATCCTGCTGGGAACGCATGTGCACCTGCTGCGCGCGGGGCGCGCAAGTTCCAAGGGCCAAGGCTCAAGGGTCAAACTGGGGGAGCCGGCGCCGGTCTGATCTGCTTCGTTGGCCGGCGTAGCGGACGAGGTGACGAGGCCGGGTTCGCGCGCTCGGCTTCAGCCCGCCTCCTCACGTCGTCGGCTACGAATCTCTCGTCGTCAGGCGGCGGCCGGGACCTGCCGGCGGCGGGCCCGGGCGCGGCGCCAGCAGGCGACGGGATATTTCACGCCGCCGTGGTACAGCGCGAGCAGCACGATCATGCCCAGCACGGCGTAGACCAGGCCCTCGGCCGTCGTGGGCACCGCGGGCTTGAAGACGCCCCAGGTCGCACGCGCGATGGCGGGATCGAGGTGACGGAGGAAAACGAAGGGCCGCGCCCACAGCGAGGCGTGCGCGATCGCGGCCTCGGCGGCGGCGAGCGCGTCGGTCCGGGCGACGGCGTCGGCCATGACCCCGCCGAGCCGGGCGACCGCGGGGTCGGCGTTGGCGTTGGTCTGGGTGATCAGCCGGTCGAGCGTGAGCCCGGACTGCTCCGCCGCCTGCTGGAACTGCCGGAGCTGGAGGCGCGCCTCGTCGAGGTGCCCGCCGAGCCGCTGCAGGTACTGCTGCATGAACTCCGGCGCCTGCGACAAGATCACCGCTCCCGCCACGCACAGCGCGCGGTCGAGCAGCCCTTCGGCGGCGCCGAGCAGCCTGCGGACGGGGTTCATGCCCGTCAGCGTGAACGCGTTCCCGCACGAGGCAAGCGGGAGCGGCAGAACCCGCGCGAGGCGGGCGGGAGGCTCAACGTTCAACATCCAACATCCAACGTCCAACGTTCAACTTTCAACGTTTCGGGCGCAGCTGAGATTGCCGGGCGTTGAAAGTTGGACGGTGGACGTTGCGAAGCCGCCGCCCCGCCGCCGGCGCCGGATTTACCGGATATTAACCCGTCCGTCACTGTCCCTGCGCGAAATCCTGAAATATATGTCAGGGTGCCTCCGTTACGTTCGGAGAAGCCAAAATCTTTCTTCGCCGCATGAATTTTCCCGCCGCCCCCGACATCCGCCGGATCCTGATCCTCAAGGAGGACAGATTCAGCGCCGACACCCTGCGGCGGATGGCACAGCAGATTTTCCCCGAGGCCCACTGCGACGTGGTCCAGCGGATCGCGGCGGCCTCGGCGATCATGGCGGCGGGAGCGGTCGACCTCTGGCTCACGGGAGCGGCGGCCCTCGACGGCGATGTCCTGGATTTCCTGGCCGTGTGTTGCGCGGCCCGGAACTGTTTCCGCCACGTCCTCGTGGTCACCTCGCGCCACGAGCCGCGGACGCTGCTGAGCCTGCGGCAACTGCCGATCGACGGGGTCTTCGATCTGGTTGAGGAGGAGCCGGACCGTCTGCTGGTCGCCTTGCGTTCCATCGTCGCCGGCCGGCCGTATTGGAGCCCCGGCGTGCTGGCGCGCCTCCAGGACCACCTGCTTGCGCCGAGGGCTTTCTCGAAATTGCTGTCGGCCCGGGAACAAATGGTCCTGTCGGTCATCGGCACGGGCATCGATGACCAGGCGGCGGCGGCGCGGCTCGGTCTTCAGCCCTCCTCGGTGCACAGCGTCCGCCGGCGGCTGCACCGCAAGCTCGGCCTGCAGCACAAGGGAGACCTGGTGCGGGTCGCGGTCCAGCAGGGCTTCATCCGCTTCACGGCGGACAGCGTGCTGCATCCCGGGCTGACAATCCTGCGCGCCCAATGCACGCGCGGGCGGCGGTCTCAGGGAAAATTTTCCGGCTATCCCGCCGCGATAGCCAACCTCGCGCCGACGCCCCACCGCGCGCCTGGCCCGGTTTCCCCGTAGCGGACGAGGTGACGAGGCCGGGATTGGAGGCCAGGCGCCAACGACCCCCGGCCTCGTCTCCTCGTCTGCTACAGCTGGTCGCACAGCGACCCACGATCCCCCAGGCCTCAAGCCTGGGACCTCACGCCTCAAGCTTTCCCGCAAAGCGGAGGGAAACATCCCGATCAAACGACCCCGGGGATCTCCCTACGGAGCGGCCCCCATTTTGGGGCATCACGATCCTTTCTCCCCGCGAGGGAATGAACCTCACTGCGTCATCCGCCGCGCTGCGCGTTCCATTCCCCGGCCACCAACCGATCAACCTCGAATTCCCCGTGCACTTTTCCCGCGTCCTTCCTTCGCTCGTGTCGGCCCTCCGGCCGTTTGTCGTCCTGGCGCTCCTCGGCGGCGCCGCCCACCTCGTCGGCCAGGTCACCCTGCCTTACGCCACGGACTTCGAGGCCGCCGATCACTTTCTCCTCGGGCCGCTGGATCGTCAGGGCGGGTGGGAGGTGACGCAGGGCGCTGCGATGGTGACCGACGGCGCTCACTTTTCGGGCCTGCAATCCGTGATGCTGGCGCCGCCGGCCACGGCGATCGCGCAGACGTTCGACCGCTTCGCCAGCGAGGAGATCGTCTTCGTGGATTTCTACGCCCTGCCGGTGGCCGGCGAGCTCGCCGCCGGAGCGACGCGCATGGACGTCGAGTCCTCCCGCGCGGAATTCGTCCGGGTCGGCTCGGGCGGGACCGTCTATGCTTTCGACGGCGACGGCCACGGCGGCGGCCAGTGGGTGCCGACGGACTTCACCGCGGCGGTCGACGACGATGGCCGCGCCGTCGACTGGATCCGCTTCACTTTCCGGCAGGATTACGCGGAAAAGAAATGGGACCTGTTCCTCAACGGCACGCGGGTGAAGGCGGGCCTGGGTTTCCGTGACGACGCGGCCGGCTTCTTCTCCCGCTTCGGCCTCCTCAGCGCCGGCGCGACGGCGGGCTACCTCGACTACTTCTACGCCTCGACCGACAACCCGCTCTTCGTCGACGTCGACAAGGACGGCGTCGAGGACGCCTGGCAGATCGCCCACGGCCTGCCGCTCGGCCGCGGAGCGTGGAAGTCGGTCCCGGGGATTTCCGGTCAGGTTACTGCGACTTTAAAGCCGGCCTCAGGCGGAGTTTATCGGGCGGAAGCGGATGCCGTGTCCTCAGTTTCGGGCCTCAAGCTCCGGTTGCAGGCGGACACCGGGGTGGTGCAGAGCAGCGGCATCATCAGTACTTGGCAGGACCAGAGCGGTCTGGGCAACGATGCCACGCAGACGTCCAGCGGCAGCCGGCCGACGTTGGTGACGAACGCGCTGAACGGGTACCCGGTGGTGCATTTCGTCAGCAGCAGTGGCCAGTATTTCAACCTGCCGAACCTCATGAGCGGGGCGACGGCCGGCGAAGTCTTCATGGTGGTGAGGGCGACTTCGGACAACGACGGCAACAATCACGGCCTGCTCCAGCTCGGGACGAATGACGCGAGTTATTATCCGCTCTCGGACGGGCAGATCCGCGACAATTTTGGCACCACGGCCGCGAAAACCATCGGCGATCCCGTGATCGCCCTGAACGGTTACAACATCTACAATATCGCCGCGCAAAGCGGCGAATGGACCGCGCGGATCAACGGCGCCGTGCAATACACCACCGCGACCAACACGGTGAGTTTCAAGACGGCGCCGATCCTCGGCGCGTCCGGCCCCTACGGATTTTCCGGCGATGTCGCGGAGGTGATCATTTACAATCACGTTCTCAGCAGTTCCGACCGCGACGCTGTGGGTGCCTTTCTCTGCACGAAATACAGCCTGCCCAATATCTCCATTCCTTCGGTGCCGGGCAGCTTCACGGCCACCGCAGTCTCCGCGACCCAGGTCAATCTGGTCTGGACCGACAACACGCCGGTCAACGGAGCCATCTACAGTATCGAGCGCGAGACGGGCGGCGGCAGTTATTCCGTGGTGGCCGAGGTCAGCGGCAGCCTCGGCTATTTTGATACCGGCCTGACGGCGGGCACTTCCTACACCTATCGCGTCAAGGCGCGGAGCTATGCCGGGGATAACGGCTACAGCAGCACGGCGTCGGTCACGACCAAGACGGCGGCTCCGGATTTCCCGGTCAGCGGCCAGAGATTGTGGCTGCGAGCGGACGCGGGCGTTCCCAATGGCGCGGCCCGGATTCCGACCTGGTATGACCAGTCGGGACAGAACAACAACGTCACCGGTCCGACCACGACCAGCCAGCAGCCGACGCTCGTCACGAATTCGGTGAATGGCCGCCCTGTGGTACACTTCGTCGGCAGCAGCAGCCAGTCGTTCAACCTGCCCAACCTGATGAGCGGAGCGACCGAGGGTGAATTCTTCATGGTGGTCAAGGCGGCCTCGGACAACGACGGAAACAATCACGGCCTGCTCCAACTTGGCACCAGCGATTCCAGCTATTATCCGCTCTCGAACGGCCAGGTGCGGGACAATTTCGGCACGAATGCGTTCAAGACCGTCGGCGATCCGGCGGCGCCCCTGAACCAGTACAATATCTACAACGTCTCCTCCAAGAGCGCGGAGTGGATCGCCCGCTTCAACGGGGCCGTGCAGTTCCAGACCGCCAGCAACACGGTGGCGTTCAAGACGACTCCGGTGCTTGGCGTGGCGGGCCCGTACAACTTCTCCGGCGACATCGCCGAGCTCATCATCTACGATCACGTCCTGACGGCCGTCGAGCGCGACAGCGTGGGCGGCTACCTCTACACCAAGTACGGATTCACGGGCATCGCCGTGCCCGCGGCTCCGGCCAGCTTGACCGCGACGGCGGTTTCACCGACGCAGGTGAATCTGGTCTGGACGGACAATTCCCCCACGGTGGGCGCGGTCTACACGATCGAGCGCAAGACCGGAGCCGGTGCCTATTCGGTGATCGCCAATGTGGTGGGCGCCCTCGGCTATTTCGACTCCGGGCTCTCCGCGAATACGGCTTACACCTACCGGGTTCTGGCGCACACCTATGCGGGAGACAATGGCTACAGCGGAACGTCCACCGTCACCACGCCGGTCTCGGGCGATGATCTCCCGACCAGCGGGCAGAAATTGTGGCTGAGGGCGGATGCGGGGCTGCCCAATGGAGTGGGGAGCATCGGCTCCTGGTTGGATCAGTCGGCCGCGGGCAACAATGCCACGAGTCCTGTGACGACCTCCGCCCGCCCGACGCTCGCGACGAACGTCGTCAACGGTCGCCCGGCAGTGCACTTCAACGCCGCCAACGCGCAGAATTTCACACTGCCTAACCTGATGAGCGGCGCTACCGCCGGGGAGTATTTCATCGTGGTCAAGGCGGCGTCGGACAACGACGGCAGCAACCACGGGCTGCTCCAGCTCGGGACCAACGACGCCAGCTACTACCCGCTCGCCGACGGCGAGGTGCGGGACAATTTCGGCACGAATGCCTACAAGACGGTGGGAGATCCGCCGCCCGCTCTCGACTCCTTCAATCTCTACAATGTCTCCGCCAAGAGCGCCGAATGGACCGCGCGCTTCAACGGCGTCACGCAATACCAGACGCTCTCGAATACGGTCGCTTTTTCGAGCTCACCCGTCATCGGCATCGCCGGCCCCTACAATTTCGGCGGCGATGTCGCCGAGCTGATCATCTATGATCACGTGCTGCAGGGGCACGAGCGGGCGGTGGTCAGCGCCTACCTCAGCCAGAAATATGGGCTACCCTACGGGACTTCCCTTCCTCCGGCGGCGGTGACGGCCACCGTGATTTCGTCGTCCCAGATCAATCTCACCTGGGCCGGCGGGCCCGACGACCTCTATTACACCATCGAGCGGCGGGTCGACAACGGAAGCTTCGTCCAGATCGCCGAAGTCTCGGCCTTGGCGTCCGCATACTCCGACACGTCGGTGCCGACAGGAGGCGTCTTCAAGTATCGGCTGCGCGCCGGCAGCATCGGCGGGATCTCGGACTATAGCCTGGCCGCCTACGGCCTCATGGCTCCGGGCACGGTTGATTCCTACACGGGACTCACCTACGCGCAGATCGTGGCCCTGGGCTTCGATCCGCTGGCCGACAACTCCAGCGCGCTCGCACCCTCGCCTTATCCGCCCGATCCGCCGCCGACGCCGGATCCGAGCGATCACACGCCACCGACCCTGACCCTGACGGCTCCCGGCACCGCCACCCTCTACTGATTTTCCCATGAGCGCCTCACGCAAATTGACTTTCGGCGGCCGGCCGTCCCTCGGCATTCGCCTGATCTCGGCCATCCTGATTCCCACGCAACTTCTTGCCACCGTTCCACTGCAGGCCGTCGCCGTTTCCTCGGGGAGCGTGCCACTGTCGCCGCCGGCGAACGAATTTCCGTCCCGTCCCGATCCGGCGTTGCTGGCTCCGCGGCCGAAGTCGGTGCCGCATGCTCCGACGGTTCCGAAGCTCACCCCGCCCAGCCGCATCTTCAGCGCGGACGCTTCGAGCGACCGCGCCATCATGTCGGCCCATTTGTTCGAGGAGCCGCTCGTGCCGCAGACCGCCGACCCGGACCCGGCCGAGAATCGCGCCCTCGCCGAGGCGCTTTCCACGTACAGCCGGAATCCAACGGAGACGACCCCGCTGGAATCCTTCCTGCGGCAGCGTCCAGACTCCCGCTGGCGTGCATCCCTCGAGTTCAATCTTGGGCTCGACCATTTTCATCAGGCGGAGTGGTCGCAGGCGCTGGAGAGCTGGGAAACGGCATGGACGCTCACCAGGGAGTCGAAGGCGCCGCGGGTGCAGACCGTCGCGAACCGGACCTTGAGCGAACTTTCGCAGCTGCACGCGCGGCTCGGCCACATGGATCGCCTGCAGGCATTGTTTCAGGAAACGGCCGGCCGTGACGTCAACGGCGCCGCCAGCGAGGGAGTCGCCGGCGCCCGCGCCGGTCTCTGGCTGATGACGAACGAGCCGGGCGAGGCCTTTCGTTGCGGACCGCTGGCGGTGAGCCGGCTTTTCCAGGTGCTTCACCCGGGTACGCCGGTCCCCGATGTCGTAGGGAACATGAAGTCGACGCAGCAGGGCACCAACCTTGCGGCCTTGGCTGATCTCGCGAAACAGGCGGGCCTCGACTACCAGCTCGCTTTCCGCTCGCCCGGCGCCGCGGTTCCCATCCCGAGCGTCGTGAACTGGAAGGTCGGGCACTTCGCCGCGCTCAGCCGGATGATCGATGGAAAATATCTTGCGCAGGATCCGACGTTCGGCACCGACACGCTTGTCGCGAGCGCCACCCTGGACGCGGAGGCCAGCGGATATTTTCTCATCCCGGCGGGAGCGCTGCCGGCGGGGTGGAGGGCGGTTCAGCCGGAGGAGGCGAAAAAGGTCTTCGGCAAGGGCAACGCCGGCCCCAATGGCAAGCCTCCTCCTCCTCCTTATGCCGTCACCGGCCATGGGAATCCGCGGCCTCCTGGCGGCGATCCGAATGGAGAGGGCGGCGGAGGCGCGCCCTGCGGCATGGCGACCTACGACCTAGAACTCGCGAGCATCTGCCTCACGCTCGCGGACAATCCTGTCGGCTACACGCCGCCGGCTGGCCCGGCCATCAAGTTCATCGCCCGGTACAACCAGCGGGAATCGGCCTCGATGACCAACATCAGCAACCTGGGCAACAAGTGGAGCTTTGGCTGGCTGAGCTACATCCAGGCGCCGTCCACGTCGGCCACCGTCAGCTACGGTCCGGGTGGCGGTCAGCTCTCGTACAGCGGCTACAACTCGGGCACGGGCGCCTTCGATCCCCAGCAGATGAGCCAGGACCGGCTCGTGCGGATTTCCAGCACTCATTACGAACTGACTCATTCCGACGGCAGCGTGGACGTCTACGATCTCGCCGAAGGCGGTGCCAATCCCCGCATCTTCCGCACGAGCTTCGTGGATCCGGCAGGCAACACCGTGACGTACGGCTACGACAGCGATTTCCGCCTGTGCACCGTTACGGATGCCATCGGCCAGGTCACGGTCCTCGACTATGGCCTCAGCACCAATTCAGCGACACCCGAATATTATCATGTCACCAAGGTGACGGATCCTTTCGGCCGTTATGCGACGTTGACGTACAATAGCGCGGGGCAGCTCACCAGCATCACGGACGTCATCGGGCTGGTCTCCCAGTTCCACTATGCCGCGAAGGATGACTTCATCGGTGCGCTGACGACGCCATACGGAACCACAAATTTCTTTTATCTCGATGGGACACCGACGGGCAGCCCCACCCTGGAACTCGTCCTTGATGCCATCGATCCCGCCGGGGGATGGGAGCGCGCCTTCTGGATTCGGGATACCTCCTCGCTACCGGGCTATAGCGGCCTGGCCACCGAGTCCGTCGCCCCCACCGGTTTCACCAATAATTTCCTGCAGTATCGCAATACCTTCTATTGGGACAAGAAGGCCACGCTCGCGGGAGTGACCAACTACAACAACGCCCGGGTCACTCACTGGCTGCACCTCACGCCGAGCGACACCACGCTGGGCTCATCCATCATCGAGAGCACCAAGGCGCCGCTGGAAAATCGCGTGTGGTACGCCTATCCCAATCAATCCAGCGGAAGCACCCTGCCGGGCACGAGCAACCAGCCGTCGAAGATCGCCCGGATCCTCGATGACAGCTCGGAGCAGGATTTTCTCTACGAATACAATGCCGCGGGAAGGATGACGAAGGCCACCGATCCCCTCGGCCGCGAGACGGACTACGTCTACGATACCAACCTGATCGATCTCCTGCAGGTGAAACAGAAGCGCGGTGCCGGCTACGACACGCTCGCCACCTACACCTACAACTCCGACCACGTGCCGCTCACGATCACGGACGCGGCCGGACAGGTCACCACCAACACCTACAACGCCGCCGGGCAGCTGCTGACCACGACGAATCCCAAGAGCGAGGTGGTCACCAACGCCTATGACGGCGACGGCTACCTGCAGACCGTGACCGGGCCGGTCTCGGGTTCCACGACCACCTTCACCTACGACGGGTTCGGCCGGCCGGAAACGGTCACCGATTCGGAGGGCTACACGGTCACGATGGACTACGACGACTTCGACCGTCCGACGCAGGTCACCTATCCCGACGGGACCAACCGGCAGATGGTCTACAATCGCCTGGACCTGGAATGGAGCAGCGACCGCCTCGGCCGCTGGTCCCGCCAGATGCACGACGCGGTTCGGCACGTCGTGATGTCCCAGGACGAATTGCAGCGGAAGACGTTTTTCGAGTGGTGTCAGTGCGGCTCCCTCGCGGCCATGACGGATCCCGCCGGCCACCGCACGAGCTGGGCCCGCGACGTGCAGTCGCGCCTCACGCAGAAGACCTACCCGGACTCGACCAGCGTAAGCTTCGCCTACGAGACCGCCACCAGCCGCCTGAAGTCCTCCACCGATGCGCGCGGGCAGGTGACCAACTACCAGTACTTCGGGGACAACTCCCTCGACCAGGTGAGTTACACCAGTGCCGTGATCGCCACGCCCACGGTCAGCTACACCTACGACACCGACTATCCGCGGGTGGCGACGATGACCGACGGGGTGGGGACCACCACGTACGCCTACAACACGATCACGGGCACGCCGCCGCTCGGCGCGGGCCAGCTGGCGAGCATCGACGGGCCCTTCGCGAACGACACGATCTCCTACACCTACGACGAACTGGGCCGGGTGACGGGCCAGTCGATCGACAGCACGTCCAACCCGAGCAGCGTGGTGTACGACTCGCTCGGGCGGGTGACGAGCGTGACGAACCTGCTTGGCACCTTCACCTACGGCTACCTGAACCACACGAGCCGGCTGTCCTCGGTCAGCTATCCGAACGGCCAGGTCACCAATTACACCTATTACCCGAATTCGGCCGGGACCCCCGGCAACGACGACCAGCGGCTGGAGCAGATCGAGAACCTCAAGCCGGACACCTCCAACCTGTCGACCTTCGGCTACGCCTACGACGCGAAGGGCCTGATCACTTCCTGGAGCCGGAAGTACGACGCCGGCTCGGTGCTGACCTCGAGCTTCATCTACGACTCCTCCGGGCAGCTGACGAACGCGAGCGTCCCCGGATCCTCCACGACGGTGAACTACGCCTACGGCTACGACGGCGCCGGTAACCGGACCGAGGAGCAGATCGATGCCGGGGTGATCACCTCAGCGTACAATTCCAACAATCAATTGACCGGCCAGAGCGCCGGCGGGATGATGGGCTTTACCGGCACGGTGAGCGAACCTGCGACAGTCACGCTGGCGGGCAACCTGGCCTCGGTGGACGCCACCGGGGTGTGGAACGGCCGCGCCGCCGTCACGGTGGGCGCCAACACGATCGCCGTTGTCGCGACCGACCTGAACAGCAACGTGACGAACAAGACGATCGGGGTGACCGTGCCCAGCGGCTCGAGCCACACCCTGACGTACGATGACAACGGCAATCTCACCGACGACGACCACGGCAAGACCTACGACTGGGACGCCGCCGACCGCCTCGTGAAGATCACCCAGGGCATGGATGTGACGGAGTTCGTCTACGACGGCCTTGGTCATCGCGTGCAGGAAAAATTCAACTCGACCTTGATCAAGCAGTGGGTCTGGGCCGGCGGCGCCCAGCCGGCGGAGGAGCGCGACGGCAGCAACGTCGTGACCAAACGCTTCTATGCAGGAGGAGAACAAATCGGCGGTACGTCGTACTACTTCACCCGAGACCATCTCGGCTCTGTGCGCGAGATAACCGACGGCAGCGGTGTGGTCCAGGCCCGCTATGACTACGATCCATATGGCCGCAGCACGAAGATTTCGGGGAGCTTGGAAACGGATTTCGGCTACACCGGATTTTTCCGACACGCACAAAGCGGGTTGTGGCTCACTTGTTACCGGAGTTACGATCCTGAACTGGGACGCTGGCTGTCGCGAGATCCGATCGGCGAAAATGGAGGAATAAACCGATACAGCTATGTGGGTGGTAATCCGGTTAACTTTATCGATCCGATGGGTCTAGTGAAATGGGGGGATTTGGGAAGTGCAGGCCTAGGATTGATTACGAATGGACTGGGAGTGGCCACCGGGGTTGCTCTAGCGTTCGTTCCGGAACCCACGCTCCTAACAAAGGCGGCGGCAGTTGCTGTTATAGGGAAATCTTCTTATGGATTCGGAGCCAGTATACAAAATGCATGGGCTGCTATTAATGACAAGGTTGCGCCATCTCAAGGCTCTTTAGCGAATGATACTGCACAGCTCATTGCTCCAGGGAATCAGAACGCTCAAAGGGTTGCATCGGTACTAGATTTGGGGTCTGATTTGCTCGGAGGTAGAATTGGGGCAAACGCAGCAAAAAATCTCATTGGTCAAGTGGTAAGAGATGCTCGCGGATTTCCTCTTTATAATATGGAGTATTTGTCGGTTCATGATCCCGGAAATCTCGGAAAACTTGCTGATGGTTTTACCATATCAAGTGTTATTCAATCAGCGTACAGCGGTTTTGGATCAGATTTAATGTCACTATTCAGTCATTTTGGATGTCCACATAAATGATGAACATACTGCGATTCGTTATTTTGGTTACCTTCATTTGCTCGGCCATTCCGAGCCTGGCGATGAGAGAGAGCACACCAATTTGGGTAAAATTGGTGGCAATGATCTCACTACTCATTGGTGTTGGTATAACTCTTGTTACGCGATTCAAGGAATGGAATGAAATCTCTGCGCAGCGAAAAGCCATATTGAAGGCCGATCAAAGCCGACTAGATCGTAATGAATAAGGATCGAGGGGCCGAGCGAGCCGAGCCGAAGGGGCCGAGCCGAAAAGATGACATGGGGCGGACAAACGAGGCGCGAGGGGAGCCGAGCCGAAGACGTCAGGCCACTAGAAGTTAATTTTTCGCAGGCGAGAGAGGTAGACGCTGAGAGACTTTGGTGCGCCGAGATGAAGCGCGCGGGCGATCCAGGGGATGGTGGCGGACGAGCTTAGGCGCAGCTGGCGGG
>DASZQN010000104.1:0-9052 GCA_035549635.1 Opitutaceae bacterium
GGCGAGGCCGCCGCCAGCGTCCGGAGGCGTGAGGCCTGAGGCGCGAGGCGCGAGGCCGGATTCCCATCCTCAAATCCCAAACCCCACTCCTCCCCCCTCTCCGAAGTCCGACTCCGACCCTCACGCCTCAAGCCTCACACCTCATGCCTCGCGTCCCGCAGGGCGCGCGCCCCACGCCTCCACCGCGAGCGCGCTCGCGGTGTGGCACGTCCGCAACAAGGCGGAGCACTGCATCAACCACACGTTTCACTGTGTCCGCGAGGAGTGCGCGTTCCTGGACGGAGCGGAGGCGCGGTGGCCGGAGAGCGGCCTGGCCCGCTTTTATCTGTTCGAAAACGAGCCCCGCGATCTCGAGACGCTGCGCGCCGCGGGGCGGGCGGCGCGGATCTGTCCGTATGAGATCACCCGCGCCGCGCTCGCGTTCAACGACGTCTGGATCGGCGACTACAACTACGTCTTTGCCCCGCGCAACCGCGGGCTGTTCTCCGAGCAGCCCGGCTTCGACCCGGCGCGGACGCTCCTCGTGATCGACGAGGCGCACAACCTGCCGTCGCGCGTCGCCGACGCCCATTCGCATGTCGCCCTGGCGGAGGATGCCCGCGGCGTGCTCGCGGAGCTCGACCACGTCCGCGCCTCCTCCCCGCTGCTGCGCGCCTGGGAGAGCTGGGCCCTGCTCCTCGCCGCGCTCGCGCCGGGCGAGACCCTCGACCCGGCGCTGGAGGCGGACATCACCGCCACGCTGGGCCAGGTCGCGGACGCCCTCGACTCCCAGCCGCCGGATTTCGCCGCCCTCGGCCCGCATTTCGCCGGCATCCTGTGGCAGACGTCCGAACTCGTGGAGTGGCTCGCAAACGACCGTTTGAAAAAGCTCCTCTGGTGCCCGCGCGCCGGCGAACTGCATTTCACCTGCTTCGACGCTGCCGACGCCATCGGCGAAACGCTGCGCGCCTACGGTGGCGTCGTCTTCGCCAGCGCCACACTCTCGCCAATCGGAGAGTACGCCGAAGCCTGCGGACTGCGCGCGGCCGACATACCCACAGCCGCCACACCCCGCCCTGCGGGCACCCCTCTTTCTAGAGGGGAGCTGGACTCGGGCTCCCCTCTAAAAAGAGGGGTGGCGCGAAGCGACGGGGTGTGTAGTCCGGTGCGTGGTCACGTCCTCGCCCACACCCCCTGGCGGGAAGGTGCGTACGACGTCGCCTTCGACGCCCGCGTCAACACGAGCTTCCAGCAGCGCGCCAAACATCACGCCACCACGGCCGCGACCGTCGAAGCCCTCCACGCCGCGGCGGCACAGAAAACCCAAATCACAAATTCCAAATCTCAAACTGCCCAGACGCGCAGCGTGGCTGTCTTCTTCCCGAGTTACGCGTACGCCGAGGCGATCACGCAGGCGCTGGAGCGCGGCGGTTCCGTCCTGCGCGTGGCGCTGCAGCCGCGCCTGAAGGATCTCGCGGCCCAGGCGGCCTGGGTCGAGGAGTCGCTCGCGCTTTCCGATGCGCTCTTCCTCGTGCTCGGCTCGAGCTTCGCGGAGAGCGTCGACCTGCTCGGCGGGCGGGTGACGCACGCGATGGTCGTCGGCCCCGCGCTGCCCGAGGTCAACGCCGTCCAGCGGGCGCGCCTGGCCGAGTTCTCGGCGCTCGGCCGCGAGGAGGCGTTCCGGCGCGTGTACCAGATCCCCGGCATGACCAAGGTCAACCAGGCGCTCGGCCGCCTCGTGCGCGCACCCGGCCAGCGCGCCCGCGTGATCCTCCATTGCCAGCGCTTCCTCGAGCCGGGCTACGCGCAGCTGCTCGCCCCGGACTATCAGCTTGGAACCAATCTGTTGGAAACCGCGGACCTCGATGCGTGGCTGGCCCCGCGCGGAAATTAAGAAGGAAGAAGTCGAAAGGTTGAAGGTTTCAACACGGAGGACACGGCAAACCCCGAGGTCCGAAACAAAGGCTCCGTCGCTTTCTCCGAGTTCTCCGGGTCCTCTGCGTTGAAAATCAAACCCATGCCGACTTCAGTCTTCGCAAAAGGAAGTGAACTGCCCGCCGGCTTGGTTTCTTCCTTCTTAATTCCTAATTCGTACTTGGCGGCGGCGCCACGTACAGCACCCGTCCGCCGTTCGCGCGCCGCACCACGGCCTCCAGTGAAGGCACAAATTCATAGGTTTCCGGGTTCGGCCATGTCCACGTCTTCCCTTCGACGAATACCTTGCGGGGCTTGGCGGGCAGCGCCACCGGGATCGTGGCCTTCGCCGGCTGAATGACTTGCGCCGCGAAGCCGGGCTCCCGCCACAGGCGGGCCAGGATCCAGCATTCCTGGTCCAACTCGATGACCCGCTCGACCCGCAGGCGCCAGCCGGCGTCGGGAGCCGTGACCGCCAGAACCTCGGCCGGCGCCGGAGCGGCCGGGGCCGGGGGTGGCGGCGCGGCCTGGCAGGACGCCAGCATCAGGCCCGCCCCGGCCAGAAAGGCCCGGGACCATCCTCTTTTCCATGCAACTTTGCCGTCGGGGATCATGTCGACTTTCGGGCCCTGAATGTATCCCTGCTATTCCGTCGTCGTCTCTTTGCCAACCCTATGACCCGTCCCTTTCGCATTTTGTTGCTCGCGGCCTTTTGTGTCCCGCTTCTGGCCTTCGGCTCCGTGTCGTCCAAGGACAATGGCTCCGGCCCCGGCGGGGACGAGCAGGCGCAGGGCTATCGCAACGGCCGCGTCCTCGTCAAGTTGCGCGACGCGGCCGCCGGCGACGAGACGGCGCGGCAGGTCAGCGACCGCCGGTCGGGGATCAGCGGACGCCGCGAGTTCAGCCACCTGAAGGGCCAGCAGGTGCTGGAATTCGATTCCTCCCGCTCCGTCACCGAGGTCATCAAGGAGCTGAAGGCCACCGGCCTCTACGAATTCGTCGAGCCCGACCGGATCCTCCACAAGCTCACCACGCCGAACGACCCCTCCTTCGGCACGCAGTGGTCGCTGAGCAACACCGGCCAGAGCGGGGGCTCCCCCGGGGCCGACATCCAGGCGCTGTCCGCGTGGGACACGCTCCACGACGCACCCAATGTCATCGTCGCGGTCATCGATACCGGCGCCCGCCTCACCCACTCCGATCTCGCCGCCAACCTGTGGACGAACCCCACCCCGTCTTCCAGCGGCTACGTCAACGACCTGCACGGCATCAACTCCACCGTGCCGGCCACCAGCGCCGCGAGCGGCGATCCCACCGACACCACCGACGGACACGGCACACATGTGTCCGGCATCATCGGGGCGGTGGGCAACAACAGCAACGGCATCGCCGGTATCGCCTGGAAGGTGCAGTTGATGGAGCTCAAGTTCCTCGGCAGCAATGGCGGTGACGTGTCCGACGAGATCGCGTGCATCAACTACGCCATCGCGCACGGGGTCTCGATCATCAACGCAAGCTACGGTGACAACGTCTATTCCAGCGCGGAGTTCGCGGCCATCCAGCAGGCGCGCAACGCCGGCATCATCTTCGTCGCCGCCGCCGGCAACGACGGACTCAACGTGGACCTCGGGAACAACTATCCTGCGGCCTATAACCTCGACAATATCGTGGCGGTGGCGGCCACCACGCGGACCGACGCGCTCGCCAGCTATTCGGACTACGGCTCCGGTTCGGTCGACCTCGCGGCGCCGGGCGACGAGATCTACTCCACCTACATCAGGTCGGACACGGACTTCATGGTCGAAAGCGGGACGTCCATGGCGGCGCCCCACGTCACCGGCGCGCTGGCGCTCCTCAAGGCGCGTTTCCCCGGCGACAACTACCGCCAGCTGATCAACCGCCTCCTGCGCAGCACCACCCGCCTGGCCGGGCTCAGCGGCAAAACCCAGACCGGCGGCCGCCTCAATCTCGCGCAGGCGCTGACGTCGACCGACAACCGTCCGTTCAACGACGACTTCGCGTCCCGCGCCGTGCTTTCCGGGGCGAATGTCCAGGTGCGCTCCTCCAATGCGGGCGCGACGCGCGAGTCGGGTGAACCCCAGCACGCTTCCGTCACCGGCGGCGCCTCCCTGTGGTGGACCTGGACGGCGCCGACCACCGGCCAGGTGGTGTTCGACACGACGGGCAGCGGCTACGACACGGTGGTCGCGGTCTACACCGGCTCCTCGCTCGCCGGCCTCCAGCTGGTGGGCGCCAACGACGACGCCTCCGCCGGGAACACGGGCGGGAGGGTGACGATCAGCGTCACCGCAGGAACCGCCTATCAGATCGCGATCGACGGCAAGAACGGCGCCACCGGCAACACTCTCCTTCACATCGGCACCGTTCCGCCCAACAACGATTTCGCCAATGCCCAGGTGGTCTCCGGCGTGAGCTTCGCGGTCAGCGCCACCAATGTCGGCGCCACAGCGGAAGCGGGCGAGCCCAAGCCCTCGACGCTCGGCGGCGGCCACTCCGTCTGGTACACATGGACCGCGCCGGCCACCGGCCATTACAATCTCGCCGCCTACAGCAATGTCGCCGACATGATCGCCGGGGTCTACACCGGCTCCTCGGTCTCGAGCCTGACCCTCGTCGCTTTCAACGACGACTCGATTTCGTACGATACCGACAGCCTGGTGTCGTTCAACGCCACGGCCGGCCAGACCTACCACTTCCTCATCGACGACCTCTCGGACGGCGGCGACTTCACGATGTCGCTCGACGACTCGCTCTGGCAGTATCCCAGCGCGGGTCCCGCGACCGGCGCGCCGGCCGTCGGCAGCGACGGCACCGTGTATTTCGCGTCCGATGACGGCTACGTCTACGCCATGAACCCCGACGGCTCGCTGAAGTGGGAGCGTTCGACCCCCGGCTTCTTCGACTTCGTCGCACCGGCGATCGGCGGCGACGGCACGGTCTACGCCGGCGGCGGCGACGGCTTCCTCTACGCGCTCAACCCCGGCAATGGCACACGCAAGTGGCGGTTCGCCGCCGGCACCGGCATCTCCAGCAGCGCGGCCATCGCCGCCGACGGGACCATCTACTTCCGGGACGACAACACGCTCTACGCTCTCACCAGCGGCGCGACCAGCGCCACGCAGAAGTGGACCTTCGCGGTCCCCGGCGGCGGCACCTTTGCCTCGCCCACGATCGCCACCAGCGGCGTGATCTACGTCGGCGCGGCGGGCGGCGCGCTCTACGCCGTCAATCCCGACGGCTCGCAGAAATGGAAGTTCACCGCGAACGGCGACGTCTTCACCTCCGCCGCGATCGCCGCCGACGGCACGATCTACTTCGGCACCTACACCACCAACGGCACGCTCTACGCGCTCAATCCCGACGGCTCCCTGAAATGGAGCTGGGCGGTGCCCGGCGGCGGCAACATCACCTCTTCGCCCGCCCTCGGCGCCGACGGCACCGTCTATTTCGGCGCATCCGACCACAAGCTCCACGCCCTCGGCAGCAACGGCGCCGAGAAATGGTCCTACACCGCCGGCGACCAGATCCAGGCCTCCTCGCCGGCGATCGCCGCGGACGGCACGATCTATTTCGGCGACCTCGACGACTACGTGTACGCCGTGAATGCGAGCGGCACGCTCGTGCGGGTCTTCGCCACGGATGAGCAGGTCTTCTCGTCGCCCGTGGTGGCGGGCAACCGGCTCTATTTCACGAGCGACGACTTCAAGCTCTACGCCTTCAGCGTGGGCAGCGACGGGGCCGCGACCGCCTGGCCGACCTTCCAGCAGAACGCGCGCCGCACCGGCCTGGCCGTCGCCGCCTCGAGCCTGACGACCATCAGCTCGCAACCGCAGTCCCTGAACGCGCTGCCCGGGGCCTCGTTCACCCTCACCGTCACCGCCACCGGACCGGGCGCGGTCACCTACCAGTGGTACAAGAACGGCGCCGCCATCGCCGGCGCCACCGGGGCCAGCTACACGGTCGCGAGCGCGACGACCGCCGACGCCGGCACCTACACCGTGGTCGTCACCAGCTCCGGCGGCGCGGTCACGAGTTCCGCCGCCGTGGTCACCGTCGGCACGAACAGCGCCAGCCGTTTGATCAATCTCTCCGCGCGCGCCCAGGTCGGCACCGGCAGCAACGTGCTCATCGTCGGCTTCATCATGTCCGGCTCCGGCTCGAAGCAGGTGCTGCTCCGCGGCGTGGGACCGACCCTCGGCGCCAGCCCGTACAATGTCGCCGGCGTCTTGAACACGCCCACCCTGAGTCTCTTCGACGCCAACAGCAATCCGCTGCCCTACTCCAACACCGGCTGGGGCGGCAGCAGTTCCCTGGCCGCGCTCTTCAACAGCCTCGGCGCCTTCGCGCTGCCCGCCAACTCGGCGGACGACGCGCTGCTGGTGACGCTGCCGGTGACCGCACCCGGCACCAGTTACACCGCGCAGGTCAGCGGGGTGAACAGCACCACCGGCGTCGCCCTCGCCGAGATCTACGACACGGAGAGCACCAGCGCCCCGGTCCGGCTCGCCAACATCTCCGCGCGCGCCCTGGTCGGCACCGACGCCAACATCCTCATCGCCGGCTTCATCATCTCCGGCACCTCGCCCAAGCAGGTGCTCATCCGCGCCACCGGCCCCGCGCTCGCCGCCCTCGGCGTGCCCGGCACCCTCGCCGATCCGCGGCTCGACGTCTACTCCGGCTCGACCGTCGTCCAGAGCAACGACAACTGGGGCGACAACGGCGGCGCCACCGCGCTCAGCGCGGCCTTCTCCCAGGTCGGCGCCTTCCCGCTCTCCGATCCCACCAGCAAGGACGCCGCCCTCCTCATCACCCTCGCCCCCGGCGCCTACACCGCCCAGGTCAGCGGCGTGAACCGCGGCACCGGCGTCGCGCTCATCGAGCTGTACGAAATGCCGTGACCGATTCGGCGCGATGCGCCGAATCGGTAAGGGACAAGGGACAAGGAACAAGTGGCAGGGTCGTCCTGCGCATCTTGTAGGGGCGTCCCTTGCGGACGCCCGGTTCGAGTCCGCATTGTTGCAGGCCACCTCGCCGAGGTGGAGCCAGGTCACCGACCTGGCCTACAACCGCCGCCTCAATTCTTCCGCCCCGACGGCGTCCGGGCTGGCGTCTCCTCGCGCGTCACGAAATGCGGCTCGACGATTTCCGTCTCAAATCGCGCCACCGCCCGGTTCTCGGTCCAGATCAGGGCAACGTCGTTGAACCACAAGGGATCGACCGGGCCGTACCTTTCGTTCCTCGGCCTGTCGGGGAAATATTCCTTCGGCGAATAAGCCCGGTAGGTGATCCGCGTCACCTGCACGCCGGCAAAGGAGCCGAAATCGTCGTTGCTCGTCTTCCCGATGGTGCTCGTCCGACCCAGCGTCTTGATGATCTCGCGGTCCGAGCGGTTGAAAAAGACGAAGGAGCGATAGCTGACAAAGGGGAAACGCTGGAGGTCTATCGTGTCGGAGATCGGCAGGGTATGGACCATCACGAGATTCAGGTCCGTCTCGGCGGGCATGACTGCCACGATGGCATATCGCTCCGCGCCCCGCCCGAAGCGCACGCCGGCCCGTGGAGCGACCTCGGCCAATATCTCCGGATGGATCACCGCCATCTCCGCCGTGGCTCTGAATTCTGCAGGTTCCCGCAGCAACCGGCTGACCACGTAGGACGGGACCGGCGGCATGCCCAGGGAATAAAGGGTGTCGCGCCGGGGAAACAGGTCCGGTGACCGGGCGGGCCCGGGCACGTTCGTTTCCGGGCGGCCGCTGAAAAAGGCAACCAAGACTCCCTGCTTGGGTGCGGATCGGCGTTCGATCGCGTTTCCCCATTTCCATTCGTAGTTCAGAAGCTGGCCATAGATCGCCTCCCCGGGTTCCAGCCCGCCGATAGAGCCCGCTACGTCCAGGCCGACCGGCTGGAGGAAGGTGCCTTTTCCCGTCGGAGGCTTCGTCCCGCCTGAAAGCGAGAAATCGAGCCGGAGCGGTCTCGACGGCGGCAGCGCCGGGGTGACCGCTGCCAGCGCCGCTGCCATGAAATCACTCGGCCACACCGCCAGCGCCAGCATGGCCGCAAGTGCCGCCACACCGACAACCGCCAACGATCCCCTTCGCCTGCGGGTCAGGTATTGGTTCGCCAGGACGATGCCCCCCAGTCCGACGATGATCGCAATGCCGACAGCCGCTCGGCTCAGGGGCAGAGTCTCGGGAGGGCGAACCTCGAACGGGATCGCCTCATAGAAGGCCGCCAGCGACATCCCTGCGACCACCACCGCCAGAGTGAAAATCGCCATCCACGTAAGAAAGCGCGTCCAGCTGTCGGTCAGCGACGCCACCATCAGCGCCGGCAGTGCGATCAGAGTATGCAGTCCGATCAGGATGAGGGTACCCAACGCCAGGTCGCGCGTTCCCCAGTGATTGCTGAGCCACCATGGCCACAGGAGGACGAGGGGCAGCAGCCACACAATGATCGCGAGACCGGCGAGCTTGGCCGCCAGCAAACGCCGCCCCGAGAGCGGCAGGACGAGCCAGTGCGCATTCGGTTCCACCAGCGAATCCTCCTGCACGATCTCCGCCGCGAAAAACATCACCGTGAGCAGCTGCAGCCAGATCAGGATGCCGTTTACCACCCTCACCCCGTCACGGACCTGGAAAAACCAGTCGCTGCCCGTGCGCGCCCAAGCCCCAAGGGCGACCTGCAGTCCGATCACCGCCAGCCACGCCGGCAGCAGCCAACGTGCGCGACGTAAATCCTTTTTCACGACATGCCAGATCAGTTTCATGAGATCGATTTCCTTGCTCTTCGCTCAGGGTTTCGCCGCTCCCACAGTCACCGGAACCTTTTCCTCGAAAAATCCGAGGCGGCGCAGACCGACTTTCACCACTCGGACCGAGCTGGCGGGAGCGGGGCTTCCATCCGGCAATTTCCCAAAATCGCCCTCGCTGAGCGGGAGAATGTCGGTGCCCGCCCTCACGTTCGCTGAAACGAAATCTCCGCCGATATCCGACATGATGCGCTTCCAGCCCGAGGGCGTCACCAGCACGTAGAATTCGCTCAGGAACTTCGGCCGATATTTTTCGTCCGCCGCAAACGCCGGTTGCCGTTCCTCGAGGACAAGCTGTCCACGGACCTCACGGGGCGTCGCGCCATCGGC
>DASZQN010000105.1:0-10344 GCA_035549635.1 Opitutaceae bacterium
GGCTGAGCGCGGAGAGCGGGCCGCCGTCGAGGATCGGGTCGAGGTACTTGTGGTCTCCCGTCCATTTCCAGGCGCCCCAGAAGACGTGCCACGGGAAGAAGCCGCGCGTCGCGTCGGCCTCGCGGTCGGTGGCGAACACGATCGTGGTCGCCAGGGTGGCGTTGCCGCTCGCATCCACGTGGCGGTGGGCGAGAAGGCCGTCGGCGAGCTCGAGGAGGTATTTCTTCGCCTCCGGGTTGCCGTTGTAGTCGACCAGCAGCTGCGGGACCTGCAGCACGAGGTTGGAGTAGGGCTTGGACCGGCCCCACGGATCGTCCGTGGCCATCTTGGTGCCGCTGTAGAACGACGTCATGATGTGGCGGTGCCCCGCCGCATTGACGCCCGTCAGGGTCTCCACGCCGCGGGCCGTGTCCATCGCGCGCTCGATCTGGCGCGGGCTGCCGTAGTCGAGGATGAGATTCTGCGCGAGGCAGTTGATGCCCTCCTCGTAGCTGTGCAGTTCATCGGCTTGGATCGTCGGCAGGCCGTTCGTGAACATGCCGTTCTTGAACGCCGCATCGAGCAGGCGGTTGAGCGACACCTTGATCTTGTCCGGATCGGAGCCCATGAGCGCGACGCCGGGCCAGGTGTTGAGCAGGTCGACATCGTCCGAGATGCCGCCGCCGAAGTCGCCGAACCCGGACTGGCGATGGTCGATATACCAGTCGACGAAACGCTTCACGCGTCCGAGCAGCTCCGTCTGGCGGAAAGCCCACAGCGGCACGCCCGAGGGCGCCGCTGGTTGGGTAAAGGCCGGACGCGCTCCACCGATGGCGGCCGCGGCATACAGGACGCCGAGCGGGTGGTTCGGGTTGACGCGCAGCAGGTCCTGCAGGTCGCCCTTGAAGCGGTTCCAGAGGTCGTACTTCGGGTTGTTCGGATGCTCCTCGACCAGCATCGCGTAGCTGTCCTTCGCCTGGGTGAAGCGGTCGAGTTCGTGCTCCGGCCGGGCCGCATCGCGCGGCTTGAAGACGAGGCGGACCTCCGCGCCGAAGAGCGAGAGCTCGTTGAAGTCAGGGCTGGCCGAAGTGACGGTGATATAAAGCGGCTTGCCTGCCGGCAGCAACCGATCGCGGAGATCGAGCCACAGCTTCTTCGCCTGGCCTGGCTGTACGCTGAACGTGAAGTCGAGCATGTCGCGCTTCTGCCAGAGCGGGTCCTTGACCTGGATGTTCAGCGCGATGCGGCCGCCCTGCGTTGGCGTCGCCTTGAGCGCGGGGAGGTCGAGCGCGATGCCGTCGAGGCCGTCGGTGAGCTGGTCCCAGGTGTCGGGAATGATCACGTGGACGATGGGCAGCGTGTTGCCGATCCGGGCGTAGTCCAACAACGGCAGCTGCTGGTCGGCCGGCTGGGCCACGAGCGCCGCGCGCTCGTCCGGTGCGAAACGGCCGGCGATGTAGGCGGGCAGTCCGGCGAAGTCTGATGAAGCCGGGAGATGCGGCGTCGGTTTCGCGAGGCGGAACGCCAGCTTGGTGCTGCCTGCCGGCTCGGCGCCGGCGGTGACGTTGTAGGCCGACAGCTCGCCGATCGGCTGCTCCTGATCGACGTTGGTGAAGCGGATCTGGCCGCCGGTGTGCGATGCGAGCGTGTGGACGGTTTTCTCCTGGCCTTTCGGGCGCTCGAAGAGCGTCGCCTGGGCGGGAGCGGCGTAGGCGTCCTCCATCGCCGCGCCGGGCTTCAGCAGTTCCATCTTGCCCCAGGCCGCGCCCGAGATCTCGAGGTGGTTCCACGGCTCGTTCGGCATCCCGAAGGTCACGGCCTTGCCGGAATCCACGTAGCAATCCCAGTCCGGCAGCGTGAAATAGTCGTGGCGGCCGGGCAGGCGCGAACGGTTATACACGCCGGGCCACGTCGTTTCGCGGATGCCGTCGGTGGCCTTCCACCACCAGCGCTTGATGTCGTAGGCGTCGTGGATCTCGACCTTGCGGATCGCGACGCTGGGGCCCGCCGGGAGCTCGGGCGCGGGATCGTTCGGGCGGTTCCAGCCGTAACGCATGAGCCATTCGTCGCGTGTGGCGCTATCCGCGAGGCTGCGGCCCGGGAGCGGCGGCAGACTGGTCGGGGCGTTGCCCTGCGCGAGGGTGGTGATGTTCGCGTCCGCCAGCATGCGGTCGTAGATGCGGATCTCGTCGACGTCGCCGCCGCGGACAAAGTTGTAGTCGCTCTGCACCTGGTACGGGCTGATGACGCGCGAGTGCGGCCCGAACTGGTCGAGCCCGGCGTTGTAGACCGCGGTGGTCTCGACCTTGCCGGCGAGCTTGCCGTTCACGTAGAAGCGGATGCCGCGGGTCTCGTCCCACGAGAGCGCGAGGTGGGTCCACTCGTTCGGCTTCGGAAACGGCTGCACGTCGATCGACACGCGCGTGCGCGACAGGCTGGCGTCGGTGACGAAGGCGTCGAAGCCGTGGCCGTTGTAGTCGATGCGGAGCCAGACCATGTCCCAGCTCGAATGGTCGGCATAACCGACGCGGAAGACGGGAAATGGCGTCGCGCCGACGGCGTAGCGCGACCGCCAGAAGAACGACAGCGTGCCGCGCTGCGCGTAGATGTTGCCCGGCGCCGTGTAGGCGAGTTTTTGCAGGTCGCCGCAGCTGAGCGCCGCTCCCTTTGCGCCGTCGGGGATCTTGGTGATCTCGGCGACGAAGTTCGGCTCGGTCGTACCGGCCGCCGAGAAGTCCGGGGTGGTGCCTTTCTCGCCGGAAAGATAGAAGAGCAGGCCGGGCTCGGCGCTGTCCGCGGCGCGGGCGGAAGGCCCGGCGAGAAGCGCGACGGCGAGCAGGGCGGACAGGGAATGCAGGCAGGACGTGAGACGGGGGAGCGGGGGCATGGGGTGGGGGTGGGGATTGATGAAGGATGATTTATGAAATATGATTTACGGGGGGCGGGCGGAGGCGCGCTTTCACGACTCGTGAATTCCGAATCAATCGTCATTCCGGCTCAGTAGCCCGGGAACGGCTGCTTCCGCTGGCAAAGCTGCAGCGGCACGCCCCAGGGGTCGCGCATCATGATCAGCAGCGAGCCGTCGGGCAGCGGGTCCTCGAGGAACAGCGTCGCGCCGGCCTTTTCGAGGCGGCGGCGCTCGGCCTGGGCGTCAGTCGTATAGACCGCGAAATGGAAGGTCAGCGGATGCGTTCCGCTGTAATCCGGGATCAGCGCCTTCGGATTGCTGTAGAGCTCCACCACGACGCGCCCGGCCTCGTCGCCGAGGAAGTGGGTGTACGGCGCATCCTCGCGCTGCCGCAGGATCTTGAATCCGACATGGTCCACGTACCAGCGGCTCATCGCGCGGGCGTCGGACACGTTGAGGGCGAAGTGTTCGAATTTCATCAGGGTAATTCCGCCGACGGCACGCCGGACTGGCAGCAAGACGGGGGACAGGGGTCGGGGGTGACTACGAGGACACGGGTCCGCCCGATGTTCAAGGTCGTCTTTGCGGGATCCCCTCCTCGGGAAGGAAGCCTCCCCTGCTCGTTCTCACCGTCTTCCAAATGAGAACGGACTCCGCCGGTATTCCGATTCCGCAATCCGCAATCCGCAATCCCCTCACCGGTCGTCCGGATCGATCAGCGGCACCGGCCGGTAGAAAGGGGTATACGGCGCATCCGGGGGATAGGAGTAGAAACCGGCGCCGTTGCCGTGATATTCCGAGTAGCCCACGGTGACCTCGAAGCGGTGCTTCGGGTCGACCAGCGTCACGGTGGAACTCGCCCCCCGCACGCTGCCGGCCTTGCTCCAGCCATACATGAGCGACACCGAACCGTGGGTCTCCAGCCCCGGCCGCTTGTACCGCACCGGGTTCGGATCGATGCCGAGGGTGGCGTAGGGGAGATCCGCTGTCAGGGTGGGAGGCGCCGGGGTGGGAATGCGCAGGGCGACAAACTGGTCGAGCTTGGTGAGCTGCGCGGGCGTCAGCTTGGCGAGGCCGGCGATGTCGCGCTCGTGCTCGGTCCGCCGCTCGGAAAAACGGGTGGTGCGGATGCTCGTGCCGCGATACTGCACCGCGGCGAGGTCCAGCCGCACGAGGGCGTCGATCACCGCGACGTTGTCCGTCGTCAGCTGGTCGAGGCCGGTCTCTTTCTGCTGGGCGGGCGAGAGGGTGGAGGAGAAGCGCGGCTCGCTCTCTTCGGTGGGGGCGGATCCCTTCGCGCTCTCGGCGGCCAGCGCGCCGGCCGCGCCCAGGGCGAGTCCGCCGACAAAGAATAAGAGGCGCGGGAAGCGGGACATGAGCTGCCGGGGTGGGACTCTCACGCCCCGATCATGGTTCCCCCGTTCCGCCGGGTGCAATCGAAACCAACGCCAGGAGAGGAGGAAATTCCCGCATTTTGCAGGGCGCCTCGGGCCGGAATCTTGCATTTTGCGGCGGGATTTTTTGCGCCTCCAAATTCCCTGGCTTGCGGGACAGCGGTTTAGCCAACCGGGCTCGGCTGGCACGCGCGCAGCAGCACGAAGGGCGTGAAAATGACTGGCTTTCCCCTGTCCCTTTTGACGGCTGGCGTCCTCCTCGGCTGGGCCGTCCTGCCGGCTCCGGCCCGCGCCAACTTGGCGGCGGGAAAGATCGTCCCGCCGGATTCAGCCGTGGCGCCGGCCCTCGGCAGCGCGCAACACATGGTCATCAATGGCTCGGTGGACGGCACCAGCGCGCGCGAGCGGAGCCTGACGGTCGACGGCAAGGCGGTCCGCGTCAGTCCCGCGACCGCCATCGTCCGCAGCGGACAGGCCATCCGGCTGGATGACATCAACGTGGGCGACAAGGTCGCGGTCACCGCGATCCGGGACGTCGCCGGCGGCATCCAGGCCGTCACGATCGTCGTGCTTTCCGGCGAGATCTGGTCCGGCCTGCCGGCCGCGGCCATTCCCGGCCGGGCCTGATCCCGATCCTTCGAACCGTCTCGCACAGAGGCACAGAGGCGCAGAGGCGATCCGAGTCGGATTTTTTAGCCACAAAAAGGCTCAAAGGGTCAGCGGCTGCGAAGAGCATCTCCTGCGCGCCCATAGGCGCCATGGAGGGAGGGCCGTAGCTTAGAACTTCTCGTGCCTTTTCGTGGCCAAAAGCGGTCCGATCTCCGTGCCGTCCGCGCCTCTGCGCGAAACCACCCCCGTCTTGGCTAGTCGGCCGTGATCGACTTCAGCAGCCGGCGCAATTCCACGCCGCTCTGCCGCAGCTCCTGCAGGTGGACGGCCGAGAGCCGCCCGATGACCCGCTCGCCGCGGGCGGTGAGCTGCAGGTGCACGCGCCGGCGGTCCCGGCTCGAGCGGACCCGCCGCACCAGTTGCCGCTGGGCGAGGCGGTCGACCAGGCCGACCGCGCTGTGGGGCTGCAGGTGCAGCCGCGCCGCGAGCTCGCCCACCGAGATGTCGCCGCCGCCCGGGAACCCCTTGATCGCCAGCAGCGCCTGGTGCTGCTGGGGCGTCAGCCCGGCCGTCCCGGCCGCCTCCTGGCTGAAGCGCAGGAAGCGGCGCAGCGCCTGCCGCAGCGCGGCGAGGTGCTGGTAGTGCGAGGGCCGGAGGCGGGGCGTCGGGGCGGGCATCGGGAACGAGGGCAGTGAGGAGGATTCGCGGCGCCGGGACAATCTCGTTGAATTATATCGCAACACGATATAATTTCATCCTCTTTGCCAAAAACATGAGCCGTGCAACCAAGGTCCCTTCCTCCTCCCCCCGGGATTCCGGCCACGCCGACGGGCTGGCCGATTTCAGCACCGACCGCCGCGTGCTGCTGCTCTGCGCCCTCGCGCTTCCCGTCGGGGCGATTGGCGCGGTGGTGGCGAAGGCCCTGCTGTGGCTGATCGCCGTCTTCACCAACGCCGCGTTCTTCCTCCGCTTCTCCGCGGAGCCGGTGACGCTGCAGGGGCATCGCTTCGGCTGGTGGGGCGTGGTCGTCCCGGTGCTCGGCGGCCTGGTCATCGGGCTGATGGCCCGCTACGGCTCGGAGAAGATCCGCGGGCACGGCATCCCCGAGGCGCTGGAGGCCATCCTGCTCGGCCGCAGCCTGATCAACCCGCGCGTCGCCGTCCTGAAGCCGGTGTCCTCCGCGGTGGCCATCGGCACCGGCGGCCCGTTCGGCGCGGAGGGCCCGATCATCATGACCGGCGGCGCGTTCGGCTCGATGTTCGCGCAGCTGTTCCACCTGACGGCCGCGGAGCGCAAGACCCTGCTCGTCGCCGGCGCGGCGGCGGGCATGTCGGCGGTGTTCGCGACGCCGATCGCCGCGGTCCTGCTGGCGGTCGAGCTGCTCCTGTTCGAGTGGAAGCCGCGCAGCTTCATCCCCGTCGCCGTGGCGGCGGTCGTCGCCGCGGTGCTGCGGGTGCCCCTGCTCGGCACCGGCCCGATCTTTCCCGTCGCGGCGCACGCGCTGCTGGGCGCGAAGGCGCTCGGTTTCGCCCTGGTCGTCGGCGTCTGCGCCGGGCTCGGCTCCGGCCTGCTGACGGCCCTCGTCTACGCCTGCGAGGATCTGTTCCTGAAACTGCCTTTCCACTGGATGTGGTGGCCGGCGCTCGGCGGGCTCGCCATCGGTCTCGGTGGCCTGGTCGATTCGCGCGTGCTCGGCGTCGGCTACGAGACGATCCACAGCCTGATGCGGGGCGAACTGCTCACCGCGGCCGTGGTCAGCCTCCTGGTGGCGAAGGCGGTCGTCTGGTCGGTCGCCCTCGGGTCCGGCACGTCCGGTGGCGTGCTGGCGCCGCTGCTGATGATGGGGGGAGCCATCGGCGCGCTCCTCAGCCTCCTCACGGGCGTCGGCGACCCGGGCCTGTGGGCGATGGTCGGCATGGCGGCCATGATGGGCGGCACGATGCGGTCGCCGCTCACCGGCATGATCTTCATCCTCGAGCTCACGCACGACCTCAATGCGCTCCCGGCCTTCCTCATCGGCAGCGTCGCGGCGCTCTGCGTGACCGTGCTCCTGCTCCGCCGCTCGATCCTCACCGAGAAGCTCGCCCGCCGCGGCCAGCACATCGCCCGGGAATACTCGGTGGACGTCTTCGAGCTCATGCGCGTCGCCGACGTGATGGACCACTCCCCGCCGCTCGTCGCGGCCGACACCACCGTGGCGGCGCTGTCGGAGCGCATCGTGCGCGGCGATCCGGCGGTCTCCCACCGCCAGGGCACGCTCGTGGTCGACGCGGCCGGCCGCCTCGCCGGCATCGTCACGCGCGGGGACATCATGGCCGCGCTGCAGCGGAAGGAGGGAGGCCGCACGACGGTGCTGGAGATCGCGCGCGCCGACGTGATCGTGGCCCATCCCGACGAAACCCTGCACGAGGCCATCGCCCGGATGCTGAAGCACGACATCGGCCGTCTTCCCGTCGTGCGCCGCGCCGCGCCCGACCGCGTGGTCGGCTATCTCGGCCGCGCCGACATCCTCGCCGCCCGCACCCGCCGCCACCAGGAGGAGGAACTGCGGGAGAAAGGTCCGCTGCTCGGCGGGCCGAAGACGAAGACGGCGTGAGAAAAAAGGAGGAGGCAAAAAGGAAGAATCAAGAACCCCGGTCCGCGACTTCTCCGTTCGGATCGCCTAATTCATCCTTCCGCCTTCTTCCTTTGCCGCCACCGGCGGGGCGACGTGCAGGTAGACGAGCAGGCTCGCGAGCCCGAGCGCGAGCGCCACGGTCTGGGTCACCGCCAGGGTGCGCGCGCTGGCCCAGAGGAGCGGGGCGATCATCGCGTTCACCGCGGCGCCGCCGGTCTGGGCGAAGCTCTGGCAGGACGCCGCCAGGCCGCGCTTGGAGGGGAAAAGGTCGAGCGCGAGCAGCGTCATCGACGGATAGCAGAGCGCCGCGCCGAGCACCAAGAAGAACAGCGGCAGCACGCTCCAGGGCAGCGCCGGCGGCCGCAGCAGGTGGTAGACCAGGTTGGCGACGGTCGCCACGCCCATGATGACATAAGACCACGCCATCGTGCGCACCGGCGACATCCGGCCGGCGAGCCGGCCCGACAGCCACGCGCCGCTGGCCATGCCCATCGTCAGCGGCCCAAACAGCCAGAGGAAGCCCGTGGCCGAGACGTGGAGCTGTTCCATCAGGAAGACCGGCGCCGACACGACGTAGATGAAGAACCCGGAGAAGTTCAGCGTCACCGCCAGGCAGGCCGCGACGAAGGGCAGGGAGGTGAGCACGCTCCAGTACGAGCGCGCCAGGTAGACGGGATGCAGCGGCTGCCGCCGTTCGGGCGGGAGGGTTTCCGGGAGCATCCGCTGACAGAGCAGCCAGCAGGTGCCGGTGAAGAGCACGAGGAAGACGAACACCGCCCGCCAGCCGAACCACACGTGCAGCCAGCCGCCGATCACGGGCGCCACCGCGGGCGCGATCGCGAACGAAATGGTGACCTGCGACATCACGCGCTGCGCGTCCGCCCCGTGGAACAGGTCGCGCACGATCGCGCGGCCCACCACCATGCCGGCTCCCGCGGTCATCCCCTGCAGGGCCCGAAAGACCAGGAGCATTTCCAGGTTCGTCGCGCAGGCGCAGGCGGCGGAGGCGAGGCCGAACAGCGCCATGCCCCACAGGATGACGCGCCGCCGCCCGAGCGTGTCGGAGATCGACCCGTGCCACAGGGTCATCAGCGAAAAGGGGATCATGTAGGCCGTCAGCGTCTGCTGGACCGCCAGCGGCGTCGCGTGCAGCTCGTTCCCGATCTCCTCCATCGACGGCAGATAGGCGTCGATCGAGAACGGCCCGATCGCCGACAGCCCCGCCAGGAGCGCGGCCAGGCCGTGGGGCGGGATGAAGGGCTTCGGCGGGCGGGAGGTCATTTCGGGACGGGGCTGGACGCTGGGCGGCTCCCCGGGGCGCTGCAAACCAGTTCATGGACCGCTGTCGGCCAGGTCGTTGACCTGGCCGGCCACCGCAGCGAGGTGGCCCACCATTGGCGGACACGTGACCGAATTTGGTGTTTTCGACTTCACCGTTTTCGCTCCAGTCTCCGGGGATGAACCCCCTCGCTACCCCTCTGCGTCTCACGATCTTTGCGGCTGGATTGGTCCTGGCGGCACCGCTGGCCCGGGCCGCCGACGCCCCGCGGCCCTGGCCGCCCGACCAGTTCCTCCCCGTCACGGAGCAGCGCGTCGCCGCGCTGCCGGCCGGGGCGCAGCCTGCCTGGCGCGCCTACCTGAAGGCCTCGGCCGAGCGGCTGAAGCTGCTCGGGCCGCTCGACCTCGTGGATCACTCGCTGGCGCAGCCGAGCGACGGCCCGCCGATCCCGTCCACCTACAGCCAGGGCGTGAAGCTCGGCGCGCCTGCGGCCTGGTACGCCTCGGAGGAGGCCCGCACGATCGCGGATCACGTTGCGAACTGGCAGACCGCCACGGGCGGCTGGGTCAAGACCGGCGACTACTCGCGCAACCGCGAGCCGAAGGACGACCACAGGGACGCCTGGAGCGCCGGCACCTTCGACAACGACTCCACGATCTACGAACTGCGCTTTCTCGCGCTCGTCAGCACCGCCGCCGGCAACACGGACCGCGCCGCGCTCTGGCGCAAATCCTTCATGTTCGGACTGACCTACGTCCTGGCCGCGCAATATCCCAACGGCGGCTTTCCCCAGGTCTATCCGCTCGTCGGCTGGTATCACGACGCCATCACCTTCAACGACGATGCGATGGTGCACATTCTCGAGCTGCTGCGCGACATCCGGGACCGGCGGGCCGAGTTTGCCTTCGTCCCCGAGACGGTGGCCGCCGAGGCCGGGCGCCGCGTCGAGCGCGGGATCCAGTGCATCCTCGCGGCGCAGCTCCGCGACGCCGACGGCCACCGCACCGTCTGGGGCCAGCAGCACGACGCGATCACGCTCCAGCCCTGCGCCGCGCGGAACTTCGAGCCGGTCTCCGAGTGCTCGCTGGAGAGCGGACGGCTGGCGCAGTTCCTCATGACCGTGCCCGATCCGTCGCCGGCGGTCGTCGACGCCATCGAGGGCGCGGTGCAATGGTTCCCGCGCCGGGCCTTCCACCATGTCGTGTGGAACCGCGACGACACGCACGGCTCCGGCCTCGTGCCGAAGGAAGGCGCCCCGGACCTCTGGGCGCGCTTCTACGAGATCGGCACGGGCAAGGCGGTCTTCGGCGATCGCGACCGCACGATCCATTACGTCTTCGGCGAACTGTCGAACGAGCGCCGCAAGGGCTACGGCTGGTACCAGACCGCGCCGGCCACGGTGGCCGCGTCCTATCAGGCGTGGAGGGAGAAGCGCGCCGGCGGCAAATGAGCGGGACGAAATCGTGTTGGCGGTCGGGTGGGATCTGATTCGGAAGGGTTCACGCAGAGGACGCGGAGAACGCCGAGGTGGCCCGGACCGGGGAGGGAGCGCTGCGTT
>DASZQN010000106.1:0-16571 GCA_035549635.1 Opitutaceae bacterium
GGCACCCCTCTCCAGAGGGGAGCTCAGCCGATCGGACTCCCCTCTAAAAAGAGGGGGTGCCCAACGGGCGGGGTGTGTCTCCGTCTTTGGTCCAGTCGGAGCCTAAGACGCATTTCGGAGGAATCAAACTGCCGTCCGAATCCCGCCGCAGCGATCCCTGCTCAGTTGTTGAACCGGAAAAGCGCGACGTCGCCGTCCTGGAAGACGTACTCCTTGCCCTCGAGCCGGTATTTGCCGGCATCTCGGGCGGCGGCGACGCTGCCGAGGCGAGACAGGTCCTCGTAGGAGACCACCTCCGCCTTGATGAAGCCCTTCTCGAAATCGGTGTGGATGACGCCGGCGGCCTGCGGGGCTTTCCAGCCCTTCTTGATCGTCCAGGCGCGGACCTCCTTTTCGCCGGCGGTGAAGTATGTCATCAGGCCGAGCAGACCGTAGGTGCCCTTGATCAGCGCGGACACGCCGGAATCGGAGACGCCGAGGTCCTTGAGGAAGGCCTTCGCCTCCTCCTCGGGCAGGTCGATGAGCTCGGACTCGATCTTCGCGCTGATCGGCACGTAGGCGGCGTCGTGGTGGGTGCGGACGTAGCCGGCGACCTTCTGGACGAAGGGATTCTGCTCGGCGGTGGCGAGGTCGGACTCGGCGACATTGCAGGCGAAGAGCACGGGCTTGGCCGTGAGCAGCTGGAACAGCTTCATCAGCGCGGCCTCTTCCGGAGTGGCGGCGAGGGTGTTGGCGGTCTTGCCGGCGTTGAGGTGGGGGAGGAGCTTCTCGAGCACCGCCATCTCGGCGATGGCTTCCTTGTCGCCGGACTTGGCCTTCTTCTGAGTCTTCTCGATGCGTTTGGTGACGGCCTCGAGGTCGGAGAGCACGAGCTCGGTGGTGATCACCTCGATGTCGCGCACCGGGTCGATGCCGCCCATCGTGTGGACGATGTCGGAATCCTCGAAGCAGCGCACCACCTGGACGATGGCGTCGACCTCGCGGATGTTGGCGAGGAATTGGTTGCCGAGACCTTCACCCTTGCTGGCGCCGGCGACGAGCCCGGCGATGTCGACGAACTCGATCGCCGCGGGGATGACGACGTTGGTCTTGGCGATCTTCTGCAGCACCTTCGCGCGCTCGTCGGGCACCACCACGACGCCGACATTCGGGTCGATCGTGCAGAACGGATAGTTGGCGGCCTCGGCCTTGCGGGAGCGGGTGAGCGCGTTGAAGAGGGTGGACTTGCCCACGTTGGGCAGACCGACGATGCCGGCTTTGAGCATAAGGAAGGGGGAATCCACGCCGCCTCGGAGGATGGGTCAAATGGAAACGCGGCCAGCGGCGGCCAGAGCCTGCTCGATTTCCTTCAAACCACGGATTTCTCCGCCACGAAAAGGCACGAGATGACACAAAACCAGACATTATGGGAACGGATCGCTTTTTGTGTCATTTCGTGCCTTTTCGTGGCCAAACCTCCGGGGTCCCGTCTGAAACCCATGCTGCTAAACTTTGGGAGTAGGGCTTGACAGGGCGGGCGCGGAACGGTGATGTCCTTCGCTTTTCCAAGCAAGAATCGCTCCGCAAAATTCCCGTTATGGCTCTCAAAATCCGTCTTACCCGCATCGGCGCCGTGCATCAGCCGCATTACCGCGTGGTCGTGGCCGAAGCCCGTTCGCGCCGCGATGGCGATCCGGTCGAAGTGATCGGCACCTACGATCCGCGCACCAAGGGCCAGCAGGTCAACCTGAAGCTCGACCGCGTCGACTACTGGCTGAGCAAGGGCGCGAAGCCCTCCGACACGCTGCACGCGATCATCAAGCGCGCCCGCCGCGCCCCGGCCGCCGCGCCGGCGGCCTGAGTCTTTAACGCAGAGGGCGCAGAGGCCTCGGAGGGTCCAATCCCTCCGGCAAGAATTACAACCTCGGATCTATTTCCGGGGTTTTTTCTTTCTCCCGGTATTCGCCGCGATCTCCGTGCTTAAATTCCTGCTCCCATGCCGCTGCAAATCGACGTCCTGACGCTCTTTCCGCGGATGCTCGACGGCTTCCTGGGCGAGAGCATCGTCGGCAAGGGGCTGGAGCGCGGCCTCGTGGGCGTGAAGGTGCACGACCTGCGGCAGTGGACGACGGACAAGCATCGCACGGCGGACGACCGGCCGTTTGGCGGCGGGGCGGGCATGGTGCTGAAGCCCGAGCCGGTGTTCGCCGCCATCGAGCAGCTGCAGACGCCGGGCTGCCGGCGGATCTATCTCACGCCGGATGGCGTGCCGCTGTCCCCGAAGCTGGCGCAGGAGTTGTCGCGGGAGCAGCACCTCGTGCTGCTCAGCGGGCATTACGAGGGCATCGACCAGCGCATCCGCGACCGCGTCATCGACCTCGAGGTGAGCATCGGGGACTATGTGCTGACGAACGGCACCCTCCCGGCCGCGGTTCTGATCGATGCGCTGAGCCGTTTCATCCCCGGGGTCCTGGGCGAGGAAAAGTCATTGACGCACGAATCCTTCACCAGCAAGTTGCTCGACTTTCCTCAATACACGCGTCCCGCCGAATTTCGAGGCATGTCCGTGCCGGAGATTCTCCTCTCCGGCAACCATGCGGAAATCGAAAGGTGGCGGCAGGCGCGGCAGGAGGAGAAAACCCGCCAGGTCCGACCCGATTTGCTCAAATAACCCGCCGCTCCCTATGAACCCGATTATCAACGAGATCACCGCTTCGCAGGTGAAGAAAGACATCACGCCGTTCAAGGTCGGCGACGGTGTGCGCGTGCACACGAAGGTCCGCGAGGGCGACAAGGAGCGCGTCCAGGTCTATTCCGGCATCGTCATGGCCCGCAAGGGGCACGGCATCCACGAGACCTTCACGGTCCGCCGCATCAGCTACGGCGAGGGCGTCGAGCGTGTTTTCCCGGTCAATTCGCCCAACATCGAGAAGATCGAGGTGGAGCGCGAGTCCGAGAACATGAAGGCCCGCCTTTACTACCTCCGCGACCGCACCGGCAAGGCCGCCGTCGCCGTCAAGGAGCGCGAGAACCGCGCGCAGGAGGCCGCCGCCACGCCGGGGCGCTGAACCCCCTTTTCCAAGAAGCGAGCCGCACCCGGCTCGCTTTTTTTGCGCCGATTTGGTCCGAAATCCGTTCTGTGCGATTGTGCCCGCGTCCCAGTGGCATCTAATTTCTCCCGCTCAACCCGCTCATGAAACTGCAAACTGACCTTCTCGCCCAGGCGGCCAACCAGGCCCGCGGGCTCGCGATCGACGCCGTGCACAAGGCCGGCATCGGCCACCTCGGCCTCCCGCTCGGCTGCGCGGAGATCGGCGCCGTCCTCTACGGTCACGCCCTCGTCCACAATCCCGCCGAGCCCCGCTGGCTCAACCGCGACCGCTTCGTGCTTTCCGCGGGCCACGGTTCGATGTTCCTCTACTCCTGGCTGCACCTCAGCGGCTACGATCTCTCGATCGAGGACATCAAGGGCTTCCGCCAGCTCCACTCGAAGACCCCGGGCCACCCGGAGTTCCACGAGACGCCGGGCGTCGAGGCCACCACCGGCCCGCTCGGCCAGGGCATCGGCAACGCCGTCGGCATGGCGGTCTCGGCCAAGATGGCCGCGGCGCGTTTCAACACGCCCGACCATGTCATCTTCGACCAGCACGTCGTCTGCCTCGCGGGTGACGGCTGCATGCAGGAGGGCGTCGGCATGGAGGCGGTCGAGTTCGCCGGGCACCAGAAGCTCGACAACCTGATCCTCATCTACGACTCGAACTACGTCACGCTCGACGCGATGGCGGAGAAGACGCAGAGCGAGGATACCGGCAAGCGCTTCAAGGCGATCGGCTGGGACGTGCAGACGGTGGCCGACGGCCACGACATGATCGCGTTCCTCAAGGCCTTCAACAAGGCGAAGAAGGCCGGCAGCGGGAAGCCGCAGCTCATCCTCGTCCACACCGTGATCGCCCGCGGCATCCCCGAGGTGCAGGGCACGGCGAAGGGCCACGGCGAGGGCGGCGCGAAGTTCGGCGACGCCGCGCGCATCGGCCTCGGCCTGCCGGGCGACAAGCATTTCTACGTCAGTGACGAGGTCTACGCCTACTTCGCGGCGCACAAGAAGCGGCTCGTCCGCGCCTACGGCAAGTGGAAGAAGAACTACGAGTCCTGGCGCGGGCAGAATCCCGAGAAGGCCGCGCTGCTCGACTCGGCCCAGACCCGTCCCGGCGCGGCGGCGATGCTGGAGAAGATCCCGGTTTTCCCGCCCGACACGAAGCATCCGGGCACCCGCGGTTCCGGCCGCGAGGTCCTGCAGCACGTGGCGGCCTTCCTGCCGCTGCTCATGAGCGGATCGGCGGACCTCCACGGCTCGACGTACAACTACATCAACGCCGACAAGGATTTCGACCCGACCAACCGCGCGGGCCGCAACATCCGCTTCGGCATCCGCGAGCATGCGATGGCCGCGATGTGCAACGGCCTCGCCTATGACGGGATCTTCCGTCCGTCCTGCGCGACCTTCCTGGTGTTCGCCGACTACTCCCGTCCCTCGATGCGCATCGCTGCGCTCGCGAAACTGCCGGTGATCTACATCTACACGCACGACTCGGTCGGTGTCGGCGAGGACGGCCCCACCCACCAGCCGGTCGAGACGATTTCGTCGCTGCGGCTGATCCCCGGCTTCGAGGTGATCCGCCCGGCGGATCTCGAGGAGACGGCCGCCGCCTTCGCCGCCGCGCTCGAGCGCACGGACGGCCCGACGCTCCTCGCGCTCACGCGCCAGGCGGTGCCGCCGCTGAACGACATTCCCCCGCACGTGCGCCGTGCCGGCGTGCTCAAGGGCGGCTACGTCGCCGTCCAGGAGACGGCGCCGCTCACGCAGATCCTCATCGCGACGGGCAGCGAGCTGCAGCATGCGATGGCCGCGGCCAAGACCCTCGGCGCCGGCACGCGCGTCGTGTCGCTGCCGTCGATGGAGATCTTCGACCGCCAGACGAAGGAATACCGCGACAGCATCCTTCCGCCCTCCTGCAGGAAGCGGGTGGCGATCGAGGCCGGCGTCACCGGCCTGTGGCACAAGTACGTCGGCCCCGAAGGCCGGATCGTCGGCATCGACCGCTTCGGCCTCAGCGCGCCCTTCGCCGAGGCGATGAAGGCGCTCGGGATCACGGCCGACGCGGTGGTCGCGGCGGCGAAGGCGATCTGAGCCCTCGGCGCGAGTTGTCGGACGACGCACCCCGGCGCTTTGCGCCATCAGCCTTCGCTGAGGCTATGGCCGACAGGCCCCTCTATTCTAGAGGGGAGCCTGCCGGATCGAGATCCCCTCTGGCAAAAGGGGTGCCCAACGGGCGGGGTGTGTGATTCGACTCCGTCCGTTTTAAGACTCAAGAGCGCGCGTGGGGGCGGAGTCTGTAATCAGTTGCCCAGCTCGAGCACGCCCACCGACCAACGGGGCAGCGTGAATGTCACCTGGTTGCCGCTGCGCTCGGCCGAGCCGGTGACGGCCTTGACGGCGTCGCGGTGATCGAAGCTGTTGCGGGCGGCGAGATCGTTGGGCGCGACGACTTGCAGGCCGGCCCGTGCCGGACGGAAGGTGCCGGTCACGGTGAGCTTCACGGTGCGCGGCTGGTCGGACGGATTGACGGCCTTGAGGACGAGGCGGCGGCCATCGGCGGACTTGGTCGCGGTGGCGTTGAGGCCCGCGGCGTCGCCGGAGAGTTCCAGGAGATCGGGCGCGAAATGATCGCGGTAGAGCTTCATCACGACGTAGTTCGGCGCGGGAAACCAGGAGCTCTGGTCGAAGTTGATGAAGGCGTTGTCCCAGTTCGGCGCGTCATTGTGCCGCAGCCAGAGGGCGGGGCAGGCCATCGTGACGTAGGGATTGCGCTCCATGGTGTTCAGGAGCCCGCCGGCGTAGAGCCCGCTCTGCCAGTCGATGCTGGTGCGGAGATTCCATTCGGACATGTAGAGGCGGAAATTGGGATTCTTCGAATGGGCGATCGCCTCGCCGAGCTTGTTGAAATAGGCGTCGGCCGTTGCCGGCCCCTCGGCCCAGCGGGCGGCGTTCTCGTAATGGTGGATGCTGAGGTAGTCGACCGCGTCGGAGGCGTCGGCGATCACGGCCATGTCGCCGTCCCCGAAGCGCGCGCCGAAACCGCCGCTGCCGCAGGCGATCCCGGTGATCGAGGGATCGACCTTCTTCATTGCCGCCATGAACGCGTGGACGACGCCGACGTAGTCCGCGGGGTTCATGCTCCAGATCTCGTTGTCGATCTCCCAGTATTTCACGCGGTAGGGCTCGGGGTGGCCGTTGGCCGCGCGCACCGCGCCCCACTTCGACGTGGCGGGGCCGTTGCAATACTCCACCCAGTCGGCGGCGTCCTGGATCTGCACCGAGTGGTCCGCGCCGGGCGTGCGGGCACCGAGGTAAACGACCAGGACCGGCTCGGCGCCGACCTTGCGGCAGAGCGCCATGAATTCATCGGTGCCGAAGCTGGACGGATCGAGTTCGTCCCAGCCGACCTTGCCGACGCGCTTCGACTGCGGGCCGATGCCGCCTTTCCAGTGATAGCCGCCGTTGGTGCCGACGTAGGACCCGCCCGGCCAGCGGATCGAGCCCGGGCGGATATCCGCCACGGCCTGCAGCAGGTCCGGCCGGAACCCGCCGGTCGCGCGATACGAGTCGGGCATCAGGCTGACCTGGTCGATCCAGACCGTGGCCGGTCCCTTGGCGACAATCTGGAGCGTGGCGCCCTTCGACGTGGCGGTCGGATTGAGGGCGAGGGGATATTCCTTCCAATCGGCGCCGGGGGCGGGGAGCGATTGCTCCGCCAGCACCTTGTCGCCCTCGACGAAACGGACCGCCATGCCCCCGGCCGATTCACCGCGGACCCAGATCGAGCCGCGGTTCACGTCGCCCTGCCGGAGATAGAAATTATTCTGGGCGACCCCCGTGCCGGCGGACGCCGTCACGAGTTTCAGGCTTTTCTCGCTGTTGAGCGGCCGGTCGGTGTCCGCGGTGACCTCGGGCGTGCCCACGAGCATCCAATGGCGGATGACGGTGCCGCCGGGTGGCGGCGCGGGTGGTGCGGGCGGAGTCTGCGCTGCGCCTTGGGGTCCGGCGCCGCCCTGCCGGCCTTGGCCGCCGCCGCGCGCGCCCGCGGGGCGGGGAAGTCCCTCCTCGAAGCTGCGATTCCAGACCACCTCGCCCCATAGGCCGCCATTCAGCGAATGATAGATATGCTCGAGGAAGTGGCCGTAGAGCTTGTCGTCGATCTGCTTGACGACCTTGTCGGAATTCACCGTCAGGTCGGCCGCGGTCTGGGCGCGTCCAAGGGGTGCGAGTGCAAGGATTCCGAGTCCGGCGACAAGAGGGGTGATTTTCATGGAGTAAAAGGAGCCTGACGGGACAAAACAGAAAAGGATAAGTCCGATCCATTTGCGCACCAGCTTTGTGACAAATGCAGGGAAACTGAATCGCGGACTTGCGCTTTTAGTTAGGCCCCTAACTATAGACCGCCTGCCCGATTTTTCCGGACCCGCAATCATGCCGCTCCTGCTGCTCAAAGATCTTCCCCGCTACGAGTGCCTGCTCGAGGCTGCCAAGTCTTTTCCCGATCTTGATCCCTCAGCCAGCGAGGTCTTTCTGAACCTCCTTCGCACGGGAGACGAAGTGTTCCGCGTGGCCGACCACAATCTGGCCCGGCACGAGATCTCCCAGGGGCGTTTCACGGTGTTGATGCTGTTGCTCGACAAGATGGAGAACTGCCCGCAGCCGCGGACGCCGGCCGAGCTGGCCGACATGGCGGGAGTCGCGCGCGCGACCATGACGGGCCTGATCGACACCCTGGAGCGCGATGGCCTGGTCAAGCGCGAGCCCAACCCCGAGGACCGCCGGATGATGTCGGTGGCGCTGACGCCGAAAGGCGAGACTCTCATCCGCTCGGTGCTGCCGGATCATTTCAAGATCATGGCCGCGCTCATGAGCCAGCTGAGCGAGGCCGAGCGCAAGACGCTCGTCCGTCTCTTGAACAAGATCGTGCAGCAGGCCACCAACCTGTCGCCGGGCACCGTGGTGGCGCCCGATGTGGCGACGGCCGCTCCGGTCTGAACGACGCCCTTTCCCGCTTCATTTCCCCTTCAACTCAACACGCAAGCTAGCATGGCCAAGAAAATCATCCTCACCACCCTCGGCATCCTCGCCGTCACCGGTTTCATCGTCGGCACCAAGGTCATCCAGATCAAAAAGATGATCGACGCGGCCGCCAACCAGGTCGAACCGGTCGAAGTCGTCACGGCTGCCGCCGTGAAGGCGGACAGCTGGGAGAACATCATCAGCGTCACGGGCTCCTGCGCCGCCGTCCAGGGAGTGACCGTCGGCGCGGAAGTGGCCGGCAAGGTCACGAAGATCGCCTTCGAGTCCGGCGCCGCCGTGAAGGCCGGCGACCTCCTCGTCCAGTTGGATATCAGCAGTGAGGAGGCCCAGCTGCGCGCCGCCGAATCCAGCGCCCAGCTCGCCAAGCTCAACCTCGACCGCTCGAAGGAGCTGCTCGCCAAGACCACGATCTCGCAGGCGGAATACGACGCGACCTCCGCGCAGTCCCAGCAGGCCGTGGCCCAGGCCGACGCGCTGCGGGCCCTGATCGCGAAGAAGACGATCCGCGCGCCCTTCGCCGGCCGCCTCGGCCTCCGCCTCGTCAACCTCGGCCAGATCCTGAAGGAGGGCGATGCGATCTCCTCCCTGCAGACGCTGGATCCGATCTACGTCAACTTCTCGATTCCCCAGCAGCGCGTCTCGGTGCTCACGGTCGGCACGACCCTGCGCGTGACCAGCGATGCCGCGCCCGGTGATACGTTCGAGGGCAAGATCACGGCGGTCAGCCCCGACATCGATCCGGCCACGCGCAACGTCCGCGCCCAGGCCACGCTCGCCAATCCGGCGGAGAAGCTGCACCCGGGCATGTTCGCGACGGTCAATGTCGTGCTGCCGACCAGGGAGGACGTCCTCGCGATCCCGGCGACCGCCGTGCTCTACGCGCCCTATGGCGACTCGGTTTACGTCATCGATGACAAGAAGGATGAGAAAACCGGGCAGATGCAGAAGGTGCTGCGCCTCCAGGCGGTGCACCTGGGCACCACCCGCGGCGACTTCGTCGCCGTGGTGTCCGGCCTCAAGGCCGGGGAGTCCGTGGTCACCAGCGGCGTGTTCAAGCTGCACGCCGGGATGGTCGTGACGGTCGACAACACGCTGGCCCCGAACGCCCAGCTGGCCCCGAAGCCCAGCAATTCCTGAGCCGCCTCCCGGACCGCCGGCTTTGCCGCGCCCCCGGGGACACCGCCATGAAATCCCACTTCACCGACCTTTTCATCCGCCGCCCGGTCCTCGCGATCGTGGTGAACCTCGTGATCATCATCGCGGGACTCCAGGCCTACCGTTCGCTCAACGTCCGGCAGTATCCCCGCAGCGACAACGCCACCGTCAGCGTGGCGACCGTCTACGTGGGGGCCAACGCCGAGCTCGTGCGCGGCTTCGTCACCACGCCGCTCGAGCAGGCCATCGCCGCTGCGGACGGTATCGACTACGTCGAGTCCAAGAGCCTGCAGGGCTACTCGCTCATCACCGTCCACCTGAAGCTCAACTACGAGCCGACCAAGGCTCTCGCGGAGATCAGCGCGAAGGTGAACCAGGTCCGCAACGACCTGCCGCCGGAGGCCGAGGTGCCCGCGATCAGCGTGCAGTCCGCCGACAGCCAGTTCGCATCCGCCTACTTCAGCTTTTCCTCCGACATCCTCTCGCAGACGGAGATCACCGACTATCTTGTCCGCGTCGTGCAGCCGCGTCTCGCCGCGCTCGCCGGCGTGCAGCGCGCCGACATCATCGGCGCCCGCGTCTTCGCGATGCGCATCTGGCTCAAGCCCGACCGCATGGCCGCGCTCAACATCAGCCCCGCGCAGGTCCGCTCCGCGCTCGCCGCCAACAACTATCTCGCCGCCGTCGGCAGCACGAAGGGCGCGCTGGTGCAGGTCAACCTCACCGCCAACACCGACCTCCACTCGGTCGACGAATTCAAGCGCCTCGTGATCCGCGAGCAGAACGACACGATCGTGCGGCTGGAGGATGTCGCCGAGGTCGCGCTCGGCTCCGAGGATTACGACACCGCGGTGCGCTTCTCCGGCCAGACCGCGGTCTTCATGGGCATCTATCCGCTGCCCAACGCCAACACGATCGACGTCGTCCAGCGCTCCCGCGCCGAGCTCGAGTCGATCAAGCACGACCTGCCCACCGGCCTCGAGGCCCGGGTGGCCTACGACGCCTCGGAGTACATCGCCAACGCCATCCACGAGGTCGAGCACACCCTGATCGACACCCTGCTGATCGTGGTCGTCGTCATCTTCCTTTTCCTCGGCTCGTGGCGGTCGGTGCTCATCCCGATCCTCGCCATTCCCGTGTCGCTGATCGGCGGCATCTTCCTCATGCAGGTGTTCGGCTTCACGCTCAACCTGCTCACGCTGCTCGCGGTCGTGCTCTCGGTGGGTCTGGTGGTCGACGACGCCATCGTCGTCGTCGAGAACGTCGAGCGCCACCTGCGCGAGGGCCGGACGCCCTTCGACGCCGCGGTGCTGGGTGCGCGGGAGCTCACCGGCCCGATCATCGCGATGACGGTCACGCTCGCGGCGGTTTACGCGCCGATCGGCCTCCAGGGCGGCCTGACGGGCTCGCTCTTCCGCGAGTTCGCGCTCACGCTCGCGGGTGCCGTCACCATTTCCGGCATCGTCGCGCTGACGCTTTCCCCGATGATGTCGGCCAAGCTGCTGCGCAGCGCCGCCGACGAGGAGCGCGGCTTTGCCGGCTGGGTCAACCACCGCTTTGACCGGCTGCGCGAGGCCTATGGCCGCGGGCTCGCCGGGGCGCTCAACGCCCGCTGGATCTCCTACACGGTCTGGGTGGTGGCCAGCATCATGGCCGTCCTCATGTTCATGAACTCGCCCAAGGAGCTCGCGCCGGCGGAGGACCAGGGCGTGATCTTCGGCATCATCAACGCGTCGGCCAACGGCTCCGCCGACGAAAAGCGGGTCTACGGCAAGGCCGCGGAGGATGCGTTCCTCAGCACGCCCGAAGTCGGCCTGACCTTCCAGATCCTGCTGCCCCCGTCCGCCGGCGCCAGCCTCGGCGCCGACGGCTTCAGCGGCATGGTGCTCAAGCCCTGGAACCAGCGGAAGCGCACCGTCAACCAGATCCTCCCGGAGGTGCAGGCGAAGCTCTCGCGGATCCCGGGGCTGCAGGTCTTCGCCACCCAGCCGTCGGCCCTGCCCGGCGGCAGCAATTTCCCGGTGGAGTTTGTCATCGCCTCGACGGGCGACGCCGGCCGCCTGCTCGAGCTGGCGGAGAAGGTCCAGGCCAAGGCGATGGCGAGCGGCAAGCTCTGGTTCTCCCAGCTCGACCTGAAGATCGACCAGCCGCAGGCCGAGATCGTCATCGACCGCGAGAAGGTCGCCGCGCTCGGCCTCAACCTCACGCAGGTGGGCGTCGACCTCAGCGCCGCGCTCGGCGGCAACTTCGTCAACCGCTTCAACATCACGGGCCGCAGCTACAAGGTCATCCCGCAGATCGCCCGCTCCGATCGCCTGAACGCCGACCAGCTGAAGGACATCTACATCACCGGCCCGGGCGGCCAGCTCGTGCCGCTGAGCACGGTGGCCACGATCCGGAACACGACGGTGCCGCGCTCGCTCAACCGCTTCCAGCAGCTCAACGCGGTGAAGATCTCCGGCGGCGCCGGCCAGCTCGACGCGGCGCTGACCGCGCTGGAGGACGCGGCCCACGAGATCCTGCCGCCGGGCTACACAATCGACTACACCGGCGAGTCCCGCCAGCTGCGCACGGAGGGCAACAAGTTCCTCCCGGCGTTCACGCTCGCGATCATCCTCATCTTCCTCGCCCTCGCGGTGCAGTTCAACTCGTTCCGCGATCCGCTCATCATCCTGTTCGGCTCCGTGCCGCTGGCGATGTTCGGCGCGACCATCTTCACGGCGCTGAAGATGCCCAACGCGCAGATGCCGTTCTGGACGGACGGATGGACGACGACGATGAACATCTACGCCCAGGTCGGGCTCGTGACCCTCGTCGGCCTGGTGGCCAAGAACGGCATCCTGATCGTGGAATTTGCCAACAAGCTCCAGGAGCAGGGCCGGTCCAAGATCGAGGCCGTCCACGAAGCCGCCATGACCCGCCTGCGCCCGGTCCTGATGACCAGCGTGGCGACGATCGCCGGCCACTTCCCGCTGACGCTCGTCTCGGGCGCCGGCGCGGCCGCCCGCAATTCCATCGGCCTGGTGCTCGTCGGCGGCATGACCATCGGCACGGCCTTCACCCTTTTCGTGCTGCCCTCCATCTACGTGCTGCTGGCCCGCGACCACGCCCACGACCGCGTGGCGGAGACGGCCGCGTCCCCGCTCATCGAGCCGGAAGCCCGGTTCGCCAAATAATCCGCCTATGAAATTCGCCTCCTTCCGTCCCGCCGCGGCCGCCCTGCTGGCCGTCCTCCTCGTGCACCCGGCGCCGGGCGCCGCTCCCATGGTGCCGCCGCCTCCCGCGGCTCCCGTGCCGGTGCCGGACCAGCTCGACCTCAAGACCGCGGTCACGTTCGCGGTCGAGAACAACTTCGCCATCCGGCAGGCCCGCGAGCGCATCAAGCAGCAGGAGGGCGTCGTCGTCGAGGTGTCGGCCCGCGAGATCCCCAACGTCGCGGCCAATGGCGCCTACCAGCGCAACGCCACCGAGATCTCCACCACGGTTCCCGCGAGCGACAGTGCCTGGACCATCAATCTCGCGGTCACCCAGACGCTCTATGCCGGCGGCGGCGTTCGCTCCGCGGTCAAGAGCTCCCAGCTCGCCCGCGACGCGGCGGTGCTCGATCTCAAGTCGACGATCAACGACGCGCTCCTGTCCGTGCGCGTGGCCTTCTATGACGTCCTGCTGGCCCGCGAAAAGATCAAGGTGCAGGAGCAGAACCTCGAGCTCCTCCAGCAGCAGCTGAAGACCACGACCGACCGCTACGACGCCGGCACGGTCTCCGCCTTCGAGCGCCTGCGCGCCGAGGTGGCCGTCGCCAACGCGAAGGCGCCGCTGATCACCGCGCGCAACGACTACCGGATCGCCATCGAGTCCCTCCGGCAGGCGCTGGGCTTCACCACCAACACGCCGGAAAATCTCCGCAAGATCCCGGACTTTGTGGGCTCGCTCGACTATGTTCCTACCACCTTCGACCTGCAGGCCTCCTTCGACGCCGCGCACGCCAACCGGCCCGATCTCCAGCGGCTCGCCCAGCTCGAGGCCGCGCAGGAGCAGCTGATCACCACCGCCCGCTCGAATTATTATCCGAACCTCGAGCTGGTCGGCGGCTGGCAGCTGCACAAGGGCTTCACGAACGATTTCAGCGATTCGCGCGACGGTCTGTTCGTCGGGCTGCAGTCGCAGTGGAATATCTTCGACGGCCGCGCCACGACGGGCCGCGTCATCCAGGCGCGCTCCGCGCGGGAGCAGGCGCACCTGGCCCTGACCGAGGCACAACTGGGGGTGGAGGTCGAGGTCCGCACCGCCTATTCCTCCTTCCAGGAGGCGACCGAGCTTGCCGATGCCTCGCAAAAGGTCGTCGCGGAGGCCGAGGAGGCCGTCCGCCTCGCCACCGCGCGCTACAACGCCGGCACCGCGACCCAGCTCGACGTGCTGCAGGCGCAGGTCGACCTGACCACCGCCCGCACCAATCAGGTCCAGGCCTACTACACCTATAACGTCGCCGTCGCCCGCCTGCGCAAGGCCATGGGCCTCTCCGACGAATTCGTGGTGACGAACTGATTTTTCCCGCCAAGAATCCGGGCCGACTCGCCGCTGCCGGGGCGGCGGGCCCCGCGCGGCCCGGGTTTTCCGTTCCCGCCCTTGCGGCTGCAGTCCCCGGAACTTTTTCGTCCGGCTTCGTTTCCCATCCTTTTCCGCGCCTGCAACTTTGCGGGTCTTCCTTTGTCTTTCCGCCACCCCATGAAAGCCGTCCGTGTCCTCCTCTTCGCCGGCGCCGCCGTGTTGCTGCTCGTGGCGGTGGTCGTCGCGGTGGCGTTCACGTCGGGGTTCCAGACGTGGGTCGCGCACAAGGTTCTCGCCGGCAAACCGGAGCTCCGGGCGTCCGTCGGCCGCGTTGACGCGGGATTGGGGCACGTGCACGTCGAGCAGTTCCGGATCGCGCAGGCCGGGGCGACGCTGACGCTGCCGACGCTCGACGTCGATCTGCCGGTCGTGTCCGCCGCCAGCCACAAGGTCCAGGTCGGCAAGCTCGTCGCCAAGGGCTGGACCATTGATCTCACGGCTCCGGCCGGTTCTCCCGCGAACCCCGCGCCGCCGGCGGCCGCGGTGGATGTCGCCGCCGTTCCCGCCCAGACCGTGGGCGCGGCGTTCCAAGGGGTCTTCAGCCAGCTGAAATTGCCGGTGGACCTTTCGCTCGATGCGGTCGAGCTGGAGGGCGAGGTCATCCTTCCCGTCAGCGCCGGCCAGCCGCCCGCGCGCGTGCATGTCACCCTCACCGGCGGCCAGCTGGGCGCCGGTCGCGAGGGGAAATTCACCTTTTCCGCGGCCACCACGCTGGCGCCGACCCTGGCGGTCAACGCCCTCAACGCCGGCGGCACGCTGGTCGCGGCGATGGACACGCCGCGCACGTTCTCGCGCCTCGCGGCGCACATCGAGGCCGAGGCGCGCGGGCCGCAGTTCCCGCAGGGCACGAAGCTTTCCGCCTCCTTCACGGCGGGGCACGCCAACGCCGGCGAAAGCTACACGGTGGTGGTCGAGACCGCCGGCCGGAAGCTGCTCGGCCTGCAGGCGGATTACCCGGCCGCGGGCGACCGTCCGGCCGGGACCAATCCGCTGAAAGGAGCCTGGATGGTCGATCTCACCGACGACGACCTGGCGCCGTTCACCCTTGGGCGTCCGCTGCCGGACTTCGTCGCGAAAGGGGAGGGCAAGCTGGAGGCGGGCGCGACGCTCGCGACCTTCTCGGCCAGCGGCCGCTTCGACCTCAGCGCGGACAAGCTCGGGACCGTGCGGCCGGAGCTCGACGCGTTCGGCGCGGTCAAGGCGGCGCTCAGTTTCGACCTCACCCACGACGCCGACACGGTGCGCGTGGCGAGCCTGGCCCTCGAGATTTCCGGGACGCGGCCCGTGCTGGCGGTGCGGGCGCTCCAGCCTTTTTCCTTCAATGTCCGGACCCGCGTCCCGGCGGCCGACGATCCCGCCAAGGACCTGCTCAGCGTCGACCTGCAGGGCGTGCCGCTGGCCTGGGCGCAGCCGTTTGCACCGGGCTTCACGGTGACCGGGACCGACCTGCGCGGTGCTTTCGCCGTCGGTGTGCGAACGGCCGGCACCGCCGCGCTGCGGGCGACGGAGCCGCTGGTTCTCGGTAATCTGGCCCTGGCCCAGGCGGGCCAGCCGCTCCTTCGGGGCGTCGACCTTTCGCTCAGGCTTTCCGCCGATTATACCGCCCAGGGCTGGCAGGCCGAGCTGGCTGAGGCCACGGTCCGCAGCGGGGGCGCGACCCTGCTGACGCTGGCGGCGAAGGCCGGGCAGCTCGCCGGTGACGATGAACCGCTCAAGGCGACGGGACAATGGACCGCGAACCTGCCCGCGCTGCTGCAGCAGCCCGCCGCGGGCGGACTGCTTGCGCTGACCGGCGGCCGCGCCGCCGGTGATTTCGCCGTCAGCCTCGGCGCCAAGCGCGAAATCCAGGCGAAGCTCGCCTTCACCGGGCTGGCGGTGGACCCGAAGATTTCATCCGCGCCGCTGCCGTCGCTCAATGCCAGCCTCCGCGCCGACATCGCGAAGGACGGCCGCACCGTGCTCAACCTGCCGCTGTCGATCGAGCGGAACGGGCGCAAGTCGGACCTCACGCTCGACGGCACTCTCAGCCATGCGGCCGGGGGCCTCGCGATCAGCGGGCGCGTGACAAGCTCGTTTCTCGCCGCGGAGGACGCGCAGGCGTTGTCCCTGCCGCTCGCCGCGAAAGCGCCGGCTCCCGCGCCGGCGTCTCCTGCGGCCCCATCCTCGGCGGCTCCCGATGCCCAGCCGTTCTGGAACGGCCTCAGCGGTGAAATCTCCCTGGCGCTGAAGAAAGTCTCCTACCAGCAGTCGTTCGAGGCCACGGACGTCGGCGGCACGCTCCGCCTCGACGCCGGGGCGATCAAGCTGGACGGCGCGCGCGCGGGCCTGGGCGAGGGAAGCGACCTCAAGCTCAACGGCGGGGTGACCTTCGACGCCAAATCCCGCGAACCCTACGCGCTGAAGGCCGACCTGGCCGTGAACAACTTCAATTCCGCCGCGCTCTTCAAGGCGATCAATCCCGGCAAGACCGCCACGATCGACGGCAAGTTCAATGTCGTGAGCCAGCTCACCGCGACGGCGCCGAACTCCACGCTGCTCGCCGAGCGCGCACATGGCGACTTCCAGCTGACCAGCAAGGGCGGCACCTGCCGGCTGCTCGAGGCCGATCTTTCCGACAAGCTCCAGAAGACGCAGTCGACCGTCGCCACGCTCGGCGGTCTGCTGGCCGCGGCGACGGGACGGGAGAAGGTGG
>DASZQN010000107.1:0-28684 GCA_035549635.1 Opitutaceae bacterium
GCACCACCGGGCCTCCTGACCGCATTTTCTCATGCTGGCCAATTTCGAAGCCTGGATCCACCGCCTGCGCCGCCGTTTCAGCCGGAGCGAATGGGCCATCCGGCACCTCGGGCTGACGCCGTCCGCGGGCACGGGAGAGGAGCCCGGCCTGCTCCTGATCCAGATCGACGGCCTCGCTCGCGCGCAGCTCGAGCGCGCGATCGCCAAAGGACGCATGCCCTTCCTCCGGCGCCTGCAGCAGCGCAACGGCTACGAGCTGCACACGTTCTATCCGGGCCTGCCGAGCACGACCCCGGCGGTCCAGGCGGAGCTGTACTACGGCGTGCGCTCGGCGGTGCCGGCGTTCAGCTTCTTCGACCGGGAGCTGAAGGTCATGGGGCGCATGTGGGACCCGGAATGGGCGAAGGCCCGCGAGGCCGCCTGCGCCCGCCACGGGGAGGGACTGCTCAAGGGCGGGAGCTCGTGGTCGAACATCTACACCGGCGGGGCGGGGCAGGAGGAGAGCCACTTCTGCGCCGCGAGCATCGGGTTCGGCGACATGTGGCGCACGGGCAAGATCCGGAACATCTTCGTCTTCATCCTGCTGAACCTGACGGCGGCCATCCGCATCCTCGGGCTGCTGCTGATGGAACTGGGCGTGGCGCTGGCCGACGCGGTCCGCGCCGTGCTGCGCGGGCGCCGGCCCGGGCTCGAACTCATGCTCCTGCTGTCCCGCGTCTTCGTCGGCGTCGGGCTGCGCGAGCTGCTGACGATCAGCGGCCAGGTCGACGTGGCGCGCGGCCTGCCGATCGTGCATCTGAACTTCGTCGGCTATGACGAGCAGTCCCACCAGCGCGGGCCCGGCGCGCGCCTGTCGCACTTCGGGCTTCGCGGGATCGACACCGCCATCCGCCGCCTGTGGCGGGCGGCGCACCGCTCGACGCGGCGCGACTACGCCGTGTGGATCTTCTCGGACCACGGACAGGAGACGACGCGGCCTTTCCCGCCGGAGTCACCGGGCGGCATCGAGACGGTGCTGCGCGCGTGCCTGGACGAATCGTGGCGGCGCGACCCCGCTTGGCGCGCGCGGTCCCAGCGGCGTCCGACCAATGCCTGGCTGTCGCGCGGGCGGCGCAGCGAGGCGCGCCGAGAGCGCGAGCGCCGCGCCGGACATCTGACCGAGGAGGAGCAGAAGACCTTTTCCGTGACGGCCATGGGGCCGGTCGGCCACGTCTATTTCGCGGAGCCCAAGACCGGCGAGCAGCGCCTGGCGTTCGCGCGGCGCCTGGTCGGGGCGGGCCGCGTCCCGGGGGTGCTGGTGCGCGAGGAAGGCGGACGGACGACCTGGATCCACGCGCGCGGCGAAACCGCCGTGCCGGAGGAGGTGCCGGCGCTGCTGCCGCATCCACCGGCGATCCGCCGGGAGATCGCCAGGGACCTCGTGGATTTCTGCGCGAATCCGAATTGCGGCGACCTCATCCTCCTGGCCTGGAGCCCGTGGGACCAGCCCTGGAGCTTCGCCGACGAACACGGCGGCCACGGCGGCTTCGGGCCGGCGGAGACGCAGGGTTTCGTGCTGCTGCCCGCGCACACGCGGCTGCCGGCGGGCACGGCGGACTTCATTCGCCCCTCGGCGCTGCGGACGGCGGCGCGCCACTTCCTCGGCCGCGAGCGGCTCGGCGGCCGTCCCGCGCGGAGCGAGGGCGAGCCGCGGCTGCGGCTGATGACCTACAACGTCCACGGCTGCTCCGGCATGGACGGGCGCATCTCGCCGCGCCGCGTGGCGCGCGCGATCGCGCGGCACCAGCCCGACGTCGTCGCCCTGCAGGAGCTCGACCTCGGACGGCGGCGCTCACGGGCGGAGGACCAGGCCGCGATCATTGCCGAGGAACTGGGCATGCAGGCGGTGTTCTGCCCGACCGAAACCGTCGGGAGCGAGCACTACGGCCACGCGCTGCTGAGCCGCGGCCCGGTCGAGGTGGTCCGGCGCGCGCTCCTGCCGCGCGACCCGCGCAGCTGGTGGCAGGAGGCGCGGGCCGCGCTCTGGGCGCGCGTGCAGCTGGACGGGCGCTTCCTCCACATCCTCACCACGCACCTCGGCCTCGGCGCCCGCGAGCGCGCGGCGCAGATGCGGGCGCTGCTGGCCGAGGACTGGATCGGCGGCATCCCGCCGGACGAGCCCGTGATCCTTTGCGGCGACCTCAACTCGCTGCCGCGCAGCACGCCCTACCGGCTGGCGGCGCAGCGGCTGCGCGACGCCCAGGCGGGCGCGGGAGGCCGCCGGCCGCTCGGCACCTTCACCTCGGCCCGGCCCGTCATGCGGCTGGACCACGTCTTCCTCTCGCCGCACTTCGAAACCCTGGCGGTGACGGTGCCGCGCAGCGACCTCACGCGCGTCGCTTCCGACCACCTGCCGCTGCTGGTGGATTTGCGAGTTGTCGCCGCAACCGCCGATAAGTCCACCACGAAGCGCCGAGCAGCAGCACCCAGTAGCTGATCAGCAGGGCGAGTCCGCCCGGCCGGAGATGCGCCGCCTGGCCACCGAGTCCGACCGTCACGGCGGAGCGCAGGATGTGAAGCGGAAGGCAGCGGGTGAGATAGATCCGGAAGGGCACGCCGATCAGGGCGAGCGTGTAGTTCTGGATGAAATAGGGGACGCCGGGCAGCAGCAGGGTGAACAGGCAGACCGTGCCATGCGCGGCATGCGGAATTTTTTCCCGGATCGGGGCGAGCCGGCGCGCGAAGAAGCCGCGGAAGGCGTGGACGATCGCGTAGCTGGCGAGCAGCTGCAGGAGGATCGAGGCCGCCACGAGCGCCATCCCCAGTGGAAAACCGAAGCGCAACCCCATCGCGACATGCAGCACGTTCACCGGGAAACCGACGAGCGGCAGGACCACGAGGAGCGCGAAGGCGACGCCGGCATTCAGGCGCCCGGCCGCGGCCTGCACCGTGGAGATGTCGACGCGGTGATAGAGAAGCACCAAACCGGCGAGGACGACCACCGCCGGCAGGGCGATCCGCAGGAACAGGGAAAAGCGGCGGGGCGGGGTGCGTCGCGCGGCCGGCAGCGGGCCCGGCTGGCGGGCGGAGGCGAGGGCGGCCGGCTTCATGGCAGACGGCTGGGAAATTCCGGTGGCATGGCCACCCGAGAGTCAGCGGGGCGCGGCAAGAGTGCCCTGCGATCCGGGATTTTGGCGGCCGGCGCCGGCGGTTTCGGACCGGCGCCATCCCGTATTGAATTTCCGATGCACGGGCGGCGCCAACCGCGGTTGCGTTCTGCACGGACCGGGGGGCGGATTCAGGCAGACTGCAATGGAGACCCCCGGAGGAAAGACAACCAGCATAGTTGCATCACGCTGGGCCAGAGAGACTAGCCATAAAACCGCAGCCAAATCCGAACCGATTTTCCCCCGTGGGGACTATCGGGGGCGAGCGGGTGGCCCCATGCCCCAACTCAAACTCTCCAACCCAAAAATATATGAACACCCACCAGAAACAGATTCGTCTCCTCGGCGTGACCGCCGCCCTCACCCTGCTCGCGCCGTTCGCGCTCGCGCAGGTGACCGGCGCCGTCAACGCCGCCACCGGCGCGGCGACCAATGCCGCCGCCAGCACGACGGCCGCGCAGGCCGCCGCCCAGAACGCCGCCAACATGAGCGCGCAACAGTCCGCCGCCGCCTCGAGCGCGGCCAACAACGCCGCGGCGCAGGCCGCGCAGAACGCCAGCCAGGCGTCCGGCGCGATGAGCGCCGGCGTCAACACCGGTGTTTCCGGCAGCGGCTCCGCGCTGCAGAATTCCGGCTCCGTGAACACCGGGATCAACGGCACCACGGGCACGACGGTCGACAGCAACGGCGCCGTCATCAACGGCAATGCCGGCGCCGGCATCGTCGGCAGCGGGCAGACCGCCAACGGCTCCGCCATGGGCGCCACGGGCGGTTCGATCAGCGCCTCCCTCAGCAGCGCCGACACGGTCGCCGCGATCAACAGCAGCAGCCGCGACACCCGCGACAGTGTGATGAGCCAGGTCAATTCCCGGATCGAGGCCTCCTCGCGTTCACTCACGGATCTCCGCAACTCGGGCCGCCAGCTCCAGGGCGATGCCCGCACCCGCTTCGACGCGGCCTACAAGAACGTCCAGGCGCGTGAGCGCGACGTCCGCAGCAGCCTGAGCGCGGCCCGCCGCGCCTCGGCCAGCGACTACGCCGCCGCCCAGGCCAAGCTGGCGTCGGACTACCAGCGCTACTCGCAGGCCGTGGCGGACGCGGAAGCGAGCGCCCAGGCCACGGGTTCGGCGACCGGCGGCGTGAACATCAACCGCTGATCTCCCTGCCAGCCGCGGCGCATCGCGCGGTGAATTGAAATCCGCCCCGGATGCTTCCAGCTCCGGGGCGTTTTTTGAGCCCGCGGCGCGCGGCCCCTGCTCCCAGCTCCCAACCAACACCTCCACCCCATGAAAAAATCCCTCTACGCGACCTGCCTGCTGTTCGTGCTCGTCGCTCCGTCCCTCAAGCTCCGGGCCCAGGTCATGCCCGTCCCGCCGGCGTTCAAGGTCGGCGTCGGCTTCGACTACAGCCGCGGCAGCTACGGCTTCACCCGCGACACGGAAGTCTGGTCCACGCCCGCCATCATCCAGTACGAGAGCCGCGACTGGCTGATCCGCGCCACGATTCCGTACGTCACAATCTCGGGCCCGGCCAGCGTCGTCGGCGACACCGGCCCGGCGATCGCCGGACCCGCGCGTCCGAGCAGCAAGTCCCAATCCGGCCTCGGCGACGTCGTCCTTGGCGCGACCCTGCACACGAACCCGTCGTCGACGGACGTGAAGTTCGATCTCACCGGCCGGGTGAAGCTCCCGACCGCGGACGACAGCAAGGGCCTCGGCACGGGCAAGGCCGACTTCTACACCCAGGCGGACATCTATGTGCCGATCGACAGGCTGACCCCGTTCGGCAGCATCGGCTACCGCTTCCTCGGGGACAGCGCGACCTATCGCGTGAAGGACGGCCTCTACGCGTCCGCCGGCCTCATCGTGCGCGCGGTCGCGGGCACGGCCTTCGGCGCCTCCTACGACTGGCGCAGCCGGCTCGTGGACGGCGGCGATGACTCCACGGACGTGTCGGTGTTCGTGACGCACAATCTCAACGATCGCTGGAACGTCGTGCTCTACGCGCTGAAGGGTTTCGACTCCGGGAGCCCGGATTACGGCCTCGGGGGCCAGATCCTGTACAAGTTCTAAGGAACCTTTCGGGTTGTTCAGGGGCGGCGTGCCACGTGGTGCGCCGCCCTTTTTGCGAATTCCCCGACGGGAACGTGCCGTCGGGCATCCGGTCGATAAAACGATGAACGTCCGCTCACTGCTGCTGGCCACGCTCGCGGGCTTCGCCGCGCCGCTGCTCCACGCGGAGACGCCGGAACTCTTGCACGAGGCGATCGGAAACTGGCTCGCGGGCAAGGAGGACTGGGCGTTGACCCAGCGGGTCCGCGAGCTGGCGGATGACGGCACGGTGAAGCAGGAGCGCGTCGAGCGCTACGATCCATCGCTGCCGGATGACCGGAGATGGCACCTGATCGAGGTCGACGGCCACCCGCCGACGGAGGCCGAGCGCCAGGCGCTCGAGCGGAAGAAAAACCAGAAGCCGCGGAAACATGCCAATCATCCTCCGGAGGACTTTCTCGATTTCCCCCACGCCGTTCCCGAGCAGGAGACGGCCCATGCGGTGACCTACGCCGTGTCGGTCCGCCCGGAGGCGGCGCGGCTGGTGCAGACCGACAAGCTGATCGTGCTGGTCACAGTGGGGAAGGAAAGCCGCGCGATCGAGCGTGTGACCGTCACGCTCCGCGACACCGTGCGGGTCGCCTTCGGCTTCGCCAAGATCACGGGCCTCGATTTCGACGTCAGCTTCGATCCGGCGACCTCCGAGCCCAAGGCCACGACCGAGGGCGGCCAGGCCGGAACGACCGCGCACGCGACGCTCTCGCGCCTCGGCGAGCGGCTCGACTACGAGTGGAGCGACTTCAAGCGCGTCGCGACCTACCAGGAGCCGGGGAAGTGATGCCAAGTGATGCTTTTTGCCGCTTAAGGCGTCCCGGATTCGGAGAGTGGCCACGAAAAGGCACGAGAAGGCCGGGCTCCGGCAAAGTCTCTATTGCGCCTATAGGCGCGCGGGAGAGTCGAGTTTCCACCGGGGATTTTTTGTGCCTTTTCGTGGCAAAAAATCCGCAGGAGGGAGACCGAAGTACCGCTTAGTGGTCCGCGGTCGTCTTCTGGGTCTCCTGCTGGTTGCGCACCTGGTTCACGGTTTCGGACCGGTGGCGGGCGAACTGGAAATAGACCAGGCCGCAGATCCCGAAGAAGACCAAAACGGCGACGATCATCCAGATATTCACCTGGGTGGTCTTCTTGTGGGGATTTACCACCGGCAGATCGCTGTTCTGGTCGAAGGCCATGGGAGAAATCAGGACGACTTGCGGCGGCGGGCGGCGAGCATCTGCTCGTGCTCGGCCTCCTCGACGCCCTCGAGGACGAGGCGCTCGGCGGCCATTTGCTCGTCGGGCGCGGGCATTTCGGGCTTCTGCTGGCCGCGGTCCCCGGGCGGCTCGCTCGGATCGCGGGAAACCGTCCGGGTGCGGCGGGATTCCACTTCACTGGTGGGCGGAACCGTCCGTCCGGCGAGCTCGCCGCGGGCGCGGCGGCGGTCGGTGACGGTCGGCCTGGCGTGGTTCTCGATCTCGGCGATCTCACTGGCCCGGGCCGCGACATCCTTCGGCCCGAGGACACCGGTGCCGGTCGCGTGAACCAGCAGCTTTTCAGCCGCGGATGGCTTGGCCTTTTTCATGGACGGGGTGGATGCCCGAGCCGAGACCGGAAAATCGGGCGGTCGTTCCAGTCGCCGGCCAGTTCATTGGGGCGGCAGCTCGGTGTTCTGCCCGCAGGGCAGGATAAACGTGCCGGATAACTAGCTTGTCACTGGCGGAAGATCACACGGTCCATCTTGCGCCGGTGGAGGCAGTTCGGGTTCGTGGTCCCTAACCTCGCGCAGCATCTTACTCGCTGCGCGGTTGATGATCTTTTTTGCCTCTGCGAATTTCTCACCTTCGATTACTTCTCTTTTTAAGACCTCATTGGAGAGAACAGCGCAAATCTGCTCGACCTCTACCTTTACGTCAGGGGTCACCCGGCGAAGCTCCCGGCGAATGACCGAAAGAACCGGTTCAGATAGAACGACCGCACCAATGAAAAAGCGATTCAGCGCCTGCTTGCGCGATTCGAATTCTCCTATCGCGGACTTGGCCCAGCCCTCTTTGCTAAGCAGAAATACCAGCTCCATGTGCTCGGCTCGCTTCACGTCGAGTTCAGGGAACATAAATTCCGCGATCATCTCAGAATCAATCGGCTTCGCGAAAATCACACGGTAGATTCGCCAGACATTTCCGTTCGTCAGAACCACCCATTCGATTCCTTGATTGGCGGCATAATCGACCGCTTGCTTTAGATGGTTTGCCTTTAATTCCAGGCCTATAGCTTTGACTTCAATCAAAACCTGCACCTTGCCGTCCAACTTGATAGCAAGGTCGCAGTAGGTGCCACGAATTGCCATCTCACTGGTGATCTCGGAATATTTTTCGTAACCAAAAACGTCTGCGAGAACATCGGTGATTATTAACACCGTGTCCGATTCGTTTACATCCCGACTCTTGGCGGAAGCCAAAATCGGCTGAAAACGTTTTATCCCGGCAACAATTCTATCTTCTGCCTTTCTTGGTATGGTCGGCATGAGTCGGAGGGCTGGAGTTCGACTAATCGGCGGATCAAATTCGAGGGCATCCACTCTCGCAAGTCTCCTTTCATCAGACGGCTTTACATTCCGGCGGATTCATTGCGAGCAACGATGCTAACCTGATTGAAAGCCGAATTGTGCAGCGTCCGTTTATAACTTTTATCATCAATTGAGGGCGCTATGGCGCATGAAGTGCACCGCCTCGTTGAGTGGGAGATACTTTCCATTTATTTCTAGCCAATTGCGGGGGCGGGGCGTGAGTTCGAATCTCACCAGCCCGACCATTTTTAGGTTGGCCCCGCGAAGAGCCGCTTTACCCCAGCAGGATCGGCGGCTCGCCGGTCCGAGGGCGGGCGTTGAAGCGGGCGACGGTCTCCCGCCAGTAGGCTTCCTCCTGTTCCCGGCGGCGGACGGTCCGGTACTCGATCTCGCCCACGACGAAGATGAAGCCAAACAGCACCGCCAGGAGGGGACGCACGGGTTCGGCCAGCAGCGCGTAGCTCACGCCCAGCACGCAGACGATCTTGCCGACGGTCGCGGCCCAGAAGGTCGCACGGAGATAGGAAAACCTCATCGCGAGCAGCGCGCGCAGGATGCGGCCGCCATCCATGGGGAAGGAGGGCAGGAGATTGAAGCAGCCCATCCACAAGTTCCAGTGGAGCAGCAAACGGGCAAAGCCGGTCGCGTCCGCCGGATAGTCGGCGAACGACCAGAAGGTCCAGTGCCGGGGGAGCCCGACCACGAGATAAAGGAGGGTCGCGATCACAAAATTCACCGCCGGCCCCGCGATGGTGATGAGCAGCTCGTGGACCGGCTGGCGCGGAATGGAATCAAACTCCGCCATTCCGCCGATGGGCATCAGCAGGATCCGCCGCACGCCCACTCCATAGTGGATGGCGGTGAGGGAATGCCCCAGCTCGTGCAGCACCACGCAGGTGAAGAAGGCCAGGATCATGCCGACGCTCCACAGCAGGCCGCTGAGGCCGTCCTCATCCCAGCCTTCGTTCGCCACGTAGGCGAGGAGCAGCACGAAGCTGAAGTGAATGGCGAGTTGAATGCCGCGGATGCGGAATAACTTGAAGGACCAGCCGAGCATGTTGCGGGGCAGTGAACGCACGGGCGGTGAAATCGCCAGTGTTCTTTGTCAACCAGGCGAGGCTTCACGCAGAGTACGCAGGGAACGCAGAGGGCAGAGCACCTGATCGGACGGCCTGATTTTTCCGCCTCAAGGATTTCTCTGCGTACTCTGCGTGAGATCGGCTCGAACTCGGGGCTCGGAAAGTTGTTCGCGGCCGGAGATGGCCAAGAACGAAGGACAAGACTGGACTGCCGCCGCGGGACGCGCGAGGGTGGGGCGCATGCCTGACGCCAAGTCGCCCGCCATCCTAGTCATCGATGACGATGCCGAGATCCGTTATTCGCTCACCCGCGTCCTCTCGTCGCGGAAGTACCACGTCACCGAGGCCGCGAGCGGCGAGGCCGGCATCGCGCAGGTGAAGAAGGAGCCGCCCGACCTGATCTTCCTCGACATCCGCATGGGCGGCATGAGCGGCATCGAGACGCTGCAGCACATCCGGTCGGTGAACCCGAAGCAGCTGGTCGTGCTGATGACCGCCTTCGGCACGGCGCAGACGGCGATCGAGGCGATGAAGTACGGCGCGTTCGACTACATCATGAAGCCCTTCGACCCGCAGAAGGTGCTGGCTCTGGCCGAGACCGCCCTGAAGGCCCACGCCGACCTGCGGGCGGCCCGGGACTACAAGCCCACGATCAACAGCGAGGACTACAAGGAGGGCATCGTCGGCTCGTCGCCCGTGATGCAGGAAGTCTTCAAGATCATCGGGCAGGTGACCGCCAGCGACGTCACCGTGATGATCACCGGCGAGAGCGGCACCGGCAAGGAGCTGGTCGCGCGCTCGATCTGGAAGCACAGCCACCGCGCGGGCAAGCCGTTCATCGCCGTCAACTGCGCCGCGATCCCCGACAACCTGATCGAGAGCGAGCTGTTCGGCCACGAGAAGGGCTCGTTCACCGGCGCCACGGGGCAGCGCCTCGGGAAGTTCGAGCTCTGCGACGGCGGGACGATCTTCCTCGACGAGATCGGCGACATGGCGCTGGCCACCCAGACCAAGATCCTCCGCGTGCTGCAGGCCGGCGAGATCCAGCGGGTCGGCGGCACCGAGACGATCAAGGTCGACGTGCGCATCCTCGCGGCGACGAACAAGGACCTCGAGGAGATGGTGAAGGCGAAGACCTTCCGCGAGGATCTCTACTACCGGCTGAACGTCGTGCGGATCAAGATGCCGCCGCTGCGCGAGCGGCCCGAGGACATCCCGCAGATCGTCGAGTTCTGCGTCCAGAATCTCGTGAAGCAGAAGAAGGCGCGCGTGACCAAGGTCTCCTCCGAGGCGATGGCCGTGCTCGCCCGCCAGCGCTGGCCCGGCAACGTGCGCGAGCTGGAAAACGTGATCTACCGCAGCGCGGTCGTCGCCCAGGGCGACACCCTCCTCGTGAAGGACCTGCCGGTGGAAATCCGCGGCGGAGGAACGGGCGAGGGCGGCGGCAGCGCCTCGCCGTTTCCCGCGGAGGCGGCGCCCGACACCGGGACGACGGAGACGGCCACCCCGGCCGCGGCCTTCCAGGCGCTGGAAGGCGCGCTCGATTTTGTCTTCGCCCGGCTCAGCTCCAGCGACGAGCCGCTGCTCAAGCGGCTCGAAAAGGAGATGATCACCCGCGTGCTGAAGGCGGAGAACGACGACGTCGCGAAGGCGGCCAAGCGTCTCGGCCTGACCAAGGCCGCGCTGCAGAAACGGCTGAGTGAGGCCGGCGGCTGACCGGCGTCGAACCAAGGGGTCGTCGACAGGTCTGATCTCGGTTCGCCCTCGGCTTGTCCTCCTGTTCAAATTTCCGATCCGTTGCACAGGTGGGGGAGCCGAGGACGAACCGAGGTTGGCGTGGAATCGAACCTGCCATGAACTTTCGAGCTCCCTTCATCGTTTCCCTCCTGCTCGTTGCGGCGGCCCATGGCCGGGCGGCGGAGGCCGCCTTCTCGGCGAAGAAGGTGCTGTTCTTCTCCCGCTCGGCCGACTTCGAGCACTCGGTCATCTCGTATCGGAATGGGCGTCCCTCGCTCGCGGAAAAGGTGCTGGCGGACCTGGGCGAGCATCACGTGATCACGTTCACCTTTTCCAAGGACGGCAGCCTTTTCACGCCGGAGTATCTCGCAGGCTTCGATGCGTTCGTCTTCTACACGACCGGCGATCTCACGACCGATGGCGGCGATCGTCAGCCGGCGATGACCCCGGCCGGCAAGGCGGCATTCCTGCAGGCGATTTCCGACGGCAAGGGGTTCGTCGGAATCCATAGTGCGTCGGACACGTTTCACTCCCCGGGCGGCGAGGCGGGAAACGCCCCGTCGCGCTTCCGCAACGACGGCGAAGGCGCGAGTGCCTATGTGAAGATGCTCGGCGGCGAGTTCGTGCGGCACGAGGCGCAGCAACCGGCGCACCTCGTCGTGGCAGACCCGAAGTTTCCCGGCGCGGGGGCCGTGCCGGCGGATTTCCGGATCACCGAGGAATGGTACGCGCAGAAGAACTTCGCGTCCGACCTGCATGTCATTCTCGTGCAGGACACCGCTGGTATGACCGGTGCCGCTTATCAGCGTCCGCCTTACCCAGCGACCTGGGCGCGCCTGCAGGGAAAGGGCCGCGTATTCTACACGAACATGGGCCATCGCGACGATGTCTGGACCAATCCGGTCTTTCAGGCCGTGCTGCTCGGCGGCATCGAGTGGGCGCTCGGTCGCTTTGACGCGGACCTGACGCCCAACATGGGAAAGGTCGCGCCGCAGGCCAACGTCCTCGCTCCGTCTCGCTAGCGCGTAGGGGCGTCCCTTGCGGACGCCCTCACATCGCCGCAAACCGGGCGTCCACAAGGAACGCCCCTACGGGTTCAGCCTTTCTTGCGATCCCCGTAACCCTTCGGATGCGCCGAGTGCCACTTCCAGGCGGTGGCCACGATCGAATCGATGTCGGGAAATCTCACCTTCCAGCCGAGCTCGCGCTGGGCGCGCGTGGAGTCGGCGTAAAGGGCAGGGGGGTCGCCCGGGCGGCGCGGGGCCTCGATCACCTTGATCTTCTTTCCGGTGACCTTCTCCACCGCGCGGATGACCTCGCGGTTCGACGACGGCCGTCCGGTGCCGAGATTGTAGAAGAATTGCGCTCCCGCCGGGGCGAGCCTGGCGAACGCCGCGATGTGCGCGCGGCTGAGGTCGTCGACGTGCACGTAGTCGCGGAGGCAGGTGCCATCGGGCGTGGGATAGTCGGTGCCGAACAGCTGCAGATCGGGCCGGCGGCCGACGGCGGCGTCGATCGCGAGGGGGATCAGGTGGGTCTCGGGATCGTGGTCCTCGCCGATCGCGCCGTCCTCGGAGGCGCCGGCGGCGTTGAAATAGCGGAAGACCGCGAAGCTGAGTCCATGCGCGCGGGCCAGCGCCTTGAGCACGTTTTCGACGTCGAGCTTGGTCTGGCCGTAGGGATTGATCGGCGCCTGCGGCAGGTCCTCGTGGATCGGCAGCGTCGCCGGCACGCCGAAGGTCGCGCAGGTGGAGGAGAAGACGAATTTCTTCACCCCGGCCTCGAGCATGGCGTGCAGCAGGTGGAGCGTCGCCGCAACGTTGTTGAAATAGTACTTCAGCGGATCGGTCACCGACTCGCCCACGTAACAGAACGCGGCGAAGTGCATCACGAGGTCGATCTTCTCCGCGCGCAGGATGCGGCCGACGGCGGCCTCGTCGCCCAGGTCCGCCTCGTGGAGGGTCACACCCGGGGCGACCGCGGCCCGGTGGCCGTAGGCGAAATTGTCGAGCACCACCGGCCGGTGCCCCGCCGCCACGAGCTGCCGCACGCAGTGACTCCCGATGTAACCGGCTCCACCGACGACGAGTACGTTCATGCGAGCGAGCCTTGTATTGCTTTCGGCGGGGGCTTGGCTAGCGATTTCCGATTCAACCTTAATGAAGCCTTCGCGCATTGTCATCACCGGGCTCGGACTGACCGCGCCCAACGGGAATAGTCTCGCCGAATTCCGGCAAAATCTGCTCGCGGGGGTGGCGGGGGTCGAGCGCCTCGACGTGCGCTACATGGGATCCCTGCTGGCGGGGGTCTGCCATTACGACCCGCTGAAATACCAGAAGAAGAAGGAGGTCCGCGTCGGCACCCGCGCGGGCTCGATCTCGATCTACTGCGCGCGCGAGGCCCTGGCGGACAGCGGAGTCGCCTTCGATGCCGTGCCGAAGGACCGCGTCGGCATCTATATCGGCTGCACCGAGCACGGGAACGTCGAGACGGAGAACGAGATCTACAACATCTCCAAGTTCAACTACGACACCAAGTACTGGTCGCATTACCACAACCCGCGGACGGTCGCCAACAACCCCGCGGGCGAGGCGTCGCTCAACCTCGGCACCACCGGCCCGGCCTACACGATCGGCGCAGCCTGCGCCGCCGGCAACATGGGGCTGATCCACGCCGCGCAGATGCTGCGGCTGGGCGAGGTGGACTTCGCGATCGGCGGCGGCGTGAGCGAGAGCATCCACACCTTCGGCATCTTCGCGGGCTTCAAGAGCCAGAACGCGCTGGCGAGCCACGAGGACCCGAGGAAGGCCTCGCGGCCCTTCGACCGGGCGCGCAACGGCATCGTCGTCTCCGAGGGCGGCTGCCTCTACACGCTGGAGCGGCTCGAGGACGCCCAGGCGCGCGGGGCGAAGATCTACGCCGAGATCGCGGGCTACTGCGTGAACTCGGATGCGAGCGACTACGTGCTGCCGAATCCCACCCGGCAGGCCGAATGCATCCGCAAGGCGCTGGCCCAGGCCGGGCTCCAGCCCCGGGACATCCACATCGTCAACACCCACGCCACCGCCACGCCGCTCGGCGACATCCAGGAGTGCGAGGCGATCCGCGCCGTGTTCGGCACCGACTGCCCCGACACCTCGATCAACAACACCAAGAGCTTCATCGGCCACTGCATGGGCGCGGCCGGCGCGCTCGAGCTGGCCGGCAACCTGCCGTCCTTCAACGACCTGACGGTGCATCCGACCATCAATGTCGACGACCTCGACCCGCAGTGCGCCCTCCCGGGCCTGGTCCTGAACCAGCCGCGGCGGGTGGCGAAGGTGGACACGATCCTGAACAATTCCTTCGGGATGCTCGGGATAAATTCCACGTTGATTGTTAAGCGGTTTGTCCCCTAATTCGCGCCCAACCGCCAACCATGACCAAAGACGAATGCAAACAGGTGGTCCTCGATATCATCGCGGACATCGCGCCTGACGAGGACCTTTCGAACGTGAAGCCGGACGTGCGCCTGCGCGACCAGCTCCAGCTCGATTCGATGGACTTCCTCGACATCGTCATGGAGCTCCGCAAGCGCCACGGCATCGAGGTGCCCGAGGCCGACTACATGCAGCTCGCCTCCCTCGACAGCAGCGCGGAATACCTGACGCCGAAGTTCAACGCGCTCGCCGCCAAGAGCTGACGCGGGCTTCAAACCGATTCATCCAACCGGGCCTCGCGCCCGGTTTTTTTATTTTGAAGTCTTCCCGCCCGCCGCGCTGCCTGTGTTCCGAACCATCCGATCCTGGATCACGCGAAGCCGCGAAGGGCGCGAAGTTCCGGCAAAATCCCGCATGCGCCGTCTTCGCGGCTTCGCGTGACAACTTCCGGATCCGGTCGTTTCCAGTCCTGATTTCCCGTCCATGAACTCCGCCTCGCACTACGACGTCGCCATCATCGGCGCGGGCATGTCGGGCCTGGCGGCGGGGATCCGGCTGGCGCATTTCGGGAAGCGCGTGTGCATCTTCGAGCGGCACAACGCCGTCGGCGGGCTGAATGGCTTCTACAGCATCGGCGGACGGAAGTTCGACGTCGGCCTGCACGCGATGACCAACTACGTCCGCCCCGGGGTGAAAGGCACGCCGCTGGGCAAGCTGCTCCGCCAGCTGCGGATCGAGCGCGAGGAGTTCGCGCTCTGCGAGCAGAAGCAGTCCCGCATCGCCTTCGGGCCGCGCGGGGAGACGTCGCTCCGCTTCACCAACGATTTCGCCGTGCTCGAGGCCGAGGTCGCCGCCCGGTTTCCGGCGCAGGCCGACGGTTTTCGCGGCCTGACGGCGCTGGTCCGCACCTACGACGACGTGTCGCTCGACGCCCGGCCGGTGTCCGCGCGCACGGTCGTCCGTCAGCACGTCACCGATCCGCTGCTGGAGGACATGCTGTTCTGCCCGCTGATGTACTACGGCAGCGCCTCCGAGCACGACATGGAGTTCGGCCAGTTCGTCATCATGTTCAAGGCGCTTTTCCTCGAGGGCTTCGCCCGGCCCCTCGAGGGCGTGCGCGTAGTGCTGCGCGTCCTGCTCGACAAATACCGCCAGGCCGGCGGCGAGCGGCGGATGAAATGCGGCGTCCGACGGATCGTCGCCCGCGCCGGCCGCGCCGCCGCCCTCGTGCTCGACACCGGCGAGGAAATCACCGCCGACCAGGTCATCTCCTCGATCGGCGCCCCGGAGACCGCGGCCTTGATCCAAGAGCAACTTGCGAATGAGTCCCCGCCGGCCGCCGATGCTTCAGGCCCGGCCGTGCAATCCGAAATCCAAAATCCGAAATCCAAAATTCCCAGCGGCCGTCTGTCATTCGTGGAGACGATCTCAGTCTTCAGCCGTCCTCCGGCGGACTTCGGCTGGGGCGACGACACGATCATCTTCTTCAACGACTCCCCGCGCTTCGACTACGCGCGGCCGGCAGGGCAGGTCGATCCGCGCAGCGGGGTCATCTGCCTGCCGAACAATTTCGACTACGGACCGGGGCAGGCGTTGCCCGAGGGGATCGTCCGTGTCACCTGCCTCGCCAACTACGACCGCTGGGCGGCGCTGCCCGAGGAAACCTACCAGGCCGACAAGCAGCGCTGGTTCGCCGAGGTCCAGCGCAGCGCCCGCCGCTTTCTCCCGGCGGCTGACGAGGCGGCCGTCGCCGCCGCGACCGTCACCACCGACATGTTCACCCCGCGCACGATCACGAAATTCACCGGCCACCTGCACGGCGCCATCTACGGTGCGCCGGAAAAGAACCGCCAGGGTCGCACCGCGCTCGCGAACCTCTATCTCTGCGGCACGGACCAGGGCTTCCTCGGGATCGTCGGCGCGATGCTCAGCGGCATCTCGATGGCGAACTACCACATCCTGCAAAAGGGATAGATTTTTTATCCTCGGAATCTTGGCCACGAAGAGGCACGAGAAATCCCGGGTCTCAGCTCGAATCTCCCGCGCGCCTATAGGCGCACTGGAGACGCTGTCGTAGCTTGAGATTTTTCGCGCCTTTTCGTGGCCACCCTCCGGATTCCGGCACTAAAACCAGTTGCCCTCCGGCACGGCGCCGCCTCAATCTCAACCCTTTCCATGGCTTACGACTGGCTCAAAGGAGTGGCCGACGAGTACGATGTCATCGTCATCGGCAGCGGCTTGGGCGGCCTGACCGGTGCCAACGTGCTGGCCAAGGCCGGGCACCGCGTGCTGCTGCTCGAGCACCACTACCAGTTCGGCGGCCTGGCGACCTGGTTCACCCGCAGGGGCGGGCATATCTTCGACATCTCGCTGCACGGCTTCCCGGTCGGGATGATCAAGTCCTGCCGCAAGTACTGGACGAAGGAGATCGCCGACTCGATCGTCCAGCTGAAGGACATCCGTTTCATCAATCCCCAGATGGACGTCTGGACGACCTTCACGCGCGAGGACTACACCCGGGTGCTGGTCGAGCAGTTCCACCTCGACCGCGCGCACGTCGAGAAATTCTACGACCATCTCCGGGCAATGAACTTCTACGACAACAACCCCGAGACGACCGGGGCGATGCTCGAGCGGTTCTTCCCGGGGCGCGACGACGTGAAGCGGCTGCTGATGGAACCGATCGCGTATGCCAATGGCTCGACCCTCGACGACCCGGCCATCACCTACGGGATCGTCTTCTCCAACTTCATGGGGTCGGGCGTCTACACCTTCCGCGGCGGCTCGGACCTGCTGGTCGAGAAGATGACCGCCGAGCTGCGGAAGAACGGGGTCGAGATCCGCAAAAAGGTCCTGGTGGACAGGATCCTGGTCGAAGAGCGCGACGGCCGGAAGGTCGCCGCGGGGATCATCGCCAGCTCGGGCCGCGTCATCCGCGCCAAGGCCGTCCTGTCCAACGCCAACATCAAGAACACCATCTTCCGCCTCGCCGGCCGCGAGAACTTCCCCGCGGACTATGCCGCGGCCGCCGAGGCCGTGCGGATCAATTCCAGCTCCTGCCAGGTCTATCTCGGCATCCGCAAGGGGGAGAGCATCCCGCACATCGGCGACCTCGTCTTCACCTCGGCCAATCCGCATTTCAGCAGCGAGGAGCTGACGGACTTCCACACGACGAGCCGGACGTTTTCCGTCTATTATCCCGACACGCGCCCCGGCTCCGACCGCTATACCGTCGTGGTCTCCATCAACAGCCGGTACGCCGACTGGAACAGCCTGTCCGAGGAGGACTACGAGCGCCACAAGCAAAGGCTGATCGAGGAGTCCCTCGCCGCGCTGGAGAAATACATTCCCGGCGTGCGCGCCAAGATCGACTGGATGGAGGCCGCCACCCCGCGCACCGTCGAGCGCTACACGACGCACTTCGGCGGCACGTCATTCGGCACGAAGTTCGAGGGCCTCAAGGTCTCGATGGACCTCTCCGAGAAACTTCCCGGCCTCTACCACGCCGGCTCCGTGGGCATCATCATGTCGGGCTGGCTCGGCACCATCAATTACGGCGTCATCGTCGCCAACAAAATCGACAAGTTCCTCTTCGCCCGCAAATCTCCCGCCACCCCGGCGGCTGTCTCCGCATGAACGTCGACCCCCTCATCCTCCAGCTCATCCCGCACCGTCCGCCGTTCCTGTTCGTGGACGAGATCGTGGCGGAGTCGCCCGACGGCCTCACAGCCCGGCGCACCTGGCGGGCGGAGGAGGCCTTCTACAAGGGCCACTATCCCGGCGCCCCGATCACGCCGGGTGTGCTGCTGTGCGAGTCGGTCTTCCAGACGGCCGCGATCTTCATCGCGAAGCAGGCGCTGGCCGCCGGCGCCAAGCCGGGAGAGGGCGTGCCGCTGCTGGCGAAGATCACCGACGTGCGCTTCCGGAATCCGGTCTACCCGGGCGACTGCGTCACGATGGAGGTGAAGAAGAAGGACGCGCTCGCGGGCTTCGTGATGATGAGCGGCACGGTGAAGAACGGCGAGAAACGCGTCCTGACGGTGGATTTTTCCGTCGCGTGGAAGGCACCCGAGGGCCAACCCACCGGATGAATCGTGGCTTCCATGTAGGGGCGTCCCTCGCGGACGCCCGTTTGACGCCGCCGGCTTTCAATCCGGGCGTCCACAAGGGTCGCCCCTACGCCTATGGCTGATTTCCTCCAGCTCGCGGGCAAAAACATCCTCGTCCTCGGCGTCGCCAACCGGAAAAGCGTCGCCTGGCATGTCGCGCAGGCGCTCGAGGAGCAGGGGGCGCGCGTGCTCTACAGCGTGCGGTCGGAGGACCGGAAGAAATCGCTCGCCGCGCAGCTGGCGGGCCGCCCGGTCTTCGTCTGCGACGTGGAGCAGGAGGGCGCCGCGGCCCGTCTCGCCGCCGAGGTGGCCGCCGCCGGGCATGCGCCGCTGGCGGGCCTCGTGCATTCGATCGCATTCGCCAACTACAGCGAAGGCTTCAAGGAGTTCCACGAGACGGGACGGAAGGACTTTCTCCAGGCCACGGCGGTCTCCGCCTTCTCGCTCGTCGAGCTGGCCCGCGCGTTCAAGCCGCACCTGGCGAAGGACGCGTCGGTCGTGACGATCGGGATCTCCTCGCTGCTCGTGACACCGGACAACTACGGCTACATGGGGCCGATCAAGGCCGCGCTCGAGTCCTGCACGCGCTTCCTGGCGAAATCGTTCAGCACCGACACGGCGGTGCGCTTCAACGTCGTCGGCGCCGGCCCGCTCAAGACCAGCGCGTCCGCGGGCATTCCCGGCTACCTCGAGAGCTACCTCTACGCGGAGAAGCTCACTTTCCGGAAGCGCAACCTCGCCACGGCCGAGGTGGCGAACGCCGCGCTTTTCCTGCTCAGCCCGCGGAGCAGCGGCATCAACGGCACGACGCTGGTCGTCGACGCCGGGCTCGGGTCCAATTACTTCGACAAAGATATTATCCGACTGGCCATGCGGCTGCCGGCCGGGCCGGCAGAAATCACAAACTCCAAACGGCCAAATTCCAAATGACAGCGCGGAGCATGGCCGTAGGTGATTCTCCGCTGGAAGTTTGGCGTTTGGACGTTTGGGATTTGAGATTTCTCGAATGAAATTCGAGCACACCTGCCTTGAGTCCCTCGCCACCGCGCTGCCCGACGAGATCCTGACCTCGGCGGCGATCGAGGAGCGGCTGCGTCCGCTCTACGAGCGGCTCAAGCTCCCCGAGGGTCGCCTGGAACTGATGACAGGCATCCGGGAGCGCCGGGTCTGGCCCGCCGGCACGCGGCCCTCCGACGCCAGCGCCGCGGCCGGTCGCGCGGCCCTGGCGAAGTCCGCGCTGCGGCCGGAGCAGGTGGAGCTCTTCATCCATGCGGCGGTGAGCCGCGACATGCTGGAACCGGCGACGGCCTCCTTCGCCCACCGTCTGATCGGCCTGCCCGCCTCGGCGCAGATCTTCGACGTTTCCAACGCCTGCCTCGGCTTCCTCAACGCCCTCACGCTGGCCGCAGGCCTGATCGAATCGGGCCAGATCCGCTGCGCGCTCGTCGCCGCCGGCGAGAACAGCCGTCCCCTGGTGGAGCAGACGCTCCGGACCCTGCTGGAGCGCCCGCTCAACCGGAACGAGATCAAACCCTATTTCGCCAACCTGACCATCGGCTCCGGCGCGGTCGCGGCCGTGGTCTGCCACCGCTCGCTGGTCCGGGGCCGGCCGCACCGGCTCCTCGGCGGCGTGGCGCGCGCGGCCACGCGGCACAGCGAGCTCTGCCTGGGCGACACGCACGGGGCCGACTCGCTCGCGATGCAGACCGACTCGGAGCAGCTGCTCCTCGCGGGCGTGGAGCTCGCGCGAGAGACGTGGGCGGAGTTCACCGGCGCGGGCGGCTGGCCGGGCGACTCGTTCGACCGCTTCATCTGCCACCAGGTCGGCAGCGTCCACCGCCGCAAGCTGTACGAGACCCTCGGACTCGACGTCGCGAAGGACTTCTCGACCTTCAAGACGCTCGGCAACACCGGCTCGGTCGCGCTGCCCGCGACGCTGGCCGCGGCCGTGGCGGCCGGCGCCGTGCGGGAGGGCGGGCGGGTGGGCCTGCTCGGCATCGGCAGCGGACTCAACTGCCTCATGCTCGCGCTCGAATGGTGACGCCCTCCCAGCTTCCCGCCTGGCTCACGCGGCTCTATCCGTTCGCGCCGCAATCGTTCGTCACCCCGGGCGGTGCGCGGATGAGCTATCTCGACGAGGGCCCGCGGTCCGACGAGGCCGTGCTCATGCTCCACGGCAACCCGACCTGGTCGTTCTACTACCGCGACCTCGTCGCGGCCGTCGCCCCGCAGCTCCGCTGCATCGTGCCGGACCACATCGGGATGGGCCTCTCGGACAAGCCGCAGGACTATTCCTACACGCTCGCGACGCGCATCGCCGACATCGAGGCGCTCGTCGCCTCGCTCGGTCTGAAGCGCGTCCACCTCGTCGTCCACGACTGGGGCGGGGCGATCGGCTTCGGTTTCGCCACGCGTCATCCGGAAATGATCGGCCGGCTGGTCGTGCTGAACACGGCGGCCTTTCCCGCGAAGCCGATCCCGCTGCGCATCGCCCTCTGCCGCCTCCCGGGCCTTGGCCCGCTGCTCGTGCGCGGACTCAACGGCTTCGCCGGGCCGGCGACCTGGATGGCGATGAACCTGCGGACGCTGACCCGCCATGAGAAGAGGGCGTACCTTTTCCCGTATGACTCGTGGGACAACCGCGTGGCGGTCGATGCCTTTGTGCGCGACATCCCGCGCACCCGCTCGCATCCGAGCTGGGAAACGCTCGAGACCATCGGCCGCGACCTCGACACCCTGGACGACCATCCGGTGCTGATCGTCTGGGGCGGCCGCGATTTCTGCTTCAACTACTATTTCCTCGGGCGCTGGCTGAAGATCTTTCCCAAGGCGCAGCTCCGGCCGATGGGGCAGGCCGGACACTACGTGCTGGAGGACGCCGGCCCGAAGGCGACCGCGCCGATTGCGGCCTTCCTGGCGGAGAAATGACATGACCTTCCCCCGGGAGCACACGGATGTCGCGGGCCGCACCTATTCCCGGCTCCTGATCGTCGTGGTCGTGGGGCTCGCCTGCAATCTCCTGAGCGCGCTGTTCCCGACGCTCGTGCTTCAGGCCGGACGGCACCCGAACGTGTTCGCGATCACCGGGCATTCTCCGGCGCCGAACTCGGCGCAGATCTTCTTCGATTTCGGCTATGGCATCTTCCCGGACGAGCAGTCGAGCCGCGGCGTCGGTCCCGAGACGGCCGAGCTCAAGTTCGACCTGCCGGCCGGCGTGCTTTACGGGCTGCGCTTCGATCCGACCGCCAACGACCAGGTGTCGTTCTGGACCGGCGCCGAGCTGCGCGACGAGGACGGCCAGGTACTGCACCGCTTCGCGCCGTCGGATTTCATCCCGCGACAGCAGATCGGGAGCGTGCAGGTGGTGGGCGACAGCGTCATCATCGCCCCGACGAAAGGCGCGAACGATGCGATCACCGAGCTGAGGCTGGACCGTCCGGTCAAGCTGCCCGACGCGTCGGCGGCCGGCCGAAAGCTGCAGTCCGTCAATTTCCTGGCACAACGCGCCGGCGCGCTCGTGCTGGCGCTGGCGGGGCTCGCGATCGCCCGCCTGGTGTTCCGCCGCCGCCGGCTGGACGCGGCGGAGAAGGAGAGGGCGCCGGCCCGCTGGCTCGAGCTGCTCGTCCTCGGCTTCGCGGCGCTCAGCATCACCTTTTTCCGTCGCCCCAGCATTTTCATCGCGCCGCAGATGTACGTGGAGGACGCGGTGGTGTTCTTCTCCGGCCAATGGGCCGCCGGCTGGAAGGCCGTTTTCCTGCCGTACGCGGGCTACCTGCACCTTGCGCCGCGGCTGATCGCCGGGGCCGCCTCGTGGTTTCCGGCCGCGTGGGCGCCGCGGTTCTACGGAACCTGTGCCCTGGCGTGCGTCGTGGCGGCGGTCTGGAAGACGGCGTCGCCACGGGTCGGGCTGCCGTTCGCGTATGCCTGCGCGCTGGCGGTCGTGCTCGTGCCCAACATGGACGAGATCACGGCCTTTGCGGTGAACGTCCACTGGTGGGGCGCGGTGATCCTCGTGCTCATCGCACTCAGCGCGCCCGCCCGCACCGGTGGCGAGCTGGCGCGCGATCTTTTCGCCGTCATGCTCTTCGGGCTGTCCGGGCCGTGGGCGCTCCTGTTTTCCCCGCTCTTCGCCTGGCGCGCGTGGCGGGCGCGCACGGCCGGGAGCATCGCCACGCTTGTCCTGGCCGTCGCCGCCGGCCTGGTGCAGTATCATTTCTCCATCCCGTACCCGCCGCTGCCGCCCGGCGAGAGCTACTGGCACGCGCATCTGCTGCCGGCGCTGGCGGGCGTAGGCTACCGGACGGGCGGACAGCTCATCGGTCATCTGCCGCTCGTGAGCCGCAGCCAATTCCCGCCCTGGGAGTTCGCCGCGCTCGGCGGCTGGCTTCTGCTGCTCGTGCTTTTGCCGGTCTCCCCGCGCCATCGCTCCTTCCGCTGGCCGCTGGTGGGCGTCGCGGTCGTGGTCGTGGCGGCGACCGTCATGCGCTGCCGCGGGTGGGAATACATGCTGTTCTCGCCGGCGATCTGCCAGCGCTACCTCTTCCTGCCGCTGCTGATCACGCTCTGGCTGCTGCTCCTGGCGCTGGACAATCCCGCGGGCCGGCGATGCCTCGCGATCGCGCTCCTCGCCGTGATCGCGATCCGCAACGTGGACTACGTCCGGATGCCGCCGGTCGTCGACTTCCACTGGGAGAAATCCGCCGCCCAGCTCGACCGCGGCGAGGCCGTCTCCGTCCCGATCTATCCCGCAGGTTGGGTGATGAAGCTTGAGCCACGGCTGGCAGCGCACTGAGCCCAAGCACGCTTCTGTTCGATCACGGCAGGTCTCACGCGAAGCCGCGAAGATCGCGAAGCCGAGATTGACCTTCGCGATCTTCGCGGCTTCGCGTGAACTCCCCAAGAGGGCGGCTCAGTGAGGCCCGTTCAGACATCCCGCACGCAGCGGAAGCCGGTGTTGCCGGTCGAGCTGTCGGCGGTGTTCTGGGTGCGGGCGCCCACGCGGTAGCGGTTGCAGTAGGAATGGTGGCAGAGGTAGCTGCCTCCACGGATGACCTTGCGCTCGCCCGCAGGCGGACCGACCGGATCGGCGCGCGGGCCGGTGACGTGGAAGTCCGGGCTGAACCAGTCGTGGCACCACTCCCAGACATTGCCCGCCACGTTGTAGAGGCCATAGCCGTTCGGCTTGAAACTCTTCGCCGGCGCGGTGCCGAGATAACCGTCCTCGAGCGTGTTGTGCTCGGGAAACGCGCCCTGCCAGATGTTGCACATGTGCCGGCCGCCGGGCGTGAGCTCGTCGCCCCACGCGTAGCGCCGCTGCTCGAGCCCGCCCCGGGCGGCGCGCTCCCATTCCGCCTCGGTCGGCAGGCGCTTGCCGGCCCAGGCCGCGTAGGCGTTCGCATCGTGCCAGGAGACGTGCACCACGGGATGATCCCAGCGCTTCTTGATGTTGGAGCCCTTGCCCTCGGGATGGCGCCAGCTCGCGCCGTCGATCCGGCACCACCACTCGCTGCCGACCACGCGCTGCGTGACCGCCGCCAGCTGCTCCCGCGTGAGGAAAAGGTGGAAGACGAAGGACCAGCCGAAGCGCTCCGCCTCGGTCCTGTAGCCGCTCGCATTCACGAAGGCGTTGAACTGCTCGTTGGTCACGCAGCAGGCGTCGATCTGGAACGGCTGCAGCGTCACCGCCCGCACCGGGCCTTCGCCGTCCGCGGGCCAGCCGTCGGGATCGGCCGTGCCCATGAGGAACTCCCCGCCGGGGATCGGGCGCATCCCGTCCGTCGTCCCGGTGTACACCCGGCGGAACTCCGCGGCCGGCGGCGCGGCATCGGGAGTCGGGACGCGCATCGGGGCGCAGCAGGATTTTCCGTCCATCGTGCCCCCAACCAAGCGCCCCACGGCCAAATCGCCAACCGGATTCTTCACCATCGGGATCAGGCTCACGCGAAGCCGCGAAGGCCGCGAAGCCTGAAAATCTTCGCGGGCTTTGCGGCTTCGCGTGAGACCTTCCGACGTCTGCGATGGATCGGGTTGCCCTGCGTGCCGGTGTAACCCATTGGGTTACACGATACGAATTGCCGCGGACGTGGATTCGCGCGGCTAGCGCACGCGCTCCCAGAGGGCGCGGTAGGCGGGCATCATGCCGGGAAGCGTGGCGGCGCGGGTGTGCAGGTCGCGCTGCAGCCGGCGCCGCAAGGTCAAATCGGTCAGGGCCTCCGGCTCCCAGAGGAGCAGGGCGAGCGCGCGGAAGAGCCGCTGGCGCGGATGGCGCAGGGGATTCGGCTGGAGCCGCGGCCGGCCGCGATCCGCGCGCAGGTTGAGGACCAGGTTGCGCAGGGCGGGGGAGCCGGGGCACTTGTCCGCCGCGTCCGCGGCGTAGGCGCGGACGGAGGCGAACGAGCCTCCCAGGCGCCGGCTCTCGATCCAGAGCCAGCAGTCCCGCGCCAGCACCGAGATTTCATCGAGGCTCGCGCGCAGTTCCTCACGCGGGAGTCCGCCCGATTCCGGGTGCAGCTTGAACTCGACGCCGGCCGCATGGTGCCGGACGAGATCCTCGCTCCAGGGCCAGGGCGCGGTCCGCGCGAGGCGCTGGAGCCAGCGATGGCGCTCCCGGCAGCTCCAGACGTACAACCCGCCCGCCGCGAGCAGGGCGTCGCCGCAGGCGAGCCGGGCCTTGGCGATGTTGCGCCGCACGAAATCCGCGGCCTCCGCGGTGAACGGCTCGCGCGCCAGCTGCTCGCGCGCGAACAGCAGTCCGGAGCAGCGGTTCAGCAGCAGCCGCGTCGCCTCCTCCAGCGGGATGTTTTCCGCCCGCCGGTGATGCTCGCAGCCGGCGAGCAGGTGTGCCTCGGGCCGGCCCCAGAGCAGGCGGTGGCCGGCGACGAGGTCGTAGGAGAACATGCTCACGGGCCGCGCGGCGAGCTCCGCAAGCGAGGTGATCTTGAACTCGAGCTCGACGTCGGCGAGCGGCGTGAGGATCTCGCCGAGCACCTCCAGGCGCCGGCGGAAGCGCAGCTCGTTCAGGTGGCGGTTCCCGCGCAGCGCGACGTAGAATTCGAGGTCGTTGTAGGGACGGTCGCCCCCGGGATCGCGCAGAACGCCGCCCTCGCCGCGGCCGTAGCCGCCGCCGAGGAACAAACCCTCGAACCTTCCAGCCGGAACGAGTCCCCGCACGCCGCTGAGCACCCGCGCGCAGGTCCGCTCGAGATGGCCCTCGAGGGCGTGGTCGCCGTCGCAGGTGAACGACCGTTCCGCCGGCGCCGCGGGCCATGGAGCGAGATGGTGCCAGAGCGGAGCCAGGGGCGCCGGGAATGAGCCGTAGAAAGGGACGGAAGCGTTCATAGGACCGAGTCGACCCGATGCATCCGCCAGCCCGCGTGAAAGCCGTGCAGCCTTCCGAGCCGCTGCTGCCAGCGGATCTGGAGTGCCTGCGGCCATTGGCCCAGGCGGCCCGTGCGGCGGCAGTAGTGGAGATCGCCCCAGGCGTCGCGGAGCCAGCCGAGGAGCAGGGAGCGGCACACCGTGACATCCGCCGCGGTGCCCGACCAGGCGTGCGCGAGCGCCCAGGCCTCCCCGAAGCTGCGCTTGTACGCCTGGCGCGGGGTGTAGTTGTGCGAGTGCATCACGACCGAGTCGGCGCAATAGGCGATGCGGTAGCCCTCGGCGCGGCACCACCGGGTGTACTCGTCGTCCTCGGAGTACTGCATCGTCTCGCGGAAGCCGCGGCGGGCCCACGCGTCCCGGCGCAGCCCGCTGCTGACCATGCTGAAGAAATGCTCCCACCGCGCCGACTCGCGGCGCTCGCCGAAGCAGCGCTCGTAGTCGCGCGCGAACGGCGCGACGCAATCCGGGCGCGGGACCTGCCGGCCGAAGACCGCCGCGACCTTCGGATCGGCGAGCGCCCGCACCAGCGGCCCGAGCCAGCCGGAGCCCTGCGGGGTGGCGTCGGCGTTGAGGAAGATGACGCGTTCGTGCGCGGCCAGCTCCATGCCGCGGTTCAGCACGCGGCCGGGCCGGTACTCATGCGGCTTGAGCTGCACGAAATGCCTCGGCCGCGCCCGCCGGATCAGGTCCACGGAGCCATCCGTCGATCCGGAGTCGAACACGATCAGCTCCCAGTCGCGGTGCTGCTGCGCCGCGATTGCCGGCAGCGTCTCGCGCAGGGCCCACGCCTCGTTGAACGAGCGGAGGACGATGCTGGCGGGAGGCGCTTCCATCCCCCGATCCTAACGACTTGCGGCATCAGGGGCAATGGGGTGAGTACCGCCGGGGAGGGAGGTCCAAACCCGATCCCTATTCCGGCGGCGGGTGCTTACTATACCGGGCACCCAATGAGCACCCGCCCGAGCGTTCCGCCGCAGGATTTTCCCGTCGCCCTGTCGATCGGCGTGATGGCGTGGAACGAGGAGGACACGATCGGCCCGATGCTCGACTCGCTGTTCGCGCAGTCGATCTTCGCCTTCCTCGCGGCGCGCGGGGAGCGGTGCGAGGTGGTCTGCCTCGCGAACGGCTGCACCGACCGCACCGTGGCGGTCGCCGCCGCGCGCTGCGCGCGGGCGGAGCGGGAGCATCCGGCGCGCCGCGGCCTCACCGCGCGCGTGGCCGACATTCGCGAGCCGGGACGGAACCACGCATGGAACCTGTTCGTCCACGAGTTCTCGGCGCGCGAGGCCCGCTTCATCTGCCTGATGGACGCCGACATCGTCTTCAACCGCGTCCACACCGTGCAGCTGGTGCTGTCAGCGCTCGAGCATGACCCGCACCTCGGCGGCGCGTCGGACTGGCCCTGCAAGACGATCGCGGGGAAGGACCGGCCGTCCCTGCGCGAGCGCCTCTCGCTCGCCACCTCGGACATGACCGGCGGGATCCCGGGCCGGCTGAACGGGATGATGTACTGCCTCCGGGCCGGAATCGCGCGCAACCTCTACCTGCCGCGGGACCTCGGGGCGACGGACGACGGTTTCTTCAAGGCGATCATCTGCACCGATTTTTTCCGGGAGCCGCTGGACGCGACGAAGGTCGTCTCCGTGCGCGAGGCCACGCACCTCTACGAGCCCTACCTGTCGGTGAGGGACATCCTGAACAACCAGAAGCGCCAGATGATCGGCCAGACCACGCTCGAGGTGATCTTCAACTACCTGAGGACGCTGCCCGAGGAGGACCGGGCGAACCTCGCCGCGACGATCCGCGCCAACGAGGCGCGCGACCCGGACTGGCTGAAGAAGCTGATCGCGGCGCACATGGCCCGCGTGCGGCATTTCTGGCAGCTGTTCCCGGGACTCCTCGGTTTCCGCTGGCGCCGTTACCGCGCTCTCCGCGGCCGCCGCCGGCTCGCGCATCTGCCGGCGGCGCTCGCGGGCTTCGCCGTCACCCTCATCGCCTCCTGGCGGGCGGCGCGCTTCCTCCGCCGCGGTATTGCGCCGTTCTGGCCGAAGACCGGGAGGCAGGCCCCCGCGGCGGCGCTGCTGACGGCCAATCCCGCCGCGCCCCATTCCCGATGAGCAGCGAAGTTCCTCCGGTCCAAAGCTACTACGAGACCTACTGGGCGGTCGGCCAGAAGGTGTACTCCGGCGCGGAGCAGGGCTACGCCCCGAATTTCCGGCGCTGGATGAAGTCCGAGCTGGCCGATTTGCCGCCGGACGCCCCGATCCTCGAGGTCGGCTGCGGCGACGCGGCCTTCACCAAGGACCTCGCCCGTTATTCGAAGGCGGTCACGGCGATCGACCTGTCCGCGGGGCAAATCGCGAAGAACTCCGCGCTCTTTCCCGCCATCCGCTTCCGCCAGCACGACCTGGCGGAGCCGCTGCCGTTCGCGGACGGGGAGTTCGCCGTCGTGTGGTGCTCGGAGGTCCTCGAGCACCTGTTCGATCCCGGTTTCGCCCTGAAGGAAATGCATCGCGTGCTGCGCCCGGGCGGACGGCTGCTGGCGACGGTCCCGTACCACGGCGGGCTGAAGAACGTGCTGATCGCGCTCTTCAAGTGGGACGAGCACTTCGCGCCCTCCAATCCCCACCTGCGTTTCTTCACCCGGCGCACGCTCTCCCGCCTCGCCGAGAAGGCGGGCTTCCGCGAACTCCGGCTGCGGACCTGCGGAATCGGCCGTCCGCTGCGCGATCTCTTCATTCCGACCAACATCCTGCTGCGCGCCACGCGCTGACCCGAACCGCGATCTTCCCCGTGACTCCAACCCATGCGCTCGCCCTCGTCCTGATTCCCGTGCTTGGCCTCGCCTGCGCGATGGCGGCGAGCTGGTCGTCGCGGGCGCGCGACATCCTGTTTTTCCTCATGGCCGCGCTGTCCGTGACGGTCGAGCGGCTCGATGTGAATTTCTTCAGCGAGGCCTGGTACCGCGGCACGACCCGCGGAATCCAGGTGTCCCTTCCCGAGATCCTCGCGTTCGGGCTGCTGATCGGCTGCTGGTGCAGTCGCGGAAAAGGGGAGCGCCGCTGGTTCTGGCCGGCGAGCCTCGGCCTGATGCTGCTGTTCCTCGTCTACGCCGGGATCTAGGCACTGTTGGCTTGTAGTGCTCAAACACCTCCTCTACT